>NZ_CP111079.1:2712500-3312500 GCF_026278245.1 Pontibacter kalidii | reverse complement strand
GACAGCCTGATTCCGCGCCGGTCTTACGTGCAACGCATCATTAACATTGCCAAAGAGGCTGGTGTGCCTTACCAGCTGGAGGTGGAGGGAGCCGGCGGCAGCGACGCCAAGGAGCTGCAGCGCAGCGCCCATCCCTGGGATTGGTGCTTTGTAGGGGCTCCTGAGGACAATGTGCACACGCCAAACGAGATCGTGCATAAGAAGGATATCGAGAGTATGGTGGCTTTGTATAAAGTGCTGATGGAGAAGCTGTAAGTTTAAAGCTGTTTTTCTGGCGTAAGTGGGAGTGCATTTTCACTCTGTACTTTCGCTGTTCTTGCTTCGGTCTTACTTTATACTTTTCTGGCGCAAGCGTCCGCTTGTGCCTTTGCCTGCCCCTGCTTCGCCTACTATGATGTCGGGTTTGTAACCCGACTGGCTCGCAGAGTCATATTTCAACTTTGGCTATACTTTCATAGTTACTGTTTCCCGCAACTGGAAGCAAGCTATCTTTATTAGCGACAGTTCATCCACGGCCTTACAACCTGCCTGTTTCATTTCTGGTTTTGCCTTCCTCCAAGCCGGGAGGCCTCGTCCTCGGGCATCGCGCTGACTATTGAAGCTGCTCCTCGCTGGCGCTCCGGGCTGCTGAGCAAGCTCAGCACCGCATCAATAGAAGGCGCTCAACCCAAGGACTGGGATCAGTTTGATAGCCGCTGCTGACGGAGCTTCAGCCAAGTCCCCCTTTGAAGGGGGTAGGGGGATGTAATCGTCTGCTGACAAATCCCCTCCTGGGAGGGGCTAGGGGTGGGTTTATACTTTGTAGGGACAGGTCGCGACCTGTCCGCGCAACGGCAGCAGCTATGCAACCTATACTTCAGCAGGAGTAATTACAGGCTCCCCTTCTTAGGCAAGGAGGGGTAGGGGTGGTTGGACCCCGTAACGGGAAACTCCCTCTCCTGTTTTGGGGCAGGGCCTCTTGAGAAAAGGAGAGGGCTGGGGAGAGGTGAAAGCTCCCCTCAGACAAGACTGCCCCGCTACTACAAGCAACTTCTACTTTAGTGCTTGCAGAGCGTTTAGTTGCTCTAGCTACTTTTAAATAAGAATGCCGGAGCTCTAAAAGCCTCCAATTCCTATCAATAGGGCTGTATAATCAGAAATGGTGTTGCGCTTTTAAATCGATGTTGCAACTTGCTAAAGTATAGAAGTATAGGTGAAATCTGCTTCAGCAGGAAAGGGGGAGGGATATTTGGAAAAGTCTACGGAATCACTTTTCTTTAATAACTATATAGAAATATCCCTTTAACCTTTAATCTAACTGAATGGAACCGATTCTTTATGCAATTCCTGGCTTTGGAGTGGCAGCCCTGATCTATACCCTTATCAGGTCGGCCTGGGTGACGAAGCAGCCGAGCGGCAACGAGCGCATGACAGAGATTGCACGCCACATCGCCGATGGCGCCATGGCCTTTCTGAAAGCCGAGTATAAAGTACTTGCCTATTTTGTTATCATCGCCTCCGTGTTCCTCTTCTACCTGGGCTACACCGGCGAGAAATCCCATCCGCTTATTGTGGGCGCCTTTGTGATAGGCGCTGTTTTCTCGGCCCTGGCCGGCTTTATAGGAATGCGCATCGCCACCAAAGCTAACGTGCGTACGGCGGAGGCAGCCCGCAACAGCCTTTCCAAAGCCTTAAGCGTGTCTTTTGCAGGCGGATCCGTGATGGGCATGGGCGTGGCCGGCCTGGCGGTGCTGGGCCTGGGGTCGTTGTTCATACTTTTTTACTACCTGTTTGTACAGAGCCAGGGGGGCGCTGTGAATGGCGTGGAAATGGAGATTGCCCTGGAAGTGCTCACCGGTTTCTCGCTGGGCGCTGAGAGCATCGCCCTGTTCGCCCGCGTGGGTGGTGGTATCTACACCAAGGCTGCCGATGTGGGCGCCGATCTGGTGGGCAAGGTAGAGGCCGGCATCCCGGAGGATGACCCGCGCAACCCCGCCACCATTGCCGATAACGTAGGCGATAACGTGGGCGACGTGGCTGGTATGGGGGCCGACCTTTTCGGTTCTTATGTGGCTACCATACTTGCCACCATGGTGCTGGGCCGTGAGGTAGAGGTATCAGATAACTTCGGCGGGCTGTCCCCGATCATACTTCCCATGCTCATCGCAGGTCTGGGCATCGTATTCTCGCTTATCGGGATGCTGTTCGTGCGCGTGAGTGAGGGCGGCGATGTGCAAGCGGCGCTTAACCGCGGCAACTGGATCTCAGTTATACTTACGGCCGTAGCTTCCTACTTTGTCATTCACTGGCTGCTGCCGGAGAACCTGAACCTTCGTAACTTTGAGTTCACCAGCAACGGTGTGTTCATGGCCGTGATCGTGGGCCTGGTGGTGGGTACGTTGATGAGTATCATCACCGAGTACTACACAGCCATGGGCAAAAAGCCGGTTAACTCCATTGTGCAGCAATCTTCCACAGGCCATGCCACCAACATTATTGCCGGTCTGGCAGTGGGGATGCATTCCACGGTGCTGCCGATCATCGTGCTGGCGGCTGGTATCGTGCTATCTTACGCGGCAGCCGGCTTGTACGGCGTGGCTATTGCGGCGGCGGGCATGATGGCTACCACAGCCATGCAGCTGGCCATTGATGCCTTCGGTCCTATTGCCGACAACGCCGGCGGTATTGCCGAGATGAGCGAGTTACCAAGAGAAGTGCGCGGGCGCACCGACATCCTGGATGCTGTGGGTAACACCACTGCTGCCACGGGTAAAGGCTTCGCCATTGCCTCTGCCGCGCTTACCTCGCTGGCGCTCTTTGCTGCCTTCGTAGGTATAGCCGGCATCGAAAGTATAGACCTTTACAAGGCGCCGGTGCTGGCCGGCCTGTTTATCGGGGCCATGATCCCGTTTATCTTCTCTGCCCTGGCTATTGCGGCGGTAGGCCGTGCGGCTATGGCGATGGTGCACGAGGTGCGGCGCCAGTTCCGCGAGATTCCGGGTATCATGGAGGGCACGGGGAAGCCAGAGTATGAAAAATGCGTGGCCATCTCCACGCAGGCAGCTATCAAAGAGATGATGCTGCCGGGCGCTATTGCCTTGCTGGTGCCGATCATCATCGGCTTTGGCTTCCGGGATGTGTTCCCCGATACTTCCTCTGCCGAGGTGCTAGGTGGTACGTTGGCCGGGGTAACCGTGTCAGGTGTACTGATGGCGATGTTCCAATCGAACGCCGGTGGTGCCTGGGATAACGCCAAGAAATCCTTCGAGAAAGGAGTAATGATTAACGGGGTGATGGAGTACAAGGGCTCTGAGCCACATAAGGCCTCTGTTACGGGCGATACCGTGGGCGATCCGTTCAAGGATACTTCCGGCCCAAGTATGAACATCCTTATCAAGCTCATGTCCATTGTGTCGTTGGTGATTGCGCCGCACATTGCCCTGGAGCAGGAGCCCCCGATTCCGGAGGCGCCGATCGAGCTGGACAGAATCAATATGAACCTGGAGCAGCTGACTCCAGCCACGGCAAGTATAAACGGACAGCACACGGTAACGCTAACGCTGGCAGGCACGGTAAAATAACTTTCGCCGTTAAAAATGAAGATAAGCCCGGCTCCAGGTTGGGCTTATCTTTTATTTTATACTTACCTTTGTTCAAGATCAAACCAATATTACATGGACCCGCGCAAGATTAAGATTCACGATTGCGAGTTTAGCACTTACATTTGTGAAGAGGAGATTATAGCCCGCATCACCATGCTGGCCGAGCAGTTGGATAAGGACTATGCCGAAAAGCAGCCGCTGTTTCTGGCCGTGCTAAACGGCTCGTTTATGTTCGCCGCTGATTTACTCAAGCGCGTTTCCATCCCTTGCGAGGTTTCGTTTATCCGCCTGGCCAGCTACCAGGACATGCAGAGCACGGGGAAGGTAAAGGAGGTATTGGGCCTGACGGAAGACGTACAGCACCGCCATGTAGTGGTGCTCGAGGATATCGTGGATACCGGCCACACGGTGCACGGCCTGTTGCAGCAACTAAAGGAGCGCGGCCCGGCCTCCGTGGAGGTGGCTACCCTGCTCATGAAACCCGATTGCCTGCAGCACCCGCTGGACGTAAAATACGTGGCGCGGTCTATCCCCAATGATTTTGTCGTGGGCTACGGCCTGGACTATAACGGCCTTGGCCGAAACCTGCGCGACATCTACAAGATCGTATCGTAACCCTGCCCTACAGGTAGCGTTAGCAGGCTTCTGAGGCAGGAGGTTACGGGTGCCCGCCAAGCCTCATAAAATCAGAAAGTACAGAGAAATTATACTTATATTTGCTTTTTAATTTAGCGATAAGATATGCTTAACATCGTTTTGTTTGGCCCTCCAGGTGCTGGAAAAGGTACCCAAAGTCAAAAACTGTTAGATAAATACAACCTCATACACCTTTCTACCGGCGATTTGCTGCGTTCTGAGATCGCTGCCGGTACAGCACTTGGCCTGGAAGCGAAAAAGCTGATGGATAACGGCTTGCTGGTGCCCGATGAAGTGGTGATCGGCATGATCGAGAACAAGGTGAAGGAGCACCGCCAGGCTGCCGGCTTCATCTTCGACGGCTTTCCGCGCACAGTGCCGCAGGCCCAGGGGCTTGATAAGCTGTTGCAGGACAACGACACCGAGATATCTGCCATGATTGCCCTGCGCGTGGACGATGAGGAGCTGACTAAGCGCCTGTTGCTGCGCGGCCAAACCTCTGGGCGACCGGATGATCAGAACGAAGAACTGATCCGAAAGCGCGTGCAGGAGTACAACACCAAAACCAGGCCGGTGGCAGACTATTACGCCGGGCAGGGGAAGTTCTTTGCAGTGGATGGCATCGGGGAGATAGAGGACATCTTCAAGGCGTTGTGCCAGCATATTGATGCGTTAAAGGAAAAGCAGGAAGAGAAAAAATAAGCCTAGGGCTTAACACGATTTGGCATCAAGCAACTTTATAGACTACGTTAAGATCTGCTCACGTTCCGGGCATGGTGGCGGAGGTTCCGCACACTTGCATCGGGATAAAAAAACGGCGAAAGGTGGTCCCGACGGGGGCGACGGAGGCCGTGGAGGGCACGTTATACTTCGCGGCAACGCCCAGCTCTGGACGCTGCTGCACCTGCAGTACCGCAAGCACGTCATCGCCGAGAACGGCCTGAACGGTGGCCCGAGCCACTCCTCGGGAGCGCAAGGCAAGGATGAGGTGCTGGAGGTTCCGCTCGGCACCATCGCCCGAAACACCGAGACCGGTGAGATCATGTGCGAGATTACCGAGGACGGGCAGGAAATTATACTTACCCCCGGCGGCCGCGGCGGCCTGGGCAACGCCCACTTTAAATCCCCCACGAACCAGACGCCGCGTTATGCGCAGCCAGGTGAGCCGGGCATAGAGGAGTGGGTGGTGCTGGAGCTGAAGCTGCTGGCCGATGTGGGCCTTGTGGGCTTCCCGAACGCCGGAAAGTCCACGCTTCTGTCGGTCGTGTCGGCGGCTAAACCGAAGATTGCCAACTATGCCTTCACCACGCTGGAGCCTAACCTGGGGGTGGTAGCTTACCGCGACTACAGATCCTTTGTGATGGCCGATATCCCGGGCATCATCGAGGGGGCCTCGGAAGGCAAGGGACTCGGCTTCCGTTTCCTGCGTCACATTGAGCGGAACTCGATGCTGCTGTTTATGGTTTCATGTGAGAGCGCAGACATAGCCGAGGAATATAACGTGCTGCTTAACGAGCTGGAGAAGTTTAATCCGGAGTTGCTGGATAAGAAGCGTATACTTGCCATCACCAAATCCGACATGCTGGACGAGGAACTGGAAGAGGAGATGCGCAAGACCCTGCCGGAGGGGCTGCAGACGGTATTCATCTCGAGCATCACGGGCAAGAACATCACCCAACTGAAGGATTTGATCTGGGATGCGCTAAACAGCTAAAGCATACCCCGGTAAAAGTATAAAACCAGGATCGGTAGAGGCTGCAAAGCTTGCTACCGATTTTTTTTAAGGCGTGAGTGTTGATGGAGTGGATGAGTGAATGTTTAAGATCGATACTATAGCTTATACGTTGTAGCTGTTGCTCCACTTCCCTTCTAACAAGATCACAAGAAGAGAAATACATGCACTCATTCATTCAGCCGCTCATTCAAAATTAATTTGTGTCAACTTGGCACAAACAGGGGTTTGGCAAGACAATTGACAAGACAGTATAGACACATCAACCTAACTTTTTTAAGGCATTATGTCAGATAAAGATATTAAAAAGGAGCAGGAACAAGAGGAATTGCAGAAAAACACTGCCAACGCAACCGCCGATGAAGAGCTGAACCAGGTGGACGAAACAGCCGAAGCCACTTCTTCTGCCGAGATGCAGGAAGATAAGACAGCTGCAGAACTGGCGGAGATGAAAGATAAGTTTGTGCGCCTGATGGCGGAGTTCGAGAACTTCCGTCGCCGTACGGCCAAGGAGCGCCTGGAGCTGACCAAAACGGCCTCCGAGGACGTGATGACCGAGTTGCTGCCGGTGCTCGACGATATGGAGCGCGCGCGCCAGGCCATGGAGGAGAGCAAGGAGCTGGATACGATGCTGCAGGGGCTGGAGCTGGTGTTCCACAAGTTAAAGCACGTAACGCAGCAGAAAGGGCTGAAGGCAATGGAGACAAAGGCGGGCGATGACTTCGACAGCGATCTCCATGAGGCGGTAACGCAGATTCCGGCCCCGTCAGAGGAGTTGAAAGGTAAGATTGTAGATATAATTGAAAAAGGATATACCCTTAACGAGAAGGTGATCCGTTTTGCGAAAGTAGTAATAGGAGCGTAAGCCATGGCTAAGAGAGATTATTATGAGGTTTTGGGGGTAAGCAAAGGCGCCACGCAGGAGGAGATAAAGAAGGCTTACCGCAAAATCGCCATCAAATTCCACCCCGATAAAAACCCCGACGACCCCACCGCCGAAGACAAGTTTAAGGAGGCGGCAGAGGCTTACGAGGTGCTGAGCGATCAGCAGAAGCGCCAGCGCTACGACCAGTTCGGCCACCAGGGCATGAACGGCGGCTTTGGCGGCGGTGGCATGAACATGGATGATATCTTCTCGCAGTTCGGCGACATATTCGGCGGCGGTGGCTTCGAGAGCTTCTTCGGAGGTTCCGGTCGCTCAGGCGGCGGACGCCGCCAGCGCAAAGGATCCAACCTGCGCATCAAGCTCAAGCTCACTCTGGAGGAGATAGCCAACGGCGTAGAGAAAAAGATCAAAGTGAAGCGTTACGTAGCCTGTGCTACCTGCGGGGGCAACGGCGCCAAGAACGGCACCGACATGCAAACCTGCGGCACGTGCCAGGGCTCCGGACAGGTACGTAAGGTGGTAAATACCATGCTGGGACAGATGGTGTCTACGGCAACCTGCCCTACCTGTAACGGCGAAGGCCGCATCGTGACTAATAATTGTAACACCTGCCACGGAAGCGGCAGAGAGTTGCAGGAGGAAGTGATCACGATCAATGTGCCGGGTGGCGTCATGGACAGCATGCAGCTGAGCATGAGCGGCAAGGGCAACGTGCCGGAGCGCGGTGGCGTGCCGGGTGATTTGCTGATCCAGATTGAGGAGGAGCCGCACCCAACCCTGAAGCGCGAAGGCAACAACGTGATTTTTGAGCAATACATTAGCTTTGTAGATGCTGCCCTGGGTGCTGAGGTAGAGGTGCCAACCATCTCGGGTAAAGTGAAGATCAGCATTAAGCCGGGTACGCAAAGTGGCGAGATCTTCAGACTGCGCGGCAAAGGCATACAGGATATCAACGGCTACGGCAAAGGCGACCAGCTGATCCACGTGAACGTGTGGACACCGAAGAGCCTGAGCAGCGATGAGAAAGCGGTGCTGGAAGGCCTGCGTTACTCCAGCAACTTTACGCCTAACCCAGGCAAGAACGAAAAGGGATTCTTTGAGAAAGTGAAGGATTACTTCCAGTAAAAGATCTTCCTGACCTATAGTTTTAGCCCGGCTTTCCGTATACACAGGAAGCCGGGCTTTTTACTTTTTTATACTTTCTCCATCAGGTATAGCCGTGGTTTGGTCCGTTTTATACGTTGCTTTGTCGATTAAGCATCGTGTATCAGCTATATTCTACAGCTTTATAGTTATATTTGAATAAACTAAATCCAAACACCCTTGAGTATTCTGAAGATTGATGGCGTGACTAAAACCTACGCCAACCACACTGCCCTCGACAACGTGAGCTTCGAAATTCCGCAGGGCTGCATTTTCGGCTTGCTTGGTCCCAACGGTGCGGGCAAAACATCGCTCATTCGCATCATTACCCAGATTACGGGCGCCGACAGCGGCAAAATATACTTTAAAGGCGAGCGCCTGAAACCCAATCACATCAAGGATATGGGCTACCTGCCCGAGGAGCGCGGCCTGTATAAGAAGATGAAGGTGGGGGAGCAGCTGCTGTACCTGGCCCAACTCAAAGGACTGAGCAAAGAGGAGGCAACCGCCCGCATCAAAGCCTGGGTAGACCGTTTTGAGATACGCGAGTGGCTGGGCAAGCACATTGAGGACCTCTCCAAGGGGATGCAGCAGAAGGTGCAGTTTATCGCTACGGTGCTGCACGAGCCTTCGCTGATCATCCTCGACGAGCCTTTCTCCGGCTTCGACCCCATCAACGCCAACCTGATAAAAGACGAGATCCTGAGCCTTCGCGAGCGTGGCGCCACGATCATTTTCTCCACGCACCGCATGGAGTCGGTGGAGGAGCTCTGCGATAACATTGCCCTGATCAACCGGGCACAGAAAGTGCTGGACGGGCCCGTGAAGGAGATAAAGGATGCCTATAAAACCGACACCTACCAAATTATAGGCAACGGCCACCTGATGATCACCTCGCCTGATTTTGAGGTGCTCGAGCAGCACGACAACCACGGCATTTTCAGGGCCAACGTGAGGCTGCTGAACGACACTTCGCCCAACGACTTGCTGCGCTACCTGATCCAGCGCGTGGAGGTGCACTCCTTTGTGGAGCTGGTGCCAAGTATAAACGAAATCTTCATCCGAAAAGTAAAGGAAACCCACCATGCATAAAATCTGGCTGATCATACAACGCGAGTACCTGACGCGCGTGCGCAAAAAGAGCTTTATCATCATGACGTTGCTCACGCCGCTGCTGCTGGCCACCTTCATGATTTTGCCGGGCCTGCTCATTGGTATGTCGGATGAGGCGGAGACGGTGATGGTGCTGGACGAGAGCGGCCTTTTCCAGGGCAAGCTGGAGAATAAGGAGGACATCACCTTTATTCCGTTGGCCGGATCGCTGGACCAGGCCAAGCTGCTATACCAGGAAACAGACAACACGGCGCTGCTTTACGTCCCGGAGATGACCATAGAAGACCCCAAGGGGTTTGTGGTGTACGGCAAGAAGAACATCAGCATACAAACGCAGGTGCGCCTGGAGAACATGCTGGAGAAGGAGATTGAGAACCAGCGCTACCTCGCCTCCGGCCTCGACCGCGAGACACTGGATAAGATAAAAGCCGACGTAAAGCTCACGGCAGTTAACCTGAGCGCGCAGGGCGAAAAAGACAACAACGCCATCATTACCTCTATTGCCGGCGTGGTTGGCGCTGTGATCATTTACTTCTTTATTTTCCTGTACGGCGTGCAGATCATGCGCGGGGTGATAGAGGAGAAGACCAGTCGCATCGTGGAGGTGATGATCTCCTCGGTGAAGCCGTTTCAGCTGATGATGGGCAAGATCGTTGGGATAGCCGCCGTGGGCCTGACGCAGTTCCTGCTCTGGATCGTCCTTTCGTTTATAGCGGTAACGGCCGTTTCGGCTGCCTTTGGCGTGGATGCCGCGCCATCACCGGCGGCGCAGTATGCGGCAGGGCAGATGGCCGCGCAGGGTGGGGAGGTAACAGCTCAAGACCCTACCGCTATGGAGAACCCGCAGGGCCAGGATGAGTTTGCCAGCACCTTCAGCGACATCAAATCCAGCTTTGCCAACCTCCCGGTGGCGCTTATTTTCGGATGCTTCCTGTTCTACTTCCTGGGTGGCTACCTGCTCTACGGCTCCTTGTTCGGGGCCATTGGCGCCGCTGTGGATAACGAGACGGACACGCAGCAATTCATGATGCCGATCACTATTCCGCTGGTCATTGCCTTCATCATGTCGTACTCCATCGTGCTCAAAAACCCGGACGGGCCAGTGGCTTTCTGGATGTCCATGATCCCGCTCACCTCGCCGATCGTGATGATGGTGCGTGTACCCTTTGGCGTGCCTGCCTGGGAGCTGCTGCTCTCAATGGGCCTGCTGGTGGCCGGGTTCGTGTTCACCACCTGGATCGCCAGCCGCATCTACCGCGTGGGCATCCTGATGTATGGCAAAAAAGTAAACTACAAGGAGCTGTCGAAATGGCTGTTTTATAGGGTGTAAATCCTCCGACACAAGTATCAGGACATAAGACACAAGACTTTTGGTAATTGCTTCCCAATTTAAACAGCGTATGAAAACGATCGTACCGGTTATCCTTCTGCTGCTCCTGGCTGGATGCCAGAATAAGGCAGATAACAATGCTGCCTCAACTGTTAAAGAAGAGCAACCGGATTATACGTTGCTGCAACAGGAGTTGGAGGAGATATACGATCATGACCAAGGGGTGCGAGATGTGGATTGGGATTCTATCAATGCTGACCCTAGTGCCCAAAGGGCCTATATCCATAAAATGCGGCAAATAGACTCTACTAATCAGACGAAGGTATTGCCTATACTTGAGAAGTATGGGTGGTTGCCAAAGAGCAGAATAGGAGAGAAAGCGGCTGATGCAGTTTTTTATGTGGTGCAGCACTCCAACACAGCGACAATAGAGAAGTACCTGCCACAGATGGAGGAGATGGCCAAGCAGGGGGAGGCAAGCGGTACAGATGCCGCTAAAATGCGTGACAGGTTGCTGATGTGGAAAGGTGAAAAGCAGCTATACGGCACACAGGCAGTCAATTTTATACGAGAGGATGCAAGGCATGCTATCTGGCCGATTGACGATGTAGAAAACGTGAATAGGCGTAGAAAGGCAGTTGGTTTTACAACAACCATAGAAGAATATGCAGCTGAAGCGGGTGTCATTTTCGACCCTAAGGAGGAGTTGCCAGAAGTACGGATTAACTTCGAATAATAGCTTTGATCTAAGAGACTAAGTATAAAGTATAGCGATAGCCGGTGCCTCAGGTGCCGGCTATTTTTATTATCTTGAAGTATAAAATCAGATTTATAAGGCAATGAAGTATAAATTCCTGACACTTCTTTTGATAGCGATAACCACAGTAGCCATGGCGCAGAAAAAGGATAAGCCTGCTTACCGCCTGTTCACGGCGGAGGGTAAAAGTATACACTACGGCAAAATGCTGAAGGAACTGCAGGAGGCGGAGGTTATACTTTTTGGCGAGCAGCACAACGACCCGATCGCGCATTGGCTGCAGCTGGAGGTGGCCAAAGACTTGCACCGGGAGCGCCCTCAGAAATTCGCTATTGGCGCTGAGATGTTTGAGGCCGATGTGCAGTTGGTGCTGGATGAGTACCTGGCGGGGCAGGCGCCGGAAAAGAACTTTGAGCAGGAGGCAAGGCCGTGGCCAAACTACGCCACCGACTACAGGCCGGTGGTGCGCCTGGCCAAAGAGCAGCGCATCCCCTTTATCGCCACCAACGTGCCGCGCCGCTACGCAGCCATGGTTTCCGGTGGTAGCCTGGCCGCGTTAGAAGGCATCTCACAGGAGGCCAGGAAGTATATTGCCCCGCTGCCGATTGCGCTGGATATGGAGCTTCCGGGGTATAAGGGGATGATGGCAATGTTCGGCGGCAACACGCACGGCAACACCAAAAGTATAAACATTGTGCAGGCGCAGGCGCTGAAGGATGCCACCATGGCGCATTTTATACTTGGGCAGGTAGAGCAGGGGAGGCAGGTGCTGCACCTCAACGGCGCTTACCACTCCGATAACTTTGAGGGCATTGGCTGGTACCTCAGGCAGCTCCGGCCACAGGTAAAAACCCGCACCATCACCACCGTGCTTCAGACCAACCTGGAGGACCTATCCGATGAGCATAAAAACAAGGCTGACTTTATACTTGTGGTGCCGGAAAGTATGACGAGAACGTTTTGAGTTAAAGAGTTATATAAGGTTGCCTGCCCTTTTCACCTCTCCCCAACCCTCTCCTAAATACAGGAGAGGGAGCTGTGTAGTTGCTGCTGCTGAAGTATAAGTTTCATTGTAGCTAGTATCGCGCGGACAGGTTGCGACCTGTCCCTACAAGTATAAACCCACCCCTGGCCCCTCCCAGGAGGGGAATCAGCAGTCGGTCATCATCCCCCTACCCCCTTCAAAGGGGGACTTGGTTCAAGCTCCGTCAGCGGCGGCTATCGAAATGATACCCAGTCCTTGGGTTGAGCGCCTTGTAGATTTCCGGTTTCGCTTTAGCGAAATTGCAGAGACCGCAGGTCAAGCAAAGGAAATGTACACCGCGCGATGCCAAAGGACGAGCCCTCTCGGGCTTGAGAGCAGAAAGTATAAATGAAATGAGCAGGTTGTAAAGCCGTGGATCAGCGGCGGCTACTAAGTATAGCTTGGTTCAGGTTGTAGGAAGCAGCGGCTAATAGAGGCACAAGCGGACGCTTGCGCCAGCAGGAGCTATGAAGTATAAACTGGCAAGTATAAAACTATGGCTCTGCAAGTCAGTCGAGTCAGAGACCCGACACCATAGCAGGACACGAGTTGTAAACGCGCGCCAGCAGAAGCCGAAGTTCTACTATAGCCTACAATAACAAAGCCCGGCAGGTGAGGCCGGGCTTTGTCTATCTAAGAGAAAGAAGGTTTTCTTAATTAAGCGGAGAAAGAGCTTCCGCAGCCGCAAGTGCTGCTAGCCTGTGGGTTGTTGAAGGTAAAGCCACGGGCGTTCAGGCCATCCTGGAAATCAACCTCCATGCCCATTACGTACATGCCGTGCTTCTTGTCCATGATCAGCGTTACGCCGTCCAGCTCAAACGTCTCATCAGAATCTTTCGGCTTGTCGAAGCCCAGCAGGTACGAAAGCCCAGAGCAGCCACCGCCCTGCACACCTATGCGCAGGCCATACTCAGCTGGTACGTTCTTCTCCTTCAATATATTTTTAACCTCTTGCAAGGCTTTTTCTGTCAGGGTTATAGGTGCAGTTTTAGTTTCTGTTGCCATAGTATGAATGTCTTTATTTGTAGCCACAAACTTACGCAATATTCTATAAAAATGCTTGCCGGCGCTACATTGTACTTAGTAAACAGGCAAAGCCATGAAATGATTCATGCCCGCAGAATTAATTTTTTGCGATATTTATACCTTCAAAAACAGAGAACATGGTCAACTTTTTCGCTTTACTGATAGAATTGGTGAAACTTGCCCTGCCTGCCCTCGTGCTGGTAGGAGGATTATACTTCTTGCTGCAGAAGCACTACGAGCGCGAAGACCGCCTGCGGGCAGAGCGCGCGCTGCAGAAGGATAGCCGGAACTCCGAGATCATCACCCCGATACGGTTGCAGGCTTATGAGCGCGTAGTGCTGCTGCTCGAGCGCATTACGCCAAGCAACCTGCTGCTGCGCGTAAGTCCGGCCGGGCAATCGGCGGCCGAGTACCACCGCCTGCTGCTTTCTGAGATCAGGAATGAGTTTAACCATAACATGTCGCAGCAGGTGTATATGAGCGAGAAGGCTTGGCAGCAGGTAAACCAAGCCCGCGAGGATGTGGTGAAGCTCATCAACAAAACCTACCAGGAACTACCCGAAGCCGCCCGTGGCACCGACCTGGCCAAGCGTGTGCTGGAAACCGTACTGGTAAACGAGCAGGACCCCACCGCGCAGGCCATTAACCTGGTGAAACAGGAGGTTAGGCAAACGTTTGGCAGCTAGAAAAGTTAGAGAGTTTAGGAGTTGCTTCATCCTGATCTGCTGTAGGCTTAGCACCAATGTGCCAGGTTATACTTCATGTAAGCTTTAAGCTTGCTGCGAGGTTGGAAGTACATTTTAGCAGGATAGCCATACTTTATACTTTGCCAAAGTATAAAGTATGGCTGATGTAGTTATGGGTAGTGCTGGGATATAATTTTCCGCCATTGGCGGTGTTATCAACAACAATGTATACTTCGGCTGTCATCAAAGTATAACGTATAGCCAGCGCCTCGGCTTCCTTGCTTTTTCAAAGCAAAGCAGTTTAAAAACTGCTGCCATACGTAGCCACCAGTTACGCTAATGCTAAACTTGCGGCAGGGAAACGACAAAATATAAATGAGAGCGGCTGGCACTATAAGTAGTGCCAGCCGCTCTCATTTATATTTCAGAAGAGTTAACTCCCCAACTCCCCAACTCCCCAACTCCCCAACTCCCCAACTCCCCAACTCCCCAACTCCCCAACTCTCTAACTCCCTAACTCCCTAACTCCCTAACTCCCTAACTCCCTAACTTTTCTACCTCCTTCAGTTTCTCCAGCAGCCTCGCCACCTGCTCCGGGCTATGGGCCGGGAAGTTGGCGATCCTGATCTGGCTCTCTTTATACTTG
Organism: Pontibacter kalidii; assembly: GCF_026278245.1. Taxonomy (NCBI): domain Bacteria; kingdom Pseudomonadati; phylum Bacteroidota; class Cytophagia; order Cytophagales; family Hymenobacteraceae; genus Pontibacter; species Pontibacter kalidii. The sequence goes on along the minus strand of NZ_CP111079.1, from coordinate 3,297,940 downwards.
CCGTAGCCGCTGCCGACCTGCAAATCATACTTCGCTAAGTGCTTATTCACCTCGGAAGCAGGTATGCTGGTGTTGGCCACGATGGTGGTTTTGGAGCGTTGCTGCAGATTTTCCACGGCTGGTGAAAAGACTTTGCTCTGTTCCAGGAAAGTATAAATCTGGGCTGCCTTGGCCTCTGTTTCCTGGCGGATGGTGGCCACACCCTTGCGGTTCATGTCCTCCAGTACCTTACCGAGCAGGTAGATGTTCAGCACATTTGGTGTCTCCACCGTTTGGCTCAACAAGGCTTTCTCCAGGAGTGCGGGCAAGGTATGGTAGGAGCCGACAGACAGGCCGCTCTCCTGCAACTCGCGGGCTTTGGCCATGCAGCGGTCGTTGGCCAGCCACACGCCCAGGCCGGCGGGCAGGCCAAAACACTTCTGCACCGAAAAGTATACCGAGTCTACCAACGTATAATCGAAGGCGGGATAGGGAAGGGAGGATACCGCATCCACGTAAATAAGCGTATCAGCCGAAGCTTTCTCCCGGAACCGGTTGATGTCTTCTACCGGCATGCAGGCACCTGAGCTGGTCTCGTTTTGGATGAGCGCCACCAATTCCGCCGTCTCGGGCACGTTTATACTTTCCACATCAAAGCCCTGCCCGAACGGCACCTCATGCAGTTGTGCCTCACGGCCCAGTTCTTTTGCGGTTTCGTAAAATCGTTTTGAGAAGGAGCCATTCACCAGGTGGAAGCTCTCCCGCTGCACATTATTCTGTATGGCCCGCTCCCAGATCTCGGTGGCCGACGATACAAAAAACACCTCATACTCATCCGGCAACTGCAGCAGCTCGCGCAGGCCGCTTTCGGCACTGGCGTAGATCTCCTGGAATTGCTTGCTGCGGTGCGAGATGCTACCGATTTTCTGCGCCATCGCCTCCTGCATGTGCTGTGGCACCGTAGGGTACAGCTCCGATGGGCCGGGGGTAAAGTATACTTTGTTGTTCATGGACAATTGAATCAAAATACTATCTAATCCTGGCGCAAGCGTCTGCTTGTGCTTCAGAGTGATAAGTTCTTACACCAAGATATCTTAATAAAGTATGCGGAACTTGATGGTGTGCGGCACCTGTCTCATATCGCTGACCACCTGCTTGTCGTAAGCCTTGTCGATGTCGGTGATCACGTAGCCCACGCGCTCGTTCGTTTTCAGGTACTGGCCCAGGATGTTGACCTGGTTCTTGGCGAGCACCTGGTTGATATTGGCCAACACACCCGGCACGTTGGCGTGAATGTGGATGAGGCGGTGCGCGTTCTTCAGTTCCGGCAGCTGCAGGTTCGGGAAGTTCACGCTGCCATAGGTGTTACCAGAGTTGATATAATCCATGATGCGGTTGGGCACGAAGTTGGCGATGTTCTCCTGCGCCTCAGAGGTGCTCCCGCCCACGTGCGGGGTAAGTATAACGTTGGGCAAACCGCAGAGCTCACTTTCAAACGGATCGTTGTTGGTGGCAGGTTCCTCGGGAAACACATCCACTCCCGCTCCTCTTATTTTGCCCGATTTTATACTTTGCACCAGCGCCTCAATGTCCACCACATGTCCACGGCTCAGGTTCAGGAAAATAGCACCGTCCTTCATGGCGGCAAACTCCGCTGCGCCAAACATGTTTTTGTTCTCCGGGCGGCCATCCACGTGCAGGGTCACGATGTCGACCTTCTCCAGCAATTCGTGCAGGGAGTTTACCTTGCGGGCGTTGCCCAGCTGCAGCTTCTCTATCACATCGTAATAGTATACTTCCATGCCCATGGCCTCTGCCAGCACCGAGAGCTGTGCACCGATGTTGCCATATCCTACAATGCCCAGCTTCTTGTCGCGTACCTCAAAGCTGCCCTTGGCCGATTTATCCCACTTGCCCTGGTGCATCAGGTTGCTCTTGTCTACCACACCGCGGCTCAGCATGATGATCTCGCCCAGCGCCAGCTCCACCACACTGCGGGTATTGCTGTAGGGAGCGTTAAATACCGTAATGCCGGCCTCCAGGCAGGCATCCAGGTCTATCTGGTTGGTGCCAATGCAGAAGGCCCCCACGCACATCAGGCGGTTGGCATGCTCCAGTACCCTGCGTGTAACCTGTGTTTTGCTCCGGATGCCAAGTATGGAAACGTTCTTTATCTTCTCACATAGCTCCTCCTCGCTCAGGGCACCGTTTACGGTTTCTACCTGGTAGCCTTCGTGGCGGAACAGCTCCACGGCCTGCGGGTGAACATTTTCGAGCAGCAGCACACTGATGCGGTTTTTAGGGTAAGATATTGCCATCGGTAATTTATTTTGATACAGGAATTCGTCCAGGCTGGGAGCAATGTGCTCTGCCTTAGCCACCACGCTCTCGCGGGCTATGTTTTCGGTAAAGGCGTAGAATTTATTGGCCAGACCGGCCTCTTTTATCTCATAATCGGTGTAGCCGTCGCCCAGCACGTACACATCGCCCGGAAGCGCCAGCTGCTCCAGCAGTTTTATCTTGCCCTTGTCCAGGCTCAGTGGGTTCTGCTCGTCGAAGCCGGTCAGGTTGCCCAGCTCATCTACCTTAAACGTGTTGGCATACACGTTCTCCTCCTTAATGCCGTATTCTGTTACGATCGGGGTGATAAACTCTTTGAAGCCGCTGGAGATGATGTAGATCTGATCGGCGTACTCCTGCAGGAATTCGCGGTTGCGGCGCACCGAGTCCGATACTTTCTCTTTAAGTATGCCGATGAGTTGCGGCAGGTGGCGCTGGTGTGCCTGCAGCAGGCTGAGGCGCTGTGTCAGCCCTTCAGAAAAAGAACTTTGGCCGGCCATGGCGCTGTCGGTGATCTGCTTTACCTGGTCGAGCAGCTTTTCGCGCTCCGGGTGGTTTTGTAGTGAGATAGCGCCCAGTTCATCCAAGGCCTCTACCTGCGTAAAGGTGCTGTCGAAATCAATGATGAAGTACTTGTCCTTGCTCATGTTAAGGTATGGTTCCTAAAGACTTGAGCTTGTAAGGTATAAAAAAAGAACCGGCCGTGCAGCAGCAGGCCGGTTCTTTTTGATGTTATACTTCTGTGAACTGTCGGTTACAACAGGGCTAATTGTTCTTTGATAATACGCTGGTAAAACTCCTCATACAGCGGCACGATCTTCTGAATATCAAAGTCCATGGCGCGTTGCAGGGCATTGGCCTTAAACTGCGGCAGGTGCTCATCGTCGAGTATGTAAAGGGCGTTCTGCACCATCTCATCCACCGCGCCAACCGGGCTCACAAACCCCGTTACGCCGTTGATGTTGAGCTCGGGTATGCCCCCGGCGTTGGAGGAGATAACCGGCACCTCGCACGACATGGCCTCCAGGGCGGCCAGGCCAAAGCTTTCCTTTTCGGAGGGCATTAAAAACAGGTCGGAGATGGAAAGCACTTCTTCCACGGCCTCCAGTTTACCCAGAAAGCGCACATCCTGGTAAATCTGCAGCTCGCGGCACAGCTTTTCCATTTTCGGGCGCTCCGGTCCGTCTCCTACCATCAGTAACCGGCTTGGTATCTTCTCGTGTACCTTCGCAAAGATCCGGATCACATCCTCCACGCGCTTCACGCCCCGGAAGTTAGAGGTATGCACCAGCAGCTTCTCATTGTTGGGCGCTATGGCCAAACGGAAGTGTTCTTTCTTCTGGCGCCTGAACTTCTCCAAGTCTATAAAGTTGGGGATCACCTCAATGTCTTTCTCTATCTGAAAGAAGTCATAGGTTTCGGCGCGGAGGCTGTCCGATACCGCCGTCACCCCATCCGATTGGTTTATGCTGAACGTTACGACCGGCTCAAAGGAGGCGTCCTTGCCCACCAGCGTAATGTCCGTGCCATGCAATGTTGTGATCACCGGTATGTTGATGCCCTTGGTGCGCAGGATCTGCTTGGCCATATAGGCGGCTGAGGCATGCGGGATGGCGTAATGCACGTGCAGCACGTCCAGCTTCTCGAAACGGACGATGTCTACCATTTTACTGGCCAGGGCCAGCTCATAGGGCGGATACTGAAACAGGGGGTAGGTGGGGATATATACTTCGTGGTAGAAAAGATTCTCGTTGAAGGTATCGAGGCGGGCAGGCTGGCTATACGTGATGAAGTGTACCTGGTGCCCCATCAGGGCCAGGGCCTTGCCAAGTTCAGTGGCTACCACGCCGCTGCCGCCAAAGGTCGGGTAACAGACTATACCAATTCTCATAGTTGGGGATGTATGGCAAAAAAACAAGTGCAGCCCCATTTTGTTGCTGCACCTGCGAAAGTACTTAAATGATTTTACGTTTTGGGCACCATGGCCTTGTAGATCACATCGTGTATCCGGGTGCGGATGTTATACTTTACCAGCTTGTTATTGCTGGCATCAGGGTACACGCGGTTAGACAAGAAGATGTAGATCAGCTTGTTCCCGGGGTCTGTCCAGGCGGCGGTACCGGTAAAGCCGGTGTGGCCGAAGGTGCTTGGCGAGGCCAGGCTGGAGGTAGGGCCGTTGCCGTCCGGCGCAGGCTTATCCCAGCCCAGGCCGCGGCGGCTGCTCTCAAACTGCCTTGCCGCAAACTCCGACACCACCTCATTAGTATAGTACTTGTGCCCGCCGTAGTTGCCGTTGTTCATGTTCATCTGCATCAGGATGGCTAGGTCGTTGGCGTTCGAGAACAGCCCGGCGTGGCCGCCCACACCACCCATCATAGCGGCTCCCTGGTCGTGCACCGTACCCCGGATCAGGTTCTTGCGGAAGTAGTTGTCATCCTCTGTCGGGGCGATGATCTCGCGCGGGTGCTTGAGCAGCGGCGTGTAGGTCAGGGTGCTCAGGCCAAGCGGGGCATAGAAGTTCTGGTCCATGAACTCCTCCAGTGGCTGGTTGAGCATGGTTTCGGCCAGGCGCTTCATGATGTAGAAGCCAAGGTCGCTGTAGGCATAGTCGTAAGTGCCCGTTTTATGCTTCGGCATCAGCGGTGTTTTCACTGTCCAGGCCCACAGGGAGTCCTCCATAGAGTTAATAGAGTATACCCCCGGAATCACCTCGTTCATGTACGTGTCGTTCTGGGTGCTGGCGTAGAAGGTTTCCTTCAGCTTGCGGTTGTCAATGGTCTTCTGCCAGGTCGGGATACCCGGCTTCAGACCGGCCTGGTGCGCCAGGATATCACGGATCACCAGGTTCTCCTTGTTTGTGCCATTCACCTCCGGCAGGTACGTGCCCAGCTTTTCATCCAGGCTGATCTTGCCCTGATCCTTCAAAAACATGATCGCCTGCAGCGTGGCAGCCACCTTGGTGATAGAGGCGATGTCGTAAATGGTGTTCTTGGTCACCGGCTTCACGGCGTCGTAGGTATAGTGGCCGTAAGCTTTGTTGTAGATAACGGTGCCATCCTTTACCACCAGCACCTGCATACCTGGCGTGGCAGCATAGGCAACGGCCTCCGTGGCAATGTTGTCGATCTGGGCCAGGGTTTTGGAATCCATGCCCACGCTCTCCGGCACCCCATACTTCAGGCGGCCCAGGGTAGCGGTGGGCAGGCCGGTGCCGGCCGTATACTTGGCAGAGGCAGAAATCGGCAGCTTGCCCTGGGCGGCTCGGGCACCGAACAGCACCTGCGGCACCAACGATTGTGCGATCGGGTTATCCTCGTAACCGGCCACCAGCCACTTGTTGGCTTCAAAAAGTTTCAGGCTATAGGCGTTGCCCATCACGGCTACCACCACTTTCTTATCGGTGCGCTCGCGCAGGTACTGGATAAAGGCCAGGGTGCCTGTGCCGATGCCATAGTTCTTGGCGGGTGTGCTGTTCATTCCGTGGATGCTCACCACCACCACATCGTTATCCGCCAGCTGCGGGATGATGTTGGTAAAGGCAGAGTCCGGGGCGTAGCGGTCCGGGATAGTGAAGCGGTTGACAGGCGCGTAGTTGGCCATCGTCTCCTGGAAGGTGTTGTTCACGGAGGCGCCCACAGCCACAGAGGCTATACTTAACGTATCCAGGTTACGGAACGGGAGCAGGTTCTTTTCGTTCTCCACCACCGTTACGGCATGCTCGTAGAGTTGCTCCTGCACCACGCGGCTGGCAGGCCGATCGATATCCTGCTCCAGATTCTCCAGCTTTACGGGCTTATACTTGTTCAGGCCGGCCCAGTATTTGGCGTGCAGGATCTTGCGCACGCGCTGGTCTATCTCCGCCTGCGTGATCTGTCCTTTCTTAACTGCCTTCGTGATCTTTTCCACCGCTGTGGGCACATCCTCCGGGAACAACAGTACATCGTTGCCGGCCATCAGGGCCTTCAGATCCAGCTCGCCCGGCTTGTGGTAGCGGCTCACGCCCTGCATGTTCAGGGCATCGGTGAACACCAGGCCTTTATACTTCATTTTCTCCTTCAAAAGGCCCGTCACGATAGGCTTGGACAAGGTGGCTGCCTGATTCTTGGTGGAGTCCACGTTGGGCAAGTATAAGTGCGCCACCATCACGCCCATCACGCCGGCATCGAACGACTGCTTAAACGGGTATAATTCTACCTCCGTCAGGCGCTTCATGTCGTGCTGCAGGATGGGCAGGTTGTAATGGGAGTCGGTGTCGGTGTCGCCGTGGCCAGGGAAGTGCTTTGCCACCGCCATCACGCCGTGGTCCTGCAGGCCGCGGATATAGGCCACGCCATAGCGGCTCACGGTTTCCTTGGACTCTCCGAAGGAGCGGGTGCCGATCACGGGGTTGTTGGCATTGTTGTTCACGTCCAGCACCGGCGAGAAGCTCACGTTCACGCCCAGACGCTTCATCTTCAGGGCTATCTCGCGGGCCATCAGGTACACGTAGCGGTCGTCGTGCATGGCGCCCAGCGTCATCTGGCGGGCAAAGTGCATGCTGCTGTCCAGGCGCATGTTCAGGCCCCACTCGGCATCCATGGCCACCAGCAGTGGCACCTTGGCCTGCCCCTGGAAACGGTTGGTAAGAATGGCCTGGCGCTTGGGCCCGCCCTGCATAAACATCAGGCCGCCAATGTTGTACTGGCTCACCAGGGAGTCGATGTGGCTGACGTGGTTCTGGTCTTTGTTGGAGTAGGCGGCCACCATAAACAGCTGGCCAATCCGTTGCGCAGGGGTAAGCGAGGTAAGCACGCTGTCGACCCATTGCTGTTCCCGGGTGCTCACGATAATCTCCTCTGACGGGTTAAACGACATCAGGGGACCCATGACGAGAAAAACAAGAATCAACACACCTACACTAAAATTCTTCAACATCCTACGCTACTATTTAATTATTGGAACAAGTCAAAATTAAGCCTAATTTTGCACAAGGCGGCTCAGAATTACAGACAATTTCAGCTTGTTTGGCGGCTTTTTTTGCTGACTGGCCTGATAAGTAGAAGGAGGCCCTTGCAACCTATCTGCAGCTAAAGTGGCACTATGGGGTAGTCTTCAAAGTGCTAACGCCACCAGCCCCGGCTTTGATATATTGGTTTGCCATACTTTTTCAGACGAAAAGGAGAGCGAAACCGTTAGCAGAACTTCAGCCCCTGATGTAGAAGCTGTCTGTAAATTTATAATATATTTTTCGCTGAAATAGTTCTGTATTTACAAATAAGAATGAGCAAATATTTGGCCACAATGGCAGAACCGGCCTTATTTCAATAAAGATAAACTATATAGTTAGAAGGAGTTAGAAAAGCGGATGCCCGATATCATACATTTACTGCCTGATTTCCTTGCCAACCAGATTGCGGCTGGCGAGGTGGTGCAACGCCCTGCCTCCGTGGTGAAGGAACTGCTGGAGAACGCCATCGACGCGCAGGCCTCCAGCATCCAGCTGATCGTGAAGGAGGCAGGTAAGCAGCTGGTGCAGGTGGTGGACAATGGGGTAGGCATGACCGAGACCGACGCCCGCATGTGCTTTGAGCGCCACGCCACCTCCAAAATCCGCACCACCGACGACCTGTTCCGCATCCGCACCATGGGCTTCCGGGGCGAGGCCATGGCCTCTATCGGGGCAGTGGCGCAGGTAGAGCTCAGAACAAAGCCAGTCGGGGCCGAAACGGGTACCAGGCTGCTGATAGAAGGCTCCGAAGTGGTGGCGCAGGAGCCGGTGGTTACGCCGGAGGGCACTTCCATCGCCGTCAAGAACCTCTTTTACAACGTACCGGCCCGCCGTAACTTTCTTAAATCCAACGCGGTGGAGATGCGCCACATCCTGGAGGAGTTCCAGCGAGTGGCCCTGGCCTACCCGGATATCGCCTTCTCGCTGCACCACAACGAACTGGAGGTGTTTAACCTGCCCGCCACCAAGCTGAGCCAGCGGATTGTAAGTATACTGGGCAGCACCTACAAAAACCAGATGGCCTACTGCGAGGAGGACACGGGCTTTCTGGTGGTGAAAGGCTACATTGGCAAGCCGGAGCACGCCAAGAAAACGCGCGGTGAGCAGTTCTTCTTCGTGAACAACCGCTTTGTGAAGAGCGGCTACCTGAACCATGCCGTGATGACGGCTTTTGAGGGATTGGTGGCCAAGGAGAACCACCCGTTCTACGTGCTCTTCATCGAGATCGACCCGGAGAAGATCGACATCAACGTGCACCCCACCAAGACAGAGATCAAGTTTGAGGACGAGAAAACGGTGTACGCCATTGTGCATGCGGCCGTGAAGCGCGCCCTCGGCGCCTATAACATTGCTCCCTCGCTGGATTTTGAGCAGGACGTGAATTACGCGCCGCTGCAGCCCATCCGTTTGCAGGGGGGCTTTAACAGCGAGTATGAGCCGGAGCGGAATACCTCTGGCAGTGGCGGGAGTACTTCCTTTCCGGGCTTTACGCCGCCGGCCACCACCAAGCGCGCCGTTTCCAAGGGATGGGAGCAGCTGTATGAGCCGATGAAAGACGTGCAGCAGGAGGAGCGCGCAAGTATGGGCACTTTAGAAACCGGCCTGTTGAGCAATGCCTTCGCTGCCCCGGACACAGCGCCTGCCTCTGCTAAGAAAGCCATCCAGATACACCAGAAATACCTGCTGGTGCAGGTAAAATCGGGGATGATGGTGATAGACCAGCAGGCGGCGCAGGAGCGCATCCTCTACGAGAAGTACATGGCCTCGCTGCAGAAGAAGACCGGGGCCTCGCAGGCGCTGCTGTTCCCGCAAACGGTGGAGCTTTCGCCGGCCGATGCCGTGCTGATAAAGGAGCTGGCGGCGGAGTTTAAGGACATGGGCTTCCAGTTTGAGGACTTCGGCGGCAATACCATCATCCTGAATGGCATACCGGCCGATGTGCTGGCCGCCGACGAAAAAGAGTTGCTGGAGGAGCTGATTGAGCAGTACAAAAACAATTCTGCTACGTTAAAGCTTGATAAAAGGGAGAACCTGGCTCGCGCCATGGCCAAACGGCTGTCGGCGCGCCTGCTGGCACGCATGAGCGACCTGGAAATGAATTCGCTCGTAGACAGGCTTTTTGCGTGCCAGGTGCCGAACTATACGCCCGGCGGCCAGAAAACGCTCGTGATCATGGAGCTAAGCCAGCTGCACGATCTTTTCCTGAAAAACTGATTTTAACTGCTGAATTGTTAAATTGTTGGTTCTGGTTTTTTGACAGGAAACACAACACTACTACTGATCCAAAGTATAGGCTCGGGTCTCAAGCACGGAGCTTATACTTCCAAAAAGAAAAAAACGCATGTTCAATATCACCCCTATGGTCAGGAACCTCCTGATCATCAACGTGGTTGTTTTCCTGTTGCAGATCAACGGCGTGATCAGTCTGGAAACGTTTGCCCTGCACTATTTTGGTTCCGAGTTGTTCCGCCCCATCCAGCTGTTCACCCACATGTTCATGCATGGCGGCTGGTCACACCTGTTCAGCAACATGTTCAGCCTTTTCATCTTCGGGCCAATGCTGGAGCGGTTCTGGGGGCCGCAGCGCTTCCTGGCTTTCTACCTGATAACAGGCCTGGGAGCCAGCTTTTTATACTCCGGTGTGCGGGCCTATGAGCTCAACGGCCTGGAGAGCGAAACAGCCACCTACATGGTGAACCCGGAGCCGATGGCGTTCTATAACTACATGGAGGAACACTACAACGGCCGCTACAACACCGAGTTTGCCGTGGAGTTCCGCCGCAATCCCGACAACCCGACCTACATAGAAGAAAGCAAGGAAGCGGTGCGTTATGTGTTCGGCCAGGTGTTCAACAGCCCGATGCTGGGTGCCTCCGGGGCCGTTTTCGGTATCCTGATGGCCTTTGGCCTGTTGTTCCCGAACCTGGAGCTGTTCCTCATCTTCCTGCCCATCCCCATAAAGGCCAAGTACTTCGTGCTGCTCTACGGGGGGTACGAATTGTATGCCGGCTTTAACCGGGTGCCCGGCGATAACGTAGCACACTTTGCGCACCTCGGCGGCATGCTGTTCGCGTATATACTGGTAAGAATGTGGCAGCGCAACGATTACCGTAACTTCTAAGGCATAATGAGTATAACCGACGATATAAAAAACGCTTTCCGGCAGCCCAACAACACGCTCAAGCAGCTCATCCTCATCAACGTGATGGTTTTTCTGGTTTTCCTGATAATTGGTACGCCATTAAGCTGGATAGGATATGGATGGGTAGAGAAGCTAGTAGTTTATTATCTTTCATTGCCATCCGAGCCAATTGAGTTTCTTACGAAACCTTGGACTTTAATCACGTATTTCTTTACTCACGAAGGATTTCTGCATATACTCTTTAATATGCTGAATCTGTATTGGTTTGGAATGTTAGTGACTGAATATTTAGGAACCAGAAGGTTGTTGAGTCTTTATGTGCTTGGTGGCATAGCAGGAGGTTTGCTTTATATTGCAATGTACAATTTGCTCCCAGGTTTCGCTGAGAAAAGTGCTAACTCCCAATTAATTGGAGCATCAGCTAGTGTGCTTGCAGTAGTAGTAGCTGCAGCTACGCTGTTACCTAATTATACTTTCAATTTGCTCCTAATTGGTCCTGTTAGGATTAAGTACATTGCTGCTGCAATTGTTCTGTTATCTTGGTATTTTGCTCGAGCTAGTAGCGACAACGCCGGCGGCAACATTGCCCACCTGGGCGGCGCCTTTATAGGGTGGCTGTTTGTAAAGCAGCTGCAGCGCGGCAACGACATGGGCCGACCCGTGCTGGCTGTCCTCGATTTTTTTGCGAACCTGTTCAAGCGCAAGCCAAAACTGAAGGTAACGCACAGCAGCTTTACCGGTGGCAGGGCCAAGCCCAACGGCAGGAGCAGTAGCAGCAACGGCCCCATTAGCCCCGACCAGAGCGAGATAGATCGGATCCTCGACAAGATTTCCAGCTCCGGCTACGAGAGCCTCTCCAAGGAAGAAAAGCAAAAGCTCTTCCAGGCAAGCCAGAAAGACTAGCTAACAAAAGCGGCACCTCTCCCAAGAGGTGCCGCTTTTGGTTATGCCTATACGTAGCAAGTAGCAAAGTATGAGGTGCTTAAAGTATGATGGCAGTAGCTGCAGCGGCCTGAGGTAAAACCCTATGGCGGCAGGTAAGTATAAACTGCAATCACACAGACTTTATGACAAGAAGTATAACCAAGTGCAATTTTATAGGGCTGCTGCTCGGCTGTTGGCTGGGCACCCACGCGGCATCGGCACAAATCACCTCACCACCACAGGATAGTATAACCATAGCCATCGCCCCGGATTATAACGACGTGAGCAAGCGCCACCGCTTCTGGTTCGGCGATAATTACCGCGGGCTTTGGGCCACGCCCGTTAAGATGCGGGTTTTAAGGCTGAGCGAGGAACAGGGCGGCATGAAGATACTGCAGCGCGGCGGCGGGCAGCAGACCAAGTCGTTGCGCCTGCAGGACGCCACCGGCAGGGAGTGGGCGCTGCGCACGGTGCAGAAAGACCCGGAAAAGGCCCTGCCCGAGAATCTGCGCGAAACTGTGGCCAAAGATATTGTGCAGGACCAGATTTCGGCCTCGCACCCTTTTGGCGCACTGGTAGTGCCGCCCCTGGCGGAGGCCCTGAACGTGCTGCACACCAACCCCGAGATCGTGTACCTGCCCGACGACCCTGCCTTGCAGGCCGACTCCCTGGCCGCCTATGCCAATGCCGTATACTTGCTGGAGGAGCGGGAGCCAGTCCGGCACGGCGTGGACACCGACAATACCGAGAAGGTGCTGGAGAAACTGAAAGAGGATAACGACGACCGCGTGAACCAGCACGCCGTGCTGCGGGCCAGGCTGCTCGATATCGTGGTAGGCGACTGGGACCGCCACGAGGACCAATGGCGCTGGCGTGACCTGGAGGATGAAGTTGGCAAGATCTACGACCCTATCCCGCGCGACCGGGACCAGATTTTCTTTAAGAACGAGGGCGTAATCCCCAAGATAGGGTCCAGGAAATGGATTATGCCCAAGTTTCAGGGCTTCGACGAGGAGATACGCGGCATAGAGGGCTTTAACTTTAATGCCCGCTACTTCGACCGCATGTTCATGAACCAACTCAGCGAGGAGGTATGGCGCGAGGAGGTGCGCTATGTGCAGCAACAGCTGACAGATAGGTTGATTGATGAGGCCGTGCGCCGCATGCCGCAGCCTATTTACGAGCAGAGCGGCCCCGAGATAGCCCGCATCATGAAGGCCCGCCGCAACAATCTGATGGAGCAGGCGCTTACGTACTACCGTTTCCTGTCGAAAGCGGTGGATGTGCCCGGCTCAGACAAGCATGAGGAGTTTGTGCTGGATTACCTGCCGGGCGGCGACATCAACCTGAAAGTATACAAGATAAAGAAAGACAGCACCCGCGACCGCCTGCTGATGGACCGCACCTTTACCCCGGAGGTCACGGACGAGCTGCGGCTGTATGGCCGTGGCGATGAGGATGTGTTCACGGTGCAGGGCAGCGGCAAATCAAGTATAAAAGTGCGCCTGATAGGAGGGGGCAGCGCCGATGCGTTCAACATCGCCAACAACTTCCGTAACAGCGGTAAGCTGCTGATCTACGACCGCTCAGACGAGGAAAATATACTTCCGGCTAAAAGTATGGCCAAGATCCGCACCTCCACCGACACCATCGTGAACCACTACGACCCGCGCAGCTTTAAGTATAACCAGCTGATGCCGCTGGCCACCGCGGGCTATAATCTGGACGATGGCATTTTGCTGGGGCTGGGCTTTAAGTATACCAAGCACGGTTTCCGGAAGGAGCCCTATGCGGCACAGCACAAATTGATGGTAGGGCACGCCCTGGCTACCAATGCCTTTTTTGGTAATTACGAAGGCGATTTTCCGCACCTGATCGGTAAGTTTGACCTGGGCGTGACGCTGGATGCCAATGCCCCGAACAACACCAACAACTTCTTTGGCGTGGGCAACAACACCGAGTTCATCGACACCGGCAGCAAACCTATCCGCTACTATCGTACCCGCTACGACTTTATAGAGTCGCAGGTGGTATTGCGGCGTCAGCTTACCCCGCGGTTCCAGGTATATGGTGGTGTGACAGGTCAGTTCTTCAGCATGCAGTCAGATGACAATGAGGGGCGCTTCATCAACCTGTACCAGGCAGAAAACCCGGAGGAGAACCTGTTCGAGAGCAAGTATTACGGTGGCCTGGTGGGCGGATTTACCCTGGATACGCGAAATGATGCGGTGCAGCCTTCCAGCGGAGTATACTGGAGCACTCGCCTACGCGGACTGGGCCAGTTAAACGATGAGAAGGAGGAGTATGGGCAGTTGCAGTCGGAGCTGGGTTTCTACTTTAAGCTGAGCGAGAGGCTGGTGATGGCCAACCGTGTTGGCGGCGGCACCACCTACGGCGACCCGGCTTTTTTCCAGCTGCTATACCTGGGCGGCTCCGACAACCTGCGCGGCTACCGCAACTATCGCTTCGCCGGCGAGCAGATGGCCTTCCACAACCTGGAGCTGCGCCTCAAGCTGTTCGACTTCACGTCCTTTCTATTTCCGGGCACTTTCGGCCTGATCGGCTTTAACGACGTAGGCCGCGTGTGGTCAGACAGGGGCGATGACGGCGGCGGTTTGCACCACGGCTACGGCGGTGGCATTTACGTACTCCCGGCAGAGCTCATACTTCTGCACGGGGTAGTCGGATTTTCAGAAGACGGGGTACTGCCGTACTTCTCGGTGGGATTCAGGTTTTAAGATGTGAGAAAATTTTCTGCAGTGCCGGGTCCAACCACCCCTACCCCTCAGAGCTGCGCTCGCTACCTTCGAACTCTCGTTCTCGGTAGTCCAAGGAGGGGAGCCTGTCATTGCTTTATCCAAAGTATAAGTTTCATAGTTGCTGCCGGAAGCGGACAGGTCGCGACCTATCCCTACAAGTATAAACCCACCCCTAACCCCTCCGGGGAGGGGAATTATACTTGCCACACACCTTGTCCTAAAAACAGGAGAGGGTGTTATACTTACTACTTCACCTGTCCACTCAAATGTAGCAACTCCAAACCTGATCCTTGTCCAGAAGACGGTTATCATCCCCCTGCCCCCTTCCAAGGGGGACACGGTTCAAGCTGCATCAGCCAAGGCTATCGAATGATACCCAGTCCTTGGGTTGAGCGCCTATGCGAGTTTTTCCGGTGACGAACGCGAGTGAGGCATTGCGACGCAGGAGCAAAGGAAAAGCTCCCAGCGCGATACCAAAGGACGAGCCCTCTCGGGCTTGAGAGCTCCAAAGTATGAGATGCAACAAGTTGGTTGTTAAGCCGTGGATGGACGGCAGCTAGGAAGGATAGCTTGGTTCCAGTTGCGGGAAGCCGGGGCTAAGAGAGGCACAAGCGGACGCTTGCGCCAGAGAAGTATAAAGTGTAACTCAAGTATAAGCATGGCTCTGCGAGCCAGTCAGGTCACAAACCCGACATCATGCACTAGTTGCAAACCCGCGCCAGCGGTTGGTAAAGCTTGTGTCAAGTTGCGGGAAGCGGAAGCTATGGAAGTATAGCCAAAGTATAACTCAAGTATAGACAGCAACCTTCTTTCCCTAGTGTCGAGGCTGAGGCAACGTGCTCACAAGATCCTTTCAGGATGACAAAATAGGATGAGCGAGTGTTTCCTGCATACTCAGCAAGTACAGAAGTATAAACTCAGCAAATATTAAAGCTAAACCGAAGTATAAAGTATAGCTAGGGCAGGAAAGAACTGCTTTAACTGCACATGCAGTGAGGCATAAAAACAAAAGCGCCGCTCCTTTCCGGAAGCGGCGCTTTCAGTATCAATAAGTATACTTTTATACTTAAGCTTTGCTAGCGTTGATGTTATCCAGCGCCTCCATTACCTCTTTTACGTGGCCACGGGAAGTCTCCAGCAGTTGCTTCTCGTCTTCGTTCAGCTGCAGCTCGATGATCTTCTCGATACCGTTCTTGCCCAGGATTACCGGCACGCCCAGGTACACGCCGTCAATGCCGTACTCACCTTCCAGCTTCACGCAAACCGGGAACACACGGCGCTGGTCGCGCACGATAGCCTCCACCATTTGGGCAGCTGCTGAACCCGGCGCATACCAGGCAGAAGTACCCATCAGTTTCACCAGCTCGCCGCCACCGTTCTTGGTGCGGTCTACAATAGCATTCAATGTCTCCTCGTCGATCAGCTCTGTTACCGGGATACCGCCCACTGTCGTGTAGCGCGGAAGCGGAACCATCGTGTCGCCGTGGCCACCCATCAGCACCGCCTGGATGTCTTTTGGAGATACATTTAGCGCCTCAGCCAAGAACGCACGGTAACGCGCCGTGTCCAGGATGCCGGCCATACCCATCACGCGGGTGCGTGGCAGCTTAGAAGTAATGTGCGCCGCATACGTCATCACGTCCAGTGGGTTAGAAACCACGATGATGATCGCATCCGGAGAGTGCTTTACAATGTTCTCCGTTACCGACTGCACGATACCGGCGTTGGTAGAGATCAGGTCGTCGCGGGTCATGCCTGGCTTTCTTGGAAGGCCCGATGTAATCACCACCACGTCAGAACCGGCGGTCTTGCTGTAATCGTTTGTTACGCCTACAGTGCGCGTGTCGTAAAGGTTGATTGGCGCTTTCTGCCAGATATCGAGTGCCTTGCCTTCGGCAAAACCTTCTTTAATATCCACTAGTACTACTTCGTTCGCGATTTCGCGGTAAGCTAGCACATCGGCGCACGTGGCCCCAACGTTACCTGCTCCAACTACGGTTACTTTCATGGTCGGATATAGTTTTATTATAGTTTGAGATTCGGTTAACTCCTGTAAAATTAGGAAAATCTATTGTAAAAACTTCGTTTTCGTATCAAGTATCACGACACACGTAGCTCGACTTTTTTAATTGACAAAGTACTCTCTGAAGGCGTCGTGATACCTGCTACGTGCTACGTGTGTCGTTTCAGAGAAATCTCCACCACCCGCTCGGTTTTATCGCTTACTTTAAAGCGGTTGTCCAGGCGCTGGCCCACCACCCAGGCGATGGATTGGTCGGATACTAGTACCAGGGTCTGTCCTTTCAGGTTGGCGGGTACTTTCTTGTCTATTAAAAAATCACTGATTTTTTTCTTGCCGTTCATGCCCAGCGGCACAAACCAGTCGCCTTCCTGCCAGCTGCGCAGCTTCAGCGGGAACTTGAGTAGATCGGCGTCCAGGGCGGCTACGTGCGGCTTCGTGTTGAGTTTATACTTGTCGGCATCCACATACTTTATCGAAAAATGCACGTTGCCGGCCTCGGCCTCCGTATCGCCCTCGTTAATAAGGATGCTGCCGAAGCTGCTCAGGTTGCGCGGCGTGATCACGAGCTGGTCGCGGTCTTTTACCAGGGTATGGGTTGGCGAGTCGAACTGTTTGCCGGAGATACCCTCCAATGCCTCCACCAGCTCCAGCACCACGCTGTAGCTGAAGTTGAAGGGGCGCAGCAGCTCGTGCAGCACCACCGGCAGGCCCGTGGCGTTCTGCAGCGGCTTCAACGAAACATACCTGGCTTGCTCCGCCTCCTTTATACTTTGCTCGCGCAGGTTCTCGATGTAGGCGGCCACGATACTTTCGGCATGGCTCACGCGCTCGGCCGTGTGCTGCATCGTCTCCTCCAGGCTGGGGTTTATCTCCTTGAGCACCGGAATCACCTCGTGGCGGATCTTGTTGCGCTGGTATTTGGTGGTCTCGTTGGAGCTGTCCTCGCGCCAGATGAGCTTGCGCTCCGTCACGTATTCGTAAATATCATCCTTGGTAACCGAAAGCATGGGGCGGATGATGTACCCGTTTTTTGGCGGGATGCCGTGCAAACCGGCAATGCCGGTGCCTTTGGTCAGGTGCAGCAATATGGTCTCGGTCAGGTCGTTACTGTGGTGGGCTGTGGCGATGTAGTCGTAACCTTCCTGTTGCCTTACCTGCTCAAACCACGCGTAGCGCAGCGTGCGGGCAGCCATTTGGGTAGAGAGTTTCTCCTGCTCGGCAAAGGCGCGGGTGTCAAAGTTTTCGGTGAAGAAGGGTACATCATACTTTTTGGCCAGCTTTTTGACGAATAGCTGGTCGGCCTCGGCGTCCTCGGCGCGCAGCCCGAAGTTACAGTGTGCCACGGCAAAATCATACTTGAGCTGGTGCAGCACCTCGCAGAGCACCACCGAGTCGATGCCGCCGCTAACGGCCGCTAAAATTTTATCTGTTGGCCCGCAAAGGCCATGGGCTTGTATATAACCTGAAACTTTCTGTAGCATAAAGCAGCGGACGGTAAATTTTTTCTACTTTTGAAGTATAAAATAGACGAAAGACTGTTAGGCAAAGGACAAAAGAACCGGAATCCTTTGCATCATGTCTTTAGTTCTTTGTCTGAGATTTAAATGAACCACACAAAATTACTCTTTTCTCTTGTCTTTACCCTGATTGCGTTCACCGTTTTCGGGCAGAACGGGCGGCAAGGGCAGCCTACACCGCCACGGCCTGTGCTGCAGCAGCAGACCCCGCCGCAGCCGGCACAGCAGCGCCCAAGACAGGGTCAGGGAGAGAAAGTGCCCGTAGACCTGCAGCAGGCCGACAGCCTGATCGGCGGTACCTTTAACGGCCAGCGCATCGATAAGCTCATCGGCAACGTGATCTTTAAGCAGAAAGATGGTACACTTTACGCTGACTCTGTTTATCAGTATAAAGAAAAGAATGTGCTGGAGGCTTTTGGCAATGTGCGCATTAACCAGGCCGATACCGTGAATATCACCGGCAACACCGCCACCTACAACGGCGACACCCGCACCGCAAAGATTATTGGCAATGTGGTGATGCGCGACCCGCGTATGACACTCACCACGCCCAGCCTGGACTATAACCTGAACTCTCGCACCGCCACCTACACCGAGGGCGGCGTGATCGTGGATCCGGAAAACCGCCTCGAAAGCCGCCGGGGCTCCTACAACACACAAACGAAGATGTTCGATTTTCAGCAGGATGTAAAAGTTAGAACCGCTGATTACAACATCAAGGCGCAGAACATGCGCTACAACACCCTTACGAAGGTGGTGTATTTTCAGGGGCCAACCTTTATCGATGGCGAGCAGGGCGATCTGTATGCCGAGGAGGGCACTTACAACACCATTACCAAAGTCTCGAACTTCGGGCGCAACGCCTACATCCTGACCGATGAGTACCGCCTGGGTGGCGATAAGCTATTCTATGACCAGAATACCGGCTATGGCTATGCCCAGCAAAACGTGTCGCTGCGCGCGCTGAAGGACGACGTGATCATACGCGGTGCCATTGGCCGCTACTGGCGCGATAGGGGCGAGGCCAAGGTATACGGCAACGCACTGATGGAAACCGTAATGGAGGGCGATACGCTGTTTTTGTCTGCCGATACGCTCTACTCGCAGGAACCCAGGGGAGCCAGAACGGCAAGTATGATCTATGCTTACCCGAATGTAAAGATCTTTAAATCGGACCTGCAGGGCAAGGCCGACTCGCTGAGCTACAACCGCACCGACTCTGTTATGCACCTAAACGTGAACCCGGTGCTCTGGAGCGAGGAAAGCCAGATGGTGGCCGATACCATCCACGTCCAGCTGCGCAACAAGACTATCGACCGCATGTACATGTACAGCAACTCCTTTATCGCTTCGGAGGATACGCTGCAGAACTACAACCAGGTAAAGGGCCGCGATATGACCGCATACTTTGTAGATGGAGACATAAGACGGGTGAATGTGAACGGCAACGGTGAGAGTTTATACTTTGCCTTGGAGGGCGACTCGGTGCTGACAGGTATGAACAAAGCCATCTGCAGCGACATGACCTTGATGTTTGCGGAAAATAAACTGAAGCGAATATCGTTTCTGGTACAGCCGGACGCCAGCTTTGTGCCGCCGCATGAGCTGGAGGAGGGAGCACAGCAGCTGGAGGGCTTTAACTGGATGGCGGAGTTGCGGCCCACCAAGGAGCAGGTGCTGCTGAAGGCGCCTTTGCCTAAGGTGCAAACCAGCGCAAAACCAGCTGTGAAAGCGCCTGCCGTGAAGGCCACAACCAAAGCCGGCAGCCGGAATAAAGCGGGCAGACCTAAGAAAAACAGGCAGTAGTGAAGAAAGCTGCCCTCCTGGCCGAATCTCTTTTGTAAATCAAATGGATATTCTATAATTTTGCCCGTTCATGAAGATAGGCTTTTTCCATAGTATCGCACTGTTTTGCCTGTTGCTGCTGGCCACCGGCTGTAGTAACTTTCAGCAATTGCTGAAAAGCAACGACGTCAGCAAGAAGTATAAGGCTGCACTGGAGTATTATGAGCAGGAGGAGTATTACCGCGCCTCGCAGCTGCTGGACCAGGTAACCGACCTGATGGCGGGTACCGAGGAGGCGGAAAAAGCCCAGTTTTACCGCGCCAAGGCGCACTTCCTGCAGGGCAACTACATCCTGAGCGATGCGTACTTCCGCAACTTCTACACCACCTACCCACGCAGCCCGTATGCCGAGGAGGCCATGTTCCTGCAGGCACAGTCGCTCTACGAGCAGTCGCCGAGCTACGAGGAGGACCAGACGCCAACCATAACCGCCATCGAGGCGTACGAGGAGTTTTTGGTGCGCTACCCGAACAGCGAGCGCGCGGAGCGAGCCAACAAGGTGCTGGAAGAGCTGTACACCAAACTCGACCGAAAAGACTTTAACCAGGCCCGACTGTACTATAAATTGCGCTACTGGCGCTCAGCAGCGGTAGCCCTGAATATTTTCCTGCAGGAGCACGCCTCTTCCCCGTTTGCCGAGGAAGCAGCTTTCCTGAGACTCGACGCACAGTACCGCTTCGCACAGGAAAGCGTACCGGGCAAGCAGGAAGAGCGCTACGACGTGGCGCTGGATTACTTCCAGGCTTTTGTGGACACCTACCCGGAGAGCAGGTTTAAGCGCGACGCGGAGCGCATCTTCGATGGGGTGCAGACCGCCCTGGCAGCTATCAGAAAAACAAAACAACAGAATTCATAAAGTATACATATATGGCAGTAGTTCCATCATCAATCGTTACCCGCAACATGGCCGACTTTGCAGAGCAAACCGGCAACATGTACATGTCTGTGTCAGTTATCTCGAAAAGAGCTAACCAGATCTCTGTGAAGCTGAAAGAAGAGCTGAACTCCAAACTGGCTGAGTTTGCCACTACCGTGGACAACCTGGAGGAGGTGTTCGAAAACCGTGAGCAGATCGAGATCTCCAAGTACTACGAGCGTCTGCCTAAGCCTACCAGCCTTGCTATCGAGGAGTTCCTGGAAGGAAAGGTATATGTTAGAAAGCCAGACGAGGATACCGAGGAGGACATCAACCTGTAATACAGGCGGATGCTGAAAGGTAAGAAGATTATATTGGGAGTTTGCGGAAGTATAGCAGCCTATAAAGCTGCTCTGCTTGTCCGTCAGCTCGTAAAAGCAGAAGCAGAAGTACAAGTCATTTTGACTGCTTCTGCTTCTGAGTTTATAACCCCTCTGACGTTGGCCACGCTCTCCAGGCGGCCCGTGCTCAGCCAGTTTGTACGGGATGAGACCGGCATGTGGAACAACCACGTGGACCTTGGCCTTTGGGCCGATGCCCTGGTGGTGGCCCCGGCCAGTGCCAACACGGTCGCCAAGTTTGCCAACGGTTTCTGCGACAACCTGCTCAGTGCCACCTACCTCTCGGCGCGTTGCCCGGTGTTTATTGCCCCGGCCATGGACCTGGACATGTACCAGCATCCGGCAGTGCAGAATAATTTTACCAGGCTACGCGGCTATGGGAACCACATTATTGAGGCAGGTTACGGTGAGTTAGCCAGCGGGCTGGTAGGGCAGGGGCGCATGGCAGAGCCGGAGGAGATTGTGCAGGTGCTTCAGAATTTTTTTTCAGGTGACAGAAAGATCGTTTAAAGGCAAAACAGTGCTGCTTACGGCAGGGCCCACACATGAACCCATTGACCCGGTACGCTTTATCGGGAACCACTCCACAGGCAAAATGGGTTATGCCTTGGCAGAGTGCTTTGCCGAGCACGGGGCAAAGGTGGTGCTGGTATCCGGCCCCACAAACCTACGCACCAACCACACCAGTATCGATGTAAAGCATGTGACAACCGCCGAGGAAATGTACCGGGCGGTGCTGAAGCAGGCCGATGCCGCCGATGTCTGGGTATTTGCCGCCGCGGTGGCCGATTACCGCCCCAAGACGGTGGCCGACAAGAAGATAAAAAAAGCCGGCGACGAGCTGACGATAGAGCTGGTCAAGAACGTTGATATTGCAGCAGCGCTGGGCAAGCAGAAAGAAGAGTGGCAGTTTTCGGTGGGCTTTGCCCTCGAAACCGACAACGAAGGTGCCAATGCCCGTGAGAAACTCCGGAAGAAGAACCTGGATATGATCGTGCTCAACTCGCTCAACGACCCCGGGGCCGGCTTTGCGCACGACACGAATAAAATCACCATTATGGAGGAGAACGCCACCCATACGTTTGAACTGAAGAAGAAAAGTGACGTGGCGCAGGATATCGTAAACTTAATCTGGGAGCGGATATATGGCTAAGAAAGTACTTGGTTTGCTGATGCTGATCTTCACCGCCTGGTCTGCCAGGGCGCAGGAATTGCAGTGCGATGTGGTAGTAAACAGCGAGCAGGTACAGTATACGGATCGTCAGTTGTTTACGGAGATGCAGACGCGCATCTCGGAGTTTATGAACAACCGCCGCTGGACCGGCCAGGCCTACCGTCCTGACGAGCGCATCAAGTGCCGCATCCTCATCAACCTGACGGAGATGCCCGAGATCGGAACCTTCCGGGCCAACGTGCAGGTGCTGTCGGTGAGGCCGGCGTACGGCACCGGCTACGAGTCCGTGCTTTTCTCCTTTATCGATAAAGACTGGACCTTCCAGTTCAATGCCGCCCAGCCGCTGGAGTTTGCCGAGAACAATTATACTTCCAACCTGTCGTCGATGCTGGCCTTCTACGCCTACATGATCATCGGGATGGACAACGACAGCTTTGGCCGTTTAGGGGGCTCCCCCGCCTTCGACAGAGCCAGGGCCATACTCAACCTGGCCGCCTCGCAGGGTGCCGGCTACCCTGGCTGGAAAGCCTTCGACAGTAACCGCAACCGCTACTGGCTGATTGACAATGTGCAGGATCCGCAGTTTCTGCCGTTCCGCGAAGGCCTGTATACCATGCACCGCCAGGGGCTGGACCAGATGGCCGAGAAGCCGGAGGAGGCACGGCAGAACGTGCTGGGTATGCTGACCAATATCCAGCGCCTGCAGCAGCAGAAACCCAACTCCGCTATCCTTCGCGCCTTCTTCGATGCCAAAGCCGATGAATTGGCCAACATGTTTAAGGCGGCCGCTCCGGCGCAGAAGCAGCAGGCCTTCACTATCTTATCGCAGGTAGACCCCACCAACAATAGCAAATACGAAGTTTTGCTAAAACGCTAAAATTTTTAGAATTCTGCTAAAAGGGTGTAACTTCGCGGGGCAAAATTTGCTGCCGACTTTATACGTGTGCCCATGGGAAAACGCCAGATCCGTATTTTCAGGAGAGACCTTTTAGATCACCAGTTTGAGCTGTTGCAAAGCCCCGCCGTGCAGGTGGTATTGCGCAGCAGAGTAGTGCTGAACGGGAAGCTGAAGAGGCTGGATGCCAACGGGGCCGAGCTGCAGGACCTGCGCTTCGACTACCATACTTTTCCGCTCGAGCAGGTGGAGGAGATGATCTATGATGTGGAGGCGCCGTATTGAAGTATAAAGTATATGAGCAGAGCCTGGACACAACTGCTGTTCCGGATTTGCAATCCGGAACTCGTGAAAAGCGGATTTGAAATCCGCACGTTTGCCAGTAGCAAAAGCCTTTACCAAGCGGATTACAAATCCGCGGCTAATTGTACCTTCGGGTTGCAAATCCGAAAGAGCGAGAGAAACTGGAAGTTTATACTGTAAGAATACTTCAGAAAATTATAAAAGTATACTTTCCTCGCGCCACTGCTAAACCGAAAAACCTTTCCCAGTTTTTCCGGGAGGCGCCTTGTGAGATCCGGTGCCCGGTAAGGGCAGCCGCAGCGCAGCGGAGGCAGGAGGGAACACAGCGCTGAGTGGGAAAACGAGGCCTCCCGGCCTGGGAGGGCAGAAAGCCAGAAATGAAACGAGCCGCTTTTGGGAACTAGAGGATCAGCGGTGTTTTGAAAGTATAGCTTGGATACGGTTGCAGGAGGTAGGGGCTAAAGTATAAAGGCACAAGCGGACGCTTGCGCCAGAGAAAGTATAAGGTATAGCCCAAGCAAGTATGGCTTTGCAAGCCAGTCGAGTTACAAACCCGATATCATTGATAGGACACAAGTATAAATACTTGCGCCAGTATTTAGAACAAAACAACGGTACATCCCATACTTCAAAAAAAGAACAGAATTACCGAACTTTAGCATAGGCCAAAATCCTTCTTATGTCTATAGTCTTGCGTTATAGTATATGCTGATAGATCTCAAAATAAAGAATTACGCCCTGATCGAGAAACTGGAGATGAACCCCTCGCCGGTGCTCAACATCATCACGGGCGAGACAGGGGCGGGTAAGTCCATTATGCTGGGGGCCATCGGCCTGTTGCTGGGAAACCGCGCCGATACCAAGCTGCTCTTTAACCAGGCGGAGAAGTGCGTGATCGAGGGCGTGTTCGATATATCGAGCTACAACCTGCAGGAGCTTTTCTCCAAGGAAGACCTGGACTTCGACAACCAGTGCATCCTGCGCCGTGAGATCAGCCCGAGCGGCAAGAGCCGCGCCTTTGTGAACGACACACCCGTAACCCTGGACGTGATCCGCAAGATCGGGGAGAACCTGATGGACATCCACTCGCAGCACGACACGCTGCAACTCGGCGACACGAGCTATCAGCTCAACATCCTGGATATTTATGCGGGCAACACGTCCTCGATGGGCAATACCACCTTCGATATCTATGCCGGAAATCTATCTTACCTGCGCAACTACAACGAGAGCTACCGCCAATATAAAAAGCTGGAAAGCGACTATAAAAAACTGACCGACCAGCTGGCGCAGGCGCAGAAGGAGCACGATTACCATGCCTTTCTGCTCAGTGAGCTGGACGAGGCCGGACTGCAGGAGAACGAGCAGGAGGAACTGGAGGAAGAGCTAAAGCAGCTGGAGAATGCCGAGGACATCAAGCTGAAGCTGACCCAGGCGGTGCAGAGCCTCACCGAATCGGAGTTCAACATCACCTCCGCGCTGAAAGACACCGTGCATACCTTGAGCCAACTGTCGGCCTTCTCCAGCAAGTATGAGGAGCTGCGCAGCCGCACCGAAAGCTGCATGATTGAGCTCAACGATATTGCCGGGGAACTGGAAGATGCCGAGCGCAATACCGAGGCCGACCCGGAGCGCACGCTGGAGGTGCAGGAGCGCCTGAACCTGATTTATACCCTGCAGCGTAAGCACCAGGTGCAAAGCAACGCCGAGCTGCTGCAGATCCAGCGCGAGCTGGAAGAGAAGGTAGGTAGCGTACTGAACCTGGACACGGCCATCACCAACACTGAGAAAGCCATGAAAGCCGCCGAGCAGGAGGTGCTGGAGAAGGCTGCCATACTATCGGAGCGCCGCAAAGCCTCTTTCGCTACCTTTGAGGAGGAGCTTTACAAACTGCTGGCGGAGCTGGGCATGCCGAACGCCCGCATCGTGATTCAGCACAACGAGGTAGCGCCATCCGCCACCGGCACCGACGACATCAGCATCCTGTTCAGCGCCAACAAGGGCGCGCAGCCGCAAACGCTGATCAAAGCCGCCTCCGGTGGTGAGTTCTCGCGCCTGATGCTAAGTATAAAGTATATGCTGGCCGATAAAACCGCATTGCCGACCATCGTGTTCGATGAGATTGATACAGGTATATCCGGGGAGGTGGCCGTGAAGGTGGGTAAGATGATGCAGCAGATGGCGCAAAAGCACCAGATCATCGCCATTTCGCACCTGCCGCAGATTGCCGCCCAGGGCGATTCGCACTACTTCGTGTACAAGCACGACACCGAGGACCGCACCATCAGCCGTATTAAAAAGCTGGACGACCAGGAGCGTATCAACGAGATAGCGCACATGATTGCCGGCGCCAACCCGAGCGATAATGCCTATCAAAGTGCGAAAGAGTTGCTTTCACTCTAAGTAGGAATTGCTATATTGCTGCTTCGTTTCCGGGGAAACCGGTAACTATTGGTTAGGGTAAAAAAATAATAACAAAAGACATGTCTTATAATCTTTTAAAAGGAAAGAAGGGAATCATCTTCGGTGCCCTGGACGAAAAATCTATCGCCTGGAAAGTTGCCCTGCGTGCCAAGGAAGAAGGAGCGGAGTTTGTGCTGACCAACGCGCCGATCGCGATGCGTATGGGTGAAATCAACAAGTTGGCCGAGCAGTGCAACGCGCAGATCATCCCGGCAGATGCCACCTCGGTAGAGGATCTGGAGAACCTGTTCACAAAGGCGCAGGAGATACTGGGCGGCAAGATCGATTTTATACTTCACTCCATCGGCTCGAGCCCGAACATCCGTAAAGGCAAAGCCTACGGCGACCTGAACTACGAGTGGTTCCAGAAAACGCTGGACATTTCGGCGCTGTCTTTCCACAAGGTGATGCACGTAGCTGAGAAGCAGGATGCCATGAACGAGTGGGGTTCCGTTGTGGCCCTTTCTTACATCGCAGCACAGCGTGTGTTTCCGGACTATACCGACATGTCGCATGCCAAGGCATTGCTGGAGTCTATCGCCCGCAATTACGGCCACCGTTTCGGCAAGCTGAAGAAAGTACGCGTTAACACCATCTCCCAGTCGCCGACCAAGACAACGGCCGGTACAGGCGTGGGTGGCTTCGATGCCTTCTACGACTATGCAGACAAGATGTCGCCGCTGGGCAATGCCTCTGCCGAGGATTGCGCCAATTACACCATCACCCTGTTCTCGGACCTTACCCGCATGGTAACAATGCAGAACCTGATGCATGACGGCGGCTTCTCCTACATGGGCATCTCCGAGGATATTGTGGACATGATTTCTAAGTAATTTGAAGTTTCGGGAGTGAAGATTTGAACATAATCTTTACTCCCTTAAGTATAAAAAAGTCCCCTGCTAAAGTATAGCAGGGGACTTTTTGTTTAACCCTTCCAGAGAGATTAGGGCTGTTATGCTTTATAGATACTGAGGAAAAGTTCTCCTGTCATTCTGTAAAGAAACCTGGCAAAAGGGAGGGTAAGCAAGGGCTACTTGCCCACAAGATCCTTTCAGGATGACAAAAAGAGAGCGGTAACATACCTTTGCTCTCGCTCGCGTCCCGCGAGCGAGGGGTATCCGGTGCCAGAGGATTCCCTAATCTATACTTACTCCTCCTCCCGGTGCACAGCGGTAAAATCGAAGGCGGGGATGCAGATGGACCAGTACTCGGTCTCATGGTCGTAGGGGTTGGCGTAGCGGATGCGGGCACCCGCTTTGATAAGTATGGATTCGCCGGCGTTCACCTCTACCTCCTCGCCATCGATTTCGATGAGTTTCTTGCCGCGTGTCACGATCGTGATCTCGTCGAACTCCGGTGTCTGGTGCGGCTCGCCCCAATGCGGTGGCGCCACCATGTGCGCTACGCTGAAGGCGCTGGTGTGCGTGGAGGCATTGCCGAAATGCTCCTCTATCAGCTTGCCGTCGGTGGTAGGCACCCGGAACGGCTTGGTCTGCTTAAAATATTTCTTCTGGCTCATCTCTCGTGCTGTTAAAGTATAAACTTACTGCTTGTCCTCGCAGGCGCCTTTGGTGTAGGAGGTAACGCCGGCATTATCGGCCACGCAAGGGTTGCTGTAGGTTTTGCCATCGCAGCCGCACACAGGCTCGTACTGCATGGTGCAAATGGCATCAGGGTTTATCTTGGCTGGGTCGATGCAGGTGGTGGCCTGAGTCGCAGCGTTGTTGTTTACGCAGGAGGCCATGCCCGCGAACGTGAAAATGGAGATCGCAATTACTTTTTTCATAGTTTAGAGTTGTTAAAATTATCTACGTATATAATAGAAACACATGCCGAAATTAACCTGTAAGGCCGCTGCCCGTATGTATCTGCAAGTACAAAAATATAGAAATTAGAACAGATTAAGCCTGTCTTCCGGAACAACCTGTTTGAACCTTCTACTTCTAAAATCAACAGATAACATAAAACTATGAACCAGATCAACAAAGACAGTGATAAGATATTGATTGCCACGCTTGCCGGTATCGGTGTAGGGGTAGCCGCAGGGGTGCTGTTAGCGCCCAAAACAGGCCGCGATGCCAGGGAAGAAGTAATGCGCCAGCTAAACCGCGCCAGCGACGAAGTGAACAGCAGCGTGAAGCGCTGGACGAGTGGGCTTAAAACCAAGCGCAGCCATAACGCCGGAACCCCGCCGCAGGAAGACTACGACCTGGTGATGCACGGCTCTTGGGATGATGTGAAGCGGCAGCTGCGCCAGAACTATGATGAACTTACCGAGGAAGACCTGACGTACGAAAAAGGGCAGGAGCACGAGCTGTTGGACCGCCTGCAAACCCGGATCGGGAAAACAAGAGACGAGATCCAACGCATGCTCTCGGACCTGAACTTTAAGTGGTAAGGTAAGGCGTAACGGCTTGCTCTGATATATTTTATGCGTTACGGGCAACTATAATAGTATCTTTTAGTATAGGTATAACTTAATGTTAGTTTGACCGTTATTAAGGCACAGAATTAAATCAATAAGTATAAAACAGAAAAACGACTATGAAAGACAATAGCGGAAAAGTTTTGCTGGCGATGCTGGCTGGTGCCAGTGCAGGTGTGATAGCAGGTTTGCTGATGGCTCCTGACACAGGCGAGGTTACCCGTACCAGCATAAAAAAATGGGCTGGCAAGATGAGCAAAGACCTGGAGAAAAACCTGCAGGACGGCCTTGAGGAAATCAAGAAGATGAGCGGTGACACCTTTGGCAAGTCCTCGGGTGGCGACAGCGGCAACAAAGGTGGCAACACTGGTGGTGCGGGCTCTTCGGGCTCTTCAGCGACAGGCGGATCAACCTCAGGTGGCAGTTCAACATCTGGTGGATCTAGCTCTGGCGGCGGATCATCGGCCACGGGCAACAGAGGCGGCAACGCTTAAGCCAAGACAAATATTTTTTCGAGGTGACACTACTGCCTGAGAGGTGGCCCTGAGCCGCAACTCGCTGAGGAGGCTGTTGGTGGCACCCGCGGATGCGCCTGCCCTGATCTGGGGCAGGCGCTTTTGTTTTAAAGGCCGCTTTGTTAACCTAAAGCGCTTGCTCCCGTTATAATCATAATAGTTGTGCCTTCGTTAGAAGGCTTTTATGTACCAATTTAAACCAGAACCAAACTATGAGAACTCATATGGAATGCCGATCGCTTGGAGAGAATAAGTCGAATTACAGCACGCATGAGTCTGTGCGCCAGATCAGGCAGCACGGCATCGAACATAAGGCATATAAAGGCAAAAGCAGCAGTGGCGGGGGCGGCGCCCTGGCGTTAGGCTTGCTCGCCGGAGCTGCTGCAGGCGCGCTGGCAGGCGTGCTGCTTGCCCCCGATAAGGGTACTGTGATGCGCAGAAAGGTGACTGACCAGGCTTCTAAGCTGGGCAGCCAGGTAAACAAAGGCTACAGCAGCACCAGAGGCAAAGTCAGTGATTGGACTAGCAAGATAAAGACCGGCAAGTCTGACAGCCAGGCATCGGGCAACGTAAAGAAGAGCCCGTATACCGACCCAGGCAAGTGGGATGACCAGGAGAACCGGAACATGACCGACACCGCCAGGAATTCTCCCACTGTTTAAGGATGGAAGTATAAAAGAAAACCGGCCTGCTATACTTTAGCAGGCCGGTTTTTTTATTGGGTATTTCCTAAAAATTACTTTTTCTCTTCCTCTTTCTTCTCTTGTTTCTCGGGCTTCATCTGCGGGAAGAACAGCACATCCTGAATTGACTGGGAGTTGGTCATGATCATGCTCAGGCGATCGATACCCACACCCAGACCGGCTGTTGGCGGCATGCCGTACTCCAGGGCGCGCAGGAAGTCCTCGTCCAGGGCCATAGCCTCCACATCGCCGCGACGGGCCAGCTCCAACTGCTCCTCAAAGCGGGCACGCTGGTCAATCGGGTCGTTCAGCTCAGAGAAGGCGTTGCAGATCTCCTTGCCATTGCAGATCGCCTCAAAACGCTCCACCAGACCTGGCTTGCTGCGGTGCTTCTTGGCCAGCGGGCTCATCTCCACAGGGTAATCCGTGATGAAGGTCGGCTGGATCAGGTAGGGCTCCGAGGTCTCGCCGAAAATCTCGTCTATGAGCTTGGCTTTGCCCATGGTTGGGTCGGTATGGATGCCCAGCTTTTCGGCTGTCTGGCGCAGGTCCGCCTCTTCCATGTTGGAGATATCGATCTTGGTGAAGTGCTCGATGGCCTCGAACATGGTATAGCGCTTCCAGGGGCGGGCAAAATTAATCACGTTGTCGCCTACTTTCACTTCTGTGGTGCCATGCAGGGCCAAGGCTACTTTCTCCACCATCTCCTCCACCAGCTCCATCATCCAGTTGTAATCCTTGTAAGTGACATAGAGCTCCATTACGGTAAACTCAGGGTTGTGGAAGCGGCTCATGCCCTCGTTGCGGAAGTCCTTGGCAAACTCAAACACGCCGTCGAAGCCACCCACGATCAGGCGCTTTAAGTATAACTCGTTGGCAATGCGCAGGTACAGCGTCATGTCCAGGGTGTTGTGGTGCGTTTTAAACGGACGAGCCGCCGCACCACCATGGATAGGCTGCAGGATAGGTGTTTCCACCTCCAGGTAGCCTTTCTCGGAGAGGAAGCTGCGCATGGTGTTTACCAGCTGCGTACGCTTCTTGAAAGTCTCGCGCACGTGCGGGTTCACGATCAGGTCCACGTAGCGCTGGCGGTAGCGCAGCTCGGGGTCCGTAAAGCCGTCGTGCACGATCTCGTTGCCGTTCTCGTCAATCTCGCGCTTCACGATCGGTAGCGGGCGCAGTGACTTGGAAAGCACCTTCAACTCGGTCACGTGTACCGATATCTCACCTACCTGCGTTACAAAGGCATAGCCCTTGATGCCGATAAAGTCACCGATGTCGAGCATCTTCTTGAGCACCGTGTTATAGAGGTCCTTGTTCTCGCCGGGGGCAATATCGTCTCTGGAAACGTAGATCTGGATGCGCCCGGTGCTGTCCATCAACTCGGCAAACGAAGCTTTACCCATGATGCGGCGGCTCATCAGGCGACCGGCAAGCGTTACTTCCTGGAAGTTGTTCTTCTCCTTATCGAAGTTCTCCTTTATCTCCTTGGCCGTAGCCGTAACTTCAAATGTTTCAGAGGGATAAGGGTTGATGCCCATTTTCTCCAGCTCTTCGCGCTCATGGCGTCTGCGTAGTTCCTGTTCGCTCAGTTGCATGCGATTTATACGATAAGTGATGTGTTCAGATCAAGCTGCAAAATTCGGAAATAATCGGCAGCTTTTAAAGGGTTAATTGCTGATTGTTAAATTGGCTGCTGGTTGCCAGTCCCGGCGTATAAAGTCCGTAGAATCATAGGCTTGTGTACCTTGAAATGAAAAGCTCCTGCAAGTACAGACCTGCAGGAGCCCAAAGAAAAAAAGAAGGTATACCTTAGGCCGCCTGGCCCAGTTCGTAGCCTTCGTTGCCGAGCAGTGGTTTGAGCTGCTGCTCCAGCCTTGTCTCCACAAAAGAGCGCTGCAGGTACTTAGGCAGCTCCTGCACAAACTCGGCATACTTCTGCAGTCCGATGGCCTGCGCCACAAAGCACTCGTGTATGCCGTTGAGGTAGCTTACGATCTGCAGCAGCGACTCGTGGAACAGCTTAAAGTCGATATCAGCCTGCACAAAGCGCTCGATCTCGCGATGGGTGCTGGATATTCGTAGCCGCGCCATCAGGTCGAAGAGTGTGGTGTAGCCGATGCGCCAGGTGAGTTGCTGCCAGTGCTGCGGGCCGAATTTCTGCAATACTTCGCTGGTTTTGTTGCTGCGTATAGCCGTGGCCGCATTGGCTTGCACCTGCTGCCTTACTGCCTTGGCCCGCTGACGGCGCGTAGTGCGCAAAAACTGCCCTATCTGCGACTGCGCCTCCAGCTCTTTGCCCGCAATCTGCAGACCCGGCTTATAGTAAGCCAGCGGCAAACGGTGAACGTTAAAATCGTCGTAATGGCCGGAGGCGTAGAAGCCCATCGCCCGGGGATACGTGTTCTTGACCACCAGTCGCCCTGCCTCGCGCAGCACCCAGGCTTCGTTGTTGGTCTTCAGGCCACGGGTATACAAAAAGGCCTGCAGGCCGGCAAACACCGCATAGTAAGCCTGCGGGAAAGTCCAGTGAAGGGCATTGCGCATATACTCCTCGTCGCCCAGCTCGGCGGTGGCACGCAGCGCGTACTCGGTGCTCCAGCTGTTCAGTAAAAGTTTTTTTATCGCCTCCAGGTCCTGCTCGTTCAGCTCGGGCTTCTGCTCCTGCAGTATGGGCAGCTGCCCTGGCGCCGTGGTTCCGGAGTTCTGGATGTGGTAGTTTATCGCAAAAAAGTAGTTCAGAAACACCTGTGCAGGTATGGATTTCTGCCATACTTTATCCGTGTTTTGTGTTTCCTCCTGATACAGGGAAAGCACCTTGTCTTCGTCTCTCTCTTTCATGTTTATAAAACAATCGTGAGGCTGTATCAGTTGCATAAAAGCAGGGAAAAATACGTTGCACAATGCTTTTATATAGTTGATAATCAAATAGTTGTCAAGTTATTTGAAAAATTATCTGCTAAAGTATAAACGTGGTTTTACAGGAGAGTGGAAGGGCTGTAAAAAGTCCGCTGAAGCAAGTTTTAAGGAGGAGTAAGTAATTGTACTATCCCAATTGTGTGGCCTCTGAAAAAGCGAGCAAATATACTTTGCGGATTCTTGAGGAGAAAGTTAACTAACTCTTCCCGGTCCTTCCAGGTTTTGCAGGACGTGCGGCAGGACTTGAGCCCAGGAGTAGCCTGAAGTGTGAGGCAGAAAGAAGTAGGAAGAGAGAGGAATTTTATGCCTTGTATCCACACCTGCTGCAGAAGCCGGCTTCTACCGTGCTTTTAGACATGTGACTAAAGTATAACCAAGCAGGCGTGTTGGCGGTAAACCAAGTATAAAATTTATACTTACCATGAACATCGTAGACAGACCAGACATAGCCAATAACACACACGCGGCCGTGCTTATCGGCGCAGGGCTCACAAGCTACTTTCTCAATGAGAACAGACCGAAGACGGCGCTCATTCCACCCTTGGCGGGAAGTGCGTTGTTCTTGCTTAGCTCTGGCATGAAGTCCGGCGACAGGAGTGTGGCGCATGCGGCGGTAGGGGTTACCTCACTTCTCAGCATAATGACAGGAGTGCTCTTCTCCAAGGCCATTGCCCCATCTGAAGAAGCGAGGCAAAAGTTTAAGCCCGAAGTACGCCAGCGCAGGGCCAGCGTATTCGGGCTTATGACTTTAACAGGTCTGGCCGCTGTGGGCGTGTATGTGGCCGGCTTTATTCAGAAGCGGAAGCAGGCCGAAAGTATGATCGCTTAGAAACCGGCAGCAACATCATCGCCGCGAGGGTCGGCACCGCCCTCCAGCCTGCCGTCGGGCAGCACCAGGATGGCGTCTACACGGCCGTATTGGCCGCGCTGTTTCAATGTATAGCCTTTGTTTTGCAGCTCAGTACGTACCTGGGCAGGGATGGCATCGGCGGTGTGCTGAATCTCATCGGGCAGCCACTGGTGGTGGAAGCGCGGGGCGGCCACAGCCTGCTGCATCGTCATGTCGTGCTCCAGCACGTTCAGGATGGTCTGGAATACAGAGGTGATGATGGTAGAGCCGCCCGGTGTACCAACTACCATAAACAGTTTGCCATCTTTTTCCAATATGGTGGGCGTCATGGCGCTGAGCATGCGTTTGCTGGGCTGTATGGAGTTGGCTTTCCCACCTATCAGGCCGAACATGTTCGGTACGCCTGGCTTGGCGCTGAAGTCGTCCATTTCGTTATTGAGCAGAAACCCGGCTCCTTCCACCACTACATAGGAGCCATAGCTGCCGTTTATGGTAGTGGTCACAGCGACAGCGTTGCCGGCAGGGTCTACAATGCTGAAGTGGGTTGTCTCTTCGCTTTCGAAAACCGGCAGCTCACCGGCCTTTACCTCTGCCGAAGGTGTGGCCTGCGCCAGGCTCATGGTGCTCATGCGGCTCTTCAGGTACTGCTCGTCCAGCAGCTCTTCCATGGGTACTTCCACAAAGTCAGGATCTCCCAAATAAGTAGCGCGGTCGGCGTATACGCGGCGCTCCGCTTCTGTCATGACCTGAATGGCCTCCGTGCTTTGCCAACCATATTGGCGTAAATCGTAAGGCTCCACCATTTTGAGGAGCTGCGACAGGGCCAGGCCCCCGCTGGATGGAGGACCCATTGAGATCACTTTATAGCCTTTGTAGTCGCCGATGATGGGCTCGCGCCACACCGAAGTATAACGGGCCAGGTCTTCATGCGAGATGATGCCGTTGCCGCGCTGCATCTCTTTTACCAGCAGGTCAGCCGTTTTGCCAGCGTAGAAGCCTTCGCGGCCTTTATCACGGATGCGCTCCAGGGTGCGGGCCAGGTCCGGGTGGCGCAGCGTGTCGCCGGCTTGCCATTCCTGCTCCCGTACCAGGTAGGGGAGATGCTGGTTGTTTTTGAGGAAAGAATCACGCGTGTTGTTCAGGCCTCTGGCTTCTTTCTCCGTTAACACCACGCCTTGGCGGGCCAGGTCTACGGAGGGCTGCACCAGCTCTGCCCAGGGCAGTGAGCCATACTTCTGGTGTATCTTCACCATGCCATCCACAGAGCCCGGTACGCCTGCTGCCAGGTGGCCGTCGGTGCTCAGGCCAGCTACCACGTTGCCTAGGCTGTCCTGGTACATGGTCTCTGTGGCTGCCGCCGGGGCTGTCTCCCTGAAGTCCAGCGTGGCCACCTCGCCGGAATTGCTTCGAGCCACCATAAAGCCGCCGCCGCCAATGTTGCCTGCCGCCGGGTGCACTACGGCCAGGGCGAACTGTGTGGCAATGGCGGCATCATAGGCGTTGCCGCCCTTCTGCATGATTTCCATGCCTACTCTGGAGGCCTCGGGGTGTGCCGATACCACCATGGCTTTCTCGGTGATCAGGCCACGCGCAGCCTCAGGCGCTTCTTTCGTGGTTTTGGTGGCGCAGCCACTTAGCAGGGTAGGGAGCAGGGCCAGCAGCAGCAGCCATATTTTTAACGGGGCTGTTTTAGGGGCGTTCAGGTGCATTTTTATCAGTGTTGATGTTTGGGCACTTAAGATATAAAAAAACGCCAGCTATTACACATAGCTGGCGTTTCTCTTCCTCAGGGTGTTGGCTTACTTCAGGTCTTCCTGGATGATGGCCACGGCCTCCTCCACGTATACGTCCTGCTTCAGGCCTTTCATAAACTCTTTGTTGCGGGCCAGCTTGGCGGTGTCGCCGCCGAGGGCCTGCAGGTCCTGCTGCAGGCGCTTCACGTTCAGCACCGGCACCTCTTTCTGCGCTTCTTCCAGTCGCTTGGCCTCCGCTTCTGCCTTTTTCTCCTCTACCAGGTACTTCTCCAGCTGCAGCGAACGGGTCGTGTTGTCAGACTGCTTTTTCAGGCGCTCAGCGCTCTCCTTTATCAGGCCGAAGCTTTCGTTCTGGGCTACACGCTGCTGGCTACTGGCTTTTACCTGCGAGAGGTTCAGCTTGCCGTTGTTCCATGGTTTATACTTTGCCGGAGCGATCTCATCAAACGGGAGGGCAAAATCCTGCTCCTTCTCCCCAAATTCCAGGTAAGCGTAGGCATCCGGAAGTACAACGTCCGGCACTACCCCGCGCAGCTGTGTCGTGCCGCCGTTAATGCGGTAGAACTTCTGCGTGGTCAGCTTCAGGGCGCCAAATGGCTTGTAGGGGTTAAACTGCGCCGGCAGGGCCTCATCTAGCTCAAAGAACTGCTGCACCGTGCCTTTGCCAAACGTTGAGCTGCCCACAATCACGGCGCGCTTGTAGTCCTGCATGGCGGCGGCCAGAATCTCAGAGGCCGAGGCACTGTTGGAGTTCACCAGTATCACCAGGGGGCCTCCATACTGCACCTGCGTGTCGCGGTCGTCGAGCACTACGGCTTTGCCGGAGGCTGTCTTTACCTGCACGATCGGACCCTGCTCGATGAACAGGCCGGCCATTTCCACGGCATCAGCCAGGGAGCCTCCGCCGTTATTGCGCAGGTCAAGTATAAGTCCCTTCATGCCGGCAGTCTTCAGCTTGTCAATCTCCTTCTTCACGTCGGCACCGCTGAAACGGCCGTTCTTATTTTCGAAGTCGGCGTAGAAGCCCGGCAGCTTGATGTAGCCGATCTTTTCTTTATCCTCTATCAAGGCAGACTGGGCATAGGTTTCCTCAAACACGATCACGTCGCGGATGATCGGGATAACCTTGGTCGAGCCGTCCGGCTTTCTCACTGTCAGGCGTACCTCCGTGCCTTTCTTGCCACGGATCAGCTGGATGGCATCGTCAATGCGCATGCCTTCTATCAGCACAGGGTCTTCAGCGCCCTGAGCCACTTTCTGGATGGCATCGCCTGGCTTCAGCTCGCCCTGCAGGTAGGAGGGGCTGCCTGGTACGATCTCCATCACCTTAATTTGTCCGTCCTTCTCCTGCAGTGAGGCACCTATGCCCTCCAGGCGGCCGGTAAAGTTGATGTCGAAATCAGCCTTGGCCTTCGGCGGGAAGTAGCCCGTGTGCGGGTCGTACACGTTGGTAACGGCATTGATATAAGTGGCGCGGCGATCCTCACGGTTCACCTTGGCCAGGCGCTGGTACAGGTCGTCGTAGGTTTTCTTTACCTTCTCGCGAGCCTCTTTTTCCAGGGCTTCAAAAGATTTCTGCTCCGCCTTCGGGTCTTTCTCCAGCTTCTTCTCCTGCTCCTTCTGCATATCTACCAGGCGAACCAGCGTCTGGTACTTGAGCTGCTTGCGCCATGCTTCCTTCAGTTCGTCCTTGCTTTTGGCAAAGGACAGCTTCTCGCCGTCCAGCTCAATCTGCTCGTTCGTGGAAAAGTCAAAAGGCTTGGCCAGGACCTCTTTGTAGTAGGCCTCAGAGTCCTTGGTGCGCTGCTCAATCAGATCGGCAGACAAGTCAAAGAACTGGAACGAACCCTGACGCAACTCATCGTCGATGGCTGTTTCATACTTTCGTAACTGCTGCACATCAGAGGCAAGCAGGAACTTCTTGTTGTAATCCAGGCGCTCCAGGTATAGTTTAAATACCTTCTTAGAGAAGGCGTCGTCTACTTTTTCAGGTTGGTAGTGGCCGGAGCTAAGGCCCTGCATCAAGGCTTTGATCAGGATCTCGTTCTTACCCTCAGGTGTGTTGCCGTTTTTATAGAGTATGAAGGAGCCCGTCACGAGGATGACGGCCAGTACCGACAGTATGATTTTAAAGCGAGTTGTCAATGATATCATCTATTTATTACGTTGAACTACAGGTTAGATTGCAAAAGTGATGCCGCTTACGCGCTTTGGCATGGTTAAGCATGTAATGTAGGTGAAAAAAACTTTTTATCATAGCTACGCAAGGCTACATCCCACAACAGAGGCCACCTTAAAGTACCATACGTGGTGCGGCGGCTGATATTATAACTGATGGACGGCTTTTTTCGTTTCCGTAAGTATAAACCAAAACGTAACAGCTATGAATAACAACGAAAGAACCATTGATGTTTTACAGGAACTTAATCAGTTTGTAAACGATAGAATTGAGGGCTATAAGCATGCCGCCGAGATCACGAAAGATCCGGCGCACCAGTCTTACTACAAGGACCTGATGAACCAGAGCCGCCAGTTCTCCAGCGAGATCAACAGTACCATCAGCCAGATGGGCGGCAATACACAAACCAACACCACCGCGAAGGGGAAGCTCTACCGTGGCTGGATGGATGTGAAGAACACGGTAGCCGGCAACGATGAGGAGGAAGTGATCAAGTCCAACATTACGGGCGAGGAGTGGGCCCAGAAAGCCTATAACGATGCCCTGGACCACAGGGCGGAGCTTCCGCAGAATGTAGTACAGATGGTGGAGAAGCAGAAACAAGCCTCCCTGGCCACCTGCGAGCGCCTGCGCCAGATGGAAAAATCAGCCGACTAGGAGTATAAATCAACTAAAACAAAAAGGGTTGCCAACTAATGGCAACCCTTTTTGTTTTAGCAAGTGTGGCAGGGAAATTGCCACATTTTGCAGACACAGAATCAGCTATTACATGAAGAACATACTTATATTCGGAGACAGCCTGACAGCTGGCTACGGCTTACCTGCTGCGAAAGCATACCCCAGCTTGCTGCAGGAGCAGCTGCAACAGGAGGGGTACACGGGCTATAGAGTTTTAAATGGCGGCCTGAGCGGCGATACCACCGCCAGCGGCGTGCACCGCATAGACCGCTGGCTGCACGAGCCCATCGCAGTTTTTATACTTGCACTTGGTGCCAACGACGGCCTGCGCGGTATACCTGCCCGCGAAACCAGCCAGAACCTGCAGGAGATCATCAACAAAGTGCGCCAAAAGTACCCGGAGGTAAAGATCATCCTTTCAGGGATGGAGATTCCGGATATCGTGCCGGGGCGCTATGCCGCGGAGTTCCGGAAGCTGTTCAGGGAGCTGGCGCTACAGAATAATACCCACTTTATCCCCTTTCTGTTGGAGGGTGTGGCCGGCAACCGCCTCCTGAACCTGCCCGACGGGGTACACCCGAACGCGGAAGGGCAGAAACTGCTGGCACAGCACACCTGGGGCAAACTGAAAGAGGTACTGTGAAAAGTATAAAAGGCATGGAGGCCGGGGAATCCCCGGCCTCCATGCCTTTTATACTTTATAAATACGGACGTATCCTTAGTTGTCAAGGTTCAGGCCTGTGTCACTGCGCTTAAGCTCTACTTCCTGGCCCTTGGCCTGCTCGTACTGCGCCTGCAGCTCCTTCAGGGTGTTGCGGGCCCACACCGAAAATGCGGTGGCATCCGCCTCCTCTATGTCTTTCAGACCGTCGTCGAACTTATCAATGGCCTCTTGCTGCGCCTCCGTCAGCTGTTCCCAGTACTCCTCGTTAAAGTTCTCCGCCTCGCGTAGCTCGGTCAGGTGCTCCTTGCCCTCCTCCTCCAGCTGCTGTGGCAGGCTGACGCCGTACTGCTGCGAAAGCTCCCGTAACTCCTCCTGCTTGGTTGTATACCAGTCTACCAGGTTCTGGCCATAGGTCTTCACGGCGTCTGAGGCGCCCTGTGCGGCTGCCAACTTGCCGAGTTCTACCTGCAGTATGTTGTTGCGGGCCGCAAACTGCATCAGCTCCTGCTTGTCTTCAGTAAGGGTGGAGTCGGTGCCGGCTACCGTGGCTGTCTGGGAGGTGGTTTCGGCGGTGGTGGTCTCTTCGCCAGATCCGGAGTCGCAGGAGGCAAACAGGAAGGCGCCTGCCGCGCACCAGATGGCTATCCATGTGTTTCTCATAGTTCTTTATGTTAGGATATGATATTGTTATACCCTACTGCATACGAAACTATGGCAAATTGTTTTCTGCGCGGGTGCTGTCCTGGAGCGCAAGTATATTGTGAAGTGTCGGGAGAGACAGCGGCTTGGTGATAAACCCTACCACCACCTCATACTTGCGCGCGCGCTGCAGGTGGTCCTGCTCGTCGTAGGAGGTGAACATGGAGATAAACGTCTTGTGCCGCTCGTTGTACCCCAAGGCATAGTAGCGGTCCAGGAAATCGAAGCCGTCCATAGAGGGCATGCTAATGTCGAGCAGGATGAGGTCGGGAAAGGCGGTTTCCTCCATGGTTTCGGCAGCCCGCAGGAAGTCGAGCGCCTCCGGAACGCTTTGGCAGGTAGATACCAGGCTGCTCACATCGGCATCCTCTAATATGATCTGAGAGAATAGACTGTTGATCTGGTCATCATCTATAATAAGAATGTGTTGTAACTTATACATAAGGGTTCTTACTGCTTATAGGGTGTAGCTGTGTGCACTCGCTTTAAGTCTTCTATGAAAGTAAGGAGGCGAGCCTTGGGTAAGGCCTGCCATGGTTTTTACATTTTGTGTTATAACGACAATCTTAGACCTTATTGTATACTTTTAGGCCCAGACAAACTTTTTTAATTCCTATTTACATCAATGGTAGGTATTTTATACTTTAAGCCAAACCACTTTGTACTATCAAAAGTAATTAATATTATACATATAAAATATGTAAAGTTGTGTATAGTGTGTGGTGCTGGGAGGAGGAAACGCAAAAGCGCCGGGCGCCGCCTGTACTTGGCAGCGCCCGGCGCTTACTATTTGTGAGGTGCGGTTACCTGTTAATAATAGATATGCTCTCCTCTGTTGCTCTGGAAATGCGTTTCAAAGTAACGAACATCCTCCGGATTGTGCGGCTTGAAGCCCAGCACGATGTTACCCTCTTTTACACCAGTCTCATATACCTTGGCTCTCTCCTCAGGTATACCGGCTCCGATCAACGCACCGATCAGGCCACCTGTCAGGCCGCCGGCACCAGCGCCAGCCAGACCAGCCGCCAACGGACCGGCCACCACCAGGCCAAGGCCCGGAATCGCCACGGAGGTACCAATGGCTGCCACGGCACCTATAATAGCACCCAGGGTACCACCAATAGCCGATCCGGCACCGGTGCCCTCCAGCGACTTGTTACCAAGCTCTGTTGTGTCATCCTTGTCCTCTCCTGAGAAGTGGCGCTTTCTGCCCTCCTCGGACATCACCACGTTTATTTCGTCTTTATCATAGCCGCGTGCACGTAGTTCGTCGTAGGCGCGCTCTGCACTCTCTCTGTCTCTAAACATTGCGGTCATCATGCCCGCTTTATCAGTTCTGTCTACCATAGCTTTTTTAGTTTTGGTTTATTTGTTCAAGTATTGCCGGCAGCTACTTAAATGCATTTGCCGGCGTGG
This sequence comes from Pontibacter kalidii, assembly GCF_026278245.1. Taxonomy (NCBI): domain Bacteria; kingdom Pseudomonadati; phylum Bacteroidota; class Cytophagia; order Cytophagales; family Hymenobacteraceae; genus Pontibacter; species Pontibacter kalidii. The sequence goes on along the minus strand of NZ_CP111079.1, from coordinate 3,257,550 downwards.
TTATTCTTAACGGGTAAGGGCCGCCTATAGTTACGAAGTGTCGCTTGCTACTCTTGTTCTGCAGGTGGGGCAAGTACCTTATCCACAATGTGTACAATGCCGTTGGAGGCTTGAATATCTGATTTTAGAACTGTGGCGTTCCCTACCTTAAGCGTGCCGCCGTTCCGGGTGGCGATCACCTCTTCGCCATAAGCTGTCATCATAGGCATATTGTCCTGCATCTCATCTGTGGTGATGCGGTTCGGTAGTACGTGCGACTGTATGATTCTTTGCAGTTCAAGTTGGTTGCCTGGCTGTTTAAGGACTTCTACCGTACCGGCTGGCAAGGCATCAAAGGCAGCATTGGTAGGGGCAAACACCGTGTAGGGGGCGGGGCTCTCCAGTATGGTGACCATGTCGGCTGCCTTTATCAGTTCCAGGAAGGTAGACAACTCGGGTGTCTGCTGTGCCAGTGCTACAATACTTGGCCGGCGGCCAATCGGATTATCGGCCGAAACGACATCTTTGGGGTTGCCTTCCACCGACATGTCTGTGTCTGGGTCCATAGGGGCCTGTGACCCGGAGGTGTTATCCCTTACAGCCTGCTCCTCCACAGGTGAGTCTACGGTGTTGCCTCCGGCGCTCACGGTGCTATCCATGGTGGCAGAAGTATCGGTACTGGCACAGCCCAAAGTGCCGAAGGAGGCGGCCAGGAGGGCTGCAAATATCTTAAGTGTTCTCATGTTCTATACAAGTTGGTTCATCTCTTTTACCCGATGCAGCGGCAAAATGTTAAGAAGGTTAGGCAGGCGGGCATGTGCTATTGATCTGCCCTAACACCTTCGGCGGTACGGAGCACCTTGTCCACTACGTGCAGCACGCCGTTCGATGCCCTGATGTCTGGCCGTACGATAGTTGCCTCGCCAACGGTAACCGTATGATCATCTGTGCTAACAGTGATGTATTCGCCACCGCTCGTTTCTATACTCTGATTGTTGCTCAGGCCTAGGGAGCTGGTTTCCCGCAATAGCAAGTGGGCCTGCAGCAGCCTGATCAGCCGGGCCTTGTGCTCTGGCTTCATCAGCATGTTAACCGAGTCCTGGGGCCAGCTGGAGAATGCCTGGTTCGTGGGGGCAAGCAACGTCAGGCTTTTCTCCGCCATCAGCGCATCGGTCAGCTCTGCCTGGTCCAGCAGGGTGGAGAAGGTGGAGAGGTTCGGATCCATTGCCGCCAGTTCGGCCAACGTGTACTGTGCCGTGTTCCCCACCTCAGCGAACATCCGGCTATAGTCAATCTCCGTTGTGTCCGGCTCAGCCTCCGCTGCCGCCTGGCCGCCCATGGTCTCGGTCTGGGTGACGGCGACCGCACTGTCTGTACTTGCGGTAGGAGCGCAGCCAGTAAGGCTTGTTGCCGTTAGGGTAATAACTGCCAGGTGGTGCAGAAAGGTACTTTTCATGGTTGATGCTCTTTTGAGGGTGAGGCATGCACGCAAGGTTTTTTATGCACGCGATGCCTATAAATAGAGAAGGCTCCCTTATACGTATAAGAGAGCCTTCGGTGTGGTTATTACGCCAAAGCAGCGTTAGTACCCGATAGGGGAGTCGTCCTGTGCGTCTTTGGGAAGTATAACGCTGTCGATCACGTGGATCATGCCGTTAGAGGCTTCTATGTTGGTTTTCACCAGCTGCGCGCCACCGACACGGATGTTGGTGTTATTCACGCCTACCTCAACCGGAAGGTATGAATCCTCGCCTACCTCAATTTGGGTGTTGTTCTGGAACTGCAGCGATGAAACCTCGTTTGGTAATATGTGGGCCTGCAGTATGGCTTTTAGAAGGGCCTGGTTCTCAGAGAGCACAAGCGCCTCCAGCTTCTCCTTCGGTAGCTTGGCGAAGGCCTCGTTCGTTGGGGCAAGCAGGGTGAACTCCTCTAAGCGATCCAGGTCGTTATTAATGCCTGACTGCTCTACCAGTGTTACAAAGGTAGAAAGGTTCGGCTCCATTCTTGCCAACTCAAGGGCATCGTACTGCTCAGTGTCCTCCACGCTCTCGAACATCTGGTCGATCTCAGTTGTGTTCTCCATCACCAGGGTAGTGACATCAAGAGTGGCTACAGGGGTTACTGCCACTACAGACTCTTCCACTACTACTGTCTCAGGGTCATCGCCGGCCATGGTCTGTGTCTCACTCATGGTCATGTCATCGTCCATAGCGGTAGTGTCGTTCGTTGCGTCATTAGAGCTCGCGCAGCCAAAGCCAAATAGCATGGTGGCAGCAAGAGCCATCGGTATAATCGTTCTCTTTTTCATAGCTTTTCAGATTTTAAAATAGTTGCTCATCAAAATGAGTAATAATTCCAACTATAATAATATAACTGATAAGCGCTGAAAATGTTGAGGTTAGGCGTTTATTTTTATACCCCTATACTTAGTTAGAGTGCAACTGAACCAGAGGGTTATAGCCTCTTACTAATTAATTATACACCTTCACTATAAATATGTAGTCTTTTAGTTTTTTCAGCTGCTGAGGCCTGCTTTGGGCGGAAAGTGCATTATTTTTTGGTAACGCTACTGGCTGCACCTGGCCGGCGCTTGCCAGCTCCTCAATCAACTGCAGCAGGTAAGCTGATTTAATGGCGAAGGCCGCACCTTCCTGCCCCGCCTGCTTGCCACTGATCACGCCGATCAGGTTGCCCTTATCATCCAGCAGCGGACCGCCGCTGTTGCCGGGGTTAAGCGGAATGGAGATCTGGTAGGCTGTTGTATCGCCCTCAAAGCCGGAGGCAGAGCTCAGTGAGCCTTCGCCAAACACGATGTCCTCGCGCGGGTAGCCCAGCGTAAACACACGCTCGCCCAGCTCGCTCTCAATATCCTTGAAGGTATAAGGCAGTTTGCCGAAGCCCTCAAAGTTTTCGTCTGCTATTTTCAGTATAGAGAGGTCGTGTATCTCATCGCGGTAGACTTCGCTCACCTTATACTTCAGGCCGGCCTTATTTTCGATCATGATAGAATCGGCGCCCTCTACTACGTGCGAGCTGGTCACCACATACCCATCGGCGGAGATAGCGAAGCCGGTGCCACTAAAGGTGGCTGGGCGCGGGGGCGCGGGCTTGCTGGCATCGTTAATGCCATTTATGATGGCGGTCTGGGCTTTTTTCAGGCGCTCCACCTCACGGCGTAACTCCACATAACGGGCTGTCTGTTGCTTTACCGGCGCCTTCATCTGCTGCACGCTCCAGAGCGTGCCGAACACCGAGAGCAGGGAAACACTGGCGGCCACGGCAATTGTCTGCTTCTGGCGGTTCCAGTATACTTTCCAGCGGTTCGGGGTGTTGGCCTGCTGTCCGGCCTCCATCTCATGGTGGAGGAGGTTAAGCTGCTGGCGCAGGTGCTGGCGCTTGCCATAGCCTTTCAAGGCCTGCAGCATTTGCCGGTGCTCACGTACCTGCTCTGCCAAGCGTACATCAGCACGCAGCAAGGCCTCAAAGCCAGCCTTCTCCTCAGCGGTCATCTGGCCGTTCAGGTAGCGTTCAATCTCTTCGTATGCGCGGTACTCTAACATCTTAGTCTTCTCCCAGAAAAGTGTTTACCTGGTTATACTTCAGGTTTATAGGTAGCAAAAAATATCTTCTTCAGGCGCTGCAGGCATTTATACTTCTGGTTCTTGGCTGTATCGGTGTTGGTGTAGCCAAACTTATCGGTAATGTCCTGCATGTTCTGCATGCGTATATAATAGTCCTCAATCAGGCTGCGGCACGGCTCCCCGAGCTGCTCCAGGGCATCGCCCATCACTCCGAACTGCCTTTCCTGCTCCTCATGGCGCTGGGTGTCCTCCTCCACGGGCACGAAGTTGTCGGTCTCGTCGAGTTTGGTGGCATAGCGGCCTTTCTCCGCCAGGCGCTTCAGCCAGAGCCTTCGGCATACCGAATACAGGTAGGTCTTGATCTGGCAGGTCAGTTCCAGGCTATTGTCCCGTATCTTCTCATAGAACACGATAACGCCTTCCTGGTAAATGTCCTTGGCCTCGTCATCGGTTCCGCTGTTGCTCAAAATAAAGTGAGAGATCATCGGGAAGTATAGTTTGTACAGGTAAGCCAGCGCTCTCTCGTCGCTGCGCCGGATGCCTTCGATCACCGCCTCATCCGTCTCATACAAACTCTTCTTCATTCCAGTCAAATTTTAATACGCTTAGGGGCGCTTTGTAACCCATCGAAAAAATATTTTTAAAAAATTTCAGAAGGCAGGGTTACCTCTGCCGGTTTTGGGTATGAAGATCAAAATCGAAACCAAAACACTTAATCACAAACACAAAAATGAAAAATTTATTCAAATTCGCTATCGTAGCTCTTGCTCTTGTTACTTTCACTGCTTGCAACGAAGAAGCAACTACTGAAACTGAAGCTGTAGAGACTGAGGTTGTAGAAGAGACTCCAGTTGTTGAGGAAGAAGTAGTAGTAGAAGATGATTCTGCTGCTGTTGAGGCTGACTCTACTGTAATCGAGTAGTTGTAGCAGGAACTACGGCGAATAGCTTATAGTTCTGAAACACACGACGGGCCTTGTGCAACTTGCGCAAGGCCCGTCGCTTTTTAAGGCCAACCGATACGTACTTCTTCTTTTAGACAGGAATGCCGGCTTATACGTTAGCCGGCATTCCTGTTTTTATTTCCTCGCTTTCTTACGGCGCTCAATCTCGCTTTTGATCAGGCTAAACTCGCGACTGCTCTGGCCGGCTATGGCGGTGTTCTCGTTGGCGCGGCGCAGCAGGTAAGGCATCACCTCCACCACCGGGCCGTAAGGCACATACTTGGCTACGTTGTAGCCGGCATTCGCCAGGTTGTAGGAGAGGTTGTCGCTCATGCCGTAGAGCTGGGCAAAGTATACGCGCGGGTCGTTGGGGGCAATGTTGTGCTCCTCCATCAGTTCCATCAGCAGGTAACAGCTGGCCTCGTTATGCGTGCCGTTGCAGAAGGCAATGCGGTCAATATGTTTCACGCAGAAACGCAGGCCCTTGTCGAACAATTTATCCGTGGCCTCTTTTGTCGGGTTGATCGGGCTCGGGTAACCTTCCTGGGCGGCGCGTCTGCGCTCTTTCTCCATATAGGCGCCGCGCACCAGCTTGGCGCCCAGGTAGTAGCCCCCCTTGATGGCATTCTCATGGTCTCGCTGCAGCACATCCAGCCTGTCGTGGCGGTAGAGTTGGTAGGTATTGTAGATGTTGGCCTTCTCCTTGTTGTAGAGCTCCATCATCTCGAGGGTCAGGTTGTCGATCGTGTCCTGTATCCAGCTTTCCTCTGCATCGATGAACACGCGCACATCGCGCTCGTAGCAGTGCCTGCAGATGGCATTCACGCGGTCACGGCCGCGCTCAAAGGCCGCCCGCTCGCTGGCCGAGAGCTCCTGCCTCTTCTGTACCTTTTCCAGTAGGTTAATGTCTATCAGGCCAGTGATCTTGAACACCGAGAAAGGGATGTTCTTGTTGCGGTGCGCCTTCTCGATGGTGTGCAGCAGCTCGTCGCGGGTGGCGTCAAAGCTTTTCTCATCGCCTTCGCCCTCCACCGAATAATCCAGGATGGTGCCGATGTTGTACTTGCCCAGCTCCTGTATGGCACGTTCCGACTCCTCAATGGTCTCGCCGCCGCAGAAGTGGTTAAAGATGGTCGGCTTGATGACGAATTTAACCGGCAGGTGCAGGTTCAGGGCCGTGGTGAGCAAGGCGCCGCCGGCCTTCACAAAGGTGTTGCTGTTCATGGCCTTAAACAGCAGGAACATTTTATATAACTCAGCGTCGGATTTGGATGAAAAGGCGACCGCTGTGTCGTCGAAAGAGACTTTGGAAATCAGGTTCATGTAAGGTTGTATTAGCGGTGCAAAGATAGTGCTTCGGACCTAGCACACAACCATAAACAACGGCTGCAAGCGCTAAATTTATACGTTGCCGAAAGTATAAACCATGGCCGCCACTTTGCTGTTTCGTTTGGAGGGCGCCGCGGTGCGGGCACATGAGCTTAGTTTATACTTTGGCGACTGCCGTTTTTGCACCACAACGGCTACCTTTGTAACAACACATGCAATTGATGAAGTTTAATCCGACACAGTCATTTTTCGCGGGGCTGCGGCAAGGCCAGGGGCACCCGCTGGTGATCGCCGGCCCGTGCAGCGCCGAGAGCGAGGAGCAGGTCATGCAGACGGCCGGGGCGCTAAAGCAGTTGGGCATCCATTTGTTCCGGGCTGGTATCTGGAAGCCGCGCACGCGTCCGGGCAGCTTTGAGGGCGTGGGTACGCAGGGGCTAGCCTGGCTGCACCGCGTGAGGCGCGAGCTGGGCATGAAGGTAGCTACCGAGGTAGCCACCGCCCGCCACGTGGAGGAGGCGCTGAAGCAGGAGATCGACGTGCTCTGGATTGGTGCCCGCACCACCGTGAACCCCTTTGCCGTGCAGGACATTGCCGATGCGCTGCGGGGCGTGGATATCCCGGTGATGGTGAAGAACCCGGTGAACCCGGACTTGGCCCTGTGGATCGGGGCCATTGAGCGGATTTATCATGCGGGCGTGACCGACCTGGCGGCCATCCACCGTGGCTTTTCGTCTTACCAGAAACTCAAGTATAGAAACGCGCCGGTGTGGCAGATACCCATCGAGCTGAAGGCCCGCTACCAGAACCTGCCGGTTATCGTGGACCCCAGCCACATTGGGGGCAAGCGCGAGCTAATCTTCCCGGTGTCGCAGAAGGCGCTGGATCTGGGGTATGATGGCGTGATGATCGAGACGCACCTGAACCCTGAAAAGGCGCTGAGCGATGCGGAGCAGCAGGTAACCCCTGAGGGGCTGAAAGCCATACTAGCCAAACTGCAGGTGCGCAAAACCAATTACGATGACGCCGAGCTGGTAAACCGGGCCGAGGAGCTGCGCCTGCAGATCGACGCTGCCGATCACGACGTTATTGCTGCGCTGGCACGCCGCATGGCGCTGGTAGAGCAAATTGGCGTATACAAGAAGCAGAACAATGTGCAGGTGCTGCAGCTGGAGCGCTGGATGGAGATTTTTAGAACCCGCGGCGAATGGGCCGAGGATGCTGGCCTCCACCCCGCATTCATTGAGGAACTCTACAAGCTGATCCACGTGGAATCTATCCGCAAACAAACCCAGATTTTAGATGGGGTTTAACGCCGGAGTTGCTATATTGCCGGCTTGCGAATGTTTAATTTAAATGGGGGAGGGCTAAATTGCTGGATGGTTAAATGGTTGGTTCCTGATCGCCAAAACTGAGTGGCGACTTATACTTGCAACTCTCCAACTCCCAAACTTTATAACTCTCGAGGATGACTGAATCCATACATATTGGCAGGGATGCGCTTCAGCAGCTGCCGGAGCTGCTGAAGAACCGGGCGTTCAGCAAGGTGGCGGTGCTGGTGGATGAGCACACGCTGCACCACTGCTATCCCATCCTAAAGCCATACCTGCCTGAGCACGACATCATCCAGATCCAAAGCGGGGAGGAACATAAAACCCTGCAGACCTGTGAGCACATCTGGCAGCGCATGACGGAGCTGAACCTGGACCGCTGGTCGGTGCTGGTGAATTTGGGCGGCGGCGTGATCGGCGATATGGGGGGCTTCTGCGCGGCCGTGTTTAAGCGCGGCATCTTCTTCGTGCAGGTGCCTACCACCTTGCTGGCGCAGGTAGATGCCAGCGTGGGCGGCAAAACCGGCATCGATTTCCACGGACTCAAAAACCATATCGGGGTGTACCAGGAGCCGCAGGCGGTGTTCATCAACCCGGCTTTCCTGCAGACGCTGCCGCAGCGCGAGGTAAAGTCCGGCTACGCAGAGATTGTAAAGCATTGGCTGATTGCCGACGCCGATGCTTTTATGGAGCAGCGCCACATCGGCCTGTTCACGGAAGATTGGGAAGGCTTGATCCGCCACTCTGTCAATATAAAGTCCAGGGTAGTGGAGCAGGACCCGCTGGAGGGCGGCCTGCGCAAGATCCTGAACTTTGGCCATACCGTGGGCCACGCCGTGGAGAGCTATTTACTGGAGCAACCGGAGCGAGCCCTGCTGCACGGCGAGGCGGTGGCGGTGGGCATGCTCTGCGAGGCCTGGATCAGCAAAAAATATGAGCTGCTCTCTTCCGAAGAGCTGGATAAGATCGAGACTTTCTTGGCGACCATTTATGAGAAGGTAAAGCTCACGGAACAGGATATCCAACAAATAGCCCTGCTCGCCCTGCAGGACAAGAAAAACACCCGCTCCACCATCAACTGCACCCTGCTGCAAGGCATTGGCAAGACTGTATACGACCAGCCCATCACGGTGCAGGAAATTGTTGAATCACTACGCTACTATACCTTACTATGAGCCAAAGCCTCACCCTTTACCACCCTACCGGCATACTGACCGGAAGTATAAAACTACCTGCCTCTAAGAGCGAAGCCAACCGTGCCCTCATAATCGCCGCCTTGTCGGGGCAGGAGTCGCAGCTGCACAACCTCTCCGAAGCCAACGACACGCAACTGCTCCAGCGCCTGCTAAAGAGCGATGCCGAAACCATAGACGCCGAAGATGCCGGCACTGTCATGCGTTTCCTGACAGCCTACTACGCCGTAACAGGTCAACAGAAAACCCTGACAGGCACCGAGCGCATGTGCCAGCGCCCGATAAAGATTCTGGTGGAGGCGCTACGGGAACTGGGGGCAAGTATAGCATACCTGGGGGAGGAGGGATACCCGCCCCTGAAGCTAAATGGCTTTAAGGGCAGCGGCCAAAAATACCTGAAAGTGCGCAGCGACATCAGCAGCCAGTATATCTCGGCTTTGCTGATGATCGCGCCTTTGCTGCCAGAGGGGCTGGAGCTGGAGCTGGAGGGCAAGATCGGCTCACGGCCCTACATCGAGATGACGCTCTCGCTGATGCAGCACTTTGGCGTAACAGCCGATTTCTCCGGAAACACCATCACCGTGAAGCCGCAGAAGTATAAATCCGCAGCGTTTACCGTGGAGTCTGACTGGTCGGCTTCAAGCTACTGGTACAGTTTAGTGGCGCTTGCCCAGGAGGCAGACATCACGCTGCTGGGCCTCAAGGAGCAATCGTTCCAGGGCGATCGCGCCATTGTGGATATCATGTACCGCCTGGGAGTATATACCGAGTTTATTGAAGGCGGCGTAAGGCTGCTGAAGAAAGAGCACGAGCACCATATTTCCCTCGACTTCTCCGACTGCCCGGACCTTGCCCAAACAGTGGTAGCCCTGTGCGCCGGCATGGGGATAGCGGTTGACATGACGGGGCTGGAGAGCCTGCGCATCAAGGAGACGGACCGTATCCAGGCGCTGCAGATAGAAGTCCTGAGCCTGAACGCATCGCTGCAGGAGGTAACGCCGGGCGTGTTTCACCTGAAGCCGGGCATTCTGCAGAAGAAAGAGCTGTCGTTCCGCACTTACCAGGATCACCGTATGGCCATGGCCTTTGCCCCGCTGGCCCTGCTGCAGCCCGTGGAGATACAGGAGCCAAGTGTGGTGCGCAAGTCATATCCCCGCTTCTGGGAGGACCTGGAGAAGGTGGGCTTTGAGATAAAGTATAAAGCATAGAGAGCCCGTGCAGGAGCGGAAATTATACGGAGACGCCAGGCTGATAGAGCAGCTTCTGAGCAACATGCAGCTGATGGAAGAGGCGGCAGGCGGCTTGGCGGCTGTGTATAAGGATGCTGCTGGCAGGTTCTGGATGAAGTGCTACACCACCGCTGGCGAGCAACGTGGTGGGGGCTACGAGCTGCTGATCAGACTGCCTTTACCTTCTACAAAAGAACTGATTACCGTTGCGGTGGCGTCTCCTTTCGAAGACGAGGCCGTAACGGCTATCATGCGCCTGCTGGAAGAAGAAGCGGTGGAGCAGAAGGATTTCAGGGAAACGTTGGTTCAGCGGCTCGAAGGGCTGAGCCTGGGAAGTATAAGTTTTGAGAAAAAGCAGCGGCTCCGAAAAACCATCACCCTCACCTCGCTGGCAGACCCGATGAACAGGCGGGAGGTGCTGGGAAAAACAGCTGAGGAGGTGCAGGCAGACAAGGCATACTTTGAGGCTGTGTCGGAAAGGGCGCGGCAGGTGCTGCGGAAATTGTAGCGGGTTAGTTAGTTCTGTTGGTTGATGAGGTTCACGATTACCTTTACCATCATATCCTTTTCCGAAGGGTTACTTTCTGCTATCAGCAGTGTAAGGGCAACAAGCGCATTATCGGCAATTCGTTTCCGGCCCTCTGCATCGTAGAGCAGCTGGTTTTTCTCCATAAACCACACAAACAGGAAAGCCGCAATTCGTTTATTGCCATCTGAAAAGGAGTGGTTCTTGACGACAAAGTATAGCAGGTTAGCCGCTTTTTCCTCGGTCGAAGGATATAAATCTTCTCCATCGAAAGACTGATAAATGGTGTTGATCGAGCTTTGAAAGCTTTGGTCTTTCTCCCGCCCAAATAGCTCAGAGCCCCCAAACTTTTCTTTTAGCGTTCGGATGGCTGCCATGGCGCTCCTATAGGTGATCCTGAAAAGCTCCTGCCTATGTGTGCCCGTAATAGTCAGACGTTGATGGTCGTAATCGTCCAGCACATCAAGGGCATACGTGTAGTCGCTGATAACCTGTAGCAAGCCTGCACTTTCATCGCTGGTCAATTCTTTTCGCTGCATCACGTTCTGCAGCAGCTTCACCGTTTGCTTCAGGTCGTTATACTTCTGAGCCTGCTCCCGCAGCCGCTTTTCATTTAAGGTATAACCCTCTACCAGGTGCGTGCGCAGCACGTTGGTAGCCCAAATCCTGAATTGGGTGCCGCGTTTTGAGTTAACCCTGTAGCCCACTGAGATGATCACGTCTAGGTTATAGTAGTCTACTTGGTAAGTTTTGCCATCAGATGCAGTTGTTGCAAATTTTGCAACAACTGCATCACGAATTAGCTCTTCTAACTGAAAAATATTCTTTAGATGCCGAGACATAACAGACTTATCTCTTCCAAATAACTCAGAAAGCTGGTTTAGCGTCAGCCATACTGTTTCCTGTTGGAGTGTAACATCAATAGCGGCCTGCCCAGCCTCTGTTTCATAGATGAAAATTTCACCAATGCCTGTTCCTTCTTCCATAAAGCTGTAAAGTATAAAGAGGATTATTTAAGATAGTGATTTTTTACCTCCTCCACTACCCGCTGCAAATAAGCCGGAGCTTTGGCCAGCCTGCTGCCGTACCAGCTGAACATCTCGCCGTCCACCACTTTTATACTTGCCTGCGGGCACAGCTCCTGAAACTCGGCTACATGCTTTTCTTTAAAGGGATAAGGCTCCGATGATAGAAGTATGAGCTGTGGATTGGCCCGCTGCAGTTGCTCCGGCGAAATCTCCGGGTAGCGTTCCGAATCGCCAAAGGCGTTCATAAAGCCACAGCGGCCAAGCATGTGGTCGATGATGTTGTGGCTGCCCACGGCCATGTAAGGCTTCCGCCAGATAAAGTAAGCCGTTTTGATGCCTGGCTGTACCGGCTGCAGCTGCTCAAAACCCTGTTTTATACTTTGCTCCAGTTCTGTGGCTCTGGCCTCCATGCCTGTTAACCTGCCAACCTGCCGCAGCATCTCCAGCGCATCCTCCAGGGTATAGATATCGCTCATCCATACCTTATACTTCTGCTGCAAAGCCTCAATGCCATCCTTATAGTTCTCTTCCTTATTGCCGATGATCAGGTCGGGCTGCAGGTCATCAATCTTTTCGAGATTAAAATTCTTGGTGCCGCCGATCTTTGCCTTCTGCTTTATCTGCTCTTTGGGGTGGATGCAAAACTTGGTCACGCCCACCACCCGGTCGGCTAAGCCCAGGTCGAATAGAAGCTCTGTTTGGGATGGCACCAGCGATACAATGCGCTGCGGCGGCTGCGACAGCGTGATCTGGTGGCCCATCTGGTCGGTGAAAGTCACGGTGGTAAAGTATGAATGGTTGAACGTTACCTGAACATACGCAGGACAGGGTAGAAAAACAAAACCCTCACAGGCCTTAAGGTGTTGGCGCTGCGAGGGTTTTCACTTGGCTAAAAGTGATGGCTTAGGTCAGGTAGCGGAAATCCTGCTTGTCCTGAATCTTAAGTATGGTTTCGTAGATCATCTTGATCACGTTGTCCACGTCGTCTTTATGCACAGTCTCCACCGTGGTGTGCATGTATTTGAGCGGCAGCGAGATAAGGGCAGAAGCCACGCCGGCGTTGGAGTAGGCAAAGGCATCGGTGTCGGTGCCGGTTGCACGTGAAACAGCCGAGCGCTGGAACGGAATCTCCTTCTCTTGCGCGGTGCGGATAATCAGGTCGCGCACATTGTTCTGCACAGCCGGGCCGTAGGCAATCACTGGCCCTTTGCCGCAGTGGATGTCGCCGCTGTTCTTCTTATCATACATCGGCGACTGCGTGTCGTGGGTTACGTCGGTGATGATGGCCACGTCCGGCTTGATGCGGTGCGCAATCATCTCGGCGCCACGCAGGCCAATCTCTTCCTGCACCGAGTTCACGATGTAAAGCCCGAAAGGCAGCTGGTTGCCATTTTCTTTAAGCTGGCGTGCCACCTCGGCAATCATAAAGCCCCCGATGCGGTTATCCAGCGCACGACCCACATAGTAGCGGTCGTTCATTACGGTGAACTCGTCTTCAAACGTAGCTACGCAGCCCACGTGGATGCCCATTTTCTCCACTTCCTCACGGTTGCTGGCGCCGCAGTCCAGGAACACGGTTTCGATGGTCGGAGCTTTGTCGTTCTCCACCTTGCGCACATGTATGGCCGGCCAGCCGAATACCGCCTTCACCACACCTTTGGCAGTATAAATATTTACCCTTTTAGATGGGGCAATCAGAGCATCGGAACCACCGTTGCGCTTCAGGTAAATGTAGCCTTCCGGTGTGATGTAGTTCACAAACCAGCTGATCTCGTCGGCATGGGCCTCAATCACTACTTTATATTCGGCCTGTGGGTTGATAACGCCTACCACGGTGCCGTAGGTATCAACAAAATATTCGTCAATGTATGGCTTTACATACTCCAGCCACAGTTTCTGGCCCTCCGACTCGAAGCCGGTGGGGGAGGAGTTGTTCAGGTATTTCTGTAGAAAATCAAAAGATTCTTGTCTCATGTAAGGTGATGGTGGTTTAGTTAGTGTCTGATTTCATAGAGGCCCGCGCATCGTTAAAGCTTATCCTTACGCAAAGGCCAAAGTGTAGTATAAGTAATAATTACAACGGAATGTTTCCGTGCTTCTTGCGTGGCAGCGTTACTGCCTTGTTTTCCAACATCTTAAACGCCTTTATCAATTTGGCCCTTGTTTCCGACGGCATGATCACCTCGTCGATGAAGCCGCGGTGCGCGGCGCGGTACGGTGTGGCGAACTTCTCCTTGTACTCCTGTACCTTCTCGGCCAGCTTGGCCTCCGGATCCTCTGCCTGCGCAATCTCGCGCTTAAAGATGATCTCAGCAGCGCCCTGCGCGCCCATGACGGCGATCTCGGCTGTCGGCCAGGCAAAGTTCATGTCGGCCCCAATATGCTTGGAGTTCATTACATCGTAGGCGCCGCCGTAAGCTTTGCGCGTAATCACGGTGATACGCGGAACCGTAGCCTCGCAGAAGGCATAGAGCAGCTTAGCACCGTTGGTGATGATGCCGCGCCACTCCTGGTCGGTACCCGGCAAAAAGCCCGGGACGTCCTCTAGAACTAGAAGCGGAACGTTGAAGCTGTCGCAGAAGCGCACGAAGCGGGCGGCTTTGGTGCTGGCGTTAATATCGAGCACGCCGGCCAGCACGGCAGGTTGGTTGCCCACAATGCCAATGCTGCGGCCACCCAGTCGGGCAAAGCCTACTACGATGTTCTCCCCGAAGTTCTTGTGCACCTCAAAGAAAGAATCAGCATCGATAATGCCCTCGATCACCTCGCGGATATCGTACGGCTGGTTCGGATTCTCGGGGATGATGGTGTCGAGCACCTCGCGGGTTTCGTCGGCCTGCGGCTCGTATGGCAGCGATGGGGGCAACTCCTCGCAGTTCTGCGGGATGTAGCTCAAAAGGGTTTTGATATAGGTGATGCACTCTACCTCGTTGGCGCAGGAGAAGTGCGTTACGCCGCTCTTGGTGCTGTGGGTGCTGGCGCCGCCCAGCTCCTCGGAGGTCACCTCCTCGTGCGTTACCGTCTTCACCACGTTAGGGCCGGTCACGAACATGTAAGACGTGTCTTCCACCATCATGATAAAGTCGGTGATGGCGGGGGAGTAGACAGCGCCGCCCGCGCATGGGCCCATGATGGCCGAGATCTGCGGGATGACGCCGGAGGCGAGCGTGTTGCGGTAGAAGATATCAGCATAGCCACCCAGCGACACCACACCCTCCTGTATTCGCGCCCCACCGGAGTCGTTGAGGCCGATGACCGGAGCACCGTTCTTCATGGCTAGCTCCATAATCTTCACGATCTTCTCGGCATGAGTCTCAGACAGCGAGCCGCCCAGCACGGTAAAATCCTGCGAGAACACATACACCAGACGGCCATTGATGGTGCCGTAGCCGGTTACCACGCCATCGCCCAGGAAGTACTGCTTGTCGAGGCCAAAGTCTTTGGAGCGATGCATCACGAACTTGCCGATCTCCTCGAAAGAGCCTTCGTCCATGAGGAGGTGAATGCGCTCACGGGCTGTCAGTTTGCCTTTCTTGTGCTGAGCCTCAATTCTTTCCTTCCCACCGCCAAGAAGGGCTTCGGCGTTTTTGCGCTCAAGGGTTTGGATCTGGGCCTGTCTGATGTCTCCTGCCATATTATGGGTATAAATGTATGTACAGCTTTTAGGTTAGTTTCCTCAAATTTATAAACTCTGGCGCTAATTACGGTACAGTTGTGGTATTTTTTGGATATGGGGGAGGTGATGTTGCAACATTGCCCCGGCGAGGATAAAATAGCCGGCTCCCAGATTCCGTTAACAAAGTGCCGTTGCAGCACCCCTTGCAGGATTTATACTTGTAACTGCGGTCAGGTCTATGCTTTAGGCAAGTATAAAAGGCATTTTAGCGGCCGAGCATTCTTAATTAGCTGCGGATGTGCTATTTTTGAGGCCTCAAAATAAGGTGGCGGAACCTAAAACCTTGTCCGCGCCTTTTACTTACACTATGGCCAACGAAGTCAATAACCCGATTGCAAAGCGGAAGCGCAAGAAAAAGAGCAGGCTGGTGCCCAGCCTGATAGCCTTAGGCATGTTCCTGTTTGTGAGCTTCTCCTACTATGCCTACCAGATCATGTACACCATGAACGTGGACACCAAGGAACGTGATGTGTATGTGCTCATCCCGACAGGAGCGACCTATAAGCAAGCCATGGACTCCGTGGAGGCAAGCGGCGTGATCATCGACAGGCTCTCGCTGCGCTTTATGTCCAAACTGATGGATTACGACAAGCTCGTGAAGCCCGGCCGCTACAAACTGGAGCATGGCTGGAACAACCGCCAGCTGATCGGGGTGCTGCGCCTGGGCGAGCAAACCCCGCTTAACCTCACGTTCAGCAACGTGCGCCTGCGCAGCCAGCTGGCCACTAAGCTGGCTGCTGACCTGGAAGCAAGCGAGCAGGAACTGGACAGCCTGCTAAACGACCCAGCCTACCTGCAGACCTTCGGCTTCGACACCACCAACATCGTGAGCATGTTCATCCCCAACACCTACCAGGTGTACTGGACGATAACGGCGCCGGAGCTGATGGAGCGCATGAAGAAAGAGTATGACAGGTTCTGGACAGAAGAGCGCAGAGCTAAGGCCGAGAAGCTGGGGCTGACGCCGCAGCAGGTATCCACGCTGGCCTCCATTGTGCAGGCCGAGACGCTGAAGAGCGACGAGAAGCCGCGCGTGGCCGGCGTGTATTTGAACCGCCTGCAGCGCGGCATGCTGCTGCAGGCCGACCCTACCGTTGTGTTTGCCGTGGGCGATTTTACGATCCGCCGCGTGCTCAACAAGCACCTGGTGCACGACTCGCCTTACAACACCTATAAGTATAAAGGGCTGCCGCCCGGCCCCATCAATGTGCCGGTTATCTCCAGCATCGATGCTGTGCTGAATCCGGAGGAGCACAGCTACCTGTACTTCTGCGCCCGGGAGGATTTCTCCGGCTACCACGCCTTCGCTACCACCGTGGCCGAGCACCAAGCCAACGCGCGCCGCTTCCACCGCGCCCTGAACGAGCGGAATATTATGAGGTAAGCTTAATTGTTGGTTGTTAATTGCTAATTGTTGGAGACCAGATGAAGTATAAATTTGTGCCTCCGATGGTGGTTTTATACTTTTCAATAATAAAAATAAAGTCTCTCGTATAGTATTCAAACAATCAACTATTAGCAATCAACAATAAAACTATGTTTGCATCCGACATACAGCTACGCGTGCGCTATGCCGAAACCGACCAGATGGGCTACGTGTACCACGGCAACTACGCCGCCTATTTTGAGGTAACCCGTACCGAAGTTTTCCGCCGCCTGGGTATAGAGTATAAAGAGATGGAGGCCACGGGTACCATGATGCCGGTCTTGGAGCTGAAGAGCAAGTTTATCCGCCCTGCCAAGTATGATGACCTGCTCACGATCAAGCTGTTTGTAAAAAGCAGGCCGCACGGCACACGTATAAAGTTTGAGTACGAGGTGTTAAACGAAGAGGGCACGCTGCTAACCATAGGCGAAACGTTGATGGTGTTTGTGGACATGAAGTCAGGCCGCCCAACGGAGATCCCCGCGCTCATACACGAGAAGTTAGATCCGTATTTTAGTTAATGAGGCTGAACCAGCAATACCTGAAGCGCCGCCGCGCCTACCGCAAGTTCATCGTTTTCCTCAAACGGTGGCGGTTCAACAATGGCAAGTTTTCGGTATATGATGTGGCCGATGTGCTGATAGGGGAGCTGCGCCTGGACTCGATCACCAAGCGCGCCTCGTACATGGCCTTCAACTTTACGCTGGCCACCTTTCCAACGATCATCTTCCTCTTCACGCTCATCCCCTACATCCCCAGCATCCTGTCGCTGGACCTGGGTGAGAGCATCCTCGACTTCATCGCCGATGTACTGCCCGAAGAGATGTATACCGTGGCCTATGGCACGATCGAGGACATTGTGAACAAGCCCCGTGGAGGCTTGCTCTCCTTTGGTTTCCTGTTCGCGCTGGTGCTGTCCACCAACGGCATTATGTCTTTGATGGATGCCTTCGACAAGAAGTACCATACTTTCTA
Organism: Pontibacter kalidii; assembly: GCF_026278245.1. Classification (NCBI taxonomy): domain Bacteria; kingdom Pseudomonadati; phylum Bacteroidota; class Cytophagia; order Cytophagales; family Hymenobacteraceae; genus Pontibacter; species Pontibacter kalidii. Next base: position 3,240,337 of record NZ_CP111079.1, on the reverse strand, counting down.
CAAACGCACTTACCTGCGTAAACGCCTGATCGCTACCATACTTACCGTCGTGCTCAGTATGATCTTGCTGACGGCGGTGGCCGCTATCTTTTTTGGGCAGTGGATACTGGATGTATTGGTGTTTTATGAGGTGGTGACGGAGAGCTATACGTATACCTTGCTGGTGATTCTCAAGTATGTGGCTATTGTGCTGCTCTTCCTGCTGGCTACCTCGCTTATCTACTATTTTGTGCCGGCCATAGAGGATAAATGGCCCTTCTTCTCGGCAGGAGCGGTGGTGGCCACGGTGCTGATCTTCCTGGTGTCGATGGCCTTTTCGCTCTACATCAGCGCTTTCGACACCTACAACAAGTTCTACGGCTCCATGGGCGCCCTGATCGGTTTGATGATCTGGCTCGACTTCGTTTCCATGATCCTCATACTTGGCTTCGAGATCAACGTCAGCATCGATACGGTCACAAAGCGCCTGGTACGCACCCCCACCACCCATTCAGGTAAAATGGCAAGTATAAAAGCATAAGGTTTATACTTGTGCATGCAGGAAATGCCGGAATAGAAAATTTTTAATTTGAGGATCAATGTGTTGAGCATACCTGCTCTAAACTGAAGAAAAATTTTGACGTATAGTTTTGAAAGTTCGGGGCAGTGCCCTACTTTTGTACACGAATTAAGACAGAGAGTTGGCGGAGTGGTCGAACGCGGCGGTCTTGAAAACCGTTGACTGTAACAGGTCCGGGGGTTCGAATCCCTCACTCTCTGCTGGTAGGAATACCAAAATCAGCTAAAAGCCTGCAAATCAAGAGTTTGCAGGCTTTTTTGTTTTTACCGGACTCCTAAATTTTACACCTTTTCCAATAGTTTAGGTGAGTTGTCCGGTGAGTTCCTCAAACGCCTCCAATGACTCACCGAATAGAGGTGTAACAGATTGATAAACAGGGTGTACGGAAGTTGTACATCTTGACTGCGGTTGACTGCAAGGCTACATTTGTTTAACCTTTTAAGTCACTGTTATGAGTATCAATTTCAGTCTCCTCTTCTATCTGAAGAAACCAAAGAACTACCAAACAGGCCCCGTGCCGATCTACCTGCGTGTCACTGTGGCTGGCAAGCGGGCTGAATTAACCACAAGCAGGTCTGTTGAGCCAGAGAGGTGGATTTCCTCCGTGGGTCGCGCCATAGGCACCAAGGCAGCGGCAAAGTCATTGAACGCCTACCTGGACAACCTGCAGGCGAAGGTGTACGAGGCACACCGCCAACTCGTAGAGGCAGGACTGCCGCTGACGGCGGAGGCCATCAAGAACAAGTTTCTGGGGAAAGTAGAGAAGGGCAAGACGCTGGTGGAGGTCTTCTCCGAGCACAACAGCAAAGTAGCGGCACTGGTCGGGGATGAGTTTGCCCCCGGTACCCTGGAGCGCTATACTACTTCGCTGAAACATACGCAGGAGTTTATGCAATGGAAGTACGGGGTGGAGGACATGGAGATCAAGGACGTTGACCATGCCTTTGTCACCGACTACGAGTTCTACCTGCGCAGCGTACGCAAGTGCTCCAACAATACGGCCGTCAAGTACATCAAGAACTTCGGCAAGATCATCCGTATCTGCCTGGCCAATGGGTGGATTTCCTCGGATCCCTTCGCAAACTATAAATCAAAGATAAAGACCGTGGAGCGGGTGTTCCTCTCAGAAGAGGAGCTGCAGCGGCTGGCGGAAAAAGAGTTCCCTACAGAACGCCTGGCGCAAGTGCGGGATATCTTCCTGTTTAGCTGCTTCACTGGCCTTGCCTACGTGGACGTGCAGAAGCTAAGGCACACGGACTTGCAAAAGGGTATAGACGGGGAGCAATGGATTTATAAGAGGAGACAGAAAACGGATACACCTTCCCGGATTCCCCTGCTGCCAACAGCTCTTCGGATCATCAATAAATACAGACTGCATCCGCAGTGCCTTCATGAAGGGAGGGTGCTGCCGGTGCCGAGCAACCAGAAGATGAACGCTTACTTAAAGGAGATCTCCGCCCTGTGCGGGGTTCAAAAGCAGATGACCTTCCACACCGCCCGCCACACCTTTGCCACCACCGTCACGCTGCTCAATGGGGTGCCGATGGAGAGCGTGTCGAAGATGTTGGGGCACACGAACCTGAGAACCACGCAGCACTATGCCAAAATACTGGATGTGAAGGTGGGGGAGGACATGAGGGTACTGAAGAAGAAATATAACTAAAAAAAGCATAAGTAGTGCAGGTGTTGTTGCATTCACCAGTTAACCTATTTCTTTTGTGTTAACTATTGTTAGAGTTAATGCTAATGTAATTAGTGTTTTTAAATGCTATTCAATAGGCATCTATATATAGTATTTGTATCTTTGATAGTTTCTTCAGCCTTTAAATTCAGGCTCGTTTAGATATGATTATAGAACAAGATTTACAAACAAAGTACACTTTCTCAGGACACGAAAAGTTTCAGTGCAGGCAGCTATGGCTTAAGAAAGGATACGATTACTTAAAATTAAACAAGCTATTTACAGATGAGGATGCTGTAATTGAGTTAGGGGTAGGTAAGAACATGGTTGCTTCTATTCGATTTTGGCTTAAGGCTTTTGGTATAACAGACGCTCAAGACCAAATAACAGAAGTTGGGGAGCTTTTATTGAACGATAATGGGTTTGATGAGTACTTGGAAGATGATGCTAGCCTTTGGCTGTTACACTACCTTTTAGTTAAGACAAGTTTCGCTTCTACCTATTCTTTGATATTTAATGAGTTTAGAAAGGAAAGGCAGGAGTTTAACTCTGATAACTATGAAGCTTTCATCAAGAGAAAATCAGAAGTGGTTTCTGGTCTCAATTTTAACTCTAATACAATCCAAAATGACTTTGATATCTTCAAGAAGATGTATGTGTCTTCTGCAGAAGACTTTAAGAATTTTGATGATAGTTTTATAGGTGTACTTACTGACTTGCACTTAGTAGGTACTGTACAAAAAGAAGAAAGCTATGATACCGATAAAACAAGGAAGAAGACGAGACAAGTCCTTTTTATTAATAATACAGAGAGAGAGAATTTACCTGTAGAAATTTTACTTTACTCTATACTTGATAACCCTAATTACAGCTCTTCTATAAGCTTACCAGCGCTTGAGAATGATTTTAATAGTCCTGGAAATATATTTGCATTAAGCCGAGCTGGCCTTGTGTCAAAAATACAGGAAGCTCAAGAAAAGTACTCTTCAGATATCATCTATACTGATCACGCAGGTATCAAAGAATTACAGTTTAAGAGAAAAGTTGATCCGATAGATATGCTTACTTCTTATTATGAGAAATAATTACACCCCCTCTATCAACATCATTCGTGATATTGATAGAGAAGTTACATATATACCTACACCTAACGCCAAGCGTACAGTAAGCCAAATTATTGAGGACTTTAGAAATGGAGTTCGTTCATTTAATTTAATTGGTTCTTACGGCACCGGTAAATCTTCTTTTCTTCTTGCGCTTGAGCAAAGCTTGAAAGGCACTAAGCCTTACTTTAGCGTGCCCTTCATAAAGGGCCAAAACTTTGGGACACTCAAAATTGTAGGTTCTTACAAGAGCATTATTGAGACCTTTGCTAACAAGCTAAATATACCTGTTGATACAGATGTTACTGATAACATTCTTACGGAGTTAGTTAGCTTCTACAAAGGCTTAGGTAGTCAGCCGTTGCTATTTATTGTGATTGACGAATTTGGTAAGCTTCTTGAATATGCTGCGCAAAATAATCCAGGGCGAGAACTATACTTTGTTCAACAGTTAGCTGAACTTGCAAATGACACAAAGTATAACTTTGTGCTCATAACAACGATTCACCAAAGCTTCGAAAGCTATGGATATGAATTAACTGATTCACAAAGGCAGGAGTGGACAAAAGTTAAAGGAAGGTTCAGAGATGTGACTTTCAATGAGCCTGTTGAGCAGTTACTCTACTTAGCCTCTGAGCACATAGCTGAAGTAAGAACAACTAAAACTAATGAGAACAGCCTTGTACGCTCTTTTGATCTCTTCTTAGAATCTAAAGCCTTTAACTATAATGAAGGCTTTAGTAAAGAATTAAATTCTAAGGTATATCCTTTGGATTTAATATCAGCTAATGTGCTAACGCTCGCACTACAGCGTTACGGACAAAATGAGAGGTCTTTGTTTTCTTTTCTTGAAAGTACGGACCATACTAGCCTCGCACACCACAGGACAGTACAAGATCCTTTCTACAATTTAGCTAATGTGTATGACTACTTACACTTCAATTTCTATTCGTATTTAACGTCGAGGTTTAATGATGACTTTGCAGCTTGGGCTTCAATAAAGTCTTCTATAGAAATTGTAGAGAGAGAATTGATAACTGACCTAGCAGCTTATATAAAGTTAATAAAAGCTATTGGTCTAGTAAATGTGTTTGCAGCCTCTGGTGCAGTTTTAGATAGAAACTTCTGGACAAGCTATGCTTCCTTAAGCCTTGGAATTTCGAACGCGGATGAGCTTTTAAATAGTTTAGAAACAAAGAAGATCATATTCTTCCGCAATTATAGCCAAAGATACATTCTTTTTGGGGGTACTGACCTAGATATCCAAGCTGCAATGAAGGAAGCAGTTGGAAAAGTAAGTGATATCAAAAACATAAAATCAGCACTAGAAAAGTATATTTTATTACCACCTGTCTTAGCTAAAGCTGAATCTTATAAAAAAGGTACTCCGAGAGCTTTTGAATTTGTTATATCTGATTCTCCTATTGATATCCAGCCAAAAGGAGAAGTTGATGGCTTCATAAATCTTATATTCAATGAATCCCTAAGCATTGAAGAACTTCAAGAAGTTTCAGCAAACCAAAAAGAAGCTATTCTGTACGCTTACTATCAAAACTCTGCTGATATAAAGAAACTGCTTCTAGATATTGAGAAGAGTAAGAAGGTGCTAGAAGAGAATGAAGGTGATAGAGTGGCGAAGCGCGAGCTAAGCGGTATCATTGAGCATCAGAAGAAGCTTTTAAACCACTACTTGGTTGATAATCTATATAGTAAAAACTCCGATATAATTTGGTATTGGGATGGACAAAAAGTTAGGCCAAGCTCCAAGAAACAGTTCAACTCATTACTATCAGATATTTCTGAACAAGTATATAAAAGTGCTCCTGTTTTTAAGAATGAGCTAGTTAACAAGCATAGAGTTTCGACTGCCATACATACAGCAAAGAAGAACCTCTTTGAGGCTCTAGTACAACATTATATTGACGTTGAACAAGCATTTGCTCAAGGTAAGTTTCCCCCTGAGAAAACTATATACATAACTCTGCTAAAAGTTAATGGGCTAGAACCAGGAGGGAAAGAAGTTAACATTGCTGCTGACTCTTCCTTTAAAGCCGTTTGGAATCACAGTCTTGCCTTCTTAGAAACAGCAAAGAAAGAAAAGACAAATTTACAGGGGTTGGTCGAGAAATTAGGTAGAAAACCTTTTAAGTTAAAAGAAGGCTTAATTTCATTGTGGGTCCCAGTATTCTTGTTTTTGAAAAGGCATGACTTTGCGCTTTTTGGCAAGGATGGTTATATACCTGAACTTACAGAAAAGAACCTCGAATTAATTTCCAAAGACCCTCAAGACTATTGGATAAAAGCATTTGATTTAGAAGGAGTAAAACTAAACCTGTTCAATAGTTATAGAGAGCTCTTAAATCAGGAAACTAGAGAAATATTTTCAAACCAGGCATTCATAGAAACGATTAAGCCTTTCCTTGTTTTCTATAAGCAGCTTCCAGAGTACTCTAAGAATACGAAAAGATTAACAAAGGAAGCTTTGGCAATAAGAGAGGCAATCATAAAATCGAAAGATCCTGAAGAAACTTTTTTTGTTGCGTTCCCAGCAGCACTCGGTGTGTCAACACAGCAGTTACAAGAGAATGCGTCCTCATTAGATCAGTATGTTCCAAAGTTACAAGAGGCTATTACTGAATTAAGAACAAGCTATGATCGATTATTAAACAGGATTGAAGAATACATACAAAATGAGGTAGTCGGGGACAGCTTAACTTTTAAAGAATATAAAGAGCACCTGCAAAAGAGATTTAAGCAGCTAAAGAAGTACATGCTAGTCGGTTATCAAAAGACTTTCGTGCAACGATTAGGCTCAGAAATAGATGATAGAAAAGCTTGGTTAGAGTCTCTTTGCCAAGCAGTAGTAGGCAAACCTCTAGATACTATAAGCGATAAGGAGGAGATACAGCTATATAATAAGTTTGGATCTCTGATTCTAGAACTAGATAGCTTAACAGAGATTTCTAAACAAGATATAAACGATGAAAAAGAAGAAGTATTAGGTATACAGTTTAATACTTTTGTTGATGGTATAAAGAAGAGTTTAGTTAGATTACCAAAGGATAAAGCATCAGAGATAAATGAGGTAAAGGAGACATTTAAGAAATCTCTGTCAAGTGACTCAAGAGTCAATATAGCTGCTTTAGCTAAACTACTAAAAGAGTTGATTCAGAATGGCTAAAATAAGACATGTATTAGGAATATCGGGGGGAAAAGATAGCGCAGCTTTAGCTATCTATATGAAGGATAAATATCCTAACCTTGATATAGAATACTATACAAGTGATACTGGTAAAGAGCTTGATGAAACGTATCAGTTAATTGAGAATCTAAAGATTTACCTAGGGAAACCAATTCAAATATTAAAGGGTGCTGAAGGCAGTCATTTGGACCCATTTGATCACTTCCTGCAATCTTACGGAGGATATCTGCCTTCGTCGATGTCTAGATGGTGTACGAAGAAGCTTAAGCTTGAGCCTTTTGAAAAGTATGTTGGGGAAGATCTTGTAGTGTCATATGTTGGTATACGAGGTGATGAAGACCGAGAAGGGTATATCTCAAGACGTACAAATATTCAATCGATATTCCCATACCGCCAAAATATTTGGAGTGAAGATGTTATATCTAAATTTCTGAAATTTGAGATAGAAAAAGCTATTGCACTTGCTGATGTTGTAGATCTAGAGAAGAAAAAAGCTGACTTTATAGATGTTCTAGCCAAAGAAGTTACTCCTCGCTATAATCAGCAGAGTAAGCTCGCAGAATTATTTAGTCAAGGAGTTAAGGAGACTAATTACCTCATATTCGAATTCTTAAAGACTACAAGTTACCCATTAGCAAAGGAAAGCGACTTTCCACTGCTTGAGAATGAAGAGGTGATTGTACGTGATGATGTTTTCAGAATTTTAGAGGAGAGTGGTGTAGGTGTACCTTCATATTATAAGAAAGTAGAGTTTGAAGTAGGTGGGAAAAAAGGTCAATATTCCCGCAGCCGCTCTGGCTGCTACTTCTGCTTTTTTCAACAAAAAATCGAATGGGTATGGCTATATGAGCAACATCCTGAGCTTTTTCAAAAGGCACTAGAGTATGAGAAAGATGGCTATAATTGGAACCAAAAAGAAAGTCTTTCGGAGTTGATCAGGCCAGAGAGAATAAAGCAAATAAAAGAAGAGTATATTAAACGCCAAGAGCGCGCTACAGCTACTAAATCACAGTATCTTCTAGATATTTTGGATGATTCGGAAAGTGAAGGCTGTGCTGCTTGTTTTATTTAACTTTCATGAACTATACCACATTAGAATGGTCTGTGAACGACCTTATCAGATTGTACGAAGACGAGAAATTAAACTTATCTCCTTCATATCAACGAAATGATATTTGGACATTACAAGCAAAAAAAAGGTTGATTGATTCAATTAAGATTGGGTACCCATTACCTGCGTTTTTCTTGCATAAGCAGGATAATGAAGTTTATGATATGGTTGATGGTCAACAAAGAACCCGTACATTAATAGGGTATGTTAAAAAATTGTATCCAGACCTTAACAAAGAATATTTTGATGAACAAAATCCCAAAGAAATCTTAGATTATAAAATCTCTGTTGTAGTTATTGGTAAAAGTGATGATGATACAATCGAAGACTTTTATTACAGGGTAAATAATTACGGTTCAAAACTAAACAGGCAAGAAAAGCTTAAAGCTCAAAAAGCTAATAGCATATTTTTAGAGCTTGTTGAAAGTTTAGCCGAAAGCCAAGACTTTAACTCTTTAAACCTATTCAGTGATGCAGCAACTGAAAGGATGATTGATGTTGATTTTATTTCGGAATTAGTCGCTCAAATAAAGTACGACATTACGGACAAAAAGAAATATGCAGATAAGTTATATGATGTAGTTGAAACTCGCGAAGAGGCTAATTCTTTAAAAAACGACTTCTTTGAACTTCTTAGGATTGTTCAAAAGTTCAATAACATCTATCCTATTAATAAAACAAGGTATAAACAGAAAAATGACTTTTATACCCTTTTTGGATTTTTGAAAAGAGTTAAGGATATGGACTATGAGGAATTGGTAACTTTTTACAAAATTTTAGTCGTCATTGGACCAGATATCTTACCATCTAATGATGATTGCATTGCTCTGCAAGAATATGCTTTTAATTGTGTAAGTCAATCTAATTCTTCTGAAGCTCGAGGAGCACGCCTTGCTTTTTTTGAAGAGTTACTTACTAACAATTCTGAAACGTTAAATGAGACTCAGGAAGAAATTTTAGACTTTTATGATCTTGATGAAACTGACTCATTACATGTCCAAGATTATTTAACAATCAATCCTACTTCTATTAATAATAAGAGGAAGGCTCCAATAGTATTCTAGAATGAGGTCAGGTAAAAGTGGCGTTTTCCTTTCAAACGATCCTAGGAAGGATATAATTGAAGTAAAGAACAAAGTTTATTCAATTAGAAGCTTAAGTAACACCTCCTCGAAATCTAAAGGAGGAAATTCTAGTGTTTTTATTGTTCATGATGCAGACGAAAATATAGACAGAGTAATAAAGTTTTCTAAATATCCACGCTTACCTTTATTAACACCAAAGGAAATAAGAGGATTAAACACTTATGATAGAACAAACTATCAGTTTAATAGGAAAAGGAACGCGAGATTTGATCAAGAGGTAGAAGCACTTAAAATTGCCAAAGCAGAAAGCTTCCCAAATATAGTAGAGTTTTATAATGAGGGGGAGTTGAAAGTTGGATCGAATAATTTTCCATACTTTATTATGGAAAAAGCTGAAACTGACCTGAAAGAATTTATTCTTTCAACCACCGATTTAGATAGTCAGTCTCGCATAGGTATCTGTATTGATATTATGCGAGCTGTGAAACAATTACATGGTAAGACAATTTTCCATAGAGATATCAAACCAGATAATATTTTACTATTCACCACAAATAATACTGGGATAAAAAGATGGAAAATTAGTGACCTAGGTTTGATTCATAATGGGAAACGAGAAGATGTATTAGATGAAGTAGGCGAAAAAATCGGACCCTATGGTTGGCTTTCTCCTGAGGCAATGAATAAACATCTTACGGAGAAAACAGATTTATTACATGATTGTATAATTGATGAATTTTCAGATGTCTTCCAATTAGGTAAGGTGTTTTGGTTTATTTTTCAAGGAAACGTACCAATTGGACAAATAAACTTAGAAGACTTTCATCTAGACTTTAATGAGAAGGTTTATTTGTTCAGAGTCATAAAAGGTATGCTTGAATATAATAAAGCGAGAAGAACTAAAATTAGCCAATTAGAAGAGGAGCTAGATTTGTTAGCTCACGAATTTGGTGTGTAAAATTGAAACTTTTAGCACAATAAAGACTACTATATTGTGAGCTCACCCCAAAACAGAATTGTTTTAAAGTAGAGAAACCCCCTTAACTTTGAACAGTTGTTTATGAAAAGGAAAATATTTACCCCCCAGCAGATCGCCAAGATCCTGAAGGAATTCGAAGATGGTAAAAGCGCGGTCGAGATCAGCTGGGAGCACGGCGTGAGCTAGGCTGCTTTTTACAAGTGGCGCCAGTGCTACAACGGCATGGATGCTACCGAGCTCAAGCGTCTCAAGGAGCTGGAGGAGGAGAACCGCCGCCTCAGGGCCATGTACGCTGAGCTGGCCCTGGACCTGAAAGTAGCCAGGGAGATATCGAAAAAAAGCTCTAGCGCCCTGCCAGAAGCGCCAGATCGCGCAGGAGTAGGCTTCCCAGCCCCAGGTCGGGAGACCTTCAAATGCTGCTCCTGGCAGAAGGCCCGCTGGCTCAGGCCACTTTCTTCATACATCTCCACTAAGTGGAGCATTTTCTCTTGATGGGTCATCTTGCTTTTTTTGCCAGCAAAACTAAACCCTGCGCCTTAGGCCGGAAAGATGCACTTGGTCGGGCGGATACGCATCAGCAGGGCGTGCCGGGTACTGAATCTAAGCAAGTGCGTCTACTATTACCAGTGCAAAAAGATAACACTGTCGTGGAAGAGGCACTCCGGCAGAAGGCCGAGTTGCACCCCCAGGAGGGCTTCTGGAAGGCTTATCACCGCCTGCGTAAGGAAGGCCGCCCCTGGAACCACAAACGGGTGCACCGGGTCTGCAAGAAGATTGGTTTGAGTCTCCGCCGGAAAGCCAAAAAGCGGCTACCTGAACGGGTAAAAGAACCTTTGCAGGTGCCAGGGGAACTAGACCACACCTGGTCGATTGACTTCATGAGCGATGCGCTGGCTAACGGCCGCAAGTTCCGCTCCTTCCACGTGATGGACGACTTCAACCGGGAGGCCCTGCACATCGAGATCGACTTCTCTTTGAAGAGCAACCGGGTAGTATGGGTGCTGAACCACCTGATCAAATGAAGAGAAAAGCCACAGCGCATCCGCATGGACAACGGCCCGGAGCTGATCGCCTCGCTGATGGAGGAGTGGAGCCGCATGCACGGCATTGAGTTTCTTTATATCCAGCTGGGCAAACCGACTAAGAACTCCTTTGTGAAGCGCTTCAATGGTACCTTTAGAAGAAATATGCTGGACGTGCACCTGAATGACTCTCTAGATCAGGTGCGGCAGATTGCCCAGGTGTGGCTGAAGGATTACAACCAGATGCGGCCCCATGACAGCCTTCAAGGGATGAACCCGGTGAATTATGCCCGGGCAGCCGCAGGGGGTGTTCACAGTAGATAACCCCTCCAGGATTACCCAAAATGAACACCCATAGTAATAGTGATAGAAGTGATTTTAATTTTGACCTCCTCCCGAAAAACCGGGGAGCCGACACTTTAATAATTTTCAAATTTCATTTATCCTCGGAAATGAAATCAGCTTTAATCTTTGACAAATCATTTAGCAGATCCACAAATAAATATTGGGTATTGTCCAATTCACCATTGTCAAATTTATTTTTGAGAAAGATCAACCCTCCATAAGCATACTCTTCTATAAATGTGACGATTTTTCGAACAACCTCCGCCAACTCCTTCTCATCCATATCCTCTAACTCGTTCCAGTCAAAACCTATCTCATCTGATCTACTAAAAATGGTTAATAAAAGAAAATCAATTAGTGGGGAGGCACTTTTCCAACCTCCAATTTTTTCAAATTTATCAGAGTATGAATTTCCTGTTGGCAATTCGATTCTACTGTCCAGCTTCAGTCCTAAATAAAAAGAATAGACATATAATTCATATAATGGTCCGAACTGGGAGAATTCCCCTTTTTTCTGTTTATTGGCAAGCTTTACAAACAGATATTCCACCGATTTAGGAAATCTTGGATACTTTATAAGTATAATTTCTCTGAATTCACTACTCGTCATTATTTAATTTTTTTATGTTCAGTATAAACTTCAACCTGTTTAAGGTTTCTCGGGATTTGGTTTAAGTACATCGTACTCACACTATTATTTTTCAGAAGCTCATTACCTAATTTATTAAGTTTATTTTCTGAATCACGATCATATAGGTCTTTTATCAAGATGATACTTTGAGGGAACACTTTTTCAGTCTCCTCGAAAAATCCTTTTATAAAACCCTGACCAAATGCGGATAATGGTGCATCTGCTAATAATGGATACAAATAGCCATAAGGATTTACTGAAATGATCGCCATAAGCACCGCTAGTACCTTCATTCTTTGAAAACCTTCTGAAGCCCCAGTTACTTCATTTCCTTGTTCATCTATGTATTTAAAATCTATCGTTCCTCTTGGATTTTTTTCAAATTTTAGAATACCGCCAGCTAATTCATTATACTTGATGAGGTTTTGAAAATGTTGGTTAGCCTCCTTTTCGAGTTTTAGGATCATACCATCAAAAACTCTTACCTTGGTTCGTTGAGCAGCATTTCGCAAATCAGCCGAAATGTCGAGATGTAACTCATATTCTTTAGGCGTATCCTGAGGTCTCATTCTTCCTAATTCATTTTCATCTTTTCTTATTCCTTCATTTAATGATTCTATTCGATTTTTAGCTTTTACGATATCATCCTCAGATTTTTGTAGCCGGGTTAATGCTCCTTTATATTGCGCCATAATTTGACGAGCATCTGCCATATTATCCTCATCACCTATAATTAAGTGAGAACGCTCATCTTTTAAGCTTTTGATCTTGTCTTTTACTTTTGTTATTCGTTCTAATAGTTCTTGCTCCTTTTCTCTAGTTCGAGTAATAGAATGTTGAATTCCTCCTATCCTTCCTACATAAGGTTGGGCTCCTAGCTGAATGTCACCAAAGAAGTCATTTAGATCGTTCTTGAAAATTTGAACTGACTTATTCTGCCCAGAATCCTTCCTGTTCAATAAACTAGCAATGTGTTTCCAGGGGGCAGAATTCTCCGGAGCTGGGCGATCACACACATAGCAGTGCCCCTTATCTATCATAGTTTGCAATGTCACGGAATCTGGTGAATCAGGAGGGAGAAGATTTATTTGACTGTTGGTATCTTCACTTAATATAGCGGCCTTCTTCAAAGTTCGTACTTCCCGATACTTGTTAAGTTTTTCTTTGAAACTTGACACTTCATTTTCACAACCCATTGCAATCCAGCCATAACTGCCATCAAAAAACCGTTCATTTAATTTTTCAACAAGGCGGTCATATTCATCTTTAAGCGTTTTTAGCTTGGCGTTTTGATCTTTGATCTTATCATCAAATTCTTTTCTAGCTTCTGCATTCTCATTTAAACTTTCAAGCTTATCAACTTCAGTCTTATTTTCGGCATATGAATGCTCATATGATTGAAGCTTTTCTAATTCGCTATCTAGAGAATTTTTCTTAGTCTCTTTTTCTTCAAGCTTTTTCAGATAATTCTGGGAAGCAGCATCGTTTGATGCTACTCTTTCATTGAGATCTTTTTCAGCTCTGTCTGCTACATATTTAGTTATCTTTTCTAGTTCATCGTATTTATTAATGTCTGTTAAACTTTTAACTGCTCTATGTAAGCTATCAGCCTGATTAAAATCTATCAACTTATCAACTTCCTCTCCCTGGAAGAGAGAATATTCTCTTAGATTTGGTTGTATAAGTTTATTAAGAATTCTTTTATGCTCGTCATCATCATATACCTCATGGAACTCCAAAAGCTGAATATCTCTCTTTGAAACTTCTAAATCTTTGAAAAAGACCTGCCAATCTGAACCATCAGTGAGTGAAGACTCAGATTTTGACTTTTTTAATCTAAAACCTTTATTTATCCGATATCTAAATCTGTTATCGCTAAATTCAATAGCTACATTGCACTCAATTATATCATTTACAGCTGCTTCATACTTAGCCTTATCTGAACAGACTTTGACTGCCTGATTTTTGATATTCTTTCTGGTTTTTGTATCTGAGTCGAGAACCTCGTCATAAAAAATCCATAGAAAACCGTTAAAAAACTTAGACTTTCCACCGCCATTGTCAGCTACAACTATATTAACTCCTTCTGAGAACTCGTAAGTATTATTCTCAAGCGGACCATAATAATTAAAGAAGTTTTGAAACGATATTTGATTTATAATGGAAGCCATAGTTACCTAATTAGATTTTTGACTTGATTGTAAACTGTAACATCACCATGCATGTCAACCATTTTAGACTTTATAATCACAGCTAAATATTCAATAACTTTGCTTTCATAAGGGGGCGCAAGTTTAGCCTTTTTGATCATTTCTTCCGTGATCTTATATTTTGAGGATAATTCCTCATCACTTAAAATTTCTTTCAACAGATTATCAATCATTTTCTAATTCGTTAATTATTGAATCTAAATCAAGGTCATATGTATCGCATATATCCTGCAGTATTTTTTTTGAATCATAGAAATTCATTGATAAGCTAGCAAAATATGCTACTCTTATTAACTCATTCCTCACCATATTTTTTTCAATGCGGAATAGATTTTGGTTATCATGGCTAGCAGTGGGAGCTACAATCATATCGTATATATATGCAAAATTCTTATCATCATGGATTCTCAATAACCTGCCTCTTCTCTGTATATACTCTCTAGGATTACCTGTGCTACTCGCAAAAATACCCACTTCAGTTCGTGGAATATCTACACCTTCATCTAGCATTTTCATTGCTAAAAGCATATCAATTTTCCCTTCTGAAAATCCTCTTAATTTACTTTTTCGATCTTCAGTTTCTGAAGTATATGTACTTGATCTAAGTTCAGGCTTTACTTCTTGGGCCGCTTTCAAGTATTGATAAACAAATTTCTTAGCGATGTCTTCATTGTTCTCCTCTTCTTTACTAGAGCCTACTGGAACATATGTAAAGACATATTTCAATTTGTCTTTTCTGTCTAACTCTCTTAGAATCTCCTTAAAAGCTGGTATTTTTCGTCTTGCTTGATGAATAATTGTCTTTCTCTTAAGTAAAAGCCTTTCAACTATTGGAGAATCCTTAAATTTCCCCTTTTCAAAATCAAAAAATTTAAGCAGCGTGTTAGAAAGCTCAACATATTCTTCTTTTTCATCTTCGTCAAGATTAACAATTATTGGGTGATAGTAATAGTCAGTAAGACGACCTTCTGCCATAGCACGTTTCATTCCAAAGCTGTAACAAAATGGGGGTTGATCATTAAAAAACTGACATATTGCATTGGTCCCTTCAGGGTCGTACTTTCTGTTTGGTGTTGCACTCAGACCTATTCTTTTTGAAATCTCCAATTTAGACATGACCGCCTTAATTTGGCTGGCCCCCATGTTATGAGCTTCGTCAGCAATTAGTGTAAAGGCCTTCTGAATCTTGGTAAAGTATTTCTGGAACCGATCTGAAGAGAAACTTGCGTAGGTAGAAATAATTATAACATTCTTCTTTAAACCTGCCTTAAAATTTGACGCAAAATTTGGCAAAACTTGCATCCCACTATGTCCACCACCAATAACTATAGTATTTTTGAAATTAAAGAGTGAAACTTCTTCAATCCACTGATCTAACAAAGCTTTTGATGGAACGAGGATTATTGCATAATAGCTATTAGTTTTTCTATACTCTTCAAGAAGACAATTCAGCGAGGTAATAGTTTTTCCAGTGCCAGTTGCCATTGCAAATATTCCCTGATAGTTGTTTTTTACCCAGTTCTCATAAGCATCCGTTTGATAATCTCTTGGACCTTCTGCAAAAGGAAATTTTGGTTCATTTTTAAGGCTGTCGTAGCTAATCTCTAGTTCTTCTAGTAGATTCTGCAGTCTCAGATTGTTGTACACCTTAGTCTTCTTTAATTCAAGTAGCCTTTCCTCTTCAATTAGTAACTCTTCTAAGTCTTTAGCTCCATATTGATCATGAATTATTCCTTTGATTTCAGAGGCATCGATGTAGTCAACATAATCAGCTTTTCCTTGAATCAAGGTATCGAATTCTTCATCACTTATATTGATAAACTCTTTGTCCGATTCTGACACCCAAGATCTTCTTACTGCAATTTCTTCAAGATTTTCTAGGAGAGCCTTAGCAGTAAAATTACAAGAGCCTGTAAAGTGTAATTTATTAAGTCCATCGGAGAAGGTGCCTGACTTGTAGTGTGAAATACCTCTTCCTCCTTTGGGCCTAATTGCAACTATCTGAATTCTGTTTTTCGCTATTAACCATGCTATGCAGTTAAAGAAATGTTTACCATAGTCGCTTAGACTATCTCTAATAGCATTATAATCATTACTGTAATCTCTTATCGAGGAAACATGGCCGTTTTGTCCTTCGACAATAGTTTCCTTATCTTGAATGGAGAGGACATCATTAATCACCATTCTCATTTTACCTCCGTTTGCAATAAAGTGAGCAAAGCCAAGTGCAAGCACATTGATTGCAGAAGAACTAAAGTATCCAAGTAAGAGGTCAAAGGTTTTGCTTTTAGGTAGAGCCTCAATAAAGAAATTTAGGGGATCATTTTCTCTTCCGCTCTTATAAATACACCCTGCCGGAAAATTTATATTGTTAAGCATAAGCTAATGCTCTCTTTATCAAATAATATATTTGTGGTTTTGAATATAAAAATAAATAGCGTAAAGTCTCTTTATTTTGGAAATAAAGAGATGCATATTGGTATGTTATGCTGGTCTATAGGCAAAATCCTCTATATGTAAAAGTACTGGAGTTCTTTTCTTAATGGAAAAAATGTTAAAAATATGTAAAGTATGAAGGAAGACAGTCTAACTACAAAAGGCATGCTGCTAGACATCGGTGCTATGAGAAGAAAGGCCTTAGGGCTGGTTGAGAACGGTAAACCATACAATGTGTTGCTACAGCACATTCTAGCGAAGGACTTCTACTATGATGAGGAACAGACACTGCCTTCGCTGAAAGAATTGGCGGAGGCGTCGGGGCTGAAGAGCGGCAAGGTAAGAAAGTACATTGAAGGTATCTATCATGACCTAGCACTCAATTATGAGACAAAGCAGATGTTTTCCTTCGTTAAGGTACGGTATGAGTTTATCATGCGTGGACGGAGAAAAAGATGGTTAACGCTTGAAGCAGACCATCTGCCTATTGCGCCACGGATAGGAGAGGAAATAATGATGCCTTTTTTCTCAGAGTACTTAGGTACTGCGCGTTTTTACGTGGATGAGGTAAACCATGAGTTTGAGGAAGACGTGCAAGTTGTCAAACTTTGGCTGCGGGAAGGAGATTTTAACGCTTACTGGCACTACAGGAAACATAAGGCGAAGGAGGAGTACGAAATCTCTATCCATGATTGGTTTGATCTAGAGGAGTACCAACTGAAGCGGAAACTGGGAGTTGGGGAGAGGTTCTGGTCAAGGATCGGCAAAGGATAGGTTAAGGAAACAGCCTATAGTTGTAAAAATGAGCAAAATGAGGGGCTATAAAAGCCCCTCGTCAGCTAAAGAGTAGTAACCCTCGCTTGTGAGTATGAGGTGGTCGAGGACGGCGATGTCCAGCAGCTCCCCGCCCTGCTTGATCTTCTTGGTGAGCTGCAGGTCCGCCTGGCTGGGCTTGAGGTTGCCCGAGGGGTGGTTGTGGGAGAGGATGATGCCCGAGGCGCAGGCTTTGAGGGCGGCCACGAAGACGAGCTTGGGGTCTGCCACGGTGCCCGCCACGCCCCCGGTGGAGAGCTCGTAGACGCCCAGCACCCGGTTGGCTCTGTTTAGCAGCAACACCTTGAACTGCTCGACGAACTCTAGTTTGCCCGTGTCCCAGCTTTCCTTCAGGACCCTGTAGGAGTCGGCAGAGCAGGTGACCTGCGGGCGCTCGCTGGGCTTGACGCGGTTGCGGTAGGAGAGTTTGACTTCGGCTACTCTGGCTGAAACGGAGGTTTTAACGATATTTTCCATAATCATCTGGTTTTAGAGTGAGGGAATTGATTATGGTGCCCCTCCAGGCCCCGGGCAACCAAGCCCAGAAGGAAACGGAATAAATGGGGTGTGGGCGGGCCTGCAGGGTTTATGCCGTAGTCTTTTGGGCGCCCCGGCAGCCCGGGGTCTACCTTTGCGCCAACAACAATGACCATGGACTTTTGCATTGAAGTGGCTTCCGGCATGTGCTCCTTTCGGATTCTCGCTCTTTCTTCCTGATCCTTATCAGTTGCCTTTACCACTACCACCGTGCTGTTGGCATGAGGGAAACCCCCGGCGGGCGTTTTCCACTTGCCAACAGCCTTTTAAGTGGGCTTGAGATGATTTGCCGAAGCTTATGCAGACTGTAGGTATCGTAAGACGTTACACGTCCAGCCGGAAGCGGGACGCGGGGTCCTGCCCCGGCCGTTTCCCCGGTCCGGGCTCCTGCGGGGTATCCACGGCCACGAGCAGGCCGTTTACCTCCTGCCTTACCCGCCAGTAATACTCCAGCATATCGTCTTCCGTAGTTGGCTGGGGGAGGGGGACTTGCGGCGGCCGTGCCGGCACCCGGAACTGGGCGTTGAACTCTGTCTTGTTGCTCTCCACGGCGATGCCTGAGAAGCGGCCGAACTGCTCGGACATGAACCTAGCCGTCTTGCTGCTGCTCACCCGGCCGTAGAAGTGGCTGTTGAGCGCCGCGCTCAGCACGTCGGCCTTCTCCTGGCCGTACATGTCCACCAGCTGCGCCAGGTCCTGGCACATAAACACGGTCGCCACCCGGTTGCTCCTGGCCGTGTTGGGCAGCAGCTCCAGGTGGGGGATGAAGACCGTTGGCCCCTCGTCGAGCAAGAGGAAGCTGTGGTGCTTGCCCGGCTGGTTCATCAGCCGGGTCGCCACGGTGATCACCAGGCTGCACAGGGGCGCGTAGGTGCCGGCAAGGCTCGGGTGGCTCCCCAGCGAGAGGACGATGGGGTTTTCAGGGTCGTTGATGTCCAGGGAGAAGTCGTCGCCCCCGAAGAGATAGCAGACCTCGGGCGTGTTGATTTGGGCCACGGCGCCCTGGAGCGTGCCCACCACGCCGCTCACCTGGTTCTCTGCCCCCCGCTCCAGCGCCCCTAGGATGGAGACAGTCATTTGCGCGCACTGCTCGTTCTGCCGGAGCGTCTTCAGCAGCGCCTCGTCCGGGCTGGTGACAAGGGCCAGCACGTGGGACAGGTCGCACATCTCCGGGTGCTCGCATCGCAGGTACCAGATGCAGGCGGTCAGAAGGTCGGTGGCGCTGCGGGTCCAGAAGTCGGGCCTGCGGATGCTCTCCCGCATCAGGTTGCTGACGATGGCCGTGGCGTACTCGCGGGCGTAGCCGGTGTGGGGCAGGTAGCGCGGGTGCAGGGGATTGACGCGGTAGGAGCGCAGCGGCTCGTGGAAATTAAGGAAGTAGTGCGGCAGCGGGTTTTGCTGCGTGGCAAGGAAGCTGTGCATGTCCCCTGTCAGGCTGGGGAACTTGAAGTCGTAGAGTACCCCGCTGTAGCCCTTCCTGGCAAAGCCGCACATCAGGGGCAGGGCGATGCTCTCGCTCTTGCCGCTGCCGGCAGCGCCCACGACCAGTACCCCCCTAAAAGGGTTGTAGAGCCTGATCGGCCCCCGGGTAGTGGAAAGCTCCAGGCTGTAAGGGTGCCTGTCCGACCTCACCCCTTGCACGATCCAGTTCATCCGCCTTTGCAGATACCTAAAAAACCTGTAGAGCCCGTAAACGCCAGTACTTACCAGAAGGCCTCCCAATGTCAGCACCACGCCGCCCGCCACGGCAGGGGCCTGGTGCACGAGCACGAGGAACAGGGCCATGCCGAGAAGCAGGAGCAGCAGGGCGAGGCAGCCGCAGCCGCGGTAATCCCTCAGTTGTCCCTTTCTCATCGCCTGATCCCCCTGTTTTGCCTGCGCCCGAGCTCGGGCGCAGGCCTTTGTTCCTGCTGGTGAATAAATTTCTCTGCCTGCTGTTTTTGCTGTTTCCGCTGCGCCTCCAGCGCCACCCTCTCCCGTGCCTGCTGCCGGATGTCCTTCACGCTCCCCTTCCTGAGGGCATGGCAGTAGGCGAAGCTTTCCCGCTGCTCTCTCTTGTAGCCCGTCTGGCGGTCGAACCTCTCCTCGCAGGCGCTCACGAAGGCCTCCCGGTCAAAGCCGCCCCTTACAGCTCCCTTTCCGGTGCTGCGGTGGTTTGTCATGGGGCTGAGCTTAACCTTATTTTCCATGTCCTTGCGTGAGACGATAAGGTGGGCGTGCATCTGCTCCCGCCCCGTCTGCCCGTCGCGTTCATGGTGAACCTTGCCGTAGTACAGGATGTCTTTCGCGTTGAGCCCCTTGTTGAAGTTAGCGGCATAGGCCGGCAGCACCTCCTCCCGCACATAAGCTTTGAGCGCCCGGGCCTGCTCCTGTTTCGTTTCGCCTAGGTGCTTAAGCTCCTTTTCAGAGGGACTGACGATCAAGGCGTAGAACTTGGCGTCGCTTTTCCCCAGCTGCCCCCTGTTGTGATCGAGGCGGTAGACGGCCTCTCGGGCGCTCACCCGCTCGCGCTCCTGGTCGAAGAAGGGCTCGGCGGCCTGCCCCTCCCTGAGGCGCTCCAGGTCCTCGTGCTGGAGGTAGTTCACGAGGGCCGCGCTGCTGCCCCGGTTGGCGTAGGTGCCGGTACCCCCGCCCAGGATCTTGATGTTCACGGCTGGTCTCCTTCCTGATATAGCTTGGCAAGGTCCTGCAGAAAGCCGCTCTTGTTCTTGGCGTCCACGAGGCGTGCGAGCAATTGGAGCGCCTCCAGCTCGCGCCGCGCGTGTTCAGAAAGCAGCCGCTCGGTGGCCGCCCTGGCGGCAGCGGCTGCCGGCACCAGCGTGTTGAGCTGCCGGACTAAGCCCGCCAGGTGCTCCTCCAGGAGCTGCAGCTGTTTGGCCGTGGCCACGGTGCCCAGGCTATGCTCGATGCGGGCCTCGCTCAGGCTCACGGCCTCGGTCATGGGGCGCAGCAGGTCGCTCTCCTGCTTGCGGATGAAGGCGATGACCTGGTCCACCCGCTTGATGAGGCGGTTCATCTCCGCCGCGGGGCTCTCGTGGGTTGCCGGGTTGAGGCCGTGCTTCTCGAAATAAGTAATTGAGGCGGCGATGCACTCGCCCAAGCCCAGGCCATGGCGGGTGCAGTAGCGCTTGAGCCTGGCGTGCACGGCCTCGGGTATTCCGACTGTCTTCATAAACATTTTTATATAAGTCGTTATTGATAATCAGTTGTTTAGCTTTCTGTTTATAGCCGTCCTACAGATCCAGCGGCAGGCTCGCTCCCGGCAAACCCGCTTTGCAGGCGGCTGGAGGCCTTTCGCCCCGCAGGGCAAGATTGAACCGGACGTGAGTCCTGTTCCATCTTGCTCTTTTCCGGCGGGCTTGCTTCGCACCGCCTCCCGGAAAAGACGGCCCCGCTGGCTTTGACCGGGGGGAGGGGCGTTGCTTGCCTGCCGGGAAAGCTCCCCCGGGACCCGCCGCTCCTGCAGGCTTGCTTCGCGCACCGGGCAGGGCGGCCCTAGGCTCGCCCGGGGCCGGAGTGCGTTGCTTGCCGGAAGGAGCTACCCTGTAGAATGCTGGACAAGAGGAAGGATAGCATTGGAGAAGAGCAGTGGTAGAACCCATATGGCTGGTATGCGGGATAGGGAAAGGCGCGATGAGCGCCTGGTGTTTTTCCTGACTCGTTGCAGTAGATGCGATGGCAGCGGAAGACCTCATGCAGGGTCGTCCTCCATGTCCGGGCTATTGAGGACAGCGAGCAGGCGGATGATTTCGTCCAGGGTCTGCTCGTACTCGGGCTCGACCGAGGTCGGCCCATCCCGCTGAACCCGCAGGCCGAGGAGGCTAAGCCTGACGGCCAGGTCCTTGAGTTCGTCGAACGCGGCGAGCTTAACGGGGGGCAGATCTGCATAGGTTTGCCCTCCAGAGGTCACTGTGATGAGCCACTCGAGCGTGCCCATGCTCGCCGCTTCCGCTTTTCGAAAGATGCGCTGGTCTGCGGCTTCGCCTACAGCCAGGTAATCCCGCTGCTGGACCTCGGCTGCAGGGTTATCCCGCTGGCTTTTCAATGCGTTGGTGTTGGTTTCCATAAGTATGGTTCTTTAAAGTTATGATCCGGTGGTGAGGGAAGTTGGGGTAGGGACATCCCCTGCGCCATAGCGGCTTTCCCTGGCTGGCTCCCTTCAAAGGTGGGGGGGAAAGGCAGGGCGTGTTCACAAGGCATGGCCGAGTTGGGGAAAAGCGGTCCAGGCTGTGGCTCTTTGGGCGGAATAAAGTGAACTTGGCTACTTTTCCGCGGAAATAGCCCAATTCAGGTGAATCTGGTGGGGTTAAGGGGGGAGGGGGAGCTCACCTCCTTGTTTTTTACCCGGTAAAATTGTTTTTCACAAGTTGGGTTCAGCTTGTGAAAAGGGGGAGGTGAAAGTGGGCAACTTCACCCTATAACCAAAACAAGTAAAACGATGTCCGTAGAAATCATCACCAAGCAAGACCTGCAAACCTTCCACCGGCAGCTGCTCGAGGACCTGGCCAGACTGATCGGAATGCAGCAGACCGAGGCGCCGAAGAAGGTGCTCAAGTCCGCCGAGGTGCGGCGCATGCTGCAGGTCTCCCCCTCCACGCTGCAAAAGCTGAGGGTGGAGGGCACGCTGCCCTCGGTCAAGGTCGGGGGCACTCACTACTACCGCCAGGAGGATATCTCCAGGCTGCTGAACGGGAAGGAGGTGCACTCATGGAGGTAAGTGCTCAACTGACGGGCTTTTACAAGAAAGCGGGAGGGGACAGGCGCCTGCGCCGCCCGCACCTGAACCTTTACATGGCCCTGCTGGTCCAAAGCCGGGGCGGCGGGGCTTTCAGGGTGAACAGGAAAGAAGTGATGGGGTGGGCGCGCATCAGATCCCGCACGACCTACCACCGCTGCATCCTGGAGCTGGACAGGTGGGGCTACCTCTACTACCTACCCTCCTACGACCCTTCCTCCAAAAGCCTTGTGTGCATCAGGCCTCTAGCGAAGGAGGGGGAAGCAACCGATACAGCCGGGGACGCAACGGCAATGATGCTGGGCTTTTCCTGGAATTGAGCTATGAATGGGCTAGATCATCATAGCCGAATGCCCTCCAGGAGGATGCGAAGGTGCTGCCGCATTCTTCTGGCATCACCGCTACCAGTAATGGGACGCTGAGAAGAGCCTTTCCTGCAGCGGGAGGGCAGGCAAGTGTTCCTCCTTTTTGATATACCCCCAATACCTTCTATCTTTAAAGCGGTTGTTTGCTACTTGGATGACTAATCGGCGATAGACAAGCTGATTTATGATGGAAGAGAAGGTGGTGCACTTGTAATAAATAATCCTTTGCTTGTGAAAAACAAGCAGTTTTTAATTGGTATTATAAGAAGAAATTTGTAAATTAATTATATGGAAACAGCAGCCAAAAAACGACCGATCCATCTGGGCGACCACGTCCGCAGAATGCGCACCGCCTTAGGCGTGAAGCAATCCGCTTTAGCCAGTGAGCTGGGCACCACACAGCAAAACATCTCCCGTATTGAGCAGGAAGAGGAGGTGGATGATACGACTTTGGAGAGAATAGCAAAAGCATTAGGGGTGACTTCTGAAGCCATCAAAAATTTCACAGAAGAAGGAACAGTTTTCCATATTCAAAATATGCATGATCATTCTTCTGCTGGAGCTGGGGTTGGAAATTGTAATCAACATACCTTTAATTTCAATGCCGTTGAAAAAATTATTGAGCTATATGATGCTTTACTAAAGAGTGAGCGGGAGAAGGTTGAACTGATGGAAAGAATGCTAAAGGATCAAAAGCTAGATTAGTAATTATTTGGTACTTCTATAAAAGTTATGCTGGGATGTAGTTAGCTACCAAAAAGCGGTTTGCCATCAGGTGCTTCTCAAGGCTTTTAGAAAAGGAGGGGGACTTTCTGACCAAGCGGGCACAGCTCTGTATATCAGATGATCCTAATGATCATATTAAGATTGAGAACTCAAGCAGTGGATATACCTTTGTCTCTATTACCCTTTATGAGGTTGCTAATAGGAACATGGCAACTGCTTCAATAACTCCGGAAGAGTTTTTTAGAAATTAATTTAGCTAACAACCATCTTCATTAATGGATAAAGCCATTAAGCTTGTATTAATAATCCTTCTGTTCTTATGTCTATTACAAATGCCATTTGGTTTCTATCAGTTCGTTAGGTTTGCAGCATTTGTTGGTTTCGGGCTGTTAGCCCTACTTCAGCGTGATGGGGGTAACAAGAATGCTGCCTTTATATATGGAGCACTTGCACTTCTATTTCAACCTTTCTTTAAAGTAGTACTTGGGCGGGAGTTATGGATTATAGTAGATGTTGTTGTGGCTTTAGGTCTTGCGCTATCTCTTATAAATGCTTTTAGATCTAAAGCTAATTCTCCCAATAGAAATTAATATAATAGGGGCCACAAATCATATGTTCTAAACTAGTAACCCTTGTCTCGAACTACTAATTATAATGTTCCTGTCAAATTAAGAAACCAGTACCATAAAACATAAGAGGCAGCTTAATATTAAGCTGCCTCTTATGTTTTATGGTTGGTTAGAACCGTTCGTTTCTTGCTTCATTCTCCACTTGTAATAAACCCTTAGGCAAAGATGATACAGTTCCAAAACAAGCCAAACAGTCAGGCGAATCAAATTATATCCAACAATTGCAGCTGATATAAAAGCCATGACAGCAAGCCATATAACTAGTGCGATTACTGCGCCATTTCCTTTTGACTTACCAAATCCTTGACGAAAAGAGAGTCCAGGTATGCCGGTTCTGATCGAAAATCCTCTTGGACCAACTGAACCATATTTTGATCGATAGCTTGGTGTGATGCCCGAACCACTTACGTTCAGCCCCCAACCTCTACTACCTCCTAAACGCTTGTTATACCTAAATCCCATCTTTTCTAAGGAATTTTGAGTTAATTATATTTAAGCAACTAATTCTTTCTCTTCTTCTTTCTCTTCAACCTTAGGCTTCCATACAATAGAAGCGATAGTTGCTGCAAATAATAAGGTTGCAACAACAGATAAAGAAAGAGGAGAAGAGATATGATAAATAGGAGCAATAACCATCTTGAATCCTATAAATGAAAGAATACCTGCTAAACCATACTTTAGGTAGGCGAAGTAGTGCATAAAATTAGCTAGAAGGAAGTATAGAGTTCTTAAACCAAGAATTGCAAATATGTTACTGGTGTAAAGTATAAATGGATCACGGGATACTGTGAATATTGCCGGAATAGAATCAACGGCGAAAATAAGGTCAGTTACCTCTATAACACCTACAACTACTAATAGTAAAGTGCCTACTTTTTTTCCATTCTCAATAGTGAAGAACTTACCCCCATCAAATTTATCAGTAACAGGGAAGATAGATTTGATAATTTTTACGCCAAAGCTTTTAGAGAAGTCCTGCTCATCATCATCATCTCCTCCTAATGATTTTATACCTGCGTACACCAGGAACAGTCCAAATAGGGTAAGAATTATGTTTACTTCATGGAAAGTGTAACCAAGTATTGTAAAATCAGGAAGGTAGGTATAACTGATTATAGTTGCACCAGTAAATATGAATATAGCACGTAGTACAATGGCTCCTACAATACCCCAAAACAGAACTTTATGATGATACTGTTCAGGTACTTTAAAAAATCCGAAAACTAGAATGAAGACAAATAGGTTATCTACAGAAAGAGCCTTTTCTATCAAAAACGCAGTGTAAAATTCAGAAGCTTTTTCTATTCCTAAAAAGGTATAAACTAGACCACCGAATATTGCTGCGAGGCCAATCCAGACACAGCTCCAGATTGCTGCTTCCTTATTTGATATTTTGTGAGCCTTTTTATTAAAAAGGCCTAAGTCGATTAGGAGCATTACTACAACGAGTAATGCAAATCCACTAATGAAGTAAATGTTCGTTACCATTCAGCTAAAAGTAAAATTGTTTGTGTGTTTTATGTTATTTATTTGCCATTGTTACTATTACAACTCTTCCTCCATCTTCTTTTGATAGCAGTAGTTTTTTGCCGTCTGTTATTTCTACCATAGTACCTACTGGAATTTCTTTATCCTCTGTTAGGTCTTTAAGAGATGATAACTTCTGATTCACTAATACCCATTTGCCGTTATGGAATGTGAAATAGCCAACCGGTATCTTTTGCGCTGGAGTAAGCTTCTCATTTCTAATGATGTTTCGGTTGACATGCCATTGAAACAGGTACTGGTTGTTGTAAACCATTAACCTATGGTTCTCAGGTTTCCAGACTGTAGGTTTGAATTGATAGTAAAGGTCTAAAACAGGTAGAGTGCCTTTATGCGCAGTACCGCAGAACGGGCACCTTGGCTTGTTAGAATTATCAAAAACATACCACTTCTGCTCGCAAGATGCATTACTGCATGGCTGCATAAGATCAGTAGTTTTTAATAAAGCATCCTCCCACTCATTTGCCGTAGGACGCTGCATAGGGTTATGCAAACCATCAATAAAGGCCCTATCGAACAGTGCTTTCAAGTAAGGGCCTGTAATGAAGTAAGGAACTTTAGATACGTCTGCCCAAGGTAATTCTTTGGGATTTACCTGATTTAACTTAGGTCTGTTAGACTTATCAGTGGGGTGCTCTATGAATAAAGCTTTCTCACCCATTGATAACAAGTCGTCCTTTTCAGTATCTAAGTCATGCACTTTTCCGCCTTTCAAAGGGTGGCGATAAAGTAGGTACATATAGATCATGACCGCTAAAGCATGCAGGTCGGTCAACCGGTTCGGCAGTTTGCGGTTTGGATCTTTGATGTCTAAGTGTTTTGTAGCCAATACTTCTGGAGCAATAAAATCAGCAGTACCAATCACATCAGGAGGAAACAAGCCAGGTACAACCAGGCCATCTATGTCTATGATAGCAGCTGACTTACTTACAGGGTCAACTAATACGTTCTTGTAAGATAGGTCTGAGTGAGCTAAGCCGGCAGAATGTAAACGTTTAACGCCCCTGGCGATATTAACACACACCTGAAAATAACTTAGCCAATTCCCCAGTTCTGATTCGTCAAGCCTTAGTGGAAACTGTCTATTTCTAAACTTAGGTGAGGCAAACCATTTACCTTCTTTCTCCTTTCCTTTTATTAGGTCGCTTGTCGCATAGCCTTTGTTAAAAAAGAAATTTTTATTGTAGCAGGGTACTATAAGTCCAACCTTTTTGTCCAGTTCAACCATGTCTGTCGGCCAGCAGTACAAATCTTTGTAGTAACTGCCGCCTTCCCGGTTAAAAAAACTGTCGTAGTACTGAGTGACGATCTTCTTAAGTCTTTCTTTAGAATTAAAATCCTGCTGATCACGATAAAAAGCTACTACATAGGACCTGTCTGGACTGAAAAAGACATCTTTCATGCCTCCTCGCATAGGCTCCCCTGTGTCTACAAATTGATAAGACTTGCCGCTGTTGATGATGGAAGCTACAGTTTTAGTATTCATGCTTATCAATTAAAAGATTATGGCTAAAGTTCTGTCATCATGATTGCCCGAGCTCCAGAAGTCCATCCAGTCAGACAATTGTGAAGCTATGTCAGCATTTCCCCTATTGAATTCCACCTTCACGCCGTCTTCGTTCTCGCCGTTCAGATCATTCAGTAGTTCCTGCCATTTCTCCATTTTCTCTAGGTTGGCCTCTACAACAAACTTAGGGTCGTAAATTCCATCTGTCATCAACATTAGGAAGGAGAAGTCATCAATCAGTTTGAAATTAAACCTGGTGTAGAACTTTTCGCTCTTGAATATATCAGGCATGGTAATAAATCTGGTTCCCCCTCCAAACTCACCTACATCGAGCCAGTTCATTAGAGTTACCGAAGACAGATCCTTGTTTATCAAACCTATCGGGCAATCTCCAACTCCAAAAGATAAGATGGCGTACCCATATTCATACTTCTTGAAAAGGGTGAAAATCAAAGTGCTGTGAAGTTCTTTGATAGGAGTTTCATCCTTTGTAGCAAATGCATCTAATTGTTTATGTGCGTATAATGCGGCTTGTCCAAGGGTGTTGTAAACAAAGTAATTGAGCTTCTTCTGAGTCTCTTCCCCTTTACTTTCTACATACTCTTTTAGCAGAATATCAAAATCTGAAAAGCTTTCTTCCGTAAGATGATTAGAGAAATAGTCTACGATACTATTACAAGCGATTTTTGAGCCTTGACGAGACATTTTCGCGCTACCTGCGCCGTCGGCGACAGCAACTACACTCCACCCTGTTGACTCAAAATACTTGTAAGCTAGATCATCCTCTCTGAATGAGCCTACGTTAGCATGTGACCTTCCTCTTTTTGAGGCGGCTACAAGGGTTTTATCTCCGAGCCTTTCGAAGGCCGTTATGTTATCTTCTTTCCAATAATAATCGGTCTTTACACTTTCGATGTTTTTCCATAGAGACTTAGGGTCTGGATTGATGACAATAGGTATGAGTTTCTCATTTAAAGCGGAGTCCTCTGGCTCGCCCTCAACCTTATATTTAAAAGTAACCTTTAAATCGCCACTACGGGTAGGAGTGCCACTGATTACTTTAGTCTCGCAATCATAACATAATCCAACAGTGTCCAAACCTTCAAAATCAGAATTAGTCACATCTCTCCAGTGGAGTTGATCAAAATCTACTAAGGCTTCATATGGCTTTCCTACTGTAGCATTAGGAATGCTTACCGGTTGCTCTTTTATGTCCCTTACTCTATTAATTAATGTCCACTTGTCTGTTAACATCTTTTGGTTCTCTAATATCTGCTTAACTGCTACAGTTATGTTCTCATCTTTTGCGAATTCTTCGAATATGCTCGCCCTGTTAGAGTTTACACTTATATTTTTTCCTGCAAAAAGGGCTTGAATGTAAGGCTTAGTCTCGCTCATATGGAATTTACCCTTGTGTCCTGTTTACCTCAAAACCGCTTTCACCATAGCCATAGGTCCCTTGGCTTTCACACCATGGGCAAGTGTTCAACTGTTCATCTCCTATGCAATGTATGCCGCCACAGTGGCACATGGCAAAACCAATTTGGTTACCGCAACATGGGCATGTGGGTGATCCCATTAGTTCATCAGAATTTATTCTGAAAGTGCCTGCAGTGCTGTCTGATAACTCATAGTAGATATTATCAACCTGATAGGCCCCGATCAATCGATAAGCTAATGTGTCTAACCCTAGACCTGCCACAGTGGCAGGTCGTACAGTTTTCCTGTACTTCATTAGGTAGGGTCTCTTAGTGTTCTGGCACTTTGCAGATAACACTACATAGTTGCTGTCCACAAACTGATTGGGCTGCGGAGACTTGGACAAGTCTATCTTAGAGAGAGTATCTCCATCTATCTCTGCTAGTCCGAAGCCTGTAGAGTTGTTCTCAACACTGATGCTACTTGTTTTTATAGAATCAGTTACCCACTTAAAGAACTGCTTATAGGCGTCCGCATTGGTGTTTTTAAATAGAAGGACATTCTCTGTTAACTGACTAAGTACCTTGGTGTCTGCCTCGTTTCCAAAGGAGATGGCGATCATGTTAGATGAACGCTGCCAATTTTGCCTCCACTCATTAATGGCGGCCTGTGCATCATCCGTTGGTACTCCGTCTGTAAACAAGAAAACTATTGGCTTCCAGTCACCTTTCTGGTCAAGCGTTGTTTTAACTGTATTTTTTCTGAGCTCATACATTAGGTGCCCAAGACCTTTACTCAAAGATGTTCCGCTTCCTATTGGGAATTTAGGAGGGTAGAAGCTAATGATCTCCTGTAAGGGGACGATTGTCTTAGACTGTCCTGCAAACACAATAATAGAAACCCATACAGTTTCGATAGCATAAGGGTCTGTCTTCAGAGCTTTTATAATGGCCGCCAATCCTTCTTCAACCTGTTGGATCGGTTCACCAACCATTGATTCAGAAATGTCAATTAAGAAGTATATAGGAAGTCTTCTCATCTTAGTAATGTTAAGTAGTTTGAAACTAATCCTTGAGTTTATAAAAACAGGTTTTATATGCTAAATGGGTTGGCTCCTCTTATAGTGCCTTTCCGCTCGAAGTGAGTTAGTACCTCTTTTCTATAGGGATTTTATCAAAGAAACAACGGTATGCTGTTTGCTCGCACTATGTGTGCTGAAGTTATTTACTACAGGAAATTTATACTTAGGAGTAGGACTACCAACATTGCAATTTGTGTCATATCAACTGATAACCCTGTTCCAACTTTCAATGGTTTTAGAATTGGTTTTAAAAATTGAATGAGCCTATAGAAAATTTTATCTAAAACTTGAAAAATATCTGAGTAGGGAGTGTGTAGTCTATCCTTATATGGTAATAGCTTGTAATACAAGAAAAGGCCTACAACCATAAAATTTAAGAAAAACTTAAGCATCAGTATCACCAGTGTTTATTTTTTGTTTGAGAAGAATGTTAAAAGGGTAGTACTGCAAGGTTTGGATGTACTGCTGCTTCATTTTTCCTGATGTGATCATATAACTAGGTGAACTTCTGACGGTGGAGCCGGCAAAGCTACGTTCTCAACTGTTCCCATACTTTTATTTCCTTGTTCAATGGTGTCTGAAACCCATTTAAAGAACTGTTTTAGCGTAGAACTGTCTGCTGTGTCTAAGTGTACCACCGTATCAGTCAATTCTTTGAGCATACTGTCATCAGCCAGATGCCCTGCCGCACAACCTACAATCGCTCCAAAATTCAAGGATTTCACCTTCGGAATCATCTCCCTGTACCGTTGCACATCAGAGGGTTTTCCATCCGTGAAAATAAACAACAGTGGGCGCCAGTCACCTTTCTGAGTGGCTGTGCCTCTTCTTATATCTGAAGTTACTTTCTGGAAGAGCAGTTCAAGCGCTTGGCCTGTGTGTGTTGGGCCGCTTTGAGGACATGTTATTTCAGGTAGTTGGAAGCTGACAAGCTCAGTCAATGGCACTACTTCTTTGACTTCTCTATCAAAGGTTATTAAGCTAAGCCACAACGAATCCAAGGCTTGTGGATCTGTTCTAAGGGTATTGACCATTCCACTCAAAGCATTGTTTAACGCCTGAATGGGCTCACCATACATAGAGCCTGAGGTGTCAAGGAGAAAATAAACTGGAAGCCTTCGCATAATGCCTCTAAAGATTACTATGAGAAATTAGCAAGTAGACCTTTACTTTTTCTATATAGACCACTTCAATCTGATTTTAAAAAGGTAAGCCTACTTGCTATGAGAGATCTGAATTGATTAAATGACGATGTTTAACTCTGCGGGTGGTGGAGGAAGTTCGTTTAAACCTACTACTTCCTTACCTGAGTCTTCAACCTTAGTTGAACTTACACCAATTGAGGCTGTCACCCATGTAAAGAACTTAGAAATGCTCTGGCTGTCTGCCGTATCAAGGCTTACAACATTTTCAGTGATTTGCTTCAAAATGTTAGTGTCAGCGCCGTTCCCCGCTGCACATGCTACAGTGAAGGCAACTTTCCTCTTTTTGAATTCATTTAGGCCAGCCTGCCAATCATCGGTAGGAATGCCATCTGTCATAATAAAAACTAGTGGCTTCCAGTCTCCTTTTTGCTCGGTTGTGGTTTTAGCTACTTCCGTGTCAATCTTACTGCTTACCAGCCTTAACGCATCACCAAGGGCAGTCGTCCCCGTTGCCCTGATGTCTACCATTTGAAAGGATGCCAAGTCAGTTAATGGAACAATTTGTTTAGCTGAGCTATCAAAAGTAATCACACTAATGAAAGCGGTTTCAATTGCCTGAGGGTTTTGACGTAATGAACTGATCATTATCTGAACGCCATTTTTAACTGCTTCAATTGGTTCTCCGCTCATTGAGCCTGAAGTATCCAATAGCAGGTAAACGGGTAGTCTTCTCATTTTATAAATATTTTTGTGTTACGGTTACTATTGTCTCTTGAAGCTTTCTGTCTTTAGTTGGCTCCCCAATAGCATTAAATTTCCATTCGCCATTTCTCTTGTAGAAGACCCCCATAACCATGGATACATGACCAGAAAAGCCAGAACCGTTTGCAATATCAAATTTTGCAAACACCTCATTCACCCTAGTTGGAGTGCCTTCATAAATTCTGATAGAGGCAAAGGGGATGGTGCCAAAATCATGGCCTCTGAAGCTGTTTAGTACAAATGCAACATAAGAAACGGCTGGGTTCAGTTTTGAAAAGTCTAATGTGATAACTTCGTTATCGAGACCATCATCACCGTCCATATCACCAGTTAGGTCATCTCCGCTATGGGCAATTGCTCTATCACTGGATCTTAAATTGCCGAAGTAAACCGTATCAAGGTGAAACTTTGATTCATCAAATAATGCACAACTTGCATCCAAGTCCACAGCTTCTTTTGAAGTGCCACCAAAGAAGCTCTTTTTCTCAATTGCCCCCCAGTTGATGCCTACACAAACATTTTGGAGTTTGCTTCCATTGCTTTTCTCAAGGCTTATACGCTGCCCTTTTTGTAGATTTATCGACATATCTCTCTGATTATTGATACCTGTTTAAGTAGTCCTGCAAGCCACCCTTCATGCCTACACCAACCGCTTCAAATTTCCACTTGTCATCGCGCTTATAAATTCTTCCGAACTCAACAGCAGTTTCAATTGAAAAGTCTTCCTCTAGTTCATACTTCAGAATATCCTGGTTTGTATTGCCATCAAAAACTCTTACAAAGGAGTTTCTTACCTGCCCAAAGTTCTGCCGTCTGTTCTCTGCATCATGTATTGTCACGACAACGCATATTTCAGCAACTTTTGAATCAATTCTAGATAAATCTACCAAGACTTGCTCATCATCGCCATCGCCATCACCAGTAAGGTTGTCGCCTGTGTGTTCTACTGCTCCATCAGGTGACTTCAAGTTGTTATAGAACACAAAGTGTTGATCAGATAACAGCTTTTTGTTTTCATCCAGAATGAACAAGGAAGCATCCAAGTCAAAGTCTGTTCCTGTGGATGAATTATTGGTGTCCCATCCAAGACCAATAGTGAATTTTGGAGCGTCAATAGTTTCTCGTTGCCCCTTCTGTAGATTTATAGCCATATTGCTTTTGAATATTGATAAAAGGTTAGATGCTAATTTTTGTTATTTAAGTAAGCGATTACTAGATGTAAGTTTTTAGTGTACTCCTCCATTAAATGGTAATTATTGCTTATTGCATGTTTTACTATCGCTTCGAGTACATCACGCCTAACCTGAGGCAGGAATGTCTGCAGTGAATTGATATCACTATGCAAAATGAATTTGATGATCCTTGTGTTAAGGGTAAAAACTTCAGTATTCACAACCTGAACAAGGTCATTCAAGCCTTTCACAAAAGCATAATTGAGGTAGTTTTCAAAGTTTGGTTCAATCGAAGGATTGGCTAACTCGGCGTAGTAGATAAAGATAAACTCCGCATGTATATCGTGAGAAGTTATCAGTTTCTTTATCACATATTCATGGCTACCGGTTATCTTGATGTCGTCCAATAACAGAACAACCCGATTTGTTAGAAAGCTCTTGTCGATGTGATAAGCGTCTGTTGTAATAAGGTTAACTCTGTCCTCGTAGTTTAGATTGCCGTAATCAGCACTGTATGTCTTGTACCTGTGAATCTTTGACTCTAGCAATGAACTTTTGTTTTTTTCAAACAAATACAGGTTAAGCCTTTCTTTGAAAAAGCTTGTCATCGCGTAAGAGGCTGTAGGGATTGAATTATAGGGACTAGAGATAATTACTATCTCTTTATTACCTAATAATAAATCTTTATGATTTGCTATAAACCCGTCGGCTAGTTCTCTCCCAAAGGCTGCAGCATAGGAGCCATCTCCAAATTTAAATTTACTATAGTGTTCTGGCTGGAAAGGAACATTTTCTGCACAGGTTATTTGATGCTGCGAAAAGGTTGTGATCATTTTAGTCTAGAAATAAGTTACTAAGTGTTTTTCCATTCACAGTAATCAACTGGGCATGAAATCCAAATTTCTTTGCTCCTTCATAGTCCGCTGTTACATTGTCGCCAATATGTAAAACTTGATTTCTACTTACCGGTTGAATAGCTTGAATACTTGTTAAAAGAGTATTATATGCTTCATTAGATGGTTTAGAAAAGCCTATTTCATCCGAATAAATGCAGAAGTCGAAGTAGTCAGCAATGCTCAGTTTCTGCAAAATTTTGTTGACTGTTCTTCCTTTGATAAATGCCGTATTACTGAGGATGTTGAGAGAAAGGCCCTCCTCTTTTAAGTAGGCTAATATTCTTATTGTGTTTGGGTCAATGAGAACAGGATGGTACTTTAAGAAAAGCACCTCCATTTCAGAGTAAAAGCGTTCAAGACTTTCAATGGAAACCGTTTTAGTGTCAACACCTAAATTGTGCAGTATAATCAGGATTATTTCGAAAGTATCTAGGTTTTTACCTAACGTTTCATTAATTGAATTAAACAGTCTATCATAGTCAGCTACTACTGAAACAACAGTTGTTCTGGGTACTTTCACTGAAAAGTGTGTAGCTAACAACTCTGCCCTAAGGGGCTTAAAATCCTTATTAGATCTGATTAGCGTCAACCAGAGATCAAAAGAGATATGCTTTATACCTTTTTGCCTCACAATTATTGGTAGACGTATGCCTTTAGAATGTCAACGAAATTGTCTGTGGCTTGAGGGGTTCCTAAAGCTCTAAACTTCCAGCCACCATCCTTACGATAAGCTTCGGCGAAAACAAGTGAGCACATATTGTTGAAAGCAACTTCTCCAGATAAACTAAATTTTGCAATTTCTCTACCTCTTGCATCAACAGCTCTAATGAATGCATTATCAATCATTCCAAAATGCTGCCCGTTATGGCGTCCCTGGTATATTGTCACTAAGAATAGTATCTTCTGATATTTTTCATCTAGTGATTCTAATTTTACGATAATCTGCTCGTCATCTCCATCTCCAGCACCGGTTCTATTATCACCAGTTAACCATATGTTTCCAGATGGATGCCGCATGGAATTGAAGAAGATTACGTCTCCACCATATAAGCCAACTCTTCTGCCATCGGGTCTTTGTACTGTTTGCCCCAGGTCAGCAACTTTACCATTTTCATCTAACAGGAAAGCAACAGCATCTAGATCGTACTCCGGCTCGTTTCCCCCAAAGAGTTTCCCGAGGAAGCCCCCTTTTTTTCGGACGTCCCAACCTAACCCCATGGTTACTGTAGAAAGGTCAAAGGTTTCACCCCTGTCACTTTTTCTTAAATCAATTGTTTGTCCTTTTACTAAACTAATTGCCATATCACATTAAGTTTGTTTTATTTAATAATCTGACCCTTATAATATTTGCCAAGGAAGTAAGCTAGGTCCTCTTTATAACCTATGCCTGAAGCTTCGAACTTCCATTTGTTGTTTCTCTTGTAAAGCCTTCCAAACTCCACAGCTGTCTCAACTGAAAAGTCTTCCTCGAGCTCGTACTTAGCTATTTCTTGATTACTTGTGTTGTCAACGATCCTTATATAAGAGCTTCTTACTTGTCCAAAGTTTTGCCGCCTTTGAACAGCGTCATGTATCGTAACTACAAAAAGAATTTCTTCTACTCTAGCATCTACTTTTGATAGATCTATTTCAATAGTTTCGTCGTCCCCGTCTTCACTGTTGCCTCCTGTAGGGTCATCTCCTGTATGATGGAGAGCGTGATCAGGTGAGTCGGTATTACCATAGAAAATGAAGAAATCTTCAGCAGGTATAAGACGGTTTGCGTCTATCATGAATGCTGATGCATCTAGATCAAAATCATGACCTGTACCTTCATTTGGATCCCAGCCAAGACCTACACTTATTCTAGATAGTCCAATATCTATCCTTTGTCCCTTTTGTAAGTTAATTGCCATTGTATTGATTTAATTATTAATTATTATTCTTTAGAAGGTCATAGTTGAATTTCTAAAGGACTTATAAAATATATAGGGCACAGTTTTAAATGCCTAATAGAAGACTTGAATACTTCTTAGAAGTGATATTATAATTAAAGGTAGGTGCAGTTTAAGCTTCCTGTGCGTGTGAGTCCTGCTTTGAAGTCATTTAGTTTGTTTTATAGGATTTTTGTTGCGTTATAGGTAATTCAAATGTATATATTATAATATAGGTATGCAATAGCATACAAAAAGTTGTTTTCATTTTTTTGTATATGCTACTCACAGCCTCGAACATACCCATTTTGCAACACGTCTCCGCGACTGAATCGCCTTTCTATGACTGCTTAAAGTAGAAGAAGATCTCTAGCCTCGGTTAAATTTTGATTTCCTCATGGCAATTCGTTTTGTTTTAGTACGGCAATTTGCCCGTTTCCTCTACTTTACAGAGCTCCCCTTTTTCAAAGGGAGGTCATTGGACTGAAGCTAAGTTCATTAGGTGTTACTCTCAATATATAATCTATGGCTGCGGGTGAAGTTGATAAATTGGAAATCTTTCAGTATTTTTAATTCATAGCATTTGCAGTTAATCCGCAGTAAATCAGGCGGTGAGCGATTCGGTGAGTAGCTCTTTGTTCAGGCTTGTAAAGCATTGATTTCCAGCTGGTAGATGAGGTGTGCAAAATCCCTCACTCTCTGCTGGTAGGAATACCAAAATCAGGTAAAAGCCTGCAACTCTTCAGTTGCAGGCTTTTTTGTTTCTACGGGGCTCCTAAAATTCACCCTTTTTCCTGAAGAGTAGGTGAGTTGTCCGGTGAGTTCCTCAAGCGCCTCTATTGACTCACCGAATTAAAGTATAGCTGACTGAAAGGCAAGGTGTACAGTGGTTGTGCGTCTTGACTGCGGATGACCGTATTTTCTTCTCTATTATGCCTCCGAAAGTATAGCCTTCAGTTCATCAAAGCTGTTTTTTAGCGGCACGTTATGTTCCTGCTTTCCCGCAAATTCCTGCAGCCGGGCAGGTATGGCAATGGCTTCTCCCAGCGTTTCTTCCATCACTTCTTTGAATTTGGCTGGATGTGCCGTTTCCAGAAAGACGCCTATAGCTGGCGTTGAGGATTCGGACAGAAATCGTTTAGCTCCGCTGTAGGCTACTGCTCCGTGCGGGTCGAGTAAATAGCCGTACTGCAGGTATACCTCACGAATGGCTTTTCGGGTCTCCTCGTCAGTAAAGGTATAGCCGGTGATGTGCTGGCGAAATTGCTCCTGCTCTCCGTTATACAAGGCTTTCATACGGGCGAAATTGCTGGGGCTGCCCACATCCATGGCATTGCTGATGGTCTGCACCGATGATCGGGGGGAGTATATACCTGTTTCGAGATACTTCGGCACGACATCATTGGCGTTAGTGGCGGCAATAAAGCGGTGCACCGGCAAACCCATGGCGGCAGCCAGCAGGCCACCCGTCAGATTTCCGAAGTTACCACTGGGTACGCTGAACACAACAGGCTTACCCTGCTGCTGCAGCTGACCAAAAGCATAAAAGTAGTAGAACGACTGCGGGATGAGCCGGGCAATGTTGATGCTGTTGGCGGAGGTGAGCAGGTGCTCCCTATTTAATTCGTTGTCAGCCAGTGCCTGTTTGGCCAGTCGTTGGCAATCGTCAAAAGTGCCCTCTACCTCCATGGCCGTGATGTTATCGCCCCAGGTAGTAAGCTGCTTCTGCTGCAGCGGACTTACCTTTCCCTTCGGAAAGAGGATGTATACCTGAATACCCGGTACCTGGTGGAAGCCGGCGGCTACCGCGCTGCCCGTATCGCCGGAGGTGGCCACGATCACCTTCAAGTTATCGCTTTTGTCTTGGGTGAAGTAGGCCATCAGGCGCGACATGAACCGTGCTCCCACATCCTTGAACGCCATGGTCGGGCCATGGAACAGCTCCAGGCTATAGATATCCTTTTCCACTTCCACCAGCGGGATATCAAAGTTTAGGACTTCCTCTACCAAAGGCCTGAGGACATGCGAAGGAACATCTTCGTGCAGAAAAGCAGAGGCTACCGTGAAGGCTATTTCCTGTAGGGATAGTTGATGTAGTTGTTCAAAAAAAGATGCCGGGAGCGCAGGTATAGATGCAGGCATATAAAGGCCTCCATCCTCGGCTAACCCTTTTAATACCGCATGCTGCAGGAGTGCGGGTGCGGCCTGTTTATTGGTGCTGATATAGTGCATTATTCTTTGGCTAAAACGGGTTGCAAATTTTCTATTACTGGCCCCTGCAGGTTGATCTCAGAGACATACACCGTGCTGCCGATCCCTGCATCGGTGAGCTTTGCCTCGAGGGCGGCCGTTACATGGCGGGCAATGGACAGGCTGCTGCACAGGGCGAAAACGGAGGGGCCCGAGCCGGAAATGCCGAAGCCGAGCGCCTGTTGCTCCAGTGCGAGCTGGCGCAGCTCCCGGAAGCAAGGGATGAGCATGGCGCGCATCGGCTCTATTACCACGTCCTGCATGCTCCGACTGATCAGGCTCAGGTCGTTGGTGCAGAAGCCCGCTACCAGTCCTGCTACGTTACCCCATTGCGTCACGGCATCCCGAAGGGGAATCTGCGTCTTCAGGATCTGCCGCGCTTCCCGTGTCGGGATTTCCACATGCGGGTATACCAGCGCGCAAGCCAGTCCCGGTGGTACCGGAAGCCGTACCACATCCAGCGGGCTGTAGCTGCGTACCAGCACCAGGCCGCCCAGCAGGGCAGGTGCTACGTTGTCGGCATGCGCATTGCCACAGGCCAGCCGCTCCCCCTCCATCGCAAAAGGCAGCAGCTGTTCCCTTGTCAGGGGCTGGCCCATTAATTCATTGATCGCCACCAGGCCAGCGACGGCACTGGCAGAGCTGGAGCCGAGGCCGCTGCCAAAGGGCATCTTCTTGTACAGCTCTATACTTACTCCCTGCGCTATACCTAAGTGCCGGAGATAGTTGATCACCACGGCGCTTACCGTATTCTTCTCCGGATCGCGGGGCAGCCGGCCTTCGTCACCCTCCAGCACATCCAGCGTCACTTGGCTGCTGTCGTTGAGGTGCATGATCACTTCATCACCGGGCGCATGCACGGCAAGGCCCAATACATCATAACCACAGCTTACATTGGCTACAGTGGCCGGTGCAAATACTCTTATTGATTTCATAAATGATTACCTTTTTAGTTAATAAGCTGCTACCCGTACCAAATCTGCCAGCACACCGGCGGCAGTTACTTCGGCTCCCGCGCCGGGCCCTTTGATCACCATCGGGTTAAGGCGATAGCGCTCGGTGGTAAAGGAGATAATATTATCGCTGCCGGAAAGGCCGAAGAAGGGGTGTTCCGGACCGGCCATGACTACTTCTATCTTGATCTTTCCTGCCTCTAGTGAACCAATGTAGCGGAGGACTTTTCCAGCAGCGGCAGCCTCTTCTTTTAGGCTGGAAAAGTATGGCTCAGAGTTTTCCAGCTCCTGGTAAAAGGCCTCTACTGTAGGTGCAGCAATGCAGTTTTCCGGAAGAATGGGCTGTATCTGCACATCCTGCAGCTCCACCGGTAAACCTGTTTCGCGGGCCAGGATGAGCATTTTCCGGGCGAAGTCCAACCCACTGAGGTCATCCCGCGGGTCTGGTTCGGTAAAGCCTTTCAGTTGGGCCTCCCTTACCACCTCGGCAAAGGTTTTGTCGCCTTTGTACTCGTTGAAGATGAAAGAGATGGTACCGGAAAGGATAGCCTCTATTTTTAGCACCTGGTCTCCGCTGATGAGCAGGTCGTGGAGTGTCTTGATAACTGGCAGCCCCGCGCCCACGTTCGTCTCAAAGAAATAATCGACCCCATACTTGCGCACCACCTGCTTGTCTTTGTAGTAGTCGGAGAAGGTGCCGCAGTTGCGGATCTTGTTGCAGGTCACGACTGAAAAGCTTTGCTCGAACAATTGCCTGTAGGTGCCAGCCACATGGGTGCTGCCGGTGTTGTCGATAAAAACCGAGTTGGGCAAATTGAGCGACACCGCCCGCTCCATGAAGCGCTCCAGGTTGGCCTGCTCCCCATTTTCCACGAGCTCATCCTGCCAGTTTTTCAGGCTGATGCCGTCACGGTTCCAGAGCATCTGCCTGCTGTTGCAAACCCCTGCCAGGTTGATTCTCAAATGTCGGCTGGCCTGCAGGTGTTCCTGGTGCTCCTCCAGCTGCTTCAGTAGAGTGGCGCCGATGTTGCCGGTACCGCAACAGTAGACGTTCAGCGTTTTTACAGGCGAGAGAAAGAGCGCATCGTGCACAGAGTTGAGTGCCTTGGAGAGGTCTTCGCTGCTCACTACCACCGAGATATTTAGCTCAGAAGACCCCTGTGCAATGGCATTGATATTGACACCGCTCCGCCCCAGCGCGCTGAAAAGCTTGCCCGACAGCCCAATGGCCTGCTTCATGTTTTCCCCGACCACGGCCATTACGCTAAATCCTTCCTCTACCAATGGCTTGGAAAGCTTACCAGTCAGTAGTTCATACCCAAATTCCGCCTCGATGGCGGTACTGGCAGTCAGGGCATCCTCTGGCGACACGGCAAGCGTAATGCTGTGCTCAGAACTAGCCTGCGTGATCAAAATTACGTTTACGCCTGCCTGGGCCAAGGCCGTGAACAAGCGACCACTAAATCCTTTATACCCGACCATGCCGCCACCCTGTACCGTGAGTAAACTGACAGCAGGTATAGAGGTGATGCCTTTCACCAGGGAGCCATTCACAGAGGCTTTAGGGCCGATGGCTGTTCCAGCAAAGGAAGGATTAAAGGTGTTTCTGACCACGATGGGTATTCCCTTGGCAATAGCTGGCAGCATGGTAGGCGGGTGCACTACCTTGGCGCCAAAATAGGAAAGCTCAATGGCCTCGTTGTAAGACAGCTGTTTGAGCGGAAAAGCCTTTTTTACCAGCCGCGGATCTGCTGTCATAAAGCCATCCACATCTGTCCATATCTGTACTTCGTCGGCGCCCACAGCGGCTCCCACCAGGGCGGCCGTATAGTCGGAGCCGCCACGGCCCAGCGTAGTGGTGTTGCCGTGTTGGTCAGAGGCGATAAAACCTGTGATCACGGGAACGGTGCCGGCGTGCTGCCCAAAAAAAGTCTTTGCGAGCTGGTTGGTTAAAGCCTCGTTCACGACGGCTTTGCCGTAATGGCTATCAGTTTTAATAAACTGGCGGGCATCAGCAAAAACCGAGTTGATTCCATGCTGCTTCAGTACATGTGCAATGGTGTAGTTGGAGAGGATTTCGCCATAGGCTACCACCCGGTCGTTGGTTCGGGGAGAAGCTTCACCCAGCGCATGGACCCCTGCCAGTAGTTCTTCTAGCTCGTTGAAGTATAGCCGGAGGCCCAGCAAGGCCACGTTCTGGTGCTTTACCTCCAGCAGGGTCTTCACAAGCTCAAAATGGCGGTCTTCGATCGTTTTCAGTCCGGTCCCAAACTCTTTTCCTGCCGCTGCATCTGTCACGAGCTGCAAGAGGGTATTGGTCACCCCGCTCATGGCCGAACAGACCAAGGCCACCGCCTCATCTTTCTGCTGTTGCTCTTTGACTAGTTGCACCAATGTGCTGATCGATTGCGCTGAGCCAACCGAAGTACCTCCGAATTTTAAGATTTTCATGTTGTACAGGGGTTAAAACAAAAAGGCCTTCCTCATTTTCTGAGGAAGGCCTTTTTGTAGGTTATGACTATGAGATACTAACTCATACTACTTTCAAATTCCTTTCCCCATGTGCAATAGCCTGTCGTCCCGGTAATCGTAATGATCCCGGTGGAAATAATAATAGTGGTAGAAAACAGGTTGTTGCTCATGGATTGCATGGGGGCAATATGAAGCTTTTTTTTCTATATATCCTAATGAGTCCGTTATTTAATATGTTAATGGTCACTATTTTAAAGTGAAGAAGTCGCTCTGGATAGGCAGCAGGAGGAAAGGTAAAGTCATAATCCATTGACCGAAATACGGCTGCAGAGAATGAGGTTCCGGGTCATAATCCAATTTCTTTTGCTGCTGTTCAGTAGTGTGGTTTCCGCTATATGCGGTAACTAGCTTTCCGGGATCAGCCCGTTAAAGAAAGAAACA
Source organism: Pontibacter kalidii (assembly GCF_026278245.1). Lineage (NCBI taxonomy): Bacteria > Pseudomonadati > Bacteroidota > Cytophagia > Cytophagales > Hymenobacteraceae > Pontibacter > Pontibacter kalidii. The sequence goes on along the minus strand of NZ_CP111079.1, from coordinate 3,198,612 downwards.
GGATTCTATAATTGAAGGCCGTTTCCTGCAAAGGCAAAATAATGGTGACCGGTTCAGGGCAAGGCGACTGCAGGTAGAATGGGCATATACAAAATGGTAGCCGTTTTAGTCTTGCGTACGCCTGCCTGTTGTTCAGTCATGGAGCTTTCTCCAAGCTTTTCGCATCATACCTTCATGCTAAAGGTTATCGGAACGGGCCCTGCCTGGCGTCCGAAGAAGTGCAGCCCCTGCTCTTATACTTTTAAGCTATTCAGCAATTGCAGTCTCGGGCGTATAGCTCCACAGGTCGGCTCCGAGCCTGAAGTATAAAACACCGCTCCCGTCCATCGTCAACAGGTCCAGTCCTTCGCGAAGAACATTGACTTCCATGGTTTGTGGGTCAACGGAGAAGAATTTTCGGCCGCCTGTGCCGTATACATTACCGGAAGGATGTGTCACCAGAAAAGCGTCTCGCCAGAGATGAGTTCGTTTGGCCGGCACCTCGTATACTTTAGTTTGCTTTACAACCTGCCTGGAGGCAGGGTCAAAGACAAAAAGGTTGCCATCGGCCATGCCCCATAGTTTCTTGTCAGGACCTTTGATCAGGGCAGTTACGGCCATAATGCCTGGTATCGGGGTGGTTTCGAAGATGGTTTCCCGCTTGTCCGGGTCCCAGCAGAAAAGCTTGCCTTCTTTCTCGGTTGGGGTGATGCCGAGTCCTCCGGAAATACTGGTTCCTCCCCAAATCTTGCCGTCCAGGAAAGCAAGGCACACCGGGGATTGATTCTTTACAACATCAGTATAAGTATGAGTCTCGTCTGTCTCGGAATCATACTCTGCGATCGCGCCACCCAATACCCCATAATTGGGAACAGTGCCAAAGTATACTTTCCTGAGCGAATCAACGCTTAGGATGGCAAAGGGTCTGGATTGCCCCTCTAGCTGCTTGATAAGCCGTGGGTTATTCTGGCTCACGTCCCAGGCGCGTTTGGTGTCATACTTATAAAGCTGCGCAGCGGGGTAAATGCCAAAGTATAGATCATCCCCCTGTTTCGCCATTCCCTCCGACTGTATCAAACCAGAATATTCCACTGTCTTGCCGGATTTGGGGTCATAGGCGGCATTGCCGCCGGCCAGGTACCCGCTCAGCCATACCCTGTCGTCCGGACCATAGAAGATGCTTTGGATATCGATGGGTTGCTTCGGGATGTTCAGGGTGACGGTGGAGGATTTTCTCGTTGCGGGGTTATACTTCACCAGCTGGCCTTCGGTGGTAAATAGCTCCACTTCGTTATTTTTGTTCCAGCGGGCTGCCTTGGTTTTGCCCTTGAAACTCAGCAGGTGCTCGGAGGCTGCATAAGCGCTCGCAGTTAGCTCACTGCTGTATAGGTTGGTGTCTACGGTATAGTAAACAGTAGGGATTTTTTCGGCTTTCAGCAAGGTCCTGACCTCCATCGTGCCCAGTGTTTCCTCCAATTTACCTGTTTTAGCGTCGAAGACCAAGGCTTCCCTGCCCACGCCCTTGTTATTTAGCCACACCAAGAGCTTGGTGCCGGTTTTGGCCTTCACCAGCTTCAGGTTATAGATGGAGCCGTTCTTTTGATAATGCTCTGGAAGGAATTCTCTTTTCTTGCCTGTTTTCAGATCAATCTCCACGACATTGGCCCCAATGTAAACGGCCACGAATAACTTATCTGTTTTCTTGTCATAGGCCAGGAACTGGGCATACTGCTGGTTCTCGACCACCGGCCCCTGGCTCACGTCACTAAAGCCGTCTTTCGGGTGATAGCGGAAAATCCTGCAGCCGGGGTAAGTGCCACCATATATTTCCCCGTTCTTTCCTGCTACCACGTCCCAAACCAGCTTTTCTCCCTCCAGCACGATCCCCAGATTTTCGATTTCCTGCGTACCAGGCATATGTTTAAACAGGTAGCCTTGGGCGCTTGACACGTAGAGCAAGCCGTCGGTAGAGGCAACAATGGCCCAGGAGCCGTCGGTGTTCTCCAACTCCAGGTCAGCAACAAGCTCGTTAGTGGCTAAATCATAGCCAAATAAATGGGCTGGCCTGCCCCTGACCACGCTGTACACATAGGTTTTGCCGTTTTTGCCTTCAACAAAGGCAGAGCCCTGCAGGGTAGCCGAGTGCAGCTGTGGGCCCAGGTTCTTAAAAGTGCCTTTTTCCTGCGCATGGGCTCCCCAGCTAAGGAGCAGCATAAGCAAGGCGAGGTAGAGTTTCTGAATCATAGAAGTATATGGTTTAGTTTTAGCCTAAGGAACGAGGAAGTAGGGGAAGCCTGCCCACCTATAAACAGCCGCTGCTGAACGGCCAGTACGATCAATTTATACTTTGCTTCGGATTCACAGGAGCTCCTGTAGCCAGTTGTGGCTTTGCCCATACGCCAGAGCGAAGAATTGCGGACAATACTATTGATTTTCTATAAAGGTAAGATGCCATGAATTGGAGCTAACCTCTATCTAATATAGTTATAAATTTTAATAGGTAGATAACCTTTTTAATATATTTTAATAAATATTTGCTTTAACAGTTTTTTTGTTCTATTATTCATTACAAATAAGCAAAGATTTTAGATCGGCTTTGGGAAAGTAGGAAGGTAGAGGAAGCAGCAAAGCAGGAATAAAAGAAAAGCTTTTCTCATTAGTGCCATACTTCAGAACCTATTTCACCTTAGTATATCTATAATGAAAAGATCAATTCTATTCCTGCTTTTGATAAGCCTGTTCCTCTCCCTGAAGGAGGCCCGGAGCCAGAGCATTAAAACGGATATCATCATCTGCGCTGACGGTGCGAATGATGTCAACAGTATCCTGGATGCAAACAACTACTCGTACCGTGTTATCGCCAACCCGCTAGAAGCTGTAAAAGCAGCGAAGAAAGGGGGGAATGTGCTCTTTATAGCAGATGGGTACCCAACTAAGCGCCTGTCCCTGCCAAAAGAGGTGGAGAAGTTGATAAACAAAAAAAAGCTGCGGGTATTTGTGGAGTATCCAGCACCCTCAGCTGCCCTGCTGGTAGAAAAGGACTCTCTTAAAACGCAGCTCGAAAGGGCTGTGGTGACCACAAGTAAGATCAAAGGGGTGGATTCACTGGATCTGATCGGCATCCACAACGCCTATGTGGTGAAGTCCACGGCGGCTAACCCGCTTATGATCGTGGCCAAAGTGGCGGGGTTTGACAATGCCCAGTATGGGATTGATGATGTAAAGCATGATCCGTTCCTCTACCAGCAGGACCGCTATCTGGTGGCTACCACCCGCCTGAGCAATGCGCTAACCTCCCGGTTCGGTCCCTTGGACCATGTACGACCGGTGTGGGAACATATCTTCAGCTACCTGTCCCCTGCGGTGAAGTGGGAATTCAAAAACTGGCCCCTGCATGTGGCACCCATGCACGCCAAAAAAGAGACTCTTTCTTCTCAAGACTACCAGCAGGCCATTAAGAAGGGTATAGATTGGTTTTACAAAGGCCGCTTTTTCGTGCATCCTTCCTGGGAGAGCCTTTTCCTGGAAAGACAGGGGGATGGCACTGATGTAGCAGGGCCTCCGCTGGATCATAGCTTGCCGGTGGGTGACGGGTCTTTGGGTGTGCTGGAAGGGCACTTGTCCCGGATACAGGCCGATGGTTCCCAGATCTACCGGTACTGGATGCGGGCAGATTGTAACGCCGAAGTGGCCTATGCGCTGAGCGTGTTGGGGGATTCGTCTGCCAACCATAAGCAGGTGGCGGCAAATCTGCTGGACTATATCTTCGAGGGCTCAAATTTAAGGGCAGGTAACCGTAATGATCCGAAATCTGCCAGCTATGGCCTGGTGGGCTGGAGTACCACGCACCCGCACGTGTACTATGGAGATGATAATGCACGCGTTATATTAGGTGCTTTAGGGGCCTCCGCTCGCTTAAATCAAAGTGATTGGGATAAGTTCATCGCAGAGGCCATCATCGCCAACTTCCGCACTTCAGGGAAAAACGGTTTCCGGGGAGAGCGCCTGGAGGACGCCAACGTGATTAAAGCCGGCCTGGAAGCTATCCAGCAGAACGATCTGGTGTATCCGCACCCGCACTTTGAAGCCTGGATGTGGGCCTGCTACCTCTGGCTGTATGATAAAACGGGCCACCGCCCCTTCCTGGAGCAGTCTAAAAAAGCCATAGCCATCACCATGGAGAAATACCCGAACTGGAAATGGACCAACGGCATTCAGCAGGAAAGAGCCAGAATGGTACTGCCGCTGGCGTGGCTGGTGCGGGTAGAGGATACGCCGCAGCACAGGCAGTGGCTGGACATGATTGCAGGCAGTCTGCTGGAGAACATGGATGAGAGCGGAGCCATCCGGGAAGAACTGGGGGCTGCCGGGGATGGTATGTTTGGTGCCACCAAGTCGAACGCAGACTATGGCAAGCACGAAGCGCCGCTTATTGCCGTAAACGGTGACCCGGTGGCTGACATGCTCTACACCACGAACTTTGCCTTCTTTGCCCTGAATGAGGCCGCGGCAGCCACAGGCGATGCCAAGTATAAAAAGGCCGTGGATAAGATTGCTGATTTCCTGGTACGTATCCAGGTGAACAGCGGTCAGCATCAGGATCTGGATGGAGCGTGGTTCAGGGCCTTTGATTATAACCGATGGGAATATTGGGCCTCTAACGCAGATGCCGGCTGGGGTGCCTGGGGTACGCTTACCGGTTGGACTCAAAGCTGGATTGTGAGCACGCTTGCCCTGCAGCAGCAACAGCAAAGCCTCTGGGATATTTCCAAGAACTCCACCATTAAGACAGAAGCCCAGAAGGCAATCGATGTGATGCTAACCTCTCCGCAGGGACAGGCAAAGCGCTAAGCGCAGCAGCGCCATACTTTAAATGAGTGACCGAAGCATGCTAAAGGAAAAAATTCAGGAGCTGGCCAGGCAGGTACACCCGGAGGTGGTAGGTTACCGGCGTCACCTTCACGCTAATCCGGAGCTGTCTTTTGAGGAGTACAACACCTCGGCTTTTGTCAAAGCTACGCTGGATAAGCTGGGGGTGCCGTGGAGCCCCATGGCAAACACCGGGGTGGTAGGGCTAATCAAAGGAGAGAAGCCTTCGGATGCCGTGATCGCCTTACGGGCTGACATGGATGCCCTGCCTATCAAGGAAGCGAATGAGGTGCCGTACAGGTCTAAACAGGTTGGCGTGATGCATGCCTGCGGGCACGACGCGCATACTTCTTCCTTACTGGGGGTAGCAGCCATTCTGCAGCAGCTCCGCTCGGAATTTGGGGGCACTGTCAAACTGATTTTTCAGCCAGCCGAGGAAAAGATCCCGGGTGGGGCAGCCCAAATGATCAAGGAGGGGGTGCTGGGGTCACCCAAGCCCATGGCCGTGCTCGGGCAACATGTGATGCCCTCCCTTCCTGCCGGGAAAGTAGGGGTACGGCCAGGGAAGTTCATGGCCTCCAGCGATGAGCTTTACATCACCATTACAGGGAAGGGGGGCCATGGAGCGCAGCCGCAGCAGAACATAGACCCGATCGTGATCGCCTCGCAGATTATTCTAAGTTTGCAGCAGATCGTGAGCAGGGCAGCCAACCCCAAAACGCCTACTGTGCTTTCTTTTGGCAAAGTCATCGCGAACGGAGCTACCAACATTATCCCGGATGAGGTCTACATCGAAGGCACCTTCCGCACCATGGACGAGTCATGGCGCAGAGAGGCCCACGGGCGCATGAAGAAAATGGCGGAGGGGATTGCTGAAAGTATGGGGGCGACCTGCGATTTTAAGATACTGCACGGCTATCCCTTTCTCATCAACGAAGAAAAAACCACCGCAAGGTTCCGGGAGTGTGCAGCCCAATACCTCGGGCAGGAGCATGTAGAAGACATTGACATCTGGATGGCCGCGGAGGACTTTGCTTATTACTCCCATCAGGCGGACGCCTGCTTTTACATGCTAGGAGTGGGTAATGATGTCAAGGGGATCACCTCCTCTTTGCATACCCCCACATTTGATCTGGATGAAGATGCGCTGGAAATCGGGGTGGGCCTGATGGCTTTTGTTGCCTTGTGTTTCCTGGATGAATAATAGGATACATTACACGAGAGTACTATTTATGTATGACTTATTAAGCCTTTCAGGCAATTTTCAGAGTATTTTCTTTCAAAGCAGGTGAAATATGGCATCTTGATAAAAAAAATTAAAAAAGTATTGCATTTAAATAAATAAAATTAATATATTTAATCATTACTTACGTATAACATCTACATAACACCCTTCTTATTGATACACTCCACGTGTAGTTGGCTGATGCGGTTGCTGGCGTTACAATAAGAACTTCCTCTTGAATCATAGCTTATGACTGGTCTGCTTCGGTGAAGTGGTTCGGTACTCAGAAATAGCTTTGTTTTTATACTTTCTCTTACCAAGTAGTTTATTGCCGGAAAAGTCTGACTGTGAGAAGATCAGAGTCTCTGAGGAAGTATACTCTTTTGCAGTAACCAAGCGCCAATAGGAAAACCGGATCACCTACATCCGGCTGTTGCTGCTAAAGGATTGAAGTAGCATACTTATTAAGATTATATAGTTCCCGTTTGGATTTATTTGCCACGATGCGCAAGCCTGTGCTAGCACATCGCCTTGCTCACTTATGCTCTTATACTAGCAGAGTAGCATGTTAATGGTTAAACATATAAATAATAGATGTTACTACTTCCAAGTATGAAAGCAAAGCAATTGCAGGGGTATAGTCATTTGTATAAAAGCAATTTATTGAATGATGTTATACCATTTTGGTTAAAGAATTCCCTGGATAAGGAGTATGGGGGCTATTTTACCTGCCTGGATAAGGCCGGCTCTGTATTCGACACCGATAAATTTATGTGGTTGCAGGGGCGCCAGCTCTGGATGTTTTCCATGCTGTACGAAAAGGTGGAGCAAAAGCAGGAATGGTTGGATACGGCCCTGCATGGCGCAGAGTTTCTGATCCAGCACGGGCGAGACGCGGAGGGCAACTGGTACTTCTCCCTGAACCGCGAAGGACAGCCCCTGGTACAGCCCTACAATATCTTCTCCGACTGCTTTGCTGCTCTTGGGTTTGGCGCTCTCTACAAGGCAAAGCCGGAACAAATCTACGCCGACATCGCGGTTGCCACTTTCAATAATATCTTAAAAAGAAGGGATAACCCCAAAGGAGTATACAGCAAGGCCTACCCCGGTACCCGATCTCTAAAGAACTTTTCTCTGCCCATGATCCTCTGCAACCTGTCGCTGGAGCTGGAGCACCTGTTAGGGAAAGAAACCGTGGACACCCTGACCAGAGACATCATCCATGAGGTCATGGAGGTGTTCTATGATTCGGAAAGCGGCCTGATTCTGGAAAATGTATTCCAGGACGGCAGCTTTTGTGATTCATTCGAGGGGCGCGTGGTAAACCCGGGCCATATACTTGAAGCGATGTGGTTTATCGCTGACCAAGCCGTGCGCTTAAAGGATCCGCAGCTTATCCACCGAACAAAGGAGATAGCCTTGCGTGCGCTGGAGTATGGCTGGGATCAGAAGCATAGCGGCATTCTATACTTTAAAGACATCAAAGGCCACCCCACGCAGCAGCTGGAGTGGGACCAGAAACTATGGTGGGTGCATGCCGAGGCGCTGGTTTGCATGCTGAAAGCCTACCTCCACACAGGGGATGAGCGCTGCTGGGAATGGTTTGAGAAACTCCATGCCTATACCTGGGCGCATTTCCCTGATCCCGAAGACGGAGAGTGGTACGGGTACCTGAACCGGGAGGGCAAGCCGCTCCTGACGCTAAAAGGCGGCAAGTGGAAGGGCTGTTTCCACGTGCCCCGCGCGCTGTACCAATGCTGGATGGCCCTGGATGCAATTTTAGAAAAAGAGACCAGTTTAACCCTACAAGAGAAATAGTATGGCCAACGCACCTGTTCAGCAAGTCGTTTTAGAGGAAGAGTCCAAAGGCGTTAAGGTGAACTATACGCCGGCCTTGGTTTCGCTGGCTATCCTTTATTTTATGATGGGTTTCATTACCTGTCTCAACGATACGCTGGTTCCTTTCTTCAAAGAAGGTTTTACCTTAACCTACAGCCAATCCTCCTTAGTGCAGTTCTACTTCTTCCTGACCTATGGGGTGATGTCCATCCCGGCAGGTAGAATTGTGGAACGGGTAGGGTATAAAAAAGGAATGGTACTGGGCTTTTCAATAGCGGCTTTGGGAGCCATGCTTTTCTTCCCGGCCGCCATTATGCACCAGTATTACCTGTTTCTGGCGGCGCTGTTTGTCGTGGCCATTGGCATTGTATTGCTGCAGGTAGCGGCTAACCCCTACATTACCGTGTTAGGGCCGGCGCGAACCGCCTCCTCCCGGCTTACCTTGATCCAGGGGGTAGGGTCTGTCGGCACTACGGTCGCGCCGCTCTTCGGAGCCAGCTTTATCCTCTCAGGTTTACAGGAAGCAGGTGCCTCAAGCGATGCCGTGAAATACCCTTACTTGGGAATAGCAGCCTTATTGGTTGTCATAGCTCTTGTCGTTTCAAGGTTACATCTGCCAACCATTAGGGCTGAGGCAAAATCAGAAGTGCTCTCAGATGAAGGAAGAAGTATTTTTTCTTTCCGTAACCTCAAGCTAGGAGTGTGGGCCATCTTCTGCTATGTGGGGGCAGAAGTGTCCATCGGAACTTTTTTGACCAACTACATTGCTGACACGCTCACCATTACGGAAGAGCAGGCGAACAGCTATGTTGCCTTTTACTGGGGTGGTATGCTGGTAGGGCGCTTGCTAGGTTCGCTGATCTTGAAAACAGTCAGGGCGCAGGTAGTACTTTCTGCCAGCGCGATCACAGCCATACTTCTTATTATTCTGTCTGTAAGCTCAACAGGCAACCTGGCCGTGTGGTCTATGATTGCGGTCGGCTTGTGTAACTCTATCATGTTTGCCACCATTTTCTCCCTGTCGGTAGAGGGGTTAGGGAAGTATACGACCAAGGCCTCCGGTATTCTATCAACCGCTATCGTGGGGGGAGCGATTATCTCCTTTTCACAAGGCTTTCTGATAGACCATTACACTTGGCTCATATCCTTTATGCTGCCGCTGGGGTGCTATCTCTACATCTTGTTTTATGGCGTGAACGGATATCGGCGCCAAAGCCTTTAAGGAGGATTTGATGACGGTGCTTTTTAGTTAGAATCTAACATAAACCAAATAACTCACCTGCTAACAAAATCTTTATGATGAGACTTATACTAACCGGAAAAAGATGGCACTACTGCTGGCTTCTTTTTCTATGCATGGCTGTGCTGCAGCCCGCTGCCTTCGGGCAGGGGCAGGCCGTAAAAGGCAAGGTCCAGGATAGCAAAGGGGTGCCACTGCCGGGCGTGACCGTTGTGGTGAAAGGCACTGACAAAGGAACCTCCACGAATACAGACGGGCAGTTCTCCTTGCCGCAGGCTAAACAAGGCGATGTACTGGTGTTTAGCTACATCGGCTTTGCCAATAAAGAGGTGGCCGTAACAGGAGCTTCGGAACTGAACGTGGTTATGACGGAGGCCGACAACAAGCTCAATGAAGTAGTTGTAGTAGGCTACGGCACCCAGAAGAAAGTGAACCTCACGGGTTCGGTGGCCGTGGTGGAAGGCAAGGAACTCACCAAGCGCCAGGTAGGTTCTACCTCGCTGGCCTTGCAGGGAACTGCACCCGGCGTTAGTGTCCGGCAGCAGTCGGGTGTGCCGGGGGGAGACGGCGGCGGGATCAGCATCCGGGGCGTTGGCTCGATCAATGCGGGTTCTAACCCCCTGATCCTGGTAGACAACGTGGAGATGAGCCTGGACGCAGTGGACCCAAACAGCATTGAAAGTATATCTGTGCTCAAAGACGCCGCTGCCTCCGCTATTTATGGTTCCAGGGCAGCGAACGGGGTGATCCTGATCACTACGAAGCGTGGCAGTGAGGGCGTGAAGGTAAACCTGAGCTCGTATGTGGCAGTGCAGCAGCCGACCGATCTGCCGGAGAAAGTAAACGCTCTGGACCACATGAAACTATGGGATGTGGCCCAAGTGAACAGCGGCCTTCCGGCGGCTTTTACAAAGCAAATTGAAGAGTATGAGCGCCTGGGGCCGGATAACTTCGCCAGGTTCAACACCGATTGGAAAGACCTGGTGCTGACCAATAACGGCCTGATGCATAACCATAACATCAACGTTTCCGCCGGTACCGAGAAGATCAAGGTTTTTGCTTCCGGCGGGTACCTGGACCAGAACGGCTTAACAGCCAACACGGGTTTCAAGCGAACAGACCTTCGCTTCAACACAGACGTGTCGCTGAGCAAAAGGCTGACAGCATCGATGGACCTGGTGCTCAATAATTCGGAACGAACCTGGCCAGGCAACTCCTCCCCAACGGCTATCATCCGCTACATGCTGGGCATGCCGGCCACTGCTCCGGGCCGTTTTGATACCGGCGAGTGGGGAGAGGGCTGGTCTAACTCCAACCCGGCCGCACAGGCCGAAGACGGCGGATTTGACAAGTATATCACGAACAGCCGGATCATCAGCGGAACCCTTACCTACAGGCCCATTGATGACCTAGAGTTACTCGCTAACTACAGCTCCAACCGTGCCACGAGCCGCAACCGCAGGCTGCAGGGGCAGTATGACATCTATGTGCCCGACCTGGCTAACAACAAGCTGGATTTTGCCCGCCCGTGGCCTAACTTCAATGCCATCTTTGACAACTTCGATGAGTCGCAGCGGGACCTTGTAAGGCTCCAGGGTACCTATTCTAAAGCACTGGGAAGCCATAATGTGAAGCTGCTGACAGGCTTTAGCGCAGAAAGCTTCTCTGCCAGCAACATCGATGCCTTTCGGCAAAACCTGATTTCGGAGGACTTCCCATACCTGAGTGCCGGGGACGCAACCGGGCAGTCGTTAGGGGGTGGAGAGTATGAGTTCAGCATGGCTTCCGTATATAGCCGCATTAACTACGACTACGACGAAAGATACCTGCTGGAACTGAATGGCCGCTTTGATGCTTCGTCGAGATTTATCAAAGAGAATTGGTGGGAGCTGTTCCCGTCGGTGTCTGCCGGTTGGAGAATCTCTAACGAAAGTTTCTGGGATAACATATCGAACGTGGTGAACGAGGCGAAGCTGCGGGTATCCTACGGAGCCCTGGGTAACCAGAACGTAGGTTCCTACTACCCAACGTATACTTCCTATGCAAAAGGTACTCCCTACAACTACTACTTCAACAACGCCATCAACAGCGGGTATGCGCTTACGACAGCCGCCAACCCGAACATACAGTGGGAAAGATCGATCATTCTGGATGCTGGTCTTGACCTGGCTCTACTTAACAACCGCCTGAGTGTTACGGCCGATTTTTTTAAGCGCGACATTGATAACATGCTGCAGCTGGACCTTATTCCTGCCTATGTAGGTCTCAACGCCCCTTATGTGAACCTTGGTAAGATGACGAATAAAGGCTGGGAACTGAGCCTGGGCTGGAAAGATGCGGTAGGTGATCTCACCTACCAGGTAACCGGTAATGTGTCTGACGTGAAGAACGAGATCGTCGATCTGGGAGGGCGCGAGTATATTGCGGGTTCACGCATCACGAAAGAAGGCTACGCTTATAACTCCTACTATGGCTACATCGCCGAAGGCCTGTTCCAGTCAGAGGACGAGATAGCCAGTGCACCGCTCCATTATGCCAACACCAAGCCAGGCGATATCCGCTACAGGGATATTAACGGAGACGATAAAATTGATGCCAACGACCGCGCGGTGCTGGGTAACTACTTTCCGCGCTACGAGTATAGCCTGAACCTTTCGGCCCAGTATAAAGGCTTCGATGTAACGGCTTTCTTCCAGGGGGTAGGCAAAATGGACAACTACTTGTCAGGCACTGGTACGCAGCCTTTCTACTCGGCAAGCTTCCAGGGCAGTATCTATGAGCACCAGAAAGATTACTGGACGCCTGAAAACAGAGATGCTGCCTTCCCGCGCCTGACTGCCAACAGCATCACCAATAACTATGTCACCTCCTCTTTCTGGATGCGGGAAAGCTCCTTCCTGAGATTAAAGAATGTGGTGCTCGGCTATACGATTCCCAAATCCCTGACCGACAAGATCAAAGTGGGCTCAGCCAGATTCTATGTTAGTGGACAGAACCTGTTTACCTGGAGCAACTACTTCCCAGGGTTCGATCCTGAGCAAAGAGACACAGGCGGCGAGTTCTATCCCATCATGACGACTTATACTACCGGATTTAACCTAAGCTTTTAAGAAAGATGAAGAATAAATTTCTATACATAGCAGGGCTGTGCGCTTCCTTAACTTTCATGAGCGGGTGTGAAAGCTTCCTGGAGAAAGAGCCCCTGGACTCTCCTGCACAAGGTACTTTCCTGAATAATGAAAATGCGGTGAATGTATCGCTGAATGCCTTGTACCGGTCTGTAAACTGGGACTACGGCTTAGTGCCTTACCAATCGGCTACCGACGCATGGGCCGATATCGCCATCCTGCGGGCAAACGACCTGGGCGAGGGCACCTTCGATACCTATAACTCGCATCCGGCCAATTTGTGGAGAAACGCCTACGTCACCATCCAGCGTGCCAATACGATACTCGATGGCATGGAGCCCCACAAAAATAAAATCCCTGTAGCTGCCTATAACCGCATGCAGGCCGAGACGAGAATTTTGCGGGCATGGGCCTACCATTACCTGGCATTCATGTTCGGAGACGCTCCTTTGATCACCAAGACGCTGACCACAGAAGAGTTCAAAACGCAGGTGCGCACGCCGAAGGCCGAAATCATCGCTTTTATTTACAAGGAGCTGGATGAAGCCGGGTCCATGCTTGACTGGGCACCTACAGAGCGGGGCCGTGTCAGCAGGGCTGTGGCTATGGGCTTAAAGGCGCGCACTGCCCTTTACAACAAGGAGTATACCCTTGCCAAAGCGGCTGCCAAAGAAGTGATCGACGATGCAGGTCTTCAGCTTAACCCGAAATTCCAGGACCTGTTTACGCGCAGCGGACAAAAGCCGAATGCCGGTGGAGAGATCATGTTCGAGATACTGTACACAGACGCGGAGGTGTCGTCCAGAACGAACCTGCCATTGGGTAATGCCGCCCGCGCTTCGGGCGGGCAGTCCGGAAGGTTCCCGTCACAGCGCCTGGTAGACGCGTTTGAGGCAAAAGACGGAAAGCGTATTGACGAATCGGAAGTATACGACCCTCAGAAGCCCCGGGAAAACAGAGACCTCAGGCTAAAGTATACCGTAGCGATGCCGGGCGACACTGTGTCCATGAACCTAGTGACCTTTGTCTTTGACATCTACAACAATACGACCTCTTTCCGCAACGCGGATGGCAGCTGGATGGTGAAGTCTAACGCAGACTTTGACAACCCGTTTGGTCCTGCCAAAAGTGGGGTAGGATACCTGTGGTCGAAGTATACCATGACGGATGAGAATGCCTTTCAGTCGCGGGTGAGCTTTATTCTGATGCGCTATGCCGAAATCCTGTTGACGTATGCGGAGGCCTCCATCGAGTCTAACACCATTGATGAGGCAACCATCGAGGCCATCAACCAGTTGAGGAGCAGGGCCAAGCAGCCGCCTGTACCGGTAGAAATCCAAAACGATCAGAATGAGCTTCGCGAGCTGATCCGAAGAGAGCGCACTGTAGAGTTGGCTGTGGAAGGCTTCCGGTGGTTTGATATTCGTCGCTGGGACATAGCGGATCTGGTGATGCCGGGCAAAGTGGTGGGAATCTCCAAATCCGGCACTGATTTGCCGCCGGTTCCGAATTTCAAGACGACACCAGAGCATGATCTGAACAGCATACCGGACTACAGCGGGCAGCTTGATCAGCGCTACACCCGCGAAACACGCTTCTGGGATCCTAAGCTGATGTTACTGCCTGTGCCGCAGGCAGAGCGAGATATAAATTCTAAGCTCACGCAGAATAACGGTTGGTAGAATTGGTTGCACAACGATCTGCCGGGCTTCGGCCCGAGCAGGTCGTCTGTGTTTTTATTTGTAGATGTACTCCTTTCGGAGGATTTAAGGTTATAACATGAAACGCAGAAACTTTATTGAGCTTCTTACCGCTACTGGAGGCGCTGTGGCCGCGGCCTCTTTGGCTGTTTTCCCGGAGAAAGCACTGGCAGAGGTAAAAAAGGTGATCGAGCCAAATGGCGATGAAACCCTGACGGCAGATGTGGTGGTGGCCGGTGGCGGACTGGGCGGTTTTGCCGCCGCCATGGCCTCGCTCCGCAACAACCAGACGGTCGTGCTCACCGAGGAAACCGATTGGATTGGAGGGCAGCTTTCCAGCCAGGGAGTACCACCCGATGAGCACCAGTGGATAGAGTCGCATGGTGCGACTCAGTTTTACCGTGACTTTAGAAATGCTATCCGGGAGTACTACAAACGCCATTACCCACTCACTGAGCAGGCCAAAAACAATCCGCTGCTCAACCCCGGAGATGGTGCCGTGTCGAGGCTTTGCCACGAGCCACGCGTAGCCGTAGCCGTGTTCAACGACATGATAGCGCCTTACATCAGTTCCGGCAAACTGGTGCTGCTGCTGGAACATAAAATCTCTGACGCCAAAGCAAGCGGAAACAAGGTAAGCGAGCTCACCGCCAAGAGCCTGCGTACGGGCAAAACCACCACGCTGAAGGCGCCATACTTTGTAGACGCCACCGAGCTGGGAGAACTGCTGCCTTTAACCGGAACCGAATTCGTGACCGGGACAGAGTCCAGAAAGGAGACACGTGAGCTTCATGCGCCGGACAAGGCAAACCCCAACAGCAACCAGGCATTTACGGTTTGCTTTGCGATGGATTACGTGCCGGGCGAGAACCATGTGATCGAGAAACCCCGCGACTATGATTTCTGGAGCAACCACATTCCGGACCTGCAGCCAGCCTGGGCCGGTAAGCTGCTGGCCCTGCACTATTCAGACCCACGTACCCTGAAGCCGAAGAACCTGGGCTTTCATCCCGAAGGACTTAAGACAGGGGATATGCTCAACCTGTGGAACTACCGCAAGATCATCAACAAGAACAATTTCAAGGAAGGCACCTACGCCGGAGACATCACCATTGTCAACTGGCCGCAGAACGACTACATGCTGGGCGACCTGATCGGGGCCTCCGAGAAAGACTTCAACAAACACGTGGATGCCGCCAAGCAGCTGAGCCTGTCGCTGTTGTACTGGCTGCAGACAGAGGCGCCCCGCCCGGATGGGGGCAAGGGTTGGCCAGGCCTGCGCCTGCGCAAAGACATCATGGGCACCGAAGACGGTATGGCAAAGTACCCCTACATCCGGGAGTCCAGAAGAATCAAAGCTGTCTTTACGGTGCTGGAGGAGCACGTAGGCAAAGAGAACAGGCTGAAAGTAGCCGGTAAAAAGAACGGCACCACCTCCGCTTCCTTTTACGATAGCGTGGGCACAGGCTATTACCACATCGACCTGCACCCCACCTCCGATAAAGTCAACTATGTGGACTTTGCTTCGCTGCCCTTCCAGATTCCGCTAGGGGCGCTGCTACCGGTAAGGATGGAGAACCTGCTGCCGGCTAATAAGAACATCGGTACCACCCACATTACCAACGGCTGTTTCCGCCTCCACCCGGTAGAGTGGAACATTGGGGAATCGGTGGGCATGCTCATCCCGTTTGCGCGCAGTAAAAATGTGATCCCCAGAAAAGTAAGGGAGGACAAGGCATTGCTAGCCGAGTTTCAGGATTTTATCCGGTCGCAGGGAATTGAAACGGAATGGCCCAAAAATACTTCCTCCGATGAGGCATAAGGCAATAGCAGCCCTGTTTTTCGCAGCGCTGGTCGGTTGCGTTAGCAGCAGAGACCAGGAGGTGATCCGGAAAGAGTACCCCATTGAGTCTACGCTCGAGCTGGGCACTTCGGTGCTGGGGGTAAGCGTGGTGGCCGATAGCCTGGACGTTCCCTGGGACATTGCCTGGGGAGCCGATGGCAGCATCTGGATGACAGAGCTGAAAGGCACCGTGAGCAGGCTGGACCTGAGCACCGGGGAAAAGCACGAGCTGCTTAAAATAGAGGATGTGTGGCATAAGCGAACGGCCGGGCTGTTGGGCATGGCCCTGCACCCGGACATGGAGCGCCACCCTTATGTGTTTGTGAACTATACGGCGCGCGAAGGCAAGGACAGTGTCATTGTCTCCAAGCTTGTCCGGTATACCTATAAAGCCGATACGCTCACCAACGCCAAAACCTTGCTGCAGGTAGAAGGCAACACGGGCCACAACGGAGCGCGCGTGGCTTTTACAAATGACGGGAAGCTGCTGTGGGCCACCGGCGATGCCGTGAAAGATGGGTATGCACAGGACTCGACCATCTTAAACGGCAAAATTCTTCGGATAAATATTGATGGCTCTGTGCCGAAAGATAATCCGATCAAAGGAAGCTACGTCTGGGCGTGGGGTTTTCGGAACATGCAGGGCCTAGCAGTTGCTTCTGATGGGCAGATTTATACTTCTGAACATGGCGATGCGATCGAAGATGAAATCAACCTGGTGAAGCCCTTGCAGAACTATGGTTGGCCCGAGATAGAGGGCTTCCATGACAAGGACAAAGAGAAAACCATCGCGGCAAAGTATCAGCGAACAGAACCCCTAAAGTCCTGGACGCCTACTATTGCACCGGCCGGAATTGCCATGTACGAGTCTGATGCCATCCCGGAGTGGAAAAACGCTATTCTGCTCGGTACCCTGAAAGGCAAGAGCCTGCGGGTGTTGAAGCTGAACGCAACTGGAACAGCCATTACCTCCGAGGAGATTTTCTGGGAGAACCAATACGGCAGGCTTCGGGATATCTGCGTCTCCCCAACGGGTGATATTTATGTAGCCACCAGCAACCGCGACTGGAACCCCTCGCCGGGTTTCCCGAAAGAAAACGATGACCGGATTCTGCTCATTCGAAAAATCAAAAAGTCAGAGATACCGGCACAACTGCTCGCTTCCAATACAAAAGGCGGGGGAGCCGTGACGCAGGAGGTGACAGGGGCAACCTTGTACAGCCAGTACTGCTCCTCCTGCCACAAAGACGATGGCGCGGGCGTTGCCGGCACGTTTCCGCCGCTGCAGGGGGCCGAGCAGGTAACGGGAGACAAAGCCGTGCTGATGAACATTGTGCTCAATGGCTTGTCCGGTCCGATCGTGGTAAAGGGCAGCAAGTATGATCAGGCCATGCCTGCTTTCAGTTTCCTGAAAGACGAGGAACTGGCCAGCATCCTGACCTACATCCGGAGCAGTTGGGGCAACAGTGCCTCCGCTGTAAGTACAGACGAAGTGCAATCCTTTAGAAAGAAATAATGACCGCTCCCGTTACAGAAAAGAAACCCACACGTGATAGTGCCCTGAAAAGGTGGCTGCTCTCTCTTGGTCCTGGTATCATCACCGCGGCCCTGGTTTTCGGCCCCAGCAAGATGACGATCACCTCCAAGATGGGGGCAGACTATGGCTATTCGCTGCTGTGGATTGTTGTGGTGGCCATCTTCTTTATGGTGGTTTTCGCCGGTATGGGGGCGAGGATCGGGGCGGTTAACAAGGGTTCTTTGCTGAGCCTGATACGGCAGCAGTGGGGGAGGCCTGTAGCCATTGCCATCGGTGTGGGTGTATTCCTGGTAACGACCTCTTTTCAGGCAGGAAACTCCATCGGCGTAGGAATCGCTATTGCCGAAGGAACAGGCACCAGCCCGATCTTATGGGTGCTAGTGTTTAATATGTTCGGCATCAGTTTGCTGTTTTTCCGGTCTTTCTACAAAATGCTGGAAAAGCTCATGATCTTTTTGGTGGCCCTGATGCTGTTCTCCTTCGTCACAACCCTTTTTATGGCGGATCCCGATGCGGTTGGGGTGGCCAATGGCTTTGTGCCGGCTGTGCCTATTGGCTCGGCAGGACTGATCATCGCGTTTACGGCCTCCTGCTTTTCCATTGTGGGGGCCTTCTATCAATCTTACCTGGTGCAGGAACGAGCCAAACTCAGTAAGTCCACCGATAAAGACGGCAACATAACCGGCGGCAGTACCACCGGGATCCTTATCCTTGGGGTGATGAGTGCGGTGGTACTGATCTGCGCTGCCTCTGTGCTGCACCCACAGGGAATAAAAGTGGACAGTGCCTCGCAGATGGCCAAGGCGCTGGAACCGTTGTTTGGCGGCAATGCCTCTGCCTTGTTTCTGGCGGGCCTTTTTGGCGCCTCCTTTTCCTCGCTGGTCGGTAATGCAACCGTGGGAGGGTCCTTGTTGGGGGATGCCCTGGGGTATGGCAGCAACCTGAATTCCAAGCAGGTGAAGCTCTTTATTGCCCTGGTTATGGTGGCGGGTGCCACCATCGCCATTCTTTTTGGGAAGCTGCCCCTGGAGCTGATCGTGTTTGCACAAAGCGTGACCATTTTCCTGGTGCCTTTTATCGGGGTGGCGATGTACCTGACCGCAAACAAAGCCTCTGTAATGGGAGAGCACAGGAATAGCCTGATCACCAAGATTTTCGGGGGGCTGGGTTTGCTGCTCCTGATTGGCCTTGCCGTGAGCAATGCCATAGACATGTTGAAATAAGGCTCTGTGCTCCAGAGTATATTCAAGTAGATACGAGATGAAAGATTTAGAAAAACTAGAGTATGAATTGCTGAGTCCCTCCGATAAGCTGCTGCAAGATATGGCCAAGATCAAGGGGGACATTCTACTGCTGGGCATTGGCGGGAAGATGGGGCCAAGTATGGGCAAGCTTGCCAAACGTGCAGTGGAGGAAGCCGGCTTGAACAAACGCATCATTGGCGTTTCCAGGTTCTCGGACGGCGGCCTGCGAGACGAGTTGGAGAGCCACGGCATCGAAACGATTGCAGCCGATCTGCTCAATGAGGATGAGCTGAGGAAGCTACCGGAGGTGGAGAACGTGCTTTATCTGGCGGGCAACAAGTTCGGCACCACCGGCAAGGAAGCCTTTACCTGGGCCATGAACGCCTACCTGCCCGGGCGGGTGGCGGAGAAGTATAGCGCCTCGAACATTGTGGCCTTCTCTACTGGTAACGTGTACCCGCTTGTCCCGGTAACCTCAGGCGGCTTGTCAGAAGAATACCCCGCATCCCCGGTAGGGGAGTATGGCCAGTCTTGCCTCGGCAGGGAACGCATCTTCCAGTACTTCTCGCAAAAGAACAATACCCCTACACTCATTTACCGCCTTAACTACGCCGTTGACTTTCGATATGGCGTGATACTGGAGATTGCCAAGGCCGTGTACGAGGGCCGTGAAATAGACCTACGGACAGGCAACGTGAATGTGATCTGGCAAGGCGACGCCAACGAGATCGCGCTGCGCTCGCTTTTGCACTGCGAGTCCCCGGCTAAAATACTTAATGTGAGTGGCCCCGAGACCCTATCGGTACAATGGGTGGCGGAGCAGTTCGGTCAGCTTTTCGACAAAGAGCCAAAGTTCATGCATGAAGCACAGCCGACCGCCTTGTTGAGCAATGCCTCGGAGGCACATAAACTGTTTGGCTACCCGCGGGTGACCATCCGCGAGATCATCGACATTACCGCGCTATGGTTAACAGAAGGTGGCTCTACCTTTGGCAAAGCGACACATTTTCAGGAAAGAGAAGGGAAGTTTTAATGGCACAGATACTAGATTCAAAACTCAAAGCATTGTTACATGAGGGCACGGTGATTCCAGCGCACCCGCTGGCCCTGAACGCGGATCGAAAACTGGATGAGCGGATGCAGCGCCAGCTGACCCGCTACTACATGGCCAGTGGTGCCGGTGGCGTGGCGGTAGGTGTGCACTCCACGCAGTTCGAGATACGGGATCCACAGATCAACCTCTATGAAACAGTACTACAGCTGGCCGCCGAGGAGGTGGAGAAGGCAAAGTTGGACCGCCCGTTCATCAAGGTGGCCGGTATCTGCGGCCCTACAGCGCAGGCCACAAAAGAAGCTGAAATAGCTTTAAAGTATGGCTATGACATCGGTTTGCTGAGTATGGGCGGTTTGCAAGGCTGGTCAGAAGCGCAGATCCTGGAGCGCGTGCGGGAAGTGGCCCGCATCATGCCCGTGTTTGGGTTTTACCTGCAGCCATCGGTGGGAGGCCGCATTTTTAGCTACGACTTTTGGCTCCAGTTTGCCGAAATCGACAACGTGGAAGCCATCAAAGTAGCCTCCTTCAACCGCTACCAAACCCTGGATGTCATGCGGGCTGTCTGCCACTCCTCGAGAAGAGACGAGATAGCCATGTATACCGGCAACGACGATAACATCATTCCAGACCTGCTGACGGCCTACCGCTTTACCATCAACGGACAAGCCGTGGAGAAAGAGCTTGTGGGTGGTTTGCTGGGGCACTGGGCAGTCTGGACGAGCAAAGCAGTGGAACTGCTGGAGGAGATCAAAGCTTACCGTCAGGATAAAACGGCGGAAGCGGCGGATGCGCTCTTAACCAAAGGCACTGAGGTAACCGATGTGAATGCGGCCATGTTTGATCCGGCGCACGCTTTCCATGGCTGCATTCCGGGCATCCATGAAATATTGCGAAGGCAAGGACTGCTGGAGGGACGCTGGTGCCTTAATCCGAAAGAAGATCTCTCCGAAGGACAGATGGAAGAGATCGATAGGGTCTATGCAGCCTACCCTCACCTGAACGATGACGAATTTGTAAAAGTCTTTTTGAAGAAGGAAAATATCCTGGTATGATGCGCAAGTTAACATATGCTGCGCTGCTCTGGCTGGGAATAGCTTGCCTTTCCCCCGGCTGGGCGCAGACCGCTTCCGGTAAGTATAAAAACCTTGGGCCGCAGGTGTATGCCTCGCTTATCCAGGGGAGTGTTTTTGCCGATGACGCTGCTGGGAAGAGCTATGCCTATACTGTAGTAAGAGGCAGGCCGGCCCATTTTGTTGGCTATAGCCTGGACCCGCTTAAGTTAGTGGTGGATGCAGCGCTCCCTGAAACGGATGGCTCCTGGGATGTGGAGGTATCGACGGATGGAATCGTGTACATCGCAGCCGCCAACGGGGTGCTGTTCCAACATGTGCCGGGCACCGACGCGGTCACAAGCCTGGGCATAGTGCTGCCCGGTGAAAAAGTGATCTGGGACCTGGCTGCCGGCAAAGACGGGGAGATCTTCGGGGGGACTTACCCCGGTTGCCGTGTGTTTCGCTACCACCCAAAAGATGGCTTCAGCGATGTGGGCCGCGGCCCGTTGGTAGAGGACGAGAACTACGTGAGGAGCGTAACCTATCACCGGGAAACCGGAAAAATATACGCAGGCATTGCCTCGCACTCGGCCATGGTGGAACTGGACCCGAAGACAGGCGAGAAAAAGCAGCTTCTTCCTGATCAGGACAGAGACCAGGAGGCCATCTACCACATCAACTTAGTGCATGGCCTGAAAGGTGGCGATAGAGTGTTTGGCTGGCTCACAGGACCAACCGAACGGGTAACTACCATCTATAACCTAAAGACCAGAAAGTTTGAGGCCTATATGCCTACCATGGATGTAAAGTCCATCATCAAAGCACCTAAAGGCTCTAAAGTATACTATACGGCAGGCAAAAAGCTCTACGAGATCGACTACGCCGCAAAAGTGCCGGAGCCGAAAGAACTGGCCAGTACAGAAGGGGAAACCAAAACAGTGCGCTGGGGCAAAAACGGGATGCTATACTTGCTGACGGGAAGCAAACACATCCATACCTTTAACCCGAAAACCGGCCATCTTACGACCGAGAAAGTAGATATCCCAGGCCAGCCGATTGATATTCAATCTATCGGAATAGGGCCTGACGGATTGGTTTGGTCGGGCGGGTACCTGGCGGGTGGACATGCCACCTACAACCCCAAAACCGGAGAGAACAGGCAGTTGCCGGGTTTAGACCAGACAGAGGGGCTGGCAAATCTGGGCACTGAAATATACTTTGGAATCTATGCCAAGGCACGGCTTTATGCCTATGACACCCAAAAGCCCTGGGATTTGAAGCAAAACAACCCCAGGCTGCTGGGGCAGATCAAGGGGCAGGACCGACCGTTTGCCGTGCTGGGTTTGGAGAAACTGAACAAGGTGCTATTCGGCACCGTGCCAGGGTATGGACAATTGGGCGGTGCCCTGGTAGCGTATGACGTAGCTGCCGATAAACTGGAAACCATCACGAACCTTATTCCGGATCAGTCGATTGTGAGCCTGGTAGAAGCAGGAGACTTGGTGATTGGGGGAACTTCCATCTTCGGAGGGCTTGGCGGGAAACCAACCCAAGCCGAGGCCAAAGTCTTTGGGTGGGACCCCGTCCGGAAACAGAAAACGTTCGAGCTGGTGCCGGTGCCCGGCGCGATGGCCATCACCGGTTTGATGAAAGGGCCGGATGGCCATATCTGGGGCTTTGCCGATGGAGACTTATTTGTGCTTGATGTTGCCAAATGCAGTGTCATCTCCACGCACCGGCTGTTTGAGATTCATACCCGACCTTCCCACATCTGGCGCAGCGCTTTTATGATGACACATCCTTCGGGAGTGGTGTATGCCTCTGTCAATGGCAGGTTTTTAAAGATCGACCCTCACACCATGCAGATGACGCAGCTAGAAGAAAATGTAGGGATGCCGGTCATGGATGAGCAGGGTAAGTTATACTTCAAAAGAGGGATGGACCTGTGGCTGTATGAGCCGGAGGCTACTGTAGAGTAAGCCCAGAACCACCTGTAAAGTGCCTGGAAATTAAGTTTAAACCAAAATACATCTTACCGTGAGAGGAAACACCAACCGCCGTTTGTTCCTGAAGTCTGCTACCTTGGCCGGTCTGGGCATGGGGTTGAGCTTGTCGCCTTTGGCTGCGCTGGCCCAGGATGCCAAACCCAAAAAAGGCAAAAGAATAGGCATTATCGGATTGGATACGTCGCATAGTATTGCTTTCACCAAAACGTTCAACGCGCCTGATGCAGGTCCGGAATATGGCGGCTACAAGGTAGTGGCGGCCTACCCGCACGGCAGCAAAGACATTCAGGAAAGTGTGCAGCGGATTCCGGAATACACGGAAGAAATACAGAAGTATGGCGTCAAGATCGTAGACTCGATCAAGCGCCTGCTGTCCGACGTGGATGTGGTGCTGCTGGAGACAAACGATGGGCGGCTGCACCTGGAGCAGGCCCTGCAGGTCATCAAGGCGAAAAAAACGCTTTTCATCGACAAGCCCATGACGGCTTCCCTCAGCGACGCAATCGCCATTTTTGCGGCTGCCGAGAAAGCGAATGTGCCCGTATTCTCTTCCTCGTCACTACGTTTTATGGCCAATGTGCAGGAGGTGATCAACGGGAAGTATGGAAAAGTATACGGCGCTGATACCTACAGCCCGGCCACGCTGGAGAGCACGCACCCGGACCTCTACTGGTATGGTATCCATGGTGTGGAAACACTGTTCTCCGTCATGGGCAAAGGATGCAAAAGTGTTACCCGGTATTACACGGAAGGAGCGGATGTAGTGGTCGGCACCTGGGAGGATAACCGGGTGGGCACTTTCCGGGGACTCCGGGCTGGCAGAACCGACTTTGGTGGTAGTTGCTTTGCCGAGAAGGGCATTGTGTCGTTGGGACCCTTCACAGGATATAACCCCATGCTGGTAGAGATAGCCAAATTTTTTGATACAGGTAAACCACCGGTAAGCCCTGCCGAGACATTGGAGATCCTTGCGTTTATGGGTGCCGCGGATGAAAGCAAAAAGCAGGGAGGTGCTCTGGTGACGCTGGAGGAAATGTTCAAAAAGGCTGGGGCCACCAAGTCCTAAAAAGTATAAAAGTACAGTAACTCTCATGGCAAATTCCACCAGCATTGCCAATGCCCAAAACTTCTAAACCAGTTTTTAAAGCCCACTGTATGATTCAGCTAAAGTATATCGTCCTATTGCTTCTTTTTGCCGCCATGCCGGAAACTGCCGTTTCGCAGCATGTTATACTTAACAAAGGCGTGCCTGGTAACAACACCCGGGATCTGCTGAAGCGGATAGAACAGGACGTGTTAGCTGAGCGACCGGATCTGGTTATTCTTATGGTTGGCACAAACGACATGGTGAACTCTCATAAGCTGGTGGATTATCAGGAATACCGGAGGAATTACCAGAACATCGTCGAGCAGCTAAGGGGACAGGGGGCTGAGATCATAGTGCTGGCCCCGCCTCCGGTGGATGCGGAATATCTATTTGAGCGGCACGACCGAAGCCTGTACAAAGTGGACCCGAATACCAGGATCGAAACTGCCGGAGAGATTGTGAAAGCACTGGCTGCTGAAAATAAAGTACATTTTATAGACCTGAACACCCCTTTTAAAGTTGCTGGATCACCAAGCCGGGAGGAACATTCCCTCATTATCAATGAGCAGAACCTTGGCAAAAGAGACGGCATTCACCCTACACGAGAAGGCTATCAGATGATGGCGAAAATAATTCATACTTACCTGCAGGCAAACGGGCTTTTAGAAGACGATCAGAAGATCATATGCTTTGGGGATAGTATGACTTATGGCAGTTATATGACAGGCGCAGGCACCGCAGAGGGCGACACTTACCCAGCCGTCCTGAAGACGCTTGTTTTGCGCAGCGAATAAAGGGCAACCTGTTATTTGAACAGGTCAAATAGCCTTCAAAGTACCGGCATACCGTGGTTAGTCTTGTGAAAGACGATCAGGATAAAGTATAACGCACAGTTCTTAATACGAAATAGATCATGGAGCCATGCTTCTATACTTATAGAAGCATGGCTTGTCAGGTACCTGTGATAAGGCCATTTTAAGGGCTTTGTCACAGGTAAAGTACCAAGACTTAGGAAGTTGGAGTTTGTGTGATGTAAGGGCAACGAGGTAGTCGTTTTCTATTCCTGAGGCATTGTGGATCATTTTTTTTCTGATAAAAACGAACACTTATAAAGCCTGAATATGAAAAAAAGATGTACCCATCGATGGCGAAGGGGGTTTGCCATCCTATTGCTGTGTTTCTCTGCCTCTGCTACTTACAGCCGGGATACAGAAACCCTACTGTCCCCAGACGTTATACTTCCGGAATGGGTGATGACCGGAAAAGTTGTTTCTGCAAATGGGGAGGCCCTGCCGGGCGTGACCGTGGTGCTGAAGGGCACTTCCCTGGGCACCACCACCGATGCGGGAGGTAACTATTCCTTGAGTATTCCGGATAAGCCGGGCACGCTGGTTTTCTCCTTCATCGGGATGGTGACTCAGGAGGTGCCTGTCAATGGTCCCGGAACCATTAATGTGACCCTGGCCGACGACGCCAAAGCTCTGGAGGAAGTGGTGGTGATTGGCTATGGCACGGTGAAGAAAAGCTCTGTAACGGCGGCTGTTACCAAAGTCGAAAACAACAAGCTGGATCAGATTCCGGCAGGGCGGCCTGAAGCGGCGCTGGCAGGTAGGCTGGCCGGTGTGAACATTACCCAGAACCGAAGTATACCGGGCGCAGCCCCGATCATCCGCGTGCGCGGCGCAGGTTCCATCAGTGCGGGTAACGATCCGCTGGTGGTGATAGACGGATTCCCGGGTGGCAACCTGGAGAGTATCAACATGAACGATGTGGAGTCGATTGAAGTGCTGAAGGATGCTTCTTCGGCGGCCATCTACGGCTCCAGGGGTGCGGGTGGCGTGGTGATCGTGACCACCAAAAAAGGAAGGTCGGGCAAGCCGAAGCTCAATTTCAATGCCTACAGCGGCTTTTCCAAGGCCATGGGGCACGACGACTGGATAAGCGGCCAGGAGTACTATGACTACGTAGTGCGTTACCAGAACCGTGAATTTGTGTGGGCTGGCGGAGACCCTTCCATCCCGGTATGGGGCGATGACCGCCGTCCGGCACAGTACCAGGTGAACCCGGCCATCAAGGAGAACAACATCAACTGGCAGGACGAGGTGTTGCGCACAGCGCCCATGCAGAACTATAACCTCTCGGTGAGCGGCGGCACGGACAACGTGAAGTACTACGTATCCGGAGGCTACAAGAATGAGCAGGGCACCTTGCTCAATACCTGGTATAAAAACTACTCGGTGCGAGCCAACGTGGATGTAAAGGTGAACTCGGCCGTGAACGTGGGCTTTAACCTTAACCCAAGCTTCTCCAACCGCCGTTACTCTCCGCTGGATATTAACCCGCTGGTAAAATACCCGCCATTTGTGGCCCTGCAAAATCCGGACGGCACCTACCCGAAGGCACGTGATTACTGGGGCGTGGTGGTAACGGGCGGTGTGAACCCCATGGCTATCCTGAACGGCTCTTCTTATTATTCTTCTACCATGAATAACATCGGGGAGGCCTATGTGGGCCTGAAGCTGCTGGAAGGGCTGAACTTTAAGTCATCGGTTGGCACCAACATCTCTTACAACACCGCCGAGACTTTCCAGGCTTCCTTCGCTTCGAACGCCGGGGTTTCCTCGGGCTCCTCAGCCGATGCAAGGAACATCAACCTGGTGAATGAGAACGTGCTCAGCTACGACAAAACCTTTAAGGATATACACTCGCTGAATGGTATAGCAGGAGCCTCCTACCAGAAGTATACGAACCGCTTTGCCACGATCGGGGCAGTAGCGGGTAGCTATAATAACGACATCATTGAGACGCTGAACAATGCCATCGTGAACGCTGGTGCCACCAGCACCTCCAAGTCACAGTGGGGGCTGGTGTCTTACTTCACCCGCCTGCAGTATGGCTACAAAGACAAATACCTGTTCTCCGGCTCGATCAGAACAGATGGCAGCTCGCGCTTTGGCCCGAACAACAAGTGGGGTTATTTCCCGTCGGCTTCGGTTGCCTGGAGAGTTTCGGAGGAGAACTTCATGGATGCCATTCCTGCCATCAGCAACCTGAAGCTACGCGCCAGCTACGGTGCCACCGGTAACTTCAACATCGGTGATTTTGACTACCTGGGCCGCGTGGGCAGCGTGAGTTACTCTCCTAACAACCAGTTGGCCAAAGGGCAGGCACAGGTATCATTCGGCAACCCGGAACTGAAGTGGGAAAAGACCAACAGCTACGATGTAGGCGTGGAGCTGGGCCTGTTCGACAACCGCCTTAACGTGGTGGTGGACTACTATGACAAACGCACCACAGACCTTTTATACTTTGTAGGTATCCCGGCCATCACCGGTTTCAGCGACGCGATCTCTAACATTGGCGAGATCAAAAACCACGGTTTTGAGGTGGAGCTCAGTACTAAAAACCTGGTAGGCGCCTTTACATGGGAGACAGACTTTAACTTGGCCCGCAACAAAAACGAGGTGGTGAGCCTGGGCGGCGTGGAGGAAAGAATCTTTACCGATACCTATGGCATGAGCTGGATCCTCAAAGTTGGCGAGCCGATGTTCTCCTACTATGGCTACAGAGCCATCGGGGTGTTGCAGAACGCCGAAGACGTGGCCAACTCGCCTGTCAGAGCGGGTTCTAAGCCTGGTAACACGAAGTTTGCGGATGTAGACGGGGACGGTGAAATCACCCCGGAGGACAGGGTTATACTTGGCAACTTCCAACCCAAGCTGATCATGGGTATGGTGAACAACTTCGCCTGGAAAAACTTTGACCTGAGCATTGCCATGCAAGCCTCGCTGGGGGCCAAAATGTATAACTTCGAGAACGAGTACTACCAGGGTGCCCTGGCCGGGGCCATGCGCCGCTCGCTGGTGGAAACGCAGTGGTGGTCGGAGGCCGAGCCGGGAGATGGTAAAATGCCCGCCAGTGCGCTCAGCATGCTCACTTACCAGACCGCGGCCGACGTGTATATCGAGGACGCCTCTTTCCTGACCATCCGCAACCTGAACCTGGGCTATACGCTGCCCAACTCCATCACGGATAAGCTGCGCATGGACAACCTCCGCCTTTATACTTCGGTGAGCAACCTGTTGATGCTGACCAAGAAGGGCTTCCACGGCTATAACCCGGAGGGCTTTACTGCTGGCGAGATCGGCGGGGTAAACAGCCGCCCCGGTTTTAACAACGGCTCTGAGCCGGTTAACCGTGTTGTGACGTTTGGTGTGAACCTGAGTTTTTAAATTCTTCTAGAAGCGAAATGAAAAGAACAATTTATACTTCGATAGGCACCCTGTGCCTGGCCCTGACTCTGAGCAGTTGCCACGACGAGCTGCTGGAAATGACGCCCCCTTCGGCGCTGACGGAGGTGAACGCCTTCAACAAGGCCAAAGATCTGGATCTGGCCATGCTGGGTGTGTACAACCGCCTGCAGGTCCGCAAGCCCAACGATTACCTGATCCTGGAAATGCCCAGCGATAATTTATATATGTCGAACAACACGGCGGTGGCAGGGGCAAACGAAGCGGATCTGCTGGCCTTTACGCCTGATAACCCGCAGGTGGCTAACTACTGGGAAAACTCCTACAATGGCATCTTCCGGGCTAACGCTGTGCTTGGCAACATCGACAAGCCATTGGATTATGCCAACGGGCAGAAAGACCAACTCATCGGGGAGGCCAAGTTCATGCGGGCCCTGTTCTACTTTGACCTGGTGCGGGCCTTTGGGGGCGTGCCAAAGATCACGGCAACCATCGCCAAGATTGAGGAGTCCAGAACGATCGGCAGAGCCTCAGAGAGCGAGATATATGACCTGATTGAGGAAGACCTGAAAGAGGCGATCACCAAGCTGCCTTTACAGGCCAACATCGCCAAGGGACGGGCCAGCAAGGCGGCAGCGGTAGCGCTACTGGCCAAAGTATACGTTTACCAGAAAGACTGGAATAACGCTAAAACTTACCTGGAGCAGTTCCTCAGCGAGTTCCCCGGGTACGGTCTGGTGAACGACTTCGCCTCGCTCTGGAAATTGGAAACCGAGGACAACCGGGAGGTGATCTTTAGCATCCGGTATGTGGATGGCACGAACGGCCATACGTTGTCCACAGCCTTTATCCCGAACAGCGGTGCTATTGGCGTGGTGTCACGCGGCAACGAGGTGGCACTGCCTTCCTGGAGCCTGCACAAGCAGTACCAGGAGGGGGACACCCGTAAGGCAGCTATCATAAATGAGTTCTGGACACCGCCTTCTACTCCGAATAACCCGCCTATCTGGTATCCTTATGTAAATAAGTATGCGGTACCCCATACGTATGGTTCTTCCGGGTTGGATTTGCCGGTGATTCGTTTTGCCGATGTGGTATTGCTCTACGCCGAAACGCTTTACGAGCTGGGGCAGCCAGATCAGGCGCTGGCGCAACTGAACAGGGTGCGGGAGCGGGCGTTTGGAAGTGCGGCCAGTAACTATACCTTGGCGGATATTTCGAGCAAAGAGGCTTTCTATGATAAACTCTTGCTGGAGCGCCAACTGGAGTTTGCCTATGAGAATGAGCGCTGGTTCGATTTGGTACGCACGGGTAGGTACATGAGCCTTACCCGGGAGGAAAGAGGGTTTAACAACAATACGCAAACGGCCCTGGCTGTAAGCCTGACCCCGAAAGAGCATTTGAGGTATTTCCCGATCCCACAGCGCCAGATTGATCAGTCAGCGCCGGGCGTCCTGACGCAGAATCCGGGGTACTAGTTAATCAATGTTAGCTTTAGTGTGAGAGTGGATTCCTGCCCTGGTGGCGTAGTCTGCAGGGCTACCTCCGGGGCAGGAATTTTTCAAACAGCGCCCGGGCAATCCGAAGTATAAACATACTTGAACAGCCGTATTTCCTGCCTGGGTAAGTATAACATCCACCGAAATGGTATAAACATGAAGAAACAGATCCTCTTATACAGCATAGGGCTTGTATTCTGCAGCTTCCCGGGCTGGGGACAGGTAGAGCAAACGGCTCATACGGCCACGGAGCCCCGGGGAAGGGATAGCGCCCAACACAAAGAGGCAGCAGTAAAAGCTAGTCCTGGAGCCGGAAAGTTTACGGACCTGGGGCCCCAGGTGGGTGCTGCCGCCATTCAGGGAAGCGTGTTTGCCAAAGACGACCAGGGACGGGAAATGGCTTATACCGTGGTGCGCGGGGAGCCGGCACACCTGCTGGGCTACGACGTGCAGACCAATGAGCTGGTGGTGGACCTGCCACTCGAAAAAACGGATGGCGTTTGGGACCTGGCTGTCGCCTCGGACGGTTGGTTGTATGTGCCGAGCGCCAGCGGTTACCTGTTCAAACACCGCCCCGGTACCCAGCAAATAGAGAATCTGGGATACACCCTGCCTGGCGAAACCTACCTTTGGGACTTGGCTGCCGGGAAGGACGGAGAGATTTTTGGAGCAACCTATCCGGGCTGCCGGGTTTTTCGCTACCACCCCAAGGATGGCTTCAGCGATGTAGGAAAGGGACCATTGGTGGAGGGTGAGAAGTATGTGCGAAGTCTCGTGTACCATGAAAAGACCGGAAAGCTCTACGCCGGTGTAGGGTCGCATGCCCACCTGGTTGAGCTGGATCCTAAAACCGGGGAGAAGATCGAGTTTCTGCCCCAAGAATTCAAAGATCATGAGTTTGTGTACAACATGAGCCTGCTGCCCGGCGTGAAAGGGGGCGATAGGCTGCTGGCGTTGATCACCAGTGGAGGGGAAAACAAGAGTCTGGTCATCAACCTGAAGACTAAAAAGGTAGAGCAGGTGCTGGGCAATCTGGATGTGCGCTCTGCCTCGCTTTCGCCGGATAAAAAGCAGGTGTATTATACTTCCAAAGGCAAGCTGTACACCCTTAACCCGACCAAACCAGCAGAGCAGGCAAAAGAAGTCATGGCCACGGCCGGTGCCATTACCATGAACTGGTCCAAGGGGCAGGAGCTGTCGATGATCACCTCGGGAAAGGAAGTTGTCAGGTACCACCCTGCCACAGGAAAGTCTTCGGTCACCAAGTTTGAGGTGCCGGAGCTGCCTATTCCGATCCAGTCTATTTTGAGCGGGCCGGATGGCCGTATCTGGACTGCTGGCTATGTGGCTGGTGGGCACGGGGTATTTGATCCGGCTACGGGTAAAACGCAAACGCTAAAGGGCCTGCACCAAACCGAGGGAATGGCCGTACAGGGCTCCCGGATCTACTTTGGAGTGTACCCGCACGGGCGGCTGTATGTGTATGACACGCAAAAGCCATGGGATATGGCCCAGCAAAATCCCCGGCTGATTCAGCAGGTCCAAGGGCAGAGCCGGCCTTTCGCTATTGCCAGCGCGGAGAGCAAAGGAACCATGTTCTTTGGCATGGTGCCGGAGTATGGCTTGCTGGGCGGCTCCCTGCTGGAGTATAATCCCGAGACCGATAAACTTACGGATCACAAAGCGGTGATGGAGAACCAGTCGATCGTAGCGCTTTGTAACAAAGAGAACTTACTTTTCGGCGGCACTTCGGTGTGGGGAGGCATCGGGGCGCACCCGACCGAGCAGGAAGGAAAGCTCTTTATCTGGGACACTGCAACCGGCAAGAAGGTATTGGAGACCGTGCCCGTGCCAGGGGCCAAGGCGGTTACCTGCCTCAAAATAGCCCCGGATGGTAAGCTGTGGGGCGTGGCGGGGGGAACCCTGTTTACCTATAGCATTGAAGAGAAAAAGGTGCTGACTAGGCACGAGTTATACTTCATCAGCGAGGAGAGGGCCAACAATTTTGTCTGGCGCGACGCTTTCCTGGTGATGCACCCGAACGGCAAGGTGTACGGCACGGCCAATGACGAACTGTTTGTGGTAGATCCTGAGACGATGGACATTCAAAAGCTGGAACAGAATGCTTCCTTGCTGACGCTAGGGAAAGATAACAAGCTCTACTTTAGAAGAGGAACGCACCTGTGGAGCTATGAACCTTGATCAACTTCCGGCGAACAACCTATAAGAAACCCGCTATCGTGAAGCTCATCAAAAGTAAACCCTGCATATGAAGTATGCAGGGTTTACTTTTCTACCAAGTATGATGCAAGTATAAAGTATGGTGCAAGCCTTAAGCCAGATCGAGCAAGCGGTTACGAGCCAGAAGGCACGCACCGATGACCCCGGCCCGGTTGCCTAGCTTGGAAAGCTTGAAAGTAGTGTCGTTGTTGACAAGGCTCAGGGAGCACCTGTTCACAGCGCTCTTGATGGGGAGCCTGATGTATTCTCCGGTGGCAGCTAAACTGCCTCCTATCACCACTAGCTCGGGGTTAAACACATTGATTAGCCCGGCCACAATCCGACCTATTTTCTCCCCTACCTGGGCAATGAGTTCAATGGCCAGTACGTCGTCGTTGTGTGCCGCCTCAATGATATCCTCTAACGTAATCTCGTCTATATGTTGCTTATCCCGCATCACCAGGGTAGAGGAGCCTTCGGCTACTTTCTCTTTAAACATCCGCACAAGCGCCCTGCCGGATGCTTCCGTTTCGAGGCAGCCTTTTTTACCGCAGTGGCAGAGAATCTCGTTATCATAGACAGGCATGTGGCCAAACTCCCCGGAGTACCCGGACTTTCCATAGTATAACTGTCCGTTCATGATGATGCCTGAGCCCAATCCGTGGTCGAGGTTGAGGAACAAGACATGCTTTAAGCCGCCGTCCACCCCTGCGCAGAACTCCCCGTAGGCCATCGCCCTGGAGTCATTCTCCAGGAACACGCGGATGCCCACCTGCGACTCAATGATCTTGCTCAGAGGATCTTCATAAAAATGGAAGAAGCTGTAGCTGTACCCGGTGGTATAGTTAATTCTGCCCGAAAGGTTGATGCCGATGCCCAGGATCTTAGACTTTGGGATAGGCAGATCCTTGATAAACGTGTTGATGATGCGGCACAATTCCATTAAAGACTCTTCACTATTGTTAAGCCTGTAAGGGTAATGCTCCTCGATCTTAACAATATTCTTCTGAAGGTCCGTCAGGCCAATGTTGATGGAATGGGTTTTGACGTCGATCCCTAAGAAGAAGCCCGAGTCGGGGGCAAGGCCATACAGGTTGGGCTTTCTGCCGCCAGTGGAGTCTATCTTGCCATAGTCCTGCACCAAGCCATCGATGATCAATTCATTCACCAGGTTGGTAACCTTGGGAGCGCTCAGATTAAACTCCTTGCACAGCTCGGCAATGGTCGCGTTGCCAACATTGGCAAAATAGGAAATGATGCTCTTCTTCTGGTAGACGTTCTTATACGCTACGCCTGTTATGTGTTCTCCCCCTAATTCTTCCAGGAAAGACTTTCGTATGTTGCTCATTATTTGCCTGTGATGTCTAAAAGCCTATGATCTGATGTTTAGCCACATGTTTTAAATATGCTCCCCATGTTATTATCATAATTTAAATCTGGGTAGGTACTTAAATATTTTTTTTATTAAGATAGTGATTTTGTTTAAAAAAGATATATTTTGTATGAAATAAATAACACGAAAATAATCAGAGGAATTCAATGCATAGGGTTCCGGTAGGGGGGTGCCCATCTTCTCTGCAGCAGCGTCAGCTAGTTAAATCGGAGAATATAAATCAAAGGTCAGTAAGGGGCAGGTAGTGTAGAGGAAATACCGCCACTATAAAATCATTAGAGCCTCGCTTTCGTCTAAAACTATAGCATATGATCTCTCTCTTTGCCTCCGTTGCCGCACTTTTGCTCGGCTATGTATTGTACTCTAAGTTTGTTGAACGAGTATTCGGGGTTGAGCCGGACAGGAAGACCCCGGCCATCACCCTGCGGGATAACGTTGATTTTGTTCCCATGCCTGGATGGAGGATTTTCCTTATACAGTTTCTGAACATTGCCGGCCTGGGTCCCATTTTCGGTGCTGTGGCAGGGGCTATGTGGGGGCCTTCCGCTTTTCTTTGGATTGTACTGGGAACGATCTTTGCCGGAGGGGTACACGACTACCTTTCCGGAATGCTTTCTCTCCGGCACAAAGGGGAAAGTATAACAGAGATCACCGGTTACTACCTGGGAGGTGGCATGAAACAGTTTATGCGGGTTTTCACGGTGCTGCTTATGGTGATGGTCGGAGCTGTCTTCGTCATAGGGCCCGCTAAGATACTGCACGGCATGACGGGCGGTTTTGGGGGCATGAGCCTGTGGGTATGGGCTATCTTTATTTATTATGTCCTGTCTACCGTCCTGCCGATCGATAAGTTGATCGGCCGCATTTACCCGGTGTTCGGGATTGCGCTTCTTTTCATGGCTGCGGGAATAGTGGTGATGATGGTGACGCAGGGCATTCAGGTTCCTGAACTGACGCTTACGAACCTTGCTAACCAGCACCAGGACCCGGAGGGGTTCCCCCTGTTCCCCATGCTCTTTGTCACCATTGCCTGTGGCGCCATATCCGGGTTTCACGCTTCACAATCTCCCCTCATGGCACGCTGCATGACCAGCGAACGGCAGGGCAGAAGCATCTTCTACGGTACGATGGTAACAGAGGGAGTGGTTGCCCTGATATGGGCAGCCATCAGCATGAGCTTCTTTGGCGGAGTTAAGGAACTGAACGAGGTGATGGCAGTGCAGCAGGGGAATGCGGCCTCCGTCGTCAGTGATATATCCAATACCCTCCTCGGGAAAATAGGGGGAGCCTTGGCCCTTCTTGGGGTAGTGGCCGCGCCCATTACCTCGGGCGACACCGCCTTCCGCAGTGCCCGCCTGATCATTGCAGACTTTCTACGCTCCAGGCAAAGCTCCCTGAAAAACAGGCTCCTGATCAGCCTGCCGCTCTTTGCGGTAGGGTATGGCCTAACTTTAATTGACTTTGGAATCGTATGGCGGTACTTCGCCTGGACAAACCAAACGCTGGCAACCGTAACGCTTTGGGTCGTGACGGTGTTCCTGATAAAGGAGGGGAAGAACTTTTGGATAAGCCTGGTGCCGGCTGTATTTATGAGCGCAGTGGTAGTCTCCTACATTCTGCTTGCCCCCGAGGGCTTTCAACTACCCAATGAAATTGCCTACGTCGTGGGTACAGGTGTTGCGGGTCTCCTGCTTTTGACGACTCTGTTGAGGGTGTACCGCCGAAAAACCAAATTAGAGGTAGAACTGGCCGAGTAAAGAAGGAACGCTTGTTGAAATTATCCTCAGAGCCCCACCTCAAGGATAGGGGCGATAATTTTCTGGTTATGGTATCTTGGCAAAGTATACGGAACTGGCAGCGCCTGCCATTTTATAGTTGCAGGCGCAATTGTTACCTCCGGTAAAGTATGAGTTTATCTGCTGGCAGTAAGAGATCTTTCAGAAGTGCGGTTTATTTCGGTGAAGCTTCTAAATTTGCGACCTGTTAGATTTTCACCAAACCCAGTTCTCATGCAAACACCCTCTACCAAGCCAGGTATACCTCCCTTCCAAAAGTATTTGCTGCTACCGCTCTTCCTGCTCACGCTGCTGCTGTCGCAGAAGCAGGCGGCAGCACAGGTTATGTATGAGGGCGGCTCTAACGTGCAGTTGCTTTACGGAAGGCACCTGAACCAGTCCGGCGACCTGGCCACCATCACCTTTGAGCACTTTGGCATGGTGGGCGCATGGGAGCATTTTGGCTTTGCGGACCTCTCCAATGATGTGACCTTGGCCGGACCATCGCTGTATTCGGAGTGGTACCCAAAGCTAAGCCTTAGCCGTGCCACGAAACGGGAGGTAGCGCTGGGACCAATTAGCGATGTGTTGTTGGGCGGCGGAGTGAATGTACTCTTTGGTGGCGATGAGGATTTCTTTGTGTACCTGCTGGGGCCAGCCTTTAAGTTCCGGCTGCCCGGGCAAGGATTGCTGCAGCTCGAAACGTTCTACTACAAGCAGCACGGCTCCGCGTACAGCGGTACGTACCAGTTTACCCCGAGCTGGGATATACCTTTGCCAGCCTCCGAGAAAGTGCACTTACGCTTCCGCGGCTTCATGGACTTCATCGGCGACCGGGGGCCGGGCACTACCCAATTCCTTGCGCAGCCGCAGTTGCTGCTGGACCTAGGCAACCTGCGCGGCAAACCAGGCAAAGTATATGCCGGCACCGAGTGGCGTTACTGGCACAATGTGGTAGGCCTGGAAGGGATTAACGAGTCTGTGCTGCAACTGAACGTGCTGTTCCAATTATAATAGGCTGCAGTTATAGGACAGTCTACGTTTTAGTAAAAGTACTGTGCGAAACTGGCATTAGCTGAGGAGGCTTAGAAGGCCACTTCCTGTTAATAGCATAAGCAGGCAGTACAGCATCTGTATATTGCTTTTTGTTTTCTTTGAACGGTGTCGCTTAAAAAAATATGATACTCCAGGTATCCGCTTACTTTAGCTGGGGATTTACCGTCGTGTAAATCCCCAGCTATAATGTAGGTTGTTGCAAATCCAGTTAGCTCTTATTTCGGCTTCCCCGCCTGGCATGGCTATGCTCACTTTGCGGCAGAAAGACCCATAACCTTTACCCATCTCAGAGCTTAATAGCCCATCTCTTAGGGGGAGATACCTATCCATCTCTACTCTATATCTAAACCTTTTGAGGAGCCTACTAAC
The DNA here is from genome assembly GCF_026278245.1 of Pontibacter kalidii. NCBI lineage: Bacteria > Pseudomonadati > Bacteroidota > Cytophagia > Cytophagales > Hymenobacteraceae > Pontibacter > Pontibacter kalidii. The sequence continues at coordinate 3,162,247 of NZ_CP111079.1, read as the reverse complement.
TTAAAATGGCTGCTTAAAATTCCTGCTCCAACTTTCTGTCTTTAGGAAACCCAATTTTACTCTATGGTTTATGGTTGATCTTATATCTCATGATACTTTTAGATGTAGGTAATTAAGCACTTACTAATAACAATTTGTTAATGTAAATATAATCTGCAATAGAACTTTATTATTATGGCCATATTTTCAAGGTAGTGGCCTGTTTTTTAAAGATTTGTTAGCAAACCTCTTTAGTGATTAGTAAATAAGTAACGAGTTAAACAAGACTTATGAAAAAAAGTTAAAGAAGTTTTGTTAATAAGGTAAAAAAATCACTCCTTTATACGGTGATTGAGTCATAAATCACTAAAGTGTAGCCTGAATAAGTATAATCTAGTCTGGAATTTGATCAACGTCGGCTGAGATAAACTTAAGAAGAGATCTTATTTGTAGGACAAAAAATGGATATCACGCCTCAACGCTATTGGCTATAGTACACGCATACGATCAGCAACTTTAAACAGGAACAGAATCACTACTAAACTCTGATGTTGTTATGAATCAAAATTTACAAGGAAAAAACAATAGAGGCTCCCGTCGGAAATGCTCGCTGCTACTGCTGGCATTGCTGGGGATTGCCCCTTTTGAGGGAATTGTCATTGGGGCGAATGCCACTGCCTCCGTCCCGGTAGTTGCTCTTAACTCCTCCATTCGCGACATGCAGGATGGGCCTGTGTCGGGGGTTGTGAGAGATGAGAATGGGGTGCCGTTGCCAGGGGTATCTGTTTCCTTGAAGGGAACCAATACAGGTACGATCACAAGTGCTGATGGCCGTTTCTCAATTAATGCGGACGGTATTACGCAGCCAGTGCTTGTTTTCTCATACATAGGTTTTGAGAGAAAAGAGGTAGCTGTAGGAAATCAAACTACATTAACAATCTCGCTTAAGGAAGATGCAAAAGCGCTTGAGGAGGTTGTTGTTGTTGGCTATGGTACTCAGAAAAAAGCTAACCTTACAGGTGCAGTGCATCAGGTAGAGGCAGAGGCGCTGGAGGACAGACCCATTACAAATGTGACTTCCGGTCTACAGGGGTTGATGCCGGGTGTAACCATTACAGGGGCCACCGGAGCACCAGGGAACAACGGAGGTGATATTCGCATTAGGGGGATTGGTACCTTGGGTAACGCTACGCCGCTTGTGGTGATAGATGGAATACCCGGAGGTACACTTGACCTGCTAAACCCCAACGATATAGAGAGTGTGTCTGTGCTAAAAGACGCAGCCTCCTCCTCTATATATGGTGTGCGCGGCGCCAACGGCGTTATTGTGGTGACAACTAAAAAAGGCACAGGCGATAAGCCAAACATCTCCTATAACACTTATTATGGGTTGCAGACACCAACAGCATTGCCAGAATTCCTGGGTTCACCAGAGTATATGGAGTTGCTGAATGAGTCGCAGGTGAATGCTGGCAGAAATCCTACCTACTCTCCTGAAGAAATAGAAACTGCACGTAACGGCTCAGACCCGAATTACTTTGCCAATACAAATTGGATTAAGGAGGTGGTTAGGAAAAGCGCACCACAGCAAAACCATAATCTGAGCATTAACGGTGGTGCTAAAAACATCAACTATTTCATGTCTTATGGCTACCTGAAAGAGGGCGGCCTGGTAGTAGGGGATGGCTTCAAGGCTAATAGGCATAATCTGCGAGCCAAGATCAGCACAACCCTGATGGATCGTCTGGATGTTACCGCCAACATAGGCTATATAGACCGGGCTTACTCCGGGCCTGCCACCGGGACGGGACCTATTTATTCTGCTCTATCGATTGTTCCGCTGGTTCCAGTTCGTTTTACAACCGGTGGTTGGGGTTACTTGGGCGGGCAGAGCAATCCGGTGGCTGTAGCCACCGATGGTGGAACCAATGATTTTGGGTCCCAGGAGTTTACAGGAAACCTGAATGCCTCCATTAGTCTGTTCGATGGCTTTAAGCTGAGGGGGCAGTATGGCCTTATCAGTTCAAATTCAAACAGGACCATCTTTACTAAGACAATAAATTACTACAGCCCGGATACGGGGCAAAGGATTTACAGAACCGGCTATCCTAACAAGATTGATACCCGCGATTACAGAAACTTGTACCAGACTTTTATAGGTACGGCGGAGTATGAGAAGCGCTTCAGTGATCAGCATGATGTAAAGCTATTGTTGGGGGCATCGCAGGAAGAAACCATAGGCAACAACTTTGCTGCGACCAGAACTAACCTGGCCTCTCAGTCTCTTGGCCACATCAACTTGGGTACCGAGAATCAACTCAACAGCGGAAGCTCTTCCCAAAATGCGCTACGGTCTGCCTTCGGAAGGGTGAATTACGGTTTCAAGGACAAATACCTGGCAGAGGTTAACTTCCGGTACGACGGTTCTACCAGGTTTGCAAAAGCCGTGCGGTGGGATCTGTTTGCTGCAGCGTCGGTTGGCTGGGTGTTCACCGAAGAAAGCTTCTTTGAAGGCCTGAGGGATGTTGTAGAGTTTGGTAAAATCCGCCTCTCCTACGGAACACAGGGGAATGACCGGGTCGGTGACTTTGCCTACATGGACATTCTGGGCCCGTTTGAGACCATGCCCATTGGCAATGAAATCACCTTTGGTGTTAGGCAAACTGTGGTTGCTAACCAATTGCTAACCTGGGAGTCAGCAACAAAGAAAAACGCAGGTATTGATCTTGCCTTCCTGGGGAACCGCCTAAACATATCAGGTGACTACTTCATAAACGAGACGGATGATATTCTGCTTGTGATCCCGCAGCCTGGCGTGTTTGGTGCTCCAGAGCCTCCTCAGAATGCCGGAAAGGTAGAGAATAAAGGATGGGAGCTCCAATTAGGCTGGAACGAAAAGAAAAATGATTTCCAGTACGGCGCTAACTTCAACATCTCTGATGTAAGAAATAAGGTTGTGGGATTGGGTGGTACCTTAGCTACGTATGGGGATAGAGTTCGCTTGATTGGCGAGCCAATTGATGCATTTTATGGATTGGTAGCTGATCGCCTTGCCCAGGAATCTGACTTCAGGTATGATCCAGAGACTGGTAGCTTTGTACCGGACTTTCCTTATATAAAGGGAGATAAGATTGCCCCTGGCGACATTATCTATAAAGACCTGAACGGGGATGGAGAGTTGACCTTGGAAGAGGACAGAAAGGTAATTGGCAGCCATATTCCAAGGTATACCTATGGTTTCCGTGGCAACATGGCCTGGAAAGGCGTGGACTTTAGTTTCTTCCTGCAGGGAGTAGGAGAAGTGGACGGTTACCTGTATGGATCTGCCCGGCATGCCTTTGCCACAGAGAGTAACATGCCTCAGAAAATACACCAGGATCGTTGGACTCCTGAGAACACCGATGCGAGCTATCCGCGCTTAGCATACCAGTTAGGTCATAACCAAAGGCTTTCTACTTTCTGGCTCGAAGACGCCTCCTATCTTCGACTTAAGAATGTGCAGGTAGGTTATACTTTGCCTGTCAGTCTCACAGAGAAGTTCAGGGTAAGTCGTCTACGTATTTATGCCTCTGCAGACAACCTGCTGACAAAGACTGATTTCTTCTATGGTTTCGACCCGGAGTCTCCGGTAAGTGACGGAAACTTTTACCCGCAAGTGAAGACGTATGTAGTTGGCCTCAATATTAACCTCAAGTAAGCAGTACCATGAAAAAGAGAATATTATACAGCTTAGTACTTAGCGCTTTCCTGTTAGGTTCCTGCGACGATGACTTCCTGGAAAGAGCCCCTCTGGATGAAATTTCAAACGAAACATTTTGGGAGGATGAGGATCAGCTCGTGCTGGCGGTAAATGCGCTATACGCCAATGTAAAGGCGAAAAATACAGTAGACATGGAGAACATGGGGGATAACACCCTATGGCCTTCCTCTACGCAGTATCAGCTCATAGGAAGCGGTAACTTCGGAAATGACTTAAGTACGCTTAATACCGAATGGACCACTCAATACAGAGGTGTGCGCCAGGCAAATGCTTTCCTTGAGAACTACCAGAAAGCAGATGTTGATCCGGCCAGAAGGGAAGCACTGGCAGCAGAGGTGCGTGTTATCAGAGCACTGATGTACAGCTACCTGACCAGCTTCTGGGGTGATGTGCCTTTGGTTAAGAATACCCTCTCCATTGATGAGGTGTATGTGCCACGAAACCCGAAGGAAGAAGTAGTGAACTTTATACTTCAGGACCTGGAGGAAGCTGCTCAGCACTTACCTGCAGAGATCCCGACGGGAGCAAACTTGGGGAGAATGAGCAAAGGGGCAGCCTTAGCCCTGAAAGCAAGGGTTGCCCTCTATAACGGGCGCTGGGATGTGGCAGAAAAGGCTGCTAAGGAGGTGATGGACCTCGGTGTTTACCAGTTGTTTACTTCCGGGGACCCGAGCAGAAACTACTACGACCTATTTACTTATAAAGGCAAGCTGTCTAGGAATAACAACCGGGAAACTATTATTGCCCGGCCACATTTGGAGGATCTGGTTCTGCACAACTTAAGTCGTGAGATTCAGGTGCCTGACCAGGTGGTGCGCTGGAACCCGACGAAGTCATTGGTAGATGATTATTTGATGGAGGATGGCCTTCCTATCGAGATATCCCCCCTATACAGCGTGCAGACGTATGAAGATGTTTTCAAGAACCGTGACCCTCGCATGACGCAAACGATCCTGGAGCCAGGTGCAGCGTGGGGAGGCCGGTATGACGGCAGACCGATCGCAGAAAATGAAAATCCGGATATCTTCATGGTACCCAAGTTTAGCTCCGACAGAAGGGGGGCGGTGACCATTACAGGATACTATTTTACAAAGTATGCTGAGTTATCTACAGTTGGTTTAGTAGGCCGGGACGCAAACGACATACACCTGCTCCGCTACGCGGAGGTTTTACTCACTTATGCTGAGGCAAGGCTGGAGCAGGGTAAGCTGACGCAGGAAGACATCGATATGACGATCAACCTGCTGCGCGACCGTGTGGGGATGAAGCACATGAACCTGGCGGAACTAGCCGAGAACGGATTGGATGTGCGGGAGGAAATTCGCCGTGAGCGCCGCATAGAGCTTGCTCTAGAGGGACAGCGCTACTTCGATATCCTGCGCTGGAAGCAGGGGGAACTACTCGCTCAGGACGTAAAGGGTACCAATGTTAACTGGCTCTCGAACCCTGCTTCTGCGGCAAACCTGCGCAAAGACGAAAACGGTTTTATCGTTGCCTATACCGGGAGAAGCTTTGATCCGTCAAGGAACTACTTGTGGCCGATTCCGCTATCGCAGTTGGAGCGTTTCCCTGACCTAGGGCAAAACCCTGGCTGGTAAAAAATATAGCCTGCTCAAAGGTACTGTAGTCTGAGATGCGCTATAGACGATCTCAGCTACAGTACTTCTAATACTGCAGTTACCAGGCGCGATTTGGCTGCTGCTGAGTTAGCTGGAACAACCTGCCCCATAAAGTTAAGATGGAGGAATTGTTGCCTCTAACATGGGGTGTACAGGTTTTTGAGGAGGTGAATAGCCTAGCGAGTAAGCACCTCATATGAGAGAAGTTCCACTTATCACCAGCCTTTGTTAAAAGATTAAAAGCACTGAAAAAATAGTTATAATGAAAAATGTAAAGATACTCTTACTAGGTCTTTTGATGAGTTTTTCGTTTTTCGCATGTAAAGACGATGACTTGGGAGATCTTTTGCCTCCCGATGTTGATTTCAACTTCACCCCAGCAGCCCCGATAGTAGGGCAGGAGATTCTGTTCTATGCCGACCGTAAAGAGGGGTCTGGGGAAGTAGCTGAGTGGAGCTGGAGCTTTGGCGATGCGGAGGGCTCTACCTCGAAGAAAAGAAACCCCTACTTTACGTTTGCCAGTGCAGGCACCTACCAGGTGACGCTTGTGGTGCGGAATGCAGACGGCGCCCAGCATGAGGTGACTAAAACTGTTGAGGTAGCGCCGCCGCCGAAAGAGTTTCTCGCCAATATCGTTTGGGAGTTCACAAACAATGCGGCCGTAACACATATCAATGAAGGCTCTAGCGCCCCGGTTATTGGCGATGACGGCACCATATATTATCTGGAATCCAGGTTTGGCTCCGTGGGTAATGTGGTAGCCGTAACAGACCAGGGAGAGAATGCACAGTTAAGATGGGCCACAGAATTAGCCGGCTATATTGCCAATGCACCTTCTATTGGTACTGATGGCAGCATATATGTGAATACTTGGGCAAATGACAACATGGTATACAAGTTGAACGGTGCAGATGGGGCTATTATGTGGAGCGGCGCCGGCAGAGGGGCTTCCAATACAACGCCTGCCGTAGATGCCGAGGGCAACATTTATCATGGCTCGAGGTTCACAACTGGCGATGGCGGTGCTTACTCCTGGAGCCCATCGGGCGAGAAGCGCTGGGAAATTATAGGCGTGGGTTCTTTCTATTCTGCTCCTGTTCTCAGTAAGGATGGCAACACTGTTTACTTCTTGAATACGAGCGAGGGTAAAGTATGGGCCATTAATACAGCAGACGGTACCAGTAAATGGACGGAGTCTGTTGGTATGGGCAGTGGCACGCACGGCAGTTCGCTGTCGATGGATTCCGACGGCACGATTTACTATACCACGAATGCGCATGTGGTAGCCATCGCAGACAACGGTGAGACCGGCGCTGTAAAATGGTCTGCCGATGTTAAAGGCGCTGCCCAGTCTGGTGTGGTGATCGGCCCGACCGGTGAACTTTACACTGGTGCCGGAGCAGGACTGGTATCCCTTAACCCGCAGAACGGTGCAGTGAACTGGACTTACCCTATGAGCACCAATGAAAGTGTGCCAGCAGTAGATGTTGAGGGCCGAGTTTACATTGGCTCTTCAGATGGAAAACTGGTGGTGGTGAATGCCTTGGGGCAGCTGCTTAAGGAAATAGAGTTGGGCGATGGTGTGGTAAACTCCCCAACGATAACCGAAGACGGAACAGTCTTTATAGAAGCGACAAGTGGTGCCAACATCAAACTGTTCAAGATAGCGGTAAACGAAAGCGGTCCTGCCGACTCCCCATGGCCAATGAAAGGCCAGGATGTGAAAAGTACAGGACGCGGACGATAAATACGAACAGCAATCTATAGAGATGACTTCCCTGAAAAAGTATAAACCATTCGTCTTGTTGCTCCTGCGTTACCTGCCAGATGGTGATGGATCTGAATGGTTTATACTTTTAAGGCGCCTACATGCTGGTGGCGCATCTTTTAAGTATAGCACCCAAAGTATAAGCTTCATACTTCCAGCTTTCTAATAAGCATACCAATATGAAAAGATCAATTCTGGGATTGATTGCAGGCGCTGCATTCCTAATAGTCTCCTGCGGCAAATCCTCCGACACAACAGACCCTGCTCCAGTAGATAAGCCGGTTGATGGAACAGAAAAAGTAGAATCTGTGAAGGTGATGGCCTATAACATTCATCACTGCAACCCCCCGTCAAAACCAAACCTGATTGACCTGGAAGCTATCGTAACTGCCATCCGTACCGAAAAGCCGGATTTGCTGGCCTTGCAGGAGGTGGATGCTTATACAGAGCGGTCAGGTACTGTTAACCAGGCCCAGGCAATTGCCAGCAAACTGCAGATGAGCTACTTTTTTGCCAAGGCAATAGACTACAAGGGTGGAGAGTATGGGGTGGCGATTCTCTCCAAATACCCCATCTCAGAAACGGTGGTGCACCGGCTTCCGACAAAGGCAGGGAGCGGGGGAGAGGCCCGTGTGTTGGCTACAGCAAAAGTTACCCTGCCTGACGGCACCTTTATACGGTTTGGTAGCACCCACCTGGATGCCCAGTCTGACCCTGCTAACAGACTGCTGCAGGTAGAGAAGATTAATGAAATTGCGGCTGCAGAGGCCCTGCCGCTTATCATTGCCGGCGATTTTAATGCTACGCCCGGATCTAAGGAGATCAATACGCTTGACGAGCGCTTTAAAAGGACTTGCCAGGCCTGTGCTCCGACCATTCCGGCCACCAGCCCAACCAAAGCCATAGACTTTATCGCCTATAAGCACCCCGCCGACAAGTTCAGCACACTTTCACATAAAGTTGTGAATGAGCAGTATGCCTCAGACCACAGGCCTGTGGTGGCTGTCATCGGTATTAACTAGCAGTAATAAAAATAAAAAGGAGTTTGATGGTTTCTGTACCAAAAGCACTGCACTTATCACTGGTGATACTGGCACTTGTTGAGCCAGCAAATGCGCAGCTAATAGAAACGCTAAGAGCTGCTACCATTACGGATACACTGAACAGTTGATCTGGCGACGGCAAGAGGGTTAAATCCATCATGGAGGATATCGGCCTTAGCCCTGTCGCTGACTTTGACTTACATGCAGGTGACTTAGGCGATTTGGGATATGGCGGGTATTTTTAGGAAGTAAAAGCATTATTGGCTTCGAAAAACAGGAGCTTTACTAAAATATATTAAGTAAACATTTATACTTAGTTAAATTTTTTTAAAAAGTATTTGCTTTTAGCTAAATAAATACCATTCTTTAAGTAGTTTATAGCAGCTATGAAATGAGTACTTTAATTCTTGAGAATTCATACTTGGATACGCTCAATAATATTGAAAGGAAGAAGCATACCCAAAAAATCAGGATCGTAAAGCATTTATATGTAAGCGGTCCGAAATCCAACGCAGAACTATGTAATGATTTTCATATAAGTTCTCCCACCTCAGTGGGATTTCTAAACGAGCTTATGGCTGAAGGTCTGGTTGAAAAGCAGGGAAGAGGCAAGTCTGAGGGGGGAAGGAAGCCTGATCTTTACGGGCTTCGAGATAACTCACTGTTTATACTAAGTATAGCTATGGGGCAGTTCAGAACCAAGATGGCTATCTTTGATAATAACAATAATGACATAACCGGGGTGCAGAGCTTCCCAATTCGTATTTCGGAGGACTTGGCGGCAGTAGACCAGTTGCAGGAGCATGTGGCAGCCTTGGTTGCCGGGGCAGGGATCGACCCGGAAAAATTAATGGGTATCGGGATAAGCATGCCAGGGCTGGTCGATTCTATCGAAGGCAACAACTTTACCTACATGCGCACGAACTTGAAATCCGAGTCGCTGCAGGAAATACTGACGCGCAAACTCGGCAAGCCGGTGTTTATCCAGAACGACGTGAAAAGCATTGCCCTTGCCGAACACCGATTTGGTATTGCCCAAGGCAAGAAGGATGTGTTGGTGCTCTCTTTAGACTGGGGTGTAGGCATGGCCATTATCATGAATGGGAAGCTATGTACCGGTACCACGGGTTTTGCCGGTGAGATCGGTCACATTCCGTTTGAAAATGATGGCGTCCTGTGTTATTGTGGCAAGCGGGGGTGCCTGGAAACCGTGGCATCGGGTATTGCGCTTGCCAATATGGCCAAGGAAGGTATAAAGTCAGGCCAGCACTCCTTGTTGAATGAGTTGTCTGACTATGAGATAGATAGCATAGAGCCACAGTTGGTCGTAGACGCAGCCAAAAGAGGCGATCAATATGCCATCAATATCCTGGCAAAAGTTGGAATGAACCTGGGCAAGGGTATTGCCACGCTTATACAGTTATTTAACCCGGAGTTGATCATCCTGGGAGGCAGAATGGCTGAGGCGAAACAGTATATAACCACTCCCATTCAGCAGGCCATTTATACTTATAGTATGGCGCAGCTGAGGGAGAAGACGGAGGTTGCGATAACAAACTTGGGCAAGGATGCCGGAATTTTGGGCTCTGTGGCAGTGGTGATGGAGAATATTTTTCAGGATCAGTTAGCGTCAGAGGGCTGACCCAGCCAGTCGACTACTGGGGCTTCAGAGGCACCTGTCCGTCGGAGTAGTAATGTAAAATAACCTTGCTGCCATAGCTAAACTCGGGTGGGTAAGGAAGTATAAATGAATGATTTTTCTGCTGTAGCCTTACCGGAGTGCCGCAGAAAAACATGGAAGAGCAGTTTTAAGGCAAACGTAATTCATGGCGGAGGAACAGAAAGTAATAGGCATAGATATCGGGGGCACTAAAATCCATATCGGGTTGGTGCAGGACGGTAAAGTGACAAAGGAAATAAGGCTCTCAACTTCTGCAGAGGCCCCCCAGGCCCGCATTTTACAGGAGATAATAGATGGAGTAGAGCAGGTGATAGAGCCTGGCGTGGCAGGTATTGGGATCGGCGTACCGGGGCTGGTGGATGAGGGGCAGGGGATTGTGCACAATGTGCTGAACATTCCCTCCTGGCGGGAGGTGCACCTGAAAACACACCTCGAAGATTTTTTCAAGAAGCCCGTTTTTGTTACGAACGATGCCAACTCCTTTGCCGCGGGAGAGAAGATGTATGGCAAAGGCAAGCCCTATGAAAATTTCGTCGGCGTGACGCTGGGAACCGGCTTTGGTACCGGCATTATTATTGGCAGCAACCTCTATTCCGGTAAGTTCTCAAGCGCAGGCGAATTTGGAGGAGTACCCTACCTTGATAAGACATTGGAGGACTACTGCAGCGGGAAATTCTTCCTGAACAAGTATGGCATGCCTGGTGCAAGGGTGCAAAAACTTGCTCAGGAGGGTGACGAAGCAGCGCTGAGCATCTTAAAGGAGTATGGCCATCACCTGGGTAATGGTATTAAGGTGATTCTCTATGCCATTTCGCCGGAGGCTGTTATCCTGGGCGGTTCTGTCTGCAGGTGCTTCCCCTTCTTTAAGGATGCCATGCTGGAAAGTATAGAGGCTTTCCCCTTTAAGCTTGTGACAGATCAGCTTGTTGTGGAGTGCTCCTCGATGAGTAATTCCGCTATACTGGGGGCTGCAGCTCTTTTCAAGATGAGACACACTGATAGCCTTAAGGGCCATACAGCTTTAGTATAAGACGAAGCCCTGAGATTTCGATACCAGACAATTTAAGCTAAGCATAGCGTGGCCCCGGTCTTTTTGTAAAAGATCGGGAGGTGGAGGCGATTGCTAAAAGCAGGACAAAAGTATGAACTAACAAACGATACATTTAATGAAAAGACTTATACCATTTGTTTCTTTCCTGCTTATTGCTGCAGCTTTTCTCTTGTCCTGCTCTGAGAGGCTCTCCTTATCTGCCAACGGTAACAGGCAGGTAACGGTCATGTCTTATAACATCCACCATGCCAACCCGCCAAGCAAAGAGGAGACAGGGGAGATAGACATTGACGCCATTGTGGCCGCCATAAAGAGGGAAAACCCTGACCTGGTGGCGCTGCAGGAAGTGGATGTTAACACGGGGCGCTCTGGAAATGTGAACCAGGCAGAGGCGATTGCAGCCAAACTCGGTATGGAGGCCTTCTTCGGAAAGGCAATCGACTACGACGGAGGGTACTATGGCGTCGCTATACTTTCGAAGTATCCTTTATCGGAGGCTATTGTTACGCCGCTGCCAGAGGATGCCGATCCAGGAGCAGAAGACCGTGTAATAGCCACCGCGAAGGTAGAATTGCCCGGTGGTTTGGTCATTCGCTTCGGGAGCACGCACCTGGATGTGAGGAGCGCTGAAAACCGGGATCAACAGGTAAGGGCTATAAATTACATGGCCGCCGAGGAAACCATACCCTTTATTGTGGCCGGTGATTTTAACGCCATGCCGGAAAGCAATTCTATTGCTGAGTTGGACAAGGCGTTTACCCGCACCTGCACTACTGACTGCGAGCCGACTATCCCGGTAATCAACCCCAAGAGAGCTATTGATTTTATCGCTTTCTCAAAAAAGTCGCCTTTCAAGGTTGTCTCGCAGCGGGTTATTCCGGAAAGATACGCGTCAGATCACCTACCCGTGGTGGCAACCCTGAGCTATTAGTATTTACCGCTAATGGATGTAAGCTGCAGGAGCGGTATTGGTGCTGCTGATGGTCTCTTCCTGTGCCTCAAAATGGATGCGTAGCACATCTGCGCCAGGGTTGCTGTTACTACTGGTTCATCAATCCTAAGCACGCAGCCTGCCGATGGCCTGATCAGGTGCGTTGTTCCGAGGCTTGGCTCCTATTTCACAGTAGATGGTAGGCAAACGGCTCAACGCAGCCAAATGTTGGGGCACCAAGAAGGGGAGCTGTGACGGTTGCTATCGAGATAAACCACCAGTAGGACCAAGCCATCAAGAGCAGCTACAACGCACGCCATGAGCCTTAGCAGGAAGGGATTGTAACTAATAAAACTACTAACTATCGATTAACCTTAGAAAATGAACTTTTGCCATGAATCGTAGGAGCTTAATAAAATCACTTGGATTGAGTATTGGTGCGGCAGTTATCAGCACCGATGCACTCGCTAAGCTTGGGGAAAACAGATACGGGTACAGAATACCAGCCAACCCTTTGCATAAACCCATGACCAAACCGGTAACTGCGATTACACTTGGGGCTGGTAACCGTGGTACGGTGTACGGGAACTTCGCTGCCAACTTCCCGGAGCAGATGAAGATTGTGGGTGTTGCTGAGCCAATCCAACTTCGGAACGATAGGTATGCTTCCACGCACGCCATCCCCGAGGAAAACCGTTTTGATACCTGGGAGAAGGTTTTTGAGCGGCCAAAATTCGCGGATGCAGTAATTATCTCCACTCCCGATTACATGCACTATGCGCCATGTATGAAGGCCTTGGCAATGGGGTATGATATACTGCTGGAGAAACCGATCGCACCAACCGAGAAGGAATGCCGCGACATCCTGGCGCTAGCTCAGAAGACCGGCCGGATTGTGGCTGTTTGCCACGTATTGCGCTACGCTCCCTACTTTGTGAAGATGCGGGAGTTGATAGGGCAGGGAGCCATTGGCGAGGTGATTAGCGTGCAGCATTTTGAACCGATTGAACATACGCATATGGCCCACTCCTATGTGCGCGGCAACTGGCACAACTCTAAAGAAACTACCCCGATCATACTTGCCAAGTCCTGCCACGACCTTGATATCATTAAATGGGTCATCAATAAGCAGAGCAAGCAGATAGTGGCGATGGGCGATCTGAAGTGGTTCCGCAAGGAAAACGCCCCGGAGGGAAGCACTGCCCGCTGTACGGATGGCTGCAATGTGGAGCGCGAGTGCCCGTATTCTGCTATACGGCATTACCATGATAACCGAAGAAGAACTTCCGTGCTGAACCTGCCAAGCGATAAGAGTAAGCACAGCGAAGTGATTATGGAGCGCCTAAAAACGACTAACTACGGCCGCTGCGTGTACCGCATGGATAATGATCAGCCGGACCACTATGTTACCAGCATCATGTTCGAGGATAACGTAACAGCGAGCTTCTCTATGGAGGCATTTACCTCTTACCATGGCCGCCGGACCCGTATTATGGGATCCATGGGCGATATGGTGGGGGATATGAAGGAACTTGTCATCACTGATTTCCGGACAGGTAAGTCCACCACGTTCGAGCCTAAGGCAGAGGATGTGGAAGGGTATAAGAACAGTGGTCACGGAGGCGGCGACTGGTTTCTGGTCAAAGATTTTGTGCAGGCAGTGGCGCAGCAGAATCCAGCCCTGCTCACTTCTACCATAGATGACTCCATTGAGAGCCATATTATGGGCTTTATGGCTGAAAAGAGCAGAAAGAAGGGAAAGGTGATGCCTATTCAAATGAAACATGTGTAGTTTAGGTGAATAGTGAGTAGAGAAAGCCTCGGAACTTAGTTGTTTTGAGGCTTTTTTCTTTCTCTGATCCTAAAACTGAAAGAGCGTTCACTTCTCTTTGCACTTCCGCCCGGTTCCCACTGATGAACCTTAGGAGCTTGCCGGAGTACCTGCGGTAGGCGCTATTCCACAGCTGTGATTTGCTCTTGTAGGACTTGAGATGATGTTTATCCATCAATTCATGTTAAAAACTAAAGGTTTGCCTTTGAATTTTTAGCAAATACTGATTACTCACTTGGTTTTTTGCAGACTTTAGAATATATTGATTCCTTAAAATGCATACCTGCGGTTAGGCCGGATTCTCTTGTGCCCGTTTTGCTTTAAGGGTGACCCGCTGCCTGGTATACGTTTTAGTCTCATTCTTACATTAACTTAACACTCGGGTTTAAGACCTCACTCTTTACTTATGGCGGAAAATGTATATGACGCAATTGTAGTAGGCTCAGGAATATCTGGTGGCTGGGCGGCCAAGGAGCTTACGCAAAAAGGATTGAAAACAATAATGCTGGAGCGTGGCCGAAACATCGAGCACGTGAAGGATTATGAGAACGCGACAAAGGATCCTTGGGATTTTCCGCACCGGGGGCGGAGAACGCAGCAGATGATCGAGGATTACCCCGTGCTGAGACGCGACTACCCACTCAATGAAACCAACCTGGATTACTGGGTGAACGAGCAGGAGAGCCCCTACACTGAAGTGAAGCGCTTTGACTGGTATCGTGGCTATCACGTAGGCGGGCGCTCCCTGATGTGGGGCCGGCAGAGCTATCGTTTAGCAGACATCGACTTTGAGGCAAATGCCAAGGAAGGCATTGCCGTGGACTGGCCGATCCGGTACAAAGACCTGGCGCCCTGGTACAGCTACGTAGAGAAGTTTGCAGGTATAAGCGGCTCCAGAGATGGCATCCCGCACCTGCCAGATGGCGAGTTTATGCCTCCAATGGAGCTTAACTGCGTGGAGAAAGACGTGGCCCAGCGCCTGAAAGACCACTACAAAGGCAACCGCCACATGATCATTGGCAGGGTGGCCAACATCACCCAGCCGCACCACGATCGCACCAACTGCCAGTACCGCAACAAGTGCTGGCTGGGCTGCCCCTTCGGCGGCTACTTCAGCACGCAGTCGGCTACCCTACCGGCGGCCATGGCTACAGGCAACTTAACCCTGCGCCCCTTCTCTATTGTGACCAAGGTGATCTACGACAAAGACACCAAGCGGGCCAAAGGGGTGGAGGTGCTGGACGCCGAAACGAATCAGACCTATGAGTACTTTGCCAAGGTGGTCTTCCTGAATGCCTCTACGCTCAACACCACCTGGGTGCTGATGAACTCTGCCACCGATGTGTGGGATGGCGGCCTGGGCAGCAGCAGCGGCGTGCTGGGTCATAACCTGATGGACCACCACTTCCGCCTTGGTGCTTCCGGTGTGGCCGAAGGCTACGAGGACAAGTATGTATACGGCCGTCGCCCGAACGGTATTTATATCCCGCGCTTCCGCAACCTCAACGGCGAGAAGCGCGACTACATCCGTGGCTTTGGCTACCAGGGCGGAGCCGGGCGTGAGGGCTGGGGGCGCGAGATAGCCGAGCTGTCGATCGGTGGCGACTTTAAGGACGCCCTGACCGAGCCTGGGAATTGGACCATGGGCATCACCGCCTTCGGCGAAATCCTGCCATACCACGAGAACAAGGTAACACTTGACAAGAACAAAAAAGACAAGTGGGGCCTGCCCGTGCTCGCCATTGACTCGGAGCTGAAAGAGAACGAGATGAAGATGCGCAAGGACATGATGGAGGACGCCAAGGAGATGCTGGAAGCGGCGGGCCTGAAGAACGTTAACTCCTACGACGCCGGCTACGCCATGGGGCAGGGGATCCATGAGATGGGCACGGCACGTATGGGCCGCGACCCTAAGACCTCCGTGCTGAACGCGCACAACCAGGTATGGGACGCCCCGAACGTGTATGTGACCGACGGTGCGGCCATGACATCCGGCGGCTGCCAGAACCCGTCGCTCACCTACATGGCCCTCACGGCCAGAGCGGTAGACCACGCGGTGGGCGAGCTGAAGCGCCAGAACCTCTAAGAAACCATTGCATGCGGGAGACTGAAGTATAGCGTGCCCTCGGCAAGAGCAAACAGCTGCGCCACCTGTACTTCAGCCTTTTTGCCATCCTTTTCTTTTTTAAATCTTACCCTAGAAAACTATGTCCGAGAAAGAGAGTAAGCCATCCCCAAACAACTCCAGAAGGAACTTCATGAAAGTCGGCGCTTTGGCCGCAGCGGGTTTCTTTATAGTGCCGCGGCATGTGCTGGGCAAGGGCTATATCGCCCCAAGCGACAGGCTGATAGTGGCAGGTATAGGCGTAGGAGGGATGGGCGGCAACGATATCAACGGCGTGTTCAACAGCGGCAAGGCCGATATCGGCTTTCTCTGTGATGTGGATGATCGCCGGGCGCAGAAATCAAGGGAGAAGTTCGCTAAAGCCAAGTACTACAAAGACTGGCGCGAACTGTTTGAGAAGGAAGCCAAGAACTTTGATGCCATCACCGTTTCCACCCCCGACCACAACCATGCCGTGGTAACCATGGCTGCCATGCAGCTGGGCAAGCACGTATATGTGCAGAAACCCCTGACACATGACATTTATGAGGCCCGCGTCCTGACCGATGCTGCCAAGCGCTACAAGGTCGTAACGCAGATGGGCAACCAGGGCTCCTCCGGAGATGGGGTGCGCCAGCTGCGCGAGTGGTATGACTCCAAGGCCATCGGCGACGTGCACACCGTGTATTGCTGGACCAACCGCCCCGTGTGGCCGCAGGGCATTCCGTGGCCCGCCACTAGGGCCGAGGTGCCGCAAGGGCTGGACTGGGACCTGTGGCTGGGCACGGCCCCTTACACCGACTATGTCGAGAAGCTGGTGCCGTTTAACTGGCGCGGCTGGTGGGAGTACGGCACGGGCGCCCTCGGCGACATGGGCTGCCATATCGTAGAGCCGGCATTCTCGGTGCTTGACCTCAAATACGCCAAAGACGTGCAGGCCAGCGTGGGCAGCGTGTATGTGGATGAGTTTAAGCGCGGCTACTTCCCGGAAAGCTGCCCGCCCTCCAGCCACGTCACCCTCACGTTTCCTAAATCGGACAAGACCAAAGGCGATGTGACCGTTTATTGGATGGACGGCGGCATTCAGCCGGCGCGTCCGGAGGAACTGGGCCCGGAGGAGGTATTTGGGGATGGCGAGAACGGTATCCTGTTCATCGGCACCAAAGGCAAGATGGTGGCCGGCTGCTACGGCGAGAACCCGCAACTGCTGCCAACAAGCCGCACTGCCAGCTTTAAGGTAAAGGACAAGCATAAACTAACCCGCGTGCCGGGTAGCGCTGGCGGCCACTACAACCAGTGGGTAGAGGCCTGTATCGCCGGCTACGGCAACAAGGAGGTGAGCTCGCCATTCGAGATTGCCGGACCGCTGACTGAGGCGCTGCTCATGGCTAACCTTGCCATCCGTGGCATTGATATCCGTGTGCCGAAAGCAGATGGCAAGGGCTTTAACTACCCGGGCCGCGACAAAAAGCTGCTGTGGGACAACGACCAGATGCGTGTCACTAATTTTGATGATGTAAACAGATTTGTGAAGCGGGAGTACCGCCCGGGGTGGACGCTGAGCGTCTAAGCCCGCAGCTCTGAAAGTATAAAAAGAACCATATCGCTGTAACAACAACACAATGAACAGAAGAGAAGCATTAGGAGCCGTTGGCTGGATACTAGGGGGTGCCCTGATAAGCGCCGACCTGTTGGTGTCCTGTACCGCTAAACCGGTAAAGTATAACGACCTGTTCGACCAGGAGCAGGTAGCTTTCCTGAATGAGGTAGGCGAGACCATCCTCCCTGAGACCAGCACCCCCGGCGCCAAGGCCGCTGATGTGGGAGGCCTGATGGCCGTAATGGTACAGGATTGCTATACCAAGGAAGACCAGCAGGTGTTCCTGGACGGCATCAAGAAAATTGACGAGGCCAGTGAGGACAAGTTCGGCAACAAGTTTATGGAGCTGACGCCGCAGCAGCGCACCGAGCTGCTGACTGCGCTGGATGCCGAGGCTAAGAAATACCAGGCCGAGAAGAAGCCGGAGGACCCGAACCACTACTTCCGCATGATGCGGGAGCTGACGCTGTTCGGCTTCTTCACCTCGGAGGTGGGCGCCACGCAGGCCCTGCGCTACGTGGAAACACCGGGCCGCTACGACGGTTGCGTCCCGTACAAAAAAGGCGACAGAGCCTGGGCCACCTAAGCCAGTAAAGTAATCCCCTCCTCGGAGGGGTAGGGGTGGGTTTATATGTATGAGCATCACCCTAGTATAAAGTATAACGCGCTGCACCTAAGCAATTACCACAAAGTAGGAGCAAAAAGGCAGCAACCAAGTATGACAAAGTATAAATGCAGCCGTACAAGCTTGTATTTATACTTTGTTTATGTGTTTAATCTGCTCCATAACAGGAGTCGAATCTAGTATAAAACTATGTCGAAGAAACTACGCTTAGGGATGATAGGCGGCGGGCAGGGCGCCTTTATCGGGGCTGTGCACCGGATTGCGCTGCGAATGGACGGAGAGTACGAGCTTGTCTGCGGCGCCGTCAGCAGCAACCCCGAAAAGTCAAAGGCCAGCGGCGAGTTGCTGGGCCTGCAGCCGGAGCGGGCGTATACTTCCTTTCAGGAGCTTTTTGAGAAGGAGAAGCAGCTGCCCGAGGAGCAACGCGTGCAGGTGATCAGCATCGTTACGCCGAACCACGTGCACTTTGAGCCGGCCAAACTGGCGCTGGAGAATGGTTTCCATGTGGTGCTCGACAAGCCCATGACCTTTAGCCTGCAGGAGGCATTGGAACTGCAAAAGGTGGCCAAGGCCGCTGGCAGGCGCTTTCTGCTTACCCATACCTACACCGGTTACCCCATGGTAAAGGAGGCGCGCCAGGTGGTGGCCTCGGGCCGGCTAGGCAAGATCCGCAAAGTATACATAGAGTACCCGCAGGGCTGGCTGAGCCGCTTTGAGGAAGGCGGCGGAAACAAGCAGGCCTCCTGGCGCACCGACCCTAGCCAGAGCGGCGTGGCCGGTGCCATGGGCGATATCGGCACCCACGCCTTTAACCTGGCCGAGTACGTGAGCGGCCTTTCGGTGACTAAGATATGTGCCGACATCAATACCGTGGTGGAAGGTCGCCAACTGGACGACGACGGGGCCGTGCTCTTGAAGTTCGACAACGGCGCCAGCGGCGTGCTCATTGCCTCGCAGGTGGCAGCCGGCGAGGAGAACAACGTTAAAGTGCGCGTGTACGGCGAGCACGGCGGTGTGGAGTGGCAGCAAAGCGACGAGAACACCATGCTGCTGAAGTGGCTGGACAAGCCAGCCGAAGTATGGCGCACCGGCGGCGGTTACGTAAGTTCCTTCGCCCAGCACAACACCCGCACGCCAGCCGGTCACCCCGAGGGGTACCTGGAGGCCTTTGCCAACCTGTACCGCAACTTTGCCCTATGCATCAAGGCCGACATGGCCGGCGAGCAGCCGAAGGCCGAGTGGCTCGATTACCCGGGCATAGAGGAAGGGGTGCGCGGCATGGCCTTTATCGAGGGCGTGATCGCCTCCGGCAAATCAGACCAGAAATGGATGGACTTTAGTACAGAAGTATAAGGGGGCGATGCAACGTATACCTTGACACTGTATGCCGAGCTCATTCCCACACCTAAAACGAGAGTATAAACTATGAATACAATCAAAGGACCGGCAGTATTTATTGCCCAGTTCGTGCAGGACACGGCGCCGTTCAACAACCTGAAGGACATCGCCCAATGGGCAGCCAGCCTGGGGTACAAGGGCATCCAGATCCCCACGCACGACCCGCGCTTTATAGACCTGCAAAAAGCCGCCGAGAGCAAGACCTACGCCGATGAAGTAAATGGCATTGTAGCGGAGGCGGGCATCCAGATCACAGAGTTGTCCACGCACCTGCAGGGGCAGCTGGTGGCGGTGCACCCGGCCTATGACACCCTCTTCGACGGCTTTGCGCCGGAGGCGTACCGCAACAATCCGAAGGCGAGGCAGGAGTGGGCCGTGCAACAGCTCAAGCATGCGGCCAAAGCCTCCCAGAACCTGGGCCTCAATGCTTGCGCCACCTTTAGCGGTGCCCTCCTGTGGCCGTACGTGTACCCGTGGCCGCAACGTGCCGCCGGCCTGGTGGAGACAGGTTTCGAGGAACTGGGCAAGCGCTGGACACCAATTCTAGATGTGTACCAGGAGTGCGGGGTGGACCTGTGCTACGAGACCCACGCCGGCGAGGACATCCACGACGGCATCACCTACGAGATGTTCCTGGGGGCGGTGAACAACCACCAAAGCGCCTGCCTGCTCTACGACCCATCGCACTTTATACTGCAGGCGCTCGACTACCTCGAGTTCATCGATATCTACCACGAGCGCATCCGGATGTTCCATGTGAAAGACGCCGAGTTCAACCCTTCGGGAAGGCAGGGCGTGTACGGCGGCTACCAGAACTGGGTAGAGCGCGCCGGCCGTTTCCGCTCCCTGGGCGACGGGCAGGTGGACTTCAACGGCGTGTTCAGCCGGCTCACGCAGTACGATTACAAGGGTTGGGCCGTGCTGGAGTGGGAGTGTGCCCTGAAGCACCCCGAAGACGGAGCCCGGGAGGGAGCCCCTTTCATCCAGGACCACATCATCCGGGTAACCGAGCGGGCCTTTGATGATTTTGCCGCCTCCGGCGTAGACCAGAGCATGAACAAAACTATACTCGGCTTATCCTAATACAGACCACACACTAAACTATATTTCCAGACGATGAAAAAGAACCTGCTTATACTTGGCATTGGCTGCCTGGCCTTTGCCTTCGCCTGCGGCGACTCCAATAACTCCAATGCGACAGAAGAGGGCGGCAGTACCACCAGTTACGACGCTGGTGGTGAGATGGACTCTGCAGCGGGGGCAGCCGTAAGCGCTTCGGCCAAGCAGTCAGAAGTAGACACCAACCGCATGAACATCGGCATCGACCGCAGTGCCGGGGGCGGGGAGGGGGCTGCCGTGGCAGGTAACTTCGAAAAGGGCGCCAAGCTGATTGCTGGCTCCGACTGCCTCGCCTGCCACCAGGAAGAGAAGAAGCTCGTGGGGCCGGCTTATGTAGAGGTGGCCGACAAGTACGAATTCAATGACAAGAACGTGGACTACCTGGCCGGTAAGATCATTGAGGGAGGCGCCGGGGTATGGGGGCAGGTGCCGATGACGCCGCACCCGAACATTTCGAAGGCCGACGCCCAGGAAATGGCACGCTACATCTTATCGCTTAAAAAATAACCACACATGCTGAAGAACTATATTGCAGCCCTTGCGATGCTGACGCTGCTGGGCTGCCAGTCTACCGAACAGGAAACCACCATGGCCGAGAACGAGCAAACCCCAACAACCGCAGCTGACACCGAAGGAGAGTGGACCTCGCTTTTTGACGGCAAGACCACCAAGGGTTGGCACACCTATGGCAAAGACGCCGTGGGCAAGGCCTGGGTTATTGATGATGGTGCGCTGCACCTGGACGCCTCCAACAAGAAGGACTGGCAGACAAACGACGGCGGAGACATTGTAACAGAGAAAGAATATGATAACTTCCACCTGCAACTGGAGTGGAAAGTAGCCGAGAACGGCAACAGCGGCATTATCTTCTACGTGAACGAGGACACCGCCAAGTACAAGTATACCTGGAACACCGGCCTGGAAATGCAGGTGCTCGACAATAACGGCCATCCCGATGCCAAAATTAAGACGCACCGCGCCGGCGACCTCTACGATTTGATCGCCAGCAGCCCGGAGACCGTAAAGCCGGCAGGTGAGTGGAACCAGGTGGAGATCATCAGCGACAATGGCCAGCTACAGTTCTTCCAGAACGGCGAGAAAGTGCTGGAGACCACCCTGTGGGATGACAACTGGCGCCAGATGGTAGCCAAGAGCAAGTTCGCCGACATGCCTAACTGGGGCACGTTCAAGTCCGGCAAAATTGCCCTCCAGGACCACGGCGATAATGTGTGGTACCGCAACATCCGCATCAAAGAGTTATAGCCTCACCCAACCTCACCCTTAAACCGCAGCAACCATGAATTCGCTGACCCGCTTTAAACTATCTTTCATGATGTTCCTGGAGTTCTTTATCTGGGGCGCATGGTTTGTAACACTAGGCACCTTCCTGGGCAACAACCTGAAGGCGACAGAACTCGAAACCGCTAGTGTGTTCTCCACCCAGTCCTTCGGAGCCATCATTGCCCCCTTTATTATAGGGCTTATTGCAGACAAGTATTTCAACGCCGAGCGGATTCTAGGGGTGCTACACCTGATAGGGGCCTTCCTCATGTACCAGATGTACAGCGCTGACAACGTGGGGGATTTCTATCCTTACGTGCTGGCTTATATGATTGCCTATATGCCTACGCTGGCCCTGGTGAACTCCGTTTCGTTCAGGCAGATGCAGAACCCGGAAAAAGAATTCTCCGTGATCCGCGTGTGGGGCACCATCGGCTGGATCGCGGCAGGCCTTTCGATCAGCTACATCTTCCACTGGGACTCGGCCGCAGGAATTGGCGAGGGGCTGCTGAGAAATACGTTCATGATGGCCGGCATCGCCTCCCTTATACTGGGCGTGTACAGCTTCATGCTCCCGAAAACGCCGCCGGTGAAGAGCCAGGAGAAGAGCAGCTCCATCTCCGAGATCCTGGGGCTGGACGCCATCAAACTGTTGCAGAACAGGAACTTCCTTATCTTTTTCATCGCCTCCATCCTTATCTGTATCCCGCTGGCCTTCTACTACCAGAACGCCAACCCCTTCCTGACCGATATTGGGCTGGAGAACCCGACGGGTAAGATGACGATCGGGCAGATCTCGGAGGTGCTGTTCCTGCTGCTGCTGCCGGTTTTCTTCTCCAGGTTTGGCTTTAAGAAAACCATACTGGTAGGTATGGCCGCCTGGGCGCTGCGTTATGTGCTGTTTGCCTACGGCAACGCCGGGGAGCTTTCCTTCATGCTGATCCTGGGCATCGCCCTGCATGGTATCTGCTACGACTTCTTCTTTGTGTCCGGCCAGATCTATACCGATGCCAGGGCAGGGGAGAAGTATAAAAGCTCGGCCCAGGGGCTGGTGACGCTGGCCACCTATGGCGTGGGCATGCTGATCGGTTTCTGGGTGGCCGGCTTTATCAGCGAGTACTACCGGGCGGCAGACGTGGAGAACTTCTGGCAGAGCGTGTGGCTGGTGCCGGCTGGCATTGCCGCCGTGGTAGCCCTGCTGTTCATTGTCTTCTTCCGCGATGACAAAGAGCCTGCCAACACAACCACCAAGCCTTACGGTACCGAAACTGAAAGACAGGAACTGACAAGCTTACCATAAAACACCCTTAACGACATGTCACAAAATACGAGCCGCAGAAGCTCTATTAAAAAAATCATGGCTGGGACAGCCACCATCACCGCGGCCAGCGTTTTGCCCGCACTTACCGCTTGCGCGCAAGAGCAGAAGGCCGCTGAAACCACGAATAAATTGAAAGGAAACATTAATCACGCCGTCAGCCGCTGGTGTTTCGGCCACCTTTCGGTGGAGGAGCTTTGCAAAGAGGCCAAGGCGATGGGCATTAAAGGCATTGACCTGGTAGGCCCGGAAGATTGGCCTATGCTGCAGAAGTATGGCCTGGAGTCCTCGATGTGCAATGGCGCCGAGATTAACCTGGTGGACGGCTTTAACGACAAGCAGTTCCACGCGAAACTGATCAAGAGCTATTCGGAGATGATCCCGAGGGTGGCGAAGGCAGGGTATAAAAACCTGATCTGCTTTAGCGGCAACCGCCGGGGCAAAACCGATGAAGAAGGCTGGAACAACTGCGTGGAAGGCTTGAAGCAGCTGCTGCCGCTGGCCGAGAAGCACAACGTTACCCTGGTGATGGAGCTGCTCAACAGCAAGGTAGACCACAAGGATTACCAGGCGGACAAGACGGCCTGGGGCGTGGAACTGGTCAAAAGGCTCGGCTCCGAAAACTTTAAGCTGCTCTACGACATCTACCACATGCAGATAGACGAGGGCGACGTGATCCGCACCATCCGCAACAATCACCCCTACATCGCCCATTACCACACGGCCGGCGTGCCGGGCCGCAACGAGATAGACGAGACGCAGGAGCTCTACTATCCGGCCATCATGAAGGCCATTGTGGAGACGGGCTTCAAGGGCTATGTGGCGCAGGAGTTTGTGCCCAAGCGGAACGATAAACTTGCCTCGCTCCGGCAGTCTATTGAGATCTGCGATGTATAAGCTGCAGTAAAAAGTATAAATTTCACCTTACTGAAAGATCAACTCCTAACGAGAAAATTATACATGACAACAAGACGAAGTTTTCTGCAGCAGGCAGGTTTGCTGACAGCAGGTATACTCATTGCGCCGAGCTGCATGGTGGCCAAGGCAGACACTAAAAATATCGGCATACAGCTGTACACGCTGCGTGAGGAGTTGCCAAAAGATGCCAAGGGCGTGATCGGGAAGGTGGCCCAGGCTGGGTACAGGGAGGTAGAGACCTTCGGTTACTCTAAGGAGCGCGGCTTTTTCGGGATGCAGCCAAAAGAGTTTTCCGAGCTGCTCAAGCAGCATAACCTGACCGCCCCGAGCGGCCACTTTGGCCTGGATTCATACATTGGGGAGGGAAATGAGGAGGAGCTGAAATCCTATATCGAAGCGGCAAAGGCCGTGGACATGAAGTACATCATCGCCCCATACTTGGGCCAGCAGCTACGCCAGAGCGCCGCTGACTACCAGCGCGTAGCGGAGCGGCTTTCTAAGGCTGGGGAAGCATGTAAGGCCGCTGGTCTGCAGGTGGCCTACCACAACCACGACTTCGAGTTTGAGAAGTTTGGTGACACCACCGGCTATGAGATCCTGCTGAACGAGACGGATCCTGATTTGGTAAAATTCGAACTGGACCTGTACTGGGTTGTGCGCGCGGGCCTGGACCCGGTAGCGCTGTTCAAGCAGCACCCTGGCCGCTTCGAGCTGTGGCACGTGAAGGATATGGACAAGGCAAACCCAAAACTCAATACCGAGATAGGCTCCGGTTCCATCAACTACAAGCAGATTTTTGAAAATGCCGAGACTGCGGGCCTAAAGCACATCATCGTGGAGCAGGAGAACTTTGCTAAAGATCCTTTTGAGAGTATAGCCCAAAGCCACACTTACGTGAAGGATAACCTGCTGTAAGTTTATACTTCCCAGTAAAAATTAAAAGCCAGGCTATACTTCGTGTGTGGCCTGGCTTTTAAGTATAAGTATAAGTATAAGTATAAGTATAAGTGAGCTGAAGTACGGATGCAGCGCGTTCTTCTACAGCTACTAGTATAAGTTGCCCCTTGTTCGTTGTCTAAAGTCCTTTGTTCTTCTCTACAAGTATAAGTACGGCAAGTATAGCTGAAGTATAAAGTATAAATTCCAGTTAACACCTGATCACGTGAAGACACTGGTCAGAGTCAGCGCGGCAACGTTGCAGCGTTCCTCTGTCCAATTCATTCAGGCGCTTGTCTGTTTCCTCAGGGCACTTATTGAGTAGAGAGACTAAATTAGGTTACCTTATTTTGTCATCCTGAAAGGATCCTGTGGGCAAACCGCTTAAGCTTAACCTCATTTTGGTCAAGTCTCTTCCAGAATGACACCCCTTTTATACTTCAATCTAATACTGCCCCATACTTATATCCTTTAGGGTTTCTCGTTTATGGCCTCGGTACAGTGCTTCTTTACCGACCCTTAACCTTGTCAAAATCATCTTTGATGATGTTTATACTTTATCAGACCATATGATATATGGACCGCTTACGAAAGCCTGCAACGATGACGGACAGCAAAAAAAAGCGCCGCCTGGAAAGAATAATCCGGGCGGCGCTGTAAGTCTGGTTTGGCGTAACTTATACCTTTTTGCCGATTTTATGCCCTTTGATGGCATAGAAGAGGATGAACAGGTAGCAAGGCACCATCACCCAATAGGCGTCCTGCGCGTTCCAGGAGTCGGCCAGGGCGCCGTAGGCTAGTGGCACAATGGCACCACCCGCAATACCCATCACCAGCAGGGAGGAAGCCGCCTTCGTGAAACGACCTATGCCTGCCAGCGCCAGTGGCCAGATAGCCGGCCACATCAGGGAGTTAGCCAGGCCCAGCAGCGCGATGAAAGCCACGGATACGTAGCCCGACGTCATGATAGCACCTATGGTGAAGATCACGCCCAGGATGGCGCAGAACTTCAGCGCATCTTCCTGCTTAATGTACTTAGGGATGGTAACGATACCGATCAGGTAACCCACCACCATGGCAGCCATCGTACCACTGGTAAAGAACTTAGCCGTGGTAAGCGGAATGCCCTGCTCCGCGCCGTAGCTGATGATCGAGTCGCCGGCCATCACCTCTACGCCTACGTAAAGGAAAAGCGTTAGCACACCCAGCATCACGTGCGGGAACTCGAACACGCTCTTTTTGCCGGTTGTGGCGGCGGCTACGGCCTCGTCCTCCTCGTCTGTGTCGATCTCAGGCAGGGAAGAGCGGTAGATCCAGATGCTCAGGGCCAGTAGCACGATGATGATACCGATATAAGGTGGAATCACCTCCAGGGCCATCTCGTCCAGGGCAGCGGCGCGAGCGCCGGCTTCCATGCCCGCCACTTCGGCGCGTAGCGCATCAGCCCCCTCCAGGCTCAGGAAAAGGCCCAGTATGATCGGGGCCACGGCGCCGGCCACCTTGTTGCAGATACCCATGATGCTGATACGCTTGGCAGCGCTCTCAGCAGGGCCAACGATGGTGATGTAAGGGTTAGAGGCTGTTTGCAGAATCGCCAGACCGCAGCCAAGCAGGAACAGGCCTATCAGGAACAGCAGGTAAATGCGCGTCATGGCGGCCGGAATGAAGAGCAGCGCTCCCACGGCCATCACTACCAGGGCCACCGACATGCCGTTCTTGAAGCCAAACATGCTCAGGACGCGTGGCGAGATCGGGGTCATCACCAGGTAGGCGATGTAGAAGGCGAAGGTAACGAAGAAGGACTGGAACTTGGTGAGCTCGCAGGCGATCTCCAGGTAAGGGATCAAAAGGGAGTTGAGCCAGGTGACGAAGCCGAAGATGAAGAACAGCGCGCCGATGATGATCATGGCGCCGGTGCTGCCTTGCTGACCCAGCTCCGGCGTAGGCAGCTGGGATTTGGTAGAGGTGTTTGCCATAGTGTCTTTTACTCTGCTTGGTTAAGGTGTTAGAATGTTTATCGTGGTGTATAAGGTTCTGAATCGTTTGGGAAGGGCAGGTAAAGTATACCCCAGCACCCTGTGTTTGGAAGGGTACAGTTATACGTTAACCAAGTTGCTGCACCCGTTCGCTCAAACCTTTCTGATTAGCAATATACTTTTATTTCTGAAACTATCCCGCGTAATCAGGCGCAGTTTGCCGCAACCCTGCAAAAAATATTGTTCAGGAAGCGAAGAAGTGGCTGCTGGAGGTAATTAATCCCAGGCACACGGGCTAGTGTAACTCAGGCAGGGGCAATTGAAAGCTCTGGGGCCACAGCCAGAGCACCAGCAAGCCCCCCGCTAAAACTATCCCGAACAGCATGGCCACCTTGCCGAATACCGCGCGGCTTCCCAGCACGCCCACCAGTCCGGCCTTAAAAGCCAGGTTCGAGAGGGCTGCCACCAGGATAAGTTTCCACCCGTTAGCTGGTTTCAGGTCGCCAACCTGCATCAGGCGGGAGGTGGACAGGGTAATGGCATCCACATCGGTAAGGCCGGAGATAATAGCCACAATGTAGAGGCCGCCGCTGCCGAGCTGGTCTTTGGCAAAGGCCGTGGCCAGTATCACCACGGCATAGACCGCCCCGAAAGCCAGGGCAGTTTTAAGCTGGGCCGGATTTCCCTGCTCCGGCATCGTGTCGTGGTCAGTGCCCTTGAACAGGTACAGCACCACGCCAAGTACGAGCATCAGCAGGAAAACAGCCGCAAGGGGAGGAGCAACGGTAGGGAGAGTATTGGGAGCCACGACGGCCACCTCGGTTATAATGCGGAGGAGGGAAACGGCCGAGGCAATGAAGATGACAAGGGCGGCGAGCATGCTGCTGGTGTCGTTGCCCTTGGTGCGGCGGGCATAGCTCACGGTGGTGGCCGTGCTGGAGATCAACCCTCCCAGGATACCGCCTAGTACCGTGCCCGATTTCTGGCCAAATATCTTGTAGGCAAAGTAACCCAGCAGCCCCAGCCCTACGATAAGCACCACCATGAGCCAGATGTTGTGCGGGTTTAGCACGTTGTAGGGGCCGTAAGTGCGGTCGGGTAGGACGGGGAGTATGACCAGCGAGATGACTACAAACTGCATGATCGCCCGCAGGTCGCTCTGGCCGATCTTGGCGACGATGCCGTGAAGCGTTTCCTTGAGGTGGAGCAGCACCGCCACGGTTGCGCCCACGGCCACGGCTACAGTCGTTTGCCCCAGCACCAGGTAGGCACCCACCACGAACATGAGCAAGGCGGCCGCTTCTGTCGTCAGGCCAATGTCAAAATCAGGGGTTTTGCTGCGCATGATGTTGGCAACGGCCACAAGGGCGGCCAAGCCCAGAATGCCGGCGGCTATGACCCAGCCGCCGAAGTCCTGTGCCAAAAAGCCGGAAAGAGTGCCAAACAGGGTGATGAGCGGAAAGGTGCGGATGCCGGCCAACTGCGACTGATCGTGCTGCCGCTGCAGCCCCACCAGCAGCCCCAGACCCAGCGATATGGCAAGTGTCTTGAATATCTCTAGCTCCATCTCGGTAGATATGAAGAGGGAAGGTACAGCCTTAAAGTATAAAAGTATAGCCATGGCTATACTTTTATACTTTAAAAGTCGGTATGGTTACATTTGGGTTTCCTGCAGCAGGGTGCTGCTCAGCCGTTTCAGCTCAATCTCAGCCGCCTTGGCCTGGTATTGTATATCGATGAGGCGGTTAGAGGCCACCAGCTCGTTGCGCTGTGCCTCGCGTAGCTCGATGGCCGTCAGGATGCCCAGCCTGTAGCGCTCCAGGGCGATCTCGGCGTTCTCCTGGGCCAGTTTCAGGTTGCTTTCCTCCAGCTCCAGCAGTTGCAGGCGGTTGGTGTACTGGCTGTAAGCGCGGGCCAGGTCAGCCTGCAGGCGGTTCTCCTCGCGCTGCAGCTCCAGGTTGGCTGTCTCCAGGTTGATGCGGGCGTTCTGCGCCTGGCGGTTAATGTTAAAGCCGTTAAAGATCGGCACGTTCAGGCTGAGGCCATAGTTGTAGCCGCGGTTCTGGTTAAAGCGGGCCTGAAATTCGTTTAGTGGCTCTGCCTCGGAGCGGCTGAAGTTATAGGCGCTCAGCACGCTCACCGTCGGAAAGCGGCTGGCCCGCACGGACCGGATGTCGAGGTGTGCCAGCTGGCGCTCCAGCTGCAGGCGCTGCAGCAGCGGGTTGGCGGCGTTCAGGCTGTTGGCGGCCACGCTGTAGTTCACCGTTGGGTCCACCATAATGCTGTCCGTCACAACAAAGTCGAGATCGGGGTTGCGGCCCAGCAGTTGGTTCAGGTTGATTTTGGCGTTTTGCAGCGCCTCCTCCTGCAGCAGCAGCTCCGAGCGGTCGGCGTTGTAGTCTACCTGGGCGCGCAGAATCTCCACTTTGGCGCTCACGCCCACCTCATACTGGGCCTGGGCAATCTCCACGCGTGCCTCCGAAATGGCAATGGCATCCTGTATCGCCTTTATCTTAGAAGATTGGCGGGCCACCTCGAAATAACTAGCCGTGATGTCGGCGAGGGTGTTCTCTATCGTCTGCTTTGTAAGCAACTCCCCGGACTTCTCCAGGGCCTTCAGCCGCTCCAGGTTGATAAACATGCCCAGGCCGTCAAAGATCACCCAGTTCAGGTTCACGCCATAGCTCATGTTGTTGGAGCTAGCCCCGTCCCGGACGCGGTCTGGTCCGGTCTGGAACTCCTGCCGCGAGTTGTTCTCGCTGAACGTGCGGGAAGCCCTGCCGTCTACATTGGGCAGAAAGCCGGCGTTACCCAGCGTCACGTTGTTTTCGGAGATGGCTTCCTGCCTGCCGGCAATCCGAATGTCATAGTTGTTTTGTAGTCCGATGCGGATGGCCTGCTCCAGCGAAAGCTGCTCCTGGCTCTGGGCCAGGTTTGGAAGTAGTAGTGCTAATCCGACCAGGAAAAGCGCCGCGGCTCTGTATGCAAACATTTATACTTGATCTATCGCGTTAAAATCCTTTGGCTAAAATACTTAAATAATGGGTTGGCTTGCTTACACATACTCTGGTCTCTTGGCTTCAGCCTCTTCCTCTTCCAGTTCAGCAATCACATTTGCCTCCGCAGAGGAGAAGTAGGAGTAGATCGCGGGAATCACGTAGAGCGTAAGGCCGGTGGCCAGAATCAGGCCTCCTACCACGGCAATACCCATTGGCATACGGCTTTCCGCACCAGTGCCTAGTGCCAGGGCAATAGGCAGGGTACCCAGGATAGTGGAGAGTGAGGTCATCAGGATCGGGCGGAAGCGGGATACGGCGGCATCCGTGGCAGCCTCCAGTTTCGACAGGCCTTCTTCTTTACGCTGGTTGGCAAACTCCACCAGCAGGATGCCGTTTTTGGTTACCAGGCCCACCAGCATGATCATGCCGATCTGGCTGAAGATGTTCAGTGTCTGGTCGAAGTACCAGAGGCTGAGCAAGGCACCGGAAAGGGCGAGCGGCACGGTGAACATGATGATGGCCGGATCGCGGAAGCTCTCGAACTGCGCGGCAAGCGCCAGGTAAATAAGACCCAGTGCCAGCGAGAAGGCAAATAGTAGACTGCCTGAGCTTTCGGAGAAATCCCTGGATTGGCCGGTAAGAGTAGTTTGGAAGGTCTCATCGAGCACTTCGTCGGCAATAGCGTCCATCACCTCCAAACCGTCGCCAATGGTCTTGCCTTTGTTAAGTGTGGCGCTGAAGGTAGCGGCCGCAAAGCGGTTAAAGCGGTATACTTGCGGCGAGGCACTTTCCTCCTTCAGTTGGATCAGGTTGTCGAGCTGGATCAGCTCGCCGGTGCTGCTCTTGACGTAGAGGCTGCGCAGGTCCAGCGGCTCGCTGCGGTTCTCTCGGGCTACCTGCCCCAGGATCTGGTACTGTTTTCCGCCTTTCACGAAGTAGCCAAAGCGGGTGCCACTTAGGCCAAGCTGGATGGTTTGGGCGATATCACGCACGGAAACACCCAGGCTCTGGGCTTTCTCGCGGTCAATCTCCACGCGCAGCTCCGGCTTGTTAAACTTCAGGTTCACGTCCACGAAACTGAAGGTAGGATCCTGCTGGGCCTTCTCCAGGAACGGCGGGATGATCTCGCGTAGCTTGTCCATGTTCTGCGACTGCACCACGAACTGTACCGGTTGGCCGGCACCGCGCCCGCCGCCCAGGCCCTTATCGCCGGAGGCAAAGGCCCTGGCGCCCGGTATCTGGTTGATCAGGGAAGGCATGCTTTCCACAATCTCCTGCTGTGTCTGGCTGCGTTCGTCCGAAGGGACCAAGCGGAGGCGGATAAAGCCCGAGTTTGCGTTGCGCGTCATGGAGGTGATACTGGAGATGCCCTGCACCGAGTCGTTCACCAGGGCGGTCAGCTCGTTCATGTACTCGTCCATAAACTCAAAAGAGGCACCCTCCGGACCTGTGGCGTTTATACGAAGGCCGGCACGGTCTTCCTCAGGCGACAACTCAGACTGCAGGGTAGACATTTGCCACCAGATTGCACCGGCAGAAGCCACAATAAGTATAAAAGCTACCCAGCGCACGCGCATAAAGCTCTCCAGGCTGCGGCGGTAACCACCGGTGAGGGTCTCAAAGAAGGGCTCGGTTTTACGGTAAAACCAGTTGGGTCTTTCCCTGTGCTTGAGGATGCGCGAGGACATCATCGGCGTGAGCGTTAGCGAGACGAAGGAGGAGATGATCACCGAGCCAGCCACCACAATACCGAACTCACGGAACAGGCGGCCGGTGGTATCCTCCAGGAAGGCCACCGGCATAAACACGGCCGCCAGGGCAACAGTGGTGGAGATAATGGCAAAGTAAATCTCCTTGGCGCCGTTCTTGGCGGCCTGCATTGGCCGCTCTCCTTTTTCGATGCGAGAATAGATGTTCTCCAGCATCACGATGGCGTCGTCCACTACCAGGCCAATGGCCAGCACAATGCCCAGCAGGGTGAGCACGTTGATGGAGAAGTCCATTACATACATGATGAAGAAGGTGCCGATAAGGGAGACCGGTATGGCTACCACCGGAATCAGCGTGGAGCGCCAGTCGCGCAGGAACAGGAAGATCACGATCACTACCAGGGCAAAGGCGACGATAATGGTCTCCTGCACCTCGGCAATGGAGGCCCGCACGTACTGCGAGTTGTCGAAGCCGATGGTTAGCTGCAGGTCTTCCGGGATGTCTTTTTTGATGTGCTCCAGGCGTCTGTAAAACTCGTCGGCGATCTCGATCTGGTTCGAGCCCGGCTGCGGTACCAGCACCACGCCGATCATCGGGATGCCGTTGTAGCGGAGCACCGTTTTCTCGTTTTCGGGGGCGAGTTGGGCATAGCCAATGTCGCGGAAGCGGATCAGGCGGTCGGCGTCCTGGCGCACGATTAAGTTGTTAAACTCCTCCGGGGTGGAAATGCGGCCCATGGTCCGCACCGAAAGCTCGGTGGTGGCGCCTTCTATACTTCCCGATGGCAGCTCCACGTTCTGGCGCGCGAGGGCATTTTGTACTTCCAGCGGGGTTACGCGCAGGGCGGCAAGCTTATCCGGATCCATCCACAGACGCATCGAGTAGCGTTTATCCCCCCAGATCATGATCTCACTCACGCCCGGGATGGTCTGCAGCTGCTCCTTGAACACGTTCATACCTATATCAGAGAGCTCCAACAGGGTACGGTTCTCGCTTCGGATACCCAGGAAGAGGATGGGGTTCGCATCAGCGTCGGCCTTGGCCACAGTTGGAGGCTCGGCGTCCTCGGGCAGCCGTCGCTGTGCCCTGGCCACGCGGTCGCGCACGTCGTTGGCAGCCGTTTCCAGGTCCACGTCCAGGTTAAATTCTACAGTAATATTGCTGCTGCCCTCGCTGCTGGTGGAGGTAAGCGTTCGGATACCGGCAATACCGTTGATGGACTCCTCCAGGGGCTCGGTTATCTCAGACTCGATGGTCTCAGCGTTGGCGCCTACGTAACTCGTCCTTACGTTCACAATGGGCGGGTCCACGCTGGGGTACTCTCGCACACCCAGGTAGGTGATGCCTATAAACCCGAACACCATGATCGCGATGCTCATCACGATAGCCAGCACGGGACGTTTTATACTTATATTGGATAAACTTGCCATATAAATCTGTGGTGGGGATTGGAGCTGATAAACTGTACGGTCAGCGGGCTTTTCAACGGTGCGCTTCCGGTCTGCTTGTCTACTCCTGTTAATTTAGCGTACTTCAGTTCGTTTTCCTGGCTTCTTGCTTGTCTCTTTTTCGGCCGTTTCCTGCAAAAGGCAGGTGTAAACAGCTACAGGGGCGTCAGTTAAGGACGATTGCTGCTTTAGGGGCTAGATCGGGTTTTGGCCTGCGGCCCTAACTTTAAACGGTTCTCGTTATACTATTGGCGTTCCTGCACGGCAGATTATTCAGCCACAGTTGTATCCGGCGCGGGAGCCTCTAATGCTTCATCAGCTGTCAGTACTTTGCGTATGTTCAGGTTAGAGCCATCGCGCACCTGCAGAATACCGGAGCGGATGATCGTATCGCCGGGGGCCACGCCTTCCGTAATCTGGATCATCGTTTCAGAACGCTGGCCAATCTTCACCATCTTCGGGACAGCCTTCCCGTTTTTAGACAGGAAAACCTTGTGCCCGGTAGCTTCCGGTATAATGGCTTCTGTCGGGATAAGGATGGCATCATCCGAATCCTGCAACGACAGGCTCACACTTACGAAGGCGCCCGGCTTTACTTCCTCGTTCTTGTTATCGAAAAGGGCGCGCACCTGCAGGGTGCGGGTGCCGGGGTCTATGCCTGGCTGCACGGCGTAAACAGATGCCTCGTATACTTTCGGCATTCCCTCCACCGTGAAGGTAATCTTGTCGCCAGCCTCTACCTGCTGGCTGTAGCGGCCAGGAATGGCAAAATCTATTTTCACAGGGCTGATGTCAACAATGCGGGCAATGGGTGTGGTGGCCGATACGTAGCTGCCCTCGCTCACCTGGCGCAGGCCGATCACCCCATCGAAAGGGGCCCGCACGTAGGCTTTGGCCAGAGTAGCCTTCAGGGCCTGAATGTCGGCGGTGGCGGTAGCCAGTTGGTTGCTTACCTGGTCGTACTCCTGCGCACTGATGTATTCCTTCTCCAGCAGCGTGCGCTGGCGTTCTTCCATGTCGCGGTAGAGCTTTTGGTTAGACTCCAGCTTCTGCAGCTGCGCGCGCATCTCGGCATCGTTCACCGTTACCAGTAGCTGGCCTTTCTTTACATGGGTGCCTTCCTTAAAGTTGATACTTGTAATACGCCCGGCAATCTCGCTGCGCAGTTCCACCTCCTCGTTAGGCAGCACCGTGCCTGTGGTGGAGATCCTGTTCTGAAAAGCTCCCGGTGAAACAACGTATACATCCACGGTTACTTTACGCGCCATGGGGCCGCCACCGCCGCCACCGCCGCCGCCTGCAGTTGCCTGCATCTCCGGCTCGGCCGAAAGCTGCCTGTAAGCTAAGTAACCAACAGCCGTAACGGCTACAAGAATCAGGATAGTTTTTAAGGTTTTGTTCATTTGTGTTTTAACACAGGTTTAGTTAGGAGAGTGCCCGTTATGCATTCATAAGGCAGGGTTACCCGGTTTGGTGGTATTATCCAGGTTAAATATACAGACAACGTTGCGAACAATAAAAGTTGACGTAACTTAAACTCTACAAACCGGCACATCTTAAAGACATAAAACGGTACCGAAGGTTTAAACAGCAGTGATTGAAAATGGCAAAAAAAGATAGCAAGGAGAATTTTTTCCAGAATGTATACGAGGTAGTGCAGCTCATCCCGCGTGGCCGGGTAACCTCATATGGGGCCATAGCCAGCTATTTGGGGGCAAAAGGCTCGGCCAGAATGGTGGGCTGGGCCCTGATCGCCTCCCACCCCATGACTAAGATTCCGGCCCACCGGGTCGTAAACCGTATCGGCATGCTTACCGGTAGCCAGCACTTTGACACGCCCCACGCCATGCAGGAGCGGCTGGAACAGGAGGGGGTGCGCGTAGAGAACGGCCAGGTGGCGGATTTTAGGGAACTGTTCTGGGACCCGGCGAAAGAGTTGCTGTAACAGTAGCCTATCCGGCCCCGGATTTATACTTTAGCAGAAGTTCTACGCCCACTACCCAGCATGTTCCGACACCGAGGGAAAAACCGCACCCTGAAGCATAACCTGAAGCTGGCCTCGCTGCTCTCGCTGGTGGCGGGTATTGTGAACGTGGCGGGTGTATTTGCGCTGCAGCAGCTCACCACTAACGTGACGGGCCACTTCGCCTTCTTTGCCGATGAGGTGGGGCGCCAGAACTTTTCCAACGCCTGGGGCTACCTGCTGTTCATACTTGCTTTTTTATCCGGGGCCATCGTGTCAGGCATCCTGCTGGAGGCAATGCTGCGACGAAACAAGCAGTTTGTATACCTCCCGCCGGTGGGCCTGGAGCTGTTGGTGCTGGTATCGGTGGCGCTGCTGAGCCTGGAGTTTATCCTGCAGCACCGCATTGCCGTGGCCTGCTGCCTGCTCTTTGCCATGGGCCTGCAGAATGCGCTGGTAACCCGCATCTCCAACGCCGTGGTGCGCACCACCCACCTCACCGGCCTATTCACCGACCTGGGCATTGAGATCTCACAGCTGTACTTTTACCGGAAGCAGGAGCAGCAGGAAAAGCTGCGGGCCTCCATCAAGCTGCGCCTCACCATCATCAGTTTCTTCTTTCTGGGTTGTATTGTGGGCGGCTTTGTTTTTTCTGCCTTCGCCATGAAAGCGCTGCTGCTGGCTGCCGCCATCCTGCTAGCCGGCCTGGTGTATGATAGCCTGAAGTATAAAGTGGTGAAACTGAAGCGCAAATACAGGAGGTGAGGCTACCCTGCTGTGCCGGGGGCGCGGCAGGATAACCTGGCTTGCATGCGTAGGGGCG
Source organism: Pontibacter kalidii (assembly GCF_026278245.1). Taxonomy (NCBI): domain Bacteria; kingdom Pseudomonadati; phylum Bacteroidota; class Cytophagia; order Cytophagales; family Hymenobacteraceae; genus Pontibacter; species Pontibacter kalidii. Next base: position 3,126,366 of record NZ_CP111079.1, on the reverse strand, counting down.
TTACGCGCCCCTACGCATGCAAGCGTAAGACCGGGTATGAAGCAAGGCCAGCCACGCCTATACTATAAAGTAAATATGAATAGGCGTGACAGGCCCTTATCCCTTAGAAGCTAGCAGTATGCTGCGGGGAGTAATAGTCCTGGGATTGGATGCGGTAGTTGCCCTCTTCATCGAGGGTGCGGACTATTTTCAGCAACATGCCCTCGGGCAAGAACACGTAAACATACTCCACGTTGTTGGGACCGCCCCGCTTCAGCCCCTCCGGGTGTGTTAAGGTGATGGAATGAAACTCCGGGTGCCATTGGCCCACCAGGAGCGTGGTGTTTCCGTTCTGCTTGTCTGCCTGTATCAACTCAAACCGCTCCTTCGAGGCTGAATACCCGAAGAAGCACTCCTGCCGTTTTTGGCTGCCGTCCGGCTGCCTTACATAGGTCTTTTCGTGCAGGTAGCTACCCTGGTGGGCTGGGCTTACGTTTGCCTTTCCCGACGACTGGTAGTAGGCATTGCGGTCCGGCTGCCACGAATAGTGACTCACCTGCCAATTACCCGACAGCCGGCGGAGCAGTTTGTGGGCTTCCTCGGAGGTTAATGGTACACTTGTCTGTTCCTGTGCCTGAACTACTGGGGCGGCCGCTGCCAGCAGCACCGCCGCCAACAGGGTAAGAATTACTTTTTTCATAGCTTTATCTTTATATTTAGTGTCGGGTCGCGTGGTTGATCAGGTGTATGTAAGTAGCTGAGCAACACTATAAAGATAAGCTAGAAGACAGGATAGTTGCCTGGCTTTTAGACAAACTCCTGAAAGGGCTATACTTAGGCCTTTTTTCTTTGTGTCAGTTAGCCATGTGTGGGTAAAAGTACCGATGAACTGAGTCAGGAACGTGATGGAATTGGGGAAAAAACAAAGCTAGGGCTCCATCACCAATGTCACCGCATGATATCCTGCAAATACCCCTATGCCGCTCTGTATGTTGTTGGCTACAGGGCCGGGCGGTGTGGCAAAATTATCGCGGTACGACTGTTTGTTAAGTGTTCGGACGTAGTCATAGAACTCGCGCGTAATGTGTGCGATGCGCACGTAGGTAGTATATTGAGGCGGGTTTTCCAGGTCCAGGCGCAGCGTTACAACTTTTCCATCAAATAGCTTATCGCTGAAAAAGTAATGGTCCTCCATCGTGAACTCGTCTTCAAATGGCTCCACTAGTCTCACCCCCACAGATCTTCTGTAGGGCTGTCCGTCAAGATAGCTTGTGTCGGGGGTAAAAGCTTGAATGTAGTAGAAGTTTTCCTGGCCGGGCGTGTCAGCCAAGGTGAAAGTGGCGCTAACGGTAGGACCATCCGACGCTGTGGCGGCTACAGGCGTGGCATTCAGGTTGCTGATAGCTGGTGCGGCGGGGATGTATGTTGTTGCGCTGGCAGTTGGTAAGCCCGGCGCCTCTACCTTCAGTTCATAGTGCTGTAGCGCCTGCGGTTTTTGGTCTGTGCTGTAAGTGCCGTTTCCTTTGTGCTGTAGCGTGTATAGGTGCTGGTCGGCCTGGTATACCTGCACGGTGGCGTTGCTTACCGGCTCGTGCGCTTTGTTGGATAAGGGATTTTGGCTGGGGCTTACCTCCACCGTAAAAAGGCTGTCGGGGTTGATGACGGCGTTTACAACCAACTTCGGTTCGTGGGCCGGAAGCTCCATTTCCACTACCGTTTCGCAGCTGCTTAGTAGCAGCATCAGGCACATCAGCGGCAACGTGAACTTTATCTTTCGCATTTTCATCATTTCTTAAAACTTAAACGCATAGCTAATGGACGGCAGCACCGGAAACAGCGAGACCTTATAAAGACGACGTGAAGAATTGTTTTCGGCGCTTATACTTGGTTGGCTGAGGTGCATGAAGTATGGGTTTTTATGGTTATAGGCGTTGTAAACAGAAATGTTCCAGCTGCGCTCGCCCCATTTTTTCTTCTTGGAGTGCGTCAGGCTCAGGTCCAGGCGGTGGTAAGCGGGCATGCGGTAGTTGTTGCGCTCACCCACGTAATCGACCGTCTCCACCGAGGGGCTCCAGCCGTAGGGGTTATTTACAGGCTCGTTGTAGGCCTTGTAGCTGGCTGCTGGCAATGTAGTGGCGTAGCCGGTGCGGTAAACCCAGCTCCCGCCCACGCGTAGCCTTTCGGTAAGCTGATGGTTGGCAACCAGCGAGATGCTGTGGCGGCTGTCGTAGGTGTAAGGGTACTTCTGATTAAAGTTGATGCTATCCATCTGCCGCCACGACCAGGATAAAGTATAACCGAGCCAACCAGTGGTTTTGCCCTGCCGCTTGCGCAGCAGCCACTCCGAGCCATAGCTCCATCCCCTGCCGCTCACCACGCGCGTTTCGTAAGGGGGCGACACGAAGTTGGCGAAGTTGGTTTCGGGGCCGCTGCGGAAGAACTCACCAATAAAGTCAGCTCCATCCTTAAACTCAGCCACGTCCTGCATTGCCTTATAGTATAAATCCGACGTCAGTTCCCACTGCTGCCCCAATACAGTGGCTGCACCGAATGTGGCCTGCCAGGAGCGCTGCGGTCTCACTTTCTCGGTGGCGGGTACCCAGATATCGGTAGGGGTCCCGGTGGAGGTGTTGCTGAGCAGATGCAGGTACTGGGCCATGGTGGCATAGGAGGCGCGTATACTGATGCCTGTAGCCGAAGTATAGCCCAGCGCCAGGCGCGGCTGCAGTGAGGTATAAAACTCACCATTCACTTCGAATCCCGAGAAGTGCAATCCAATATTTACCTGCAGGCGCTCGCTCAGCTGTAGACGGTCATCGGCATAAGTATAAAACTCGTGCGCCCGGATGGTAGAGAAGGAGTCGGTGGTGAGGGTGAGGCTGTCTGTCCGGAGCGAGGTAACCTCTGGCCGGAACGTGTGGAAAGTATAGCTGCCGCCGAACCGCACGCTGTGCCGGGTGTGGGGCAGGTAATCGAAGTCTGCTTTTGCGCCCCAGTCTGTGATGCCGGAGCTGTAGTCTACGGAGCGGTTGAGCTGTGGGCTTTTTACCTCCGACTGCTGCGCAAAGCGGTAGCGGCTATAAGTGAGGGTAGTGTTGCTGAAGAGCTTCGGGCCGAATGCATGGTTCCAGCGGAGGGCACTGGTGATGTTGCCCCAGCGCATGTTATACTTTTGCTGCTCGGTGCTGGCATAGTTGTAAAACTCCTGCTTATCTGAGAACCTATCCTGGCCGCTGTACAGGCTCAGGTACAACCTGTTGGCAGGGGAGAAGGTATGGTTTACTTTAGCGTTGAGGTCGAGAAAATTGTAGTTGCTGATGTCTTCCCCGCTCATGGCCGCTGCGGCGGCGGCCAGCACGTCTAGGTAAGTGCGTCGGGCCGCTAGCAGGAAAGAGGTTTTCTCATCTTTGATCGGCCCCTCCAGCATCAGCTTGGAAGAAATCAATCCTACGGCGCCCTCGCCGGCGAACTGCTGGTTATTGCCCTCCTTCAACTGCACATCCACCACCGAGGAGAGCCTGCCGCCGTAAGGGGCCGGAAAGCCTCCTTTTAGCAGCTCCACCGATTTAATGGCATCCGGATTAAAGACCGAAAACATGCCCAGCAGGTGCGATACGTTATACACCGGCACCCCGTCCTGCAGGATCAGGTTCTGGTCGGGGCTGCCGCCGCGCACGATCAGGTCAGAGGAGCCTTCGCGGCCACCAAGTATACCGGGCATCAGTTGCATGGCTTTAACCGCATCGGCCTCTCCCATCAGGCGCGGCAACTGCTTTAACTCGGCTCCGCGCATGGTTATCTGGTTAGCCTGCTGCAAGTCCATACCCTTTTCGGCGGTGATGTTTACCTCCTGGATCTGGTTGGAAAGCGGCTGTAGCTGCAGTTGCAGGGTTGTGTCAGCAGTAACATGAGCTATGCTAAGAATAAGCGGTTCATATCCTAGGTAGCGCACCTGCAACTGCACTAGCCCGGCGGGTAAGGTTATACTATAAAAGCCATAGGTATTGGCTGCCGCTCCGGCTGTTCCATTGGTTACCGTGGCCCCTGCCAAACTCTCCCCGGAAGTTGCATCTCTAACGTGCCCACTAACCGTTACCCGCTGCTGTTCCTGCCTTTTCACAGGCCGCAGTATAATCTGGCTCCCAATCAAGGTATAACTTGTGCCGCTATTTTTTAGCAATTCATCCAGCACCTGACGCAGCGGCTGGTTTTCGGCATGGATGCTTACTTGTTGCTGCAGCGGCACCAGGTCGTTGCCGTAGGAGAAGGTGAGATTATACTTTTCAGACAGCTCCTCGAGTACCTGTTGTATGGTGGCGTTGGGTTGATTGAGGGAGACTTTCTGCTCCAGCAGGCCTGCCTGCGCCAGCGCAGCGAGGGCAATGGTTAGCCAGGCTACGCCCAGGCATAGTACACGTTTGTTCATAGGTGAGGTGGTTAAGGTATTAGTGGCAGCCGTTGCCCGCCAACGTATAAGTATGCTCGTCCTGCTTTATGATCTCGAGTTGCAGCGATGCCTCCAGCACCTGCAGCACCTCCTGCAGCTCTGAGTTCTGGAAGGTGCCCGTAAACCGGCAGTTTTCCAGCCCTGGGTGCGCTAGCTGCAGTGTCACCCCGTAGTAGCGCTCCAGCGCCGCCAGTACCTCCTTTAGCGGTTTGCCGCCGAAGTGCAGCTTGCCGCTTTTCCAGGCCCAGGCGTTTTCACCGGCCAATTCATACTTTTCAACGCTGTTTTCCTGTTTCTGAAGTATGGCACCATAGCCAGGGGTAACAATAGCCTGTGCTGAACTTTTAGATGATGTAAAGGCAACCTTGCCCGTGGCCACCGTCAACTCCACCGTCTGTTCATGTGGATAGGCGCGCAGGTTAAAGGAGGTTCCTAGTACTTGTGTTTTACTGTTCTCTGCCTCAATGACAAAAGGCTGCTGCGGATTGCGCTTTACTTCGAAAAAGGCCTCGCCCTCCAGGTGTACTTCCCGCTGCGGTCCGTTAAAATCCGGATTATAAGCAAGTGTAGTTCCTTTATTGAGCCACACCTGGCTGCTGTCCGGAAGTATAACTGCCATTTGCCCACTACCCGACCTTACTACCTCTAGCCCATAGTAAGGCAGGAAGTATAGCTTAGCCAGCCAGGCGATGCCGACAAGCACCACCACGGCAGCGGCCACGCGCCACAGCTGCCGGTGTAGCGGGATAACCTTTGCCTGCTGCGGCTGCAGTTGCGCACGCACTTTTCTCCAGGCGGAATCCGTATCTACTGCTGTGGCAGGGGCGGGTGCCGTGAGCCTCCAGAGCTGCTGTTGGGCCTGGTACTGCTCCCGGTGCTCCGGACTTTGGTTCAGCCACTGGCGCAGCGCCTCCTCCTCGGCGGGTGTGGCCTTGCCTTTAAAGCTCTTGGCAGCGATGTCCCAGTAGCGGCTATCCATGGTTTTGGGCTGAGGTTAAGGTTTTAAGTCTGTGCATAACCTGGCGGCAGTTTTTATCGGTGTTCAGAAGTATGACAGTTGAAAGCGCAGGTACCGCTACCCGCTCACGAAAAAAAACTAAAAAGTAGATGGAGGCACCCCAAAAGCAGGCCCAGGAGCAGCCTCCGAAGTACGGCCAGGGCTTTTTTAATGTGGTTGTCCACGGTGTTGGGAGAGATGTTGAGGAAATCGGCGATCTCTTTATGCGTCATCTCCTCGTGGCGGCTCAGCAAAAACACCTTGCGGCACACAGCCGGCAGAGCATCTATGGCCTGCTGCACCTGCTGCTGTAGCTCCTGCAGGGCCAGGTCTTGGTCTGCCGTTGTAGCGTGGTCTTGCCCCTGTTGGTACTGCTGTGCCAACTCGGTGCGGCGTTTCTGGCTGGTGGTATGGTTCAGGGCTTTATTGAGACAGGCACGATATAAGTAGGCTTCTGGATTCTCCACCGCCTGCCACTGCTCGTTGTTCCAAAAACTAATGAAGACCTCCTGCACCAGGTCCTCGGCTACAGCAGCATCGGACGTGATGCGCTGCATCCGCTGGCACAGGTGCCCGTAATTGCGCCGGAACAGGGCCTCAAATTGAAGGAGCTTTTCTGATTGGTTTGGCATATGTGCGGGTAAACTCAAGCTAAAAGTATAAATTCCTTCGGAAAAAGTAGGAATACAAGATAAGGTAAGGCCCCGGGATCCGGAAAAATAAACCTTTACCGCCCCAAACGCTGTTGGTCAAGCGGAAGCCGCCACTAACGGCACAGGGCTGGCTATCGGTCTAAAACTGTGCAGATAACGGTAGCGGCTTGTACCAGAAAATATACCTTTGTAGTATGGAGATAAAGTTGAGCACGGCCAATACCCTAGAAACCGGCGCCACCTGGAGCCTGCCCGAGGTGCGCAACGTCACGCAGAACCGCCTGCTGCTGCACCTGGCCTTCTGGACGGTGTATGTGGTTTTCTTTGGGCTGCTATACGGTAGTTACATCGATGATTACTACAACGCCTTTATGGTGGAGCTGGTGGAGCTGCCGTTTAAAATGGGGCTGGTATACTTTAACATGTACTACCTGCTGCCGCGCTACCTGCTGCAGAAGCGCTACCTGGAGTTTGTCGTGTACCTGCTGCTGCTGATGGGGGCCATTGGCGCGCTGATGCAGTTCGTGCTGCTGCCTTTCCTTATCCACCCGATTTTCTGCCCCACCACCTGCACCCAAGACACCCTGACCTTCTACCGCTTCGTCAAGAACATTGTGAACATTAACTATGTGGTGGCCATTACGGCCGTGATCGCGCTGCTCAAGAACTGGTACAGCCACCAGCGGGCGGCCCGTGACCTGACGCAGGATAAACTGGAGGCGGAGCTCAAATTCCTGAAAGGGCAGATCCACCCGCACTTCCTGTTCAACACGCTCAACAGTCTGTACGCGCTCACGCTCAAGAAATCGGACAACGCGCCGGAGGTGGTGCTCAAGCTTTCCGGGTTGATGGACTACATGCTGCACGATGCCAACGCGGCCACCATGCCGCTGGAAAAGGAGCTGGAGTACATCAAAAACTACATCGCCCTGGAGCAGGTGCGCTATGGGGAGCGGGTGGAGGTGCAGTTCTCCGCCACCGGAAGTATAGCCGGCAAGCAGATTGCGCCCATGCTGCTCTTGCCCTTCGTGGAGAATGCCTTTAAACATGGCGTTAGCACCGAAACCAAAGATGCCTGGATCAGGATAGATGTGAAGGTGACGGACGAGAAGCTGGTGCTGCTGGTAGAGAACTGCAAATGCATCGACAAAGCAAGCAGTAGCTCCCGCGATATGGCCTCGGGTATCGGCCTTAAAAACCTGCAGCGCCGCCTGGAACTGCTCTACGAAGGTCGCTATGAGCTGGAGGTGGAGGAGGAGGACGATAGCTACTCGGCCCGGTTGGAGATTTTGTTTTAATAAAATTGAAGCCTGCCGCAAGATTTCATCTTGTGGCTTTTGATGGGGCAACCTTTCAGCTTGCGTAAGTATAAACGTGCTCTCTGACGGCCAGTGCAAGCTGAAAGCTTGCTGTCATGGGAAACCACGAGTTGAAAACTCGCGGTAGGCTAGCTGGTCTTGGAGTTTGTCTCCTTACTATAGCCCTCAATGAGAGAGTTAATGTACCAAACGTTCCTTTGTTGAAGATATCTAAACTATGAATAAACTACGCTGCATGATCGTGGATGATGAACCACTGGCGCTGGATGTGCTGGAGACCTTCATTCAGAGGTTGGATAACCTGGAGCTGGTGTGCCGCTGCAACAACGCCGTGGAGGCCTATAACTGCCTGCAAAGCGAGGCCATCGACCTGTTGTTCCTCGATATCCAGATGCCGAAGCTCACAGGTATAGATTTCCTGAAGTCGCTGGCAAGCCCGCCCAAGGTGATCTTTACCACCGCCTACCGCGATTATGCCGTGGAAGGGTTTGAGCTAAATGTGGTGGACTACCTGCTCAAGCCCATTGCCTTCGAGCGTTTCCTGAAGGCTGTTTCCAGGGTGTCGGCTCCGGAGCCGCAGGCAATACAGGCAGCCCCCACTCCCATGCCTGTACAAACCGCCCCTGCAGGGCAGGACTACAAAGAAGCCTTCATTTACCTGAAGGCCGATAAAAAGATGGTGAAGGTGATGCTCTCGGACATTCTCTACATCGAGAGTTTGAAAGACTACATCCGGGTAAAAACGGAGACAAAGGAGATCATCTCGTACCAGAAAATATCCTTCCTGGAGGAAAAACTGCCAACAGATAAGTTCCTGCGCATTCACCGCTCCTTTATCGTGGCTCTCGACAAGATTCAAGCGTTCTCTGCCGCTGCCGTAGACATTGGCCAAACCGAGATACCGATCGGCCGCTTCTACAAAAATGAAGTGCTGCAGGTGCTCAACCAGAATAACCTGTTGGAAAGTTAGAGAGTTAGAGAGTTGGGGAGTTAGAGAGTTTAAGAGTTAGAGAATTTAGTGGTTAGAGAGTTCAACATGTGATTCTGTTGAGCGGAATAGCAATTAACTGTATTTACTCGTAATTTATCTTCAGATTACAAAAGAGGTGAAGTATGGCTGTTCCTGCTCTCATACCTCCCAAATTCTTTAACTCCAAAACTCTCAAACTCCTAAACTCTCTAACTCCAAAGTGTATATCTCCAAGAAGAAGCTGTTTTACCCGATCAGCAAAGGCCTGCGCAGGTACCTGCGCACCTACGACCGCGAAACGAAGCTGCCGGTACTCTACGAGGGCCTGCTCCATTACGCCGACTCTTTCCCGTACTACGACAAACAGGGACACGACACGCTGTGGGAGTCGGTCATGTATGATCAGCAGACGCAGCAGGAGCTAAACCAGGGCCTGACGATGATCTATGCGCTGCTGAAAACTGACGGGGACACGTCGGTGATGGAGCACCTGTATGTGTCGCGGATCGACTACTGTACTTTCGGTAACTCCAACCCGTTCCGGGTGCAGATCATGAACCAGCTCAACGATAACTACGACTACTTTTACGTGAAGCGCGCCGACGCCTCGCGCGTTTACGGGCTGGAGTTGGAGCACATCCTCTCGCCGAGCCGCATTAACTACCTGGTGGATGGCAACACCCTGATAGAGGAGCACATTGCAGGTATCCCGGGCGATGTATTCATTAAGGAGTATGTCAAGCGGCCCAACACCAACAAAGTGCGTATTGCCAAGGAGTTCGTGAAGTTTAACGAGCGGTGCTTTGTGCGCCTGCTGGGCGATATGCGCTCCTACAATTATGTGGTGGATGTTACCCCGGATTTCGAGGATGAGCAGTACCGCGTGCGCCCCATCGACTTTGATCAGCAGTCTTACGAGGGCAAAAAGACCATGTACCTGCCGCAGTTTTTCAAAGACAATAACGTGGTCGTAGACCTGGTGCTGAAACTGCTGAAGCCGGATGTGGTGAGGCAGTATCAGAACGAGGAGCGCACGCTCATGTTCCGGCGCCTTAAATCGGCCCGCTACCGCCTCAAGGACCTCATCGACTGCATGCGCCGCGATACCATATCTACGCCCGAAAAAATAGAGCAGCTACGGCAGGAGCTGGCGCAGCACCACAACGCCAAGGAGTTTCTCAAGTGCCAGTGTATGGGCGATCTGGTGCGGCTCAACCTGAAATTTATACTTGCCAGGGCGCATAAGGTGATGGGGTTTTAGTTATTGGTGCCTGGTTGTTCGTTAATAGAGGACCATCCAACCATCCTTACTCCATCTGGGGTAGTTACTGTAAGGCCACAAGTATAAAATGACTTTCCCTTTGCTCTTCGGGATTCCCTTTGCTCTTCGGGATTGCAAATCCGAAAGAGCGGAGAGTTGTGTCTACTACTTCTGCTTAATCGTTGTAGCAGCGGCCCTTCTCTTGTCATCCTGGAAGGATCCTGGTGGAAGGGAGGTGGAGCGGCAGCTACAAAGCTTATACTTTAGCATCAGTAGTTACAGGCTCACCTCCTGGGGGTAGGGGCCCTCGAAAAGGACAAGTCTCAGATCCCGAACTTGTTTCAGGGGAGAGGTAAGGGTAGTTGGTACTAGCAAAGTATAAACCAGCAACCCAAACCGAACAACGGACAACGGACAATGAAACTACATCCTCTCTAGGTCCTTCCGCGTCCGCTCGCTATCCTCCAGGTTGCCGGTGTTTACGGTGCTGGCTGGCTCAAACAGCAGCACCTCCGCCTCCTGGTTGGCCACAGGTTTGTGCTCTACGCCCCGGGGCACGATCATGAACTCTCCCGGCTTTAGGGTAACTACCTTATCCCGCAGGTGCATCTCAAACGCGCCTTTTATCACCAGGAAGAACTCATCCTCGTGCGCGTGGTGGTGCCATTCGAACGGCCCCAGGAACTTGGCCAGTTTCACCTGCTGGCCATTCAGCTCGCCCACAACGCGCGGGTTCCAGTGGTCGGAGAACTGGCTGAACTTGTCGGCAAGGTTTACTTTATCTATGTACTTTTCCATGCTTCTATACTTTATTCAAACTAATTCTAAATAACAATGCGTTTTTATTTGGACTGGTTCTAAATAGTATTTAGATTTGCACTACAATCGCAGAGCCGGTTAGCTAAGTTACACCACATGATGCATACAGCCACGCAATTACCCGAGATTTATACTTCTGAGGCAGGAGCCGTTTACCAGTGCGATCGCCACAACCGTTTAATGCTGAGTTTTGCAGGCGAGTTAACCATGCTGAAGCTAGACGCTTTTCTGCGCCTGAAGCACGCGGTGGATAGTATAGACCTGGCGGCGATGGCGAGCAACCCGGACCGCTCCTCCGACTTCAGCATCATTACCCTTTGTGGTTGCGACCGCTGCTTCGTGCTGACGCTGACCGAACTGCATACCCTGAAGGAACTGTTGGCCGGAGCCAAGTTTGTGCTGGAACTGAACCGAATGCTGCACGAGTGCCTGGCACCATCCATCGTATAAAACTTAGAGTATTTATAGTTTGAAACACAGAGCACGGCCCCCGAGGCCGTGCTCTTTTTATTTAGACTTCTTCCGAATTTCAGGGGTTTGTTGCGCATGCACAACAAAAGGGCTTACCTTAAGGTATTAATGAGGAGGTGTCAACCATCACCGCATTGTCTAATCACTACCCAAACACCCGGAAATTATGAAAGACTTACTAAGACTGAGAACCTCGCTGAGCGAGACAATAGAGCAAATACTCAACGATCAGATAAAAATGGAGGCGGAGGCCTCGGCCATGTATCTGGCCATGAGCAGTTGGTGCGACCGCAACGGCTTTGATTATAGCGCCGGCTATTTTAAGAAGCAGTCGGATGAGGAGCGCGAGCACATGCTGCGCCTGTTCAAGTTCGTATCCGATATGGGCGGACGCGCCGTGTCGCCGAGCGTCTCCGGTACCCAAATGGAATTCGAATCATTCAGAAGCGTATTTGAGCAGGCGCTGCAGCAGGAGATTGCTGTAACGCAGTCGTTTAACCGCATGGCTGATAAGTGCCAGAAGGAGAAGGACTATGTGACGTTCACATTCCTGCAGTGGTTCCTGAAAGAGCAGATAGAGGAGGAGTATGTGGCCCGCCGCGCGCTGGAGCTTTTCGAGGTTATCGGCGAGGAAGGAACCGGTCTCTACGAGATCGACAAGCGCGTGCCGAAGATCACGTATGAAGACACGTACGAGGATTAGTCATCCTCTTGCATAAGGTAAAATAGCAGTGCGGCCCCGGAGCATTTCCGGGGCCGCACTGCTATTATGGGGTTTCCTGTTGCGGCGCAGATTTAAGGATGTGCTGCTCAAAGGCTTCTTTCGCCTTTCGCTCGTCGGTATAGGGTGTCCAGGCGTTGGCGGGTTGCATGCAGGTAACGGGGGCGTAGTCGCAACGGTCCGTGCAGTCGGTTTTTACCACTTCTACCTGCCCTTTCAGGCCCATCTCCTTTATCATGCCCCTGAAAAGCTTGCTCAGGTCTTTGCCGCCTTTCTTTTTGCACTTGCTGCCCGTGCATACATAAATCACTTTATCGGGTGTATCAAAACTTTTGCTCATGGGTAAGAATACGGTAGTATTACCTGTTAAAGCTTAATTTAGGGAGATAAGTTTCGTTACGCGTTGTTTGTTAACAGTCGTTCTTGAGTAGGTTTTCCAATCCTCTAACGCCCAAGCTGTCTAGTTTTCCAACTTCTGGCATTCCTGCAGCCATACTTTGGCGCTGCCCGGGTCCTCGAAGATGCGCATCTCGAAACGGCCGTGGGTGCGGCTGAGCATATCAGCGGCAGAGGCTGCCGCAAAGGACTCTTGGTTAGCGATATGGGCATAATAACGCAGCCCGGCTGCAATCGCTTTGGGCATCCATTCTTTTTCTATCCAGTCCACGGCTTCGTCCCAGCGGCCTACTAGCTCCCGGTTATCGTTCAGGCCGTAAGGAGAATTGTACGTCTGGAACGCCTCGAGCACCGCTAGGGAACCCTGTTTTACATTCTCCGGGCTTACGTATCCCACCCAGTTGTTGTAGATCCAGTTGTTGGCTGCATCATATGCAACGGTAAGAAACACTTTTCCGGTGGTGGATGTAAGTTCTGCGACTTTAGTCATATGTTTGCGCGTTTACGCCTATGCAAAGATACATAAAGTATAAGACATGTGCCGGAAGCCAGGAGCGGTTCTGTATTAGTGCCGAAGGTGTCGCTCAGCAGTGCGAGGATATGAATTGAGCTGATTAATCCTATCGCTGCCTGTGGAAAAGGAAAAGTTATAGGAATCCCCTATATTTAGTATGAGTATATAGTACCACCTGTTAAACCTTGCCTTAGCCCACGAGTCTATTGATGCATACTACACTAATCTTATCATACCTGACATGAACTTTACGAAAACCAAAGCCGCCCGGCGCCTGGCCGCACACCTGCTGTGCGCACTGCTGCTGGGAGGCACAGCTGCACCTGCTGCACTGGCCCAGGATGCCAACACCGGCTACCAGCGCCCACCCGAAACCATCGCAGCCATTATCGAGGCCCCAAACACGCCGTCGGTAAGTATAAGCGCCAAGGGCGACTGGATGCTGCTGCTCGAGAGCCCGGGCTACCCAAGTATAGAGGAGGTGTCGGCGCCGGAGAGCCGCCTGGCCGGTATTCGCATCAACCCTGCTACCAACGGCCCCAGCCGTGGCTACTACTACAATGGCCTGAAGCTTAAAAAGGTGAGCAACGCCGATGAGTTCGCGATCAAAGGGCTGCCGCAGAACGCGCAGCTCTCTAACGTTACCTGGTCGCCAGACGAGAAGTATATTGCCTTTACCAACACCAAAGTCAATGGCATAGAGCTGTGGATTGCCGACCTGGGAGCTAGAGAGGCTAAAAAGCTGACAGAGGCTGTGGTAAACGATGCCTACAGCGGCCGCCCGTTTGAGTGGCTGTCGGACAGCAGGACGCTGGTAGTAAAGTTTGTGGATGAGAAGCGTGGCGACATGCCGAAGGCAACGCATGTGCCAACCGGCCCTACTATCCAGGAAAATATCGGCAAGGCCAAGCCCTCGCGCACCTACCAGGATTTGCTGAAGAACCGCAACGACGAGCAGCTGTTCGATTACTACATGCAGACGCAGCTGAAGCTGATTTCTGTGGACGGTAAGCAGGAGTCCATAGGGCAAGCCGGCATCATCAAAAGTATAGACGCCTCTCCGGATGGGCAGTACCTGCTAGTGCAGACCATCCAGAAACCCTATTCATACCTGGTGCCGCATTATTACTTCCCTTACAAGGTAGAAGTATGGAATCGCAACGGCCAGGTCGTAAAGGAGCTGGCGCAGCTACCCTTGGCCGAGGATATCCCGATTGCCTTCGATGCCGTGGCCAAAGGCCCGCGTAGTTATAACTGGCGCTCTGATAAACCAGCCACGCTGTACTGGGCCGAGGCACAGGACGGCGGCGATGCAAACAAAGAGGCAGCCGTGCGCGACCACGTATACATGTTGGATGCACCCTTCAACGGGAAGCCTTCCCAACTGGCCTCGACCAAGTACCGTTACCGTGGCGTGATGTGGGGCGAGAACATGGCCATCGTGAACGAGCGCTGGTGGAAAACCCGCCAGGAGCGCAGCACCCTGGTAAACCCTTCCAAAGCATCTGCCAAAGCCACTGTGCTCATCGAGCGCTCTTACGAGGATAACTACAACGACCCGGGCTCGCCGGTGTTCACCAAGAACAAGTATGGCCGCAGCGTGCTGCTGACGGATAAGAAAAAGCAAAACATCTACATGATCTCAGAGGGCGGCTCGCCGGAAGGGAATCGTCCGTTTGTAAGCGAATTCAACCTAAAGTCAAGGAAGGCAGCTATACTTTGGAGATCGGAGGCCCCTTACTATGAGCGCCCGGTGGACATCATCGACCTGAACGACAAGAAGATCATCACCCGAAGAGAGTCTGAAAACGACCCGCCGAACTATTTCGTGCGCGACCTGAAGAAGAAGCAACTGACGCAGGTAACCAAATTCCCGCACCCAACACCACAGCTGGAGGGGGTACAGAAGCAGATGCTACAATACAAGCGCGAGGATGGCGTGAACCTGACGGCTGTTTTATACTTGCCAAAGGACTACAAGAAAGGCGATACACCGCTGCCAATGCTGCTGTGGGCTTACCCGCGCGAGTTTAAGGATGCTGCTGCCGCCGGTCAGGTGAAAAGCTCTCCATACGAGTTTACGCGCATCAGCTGGGGCTCTCCGCTGTTCTGGGTAACGCAGGGCTACGCCATCCTCGACAGGACCGATATTCCGATAGTAGGGGAGGGAGACGCACAGCCAAACGATACCTACGTGCAGCAGCTGGTGTCCAGTGCCAAGGCCGCTATCGACGAGGTAGTGAAAATGGGCGTGGCCGATCCGAAGCGCATTGCCGTGGGAGGCCACTCGTACGGCGCGTTTATGACCGGAAACCTGCTGGCGCACTCCGATCTGTTTGCCGCCGGTATTGCGCGTAGCGGGGCCTATAACCGCACCCTGACACCGTTTGGTTTCCAGGCGGAGGAGCGTACGTACTGGGATGCCCCGGAAGTATACTTCCAGATGTCGCCGTTCTCATTCGCCAACAAGGTAAATGAGCCGATCCTGCTCATTCATGGCGAGGCCGACAATAACTCAGGCACATTCCCGGTACAGAGCGAGCGCTTCTACAACGCCCTGAAAGGCCATGGAGCCACGGCCCGCCTGGTTTTCCTGCCAGCTGAAAGCCACGGCTACCGCGCCAAGGAGTCTGTGCTGCACATGCTCTGGGAGATGGACCAGTGGCTGGAGAAGTACGTGAAGAACCGCCAGGTGCAGTAGGCATCAGGTTTATACTTTAAAAACCGCCCCGGTTAAATTTTTAGCCGGGGCGGTTTTTTGTTTGATAAACTGCTGCGGGTAGCAACAGCTTGCTCGGGCACAAGGTAGCGGCTATAGAAGTATACATAACCTTCTGGCTCATTCCTGGAAACGGGAGGGAGCTCTGTGGTATCAGGTCCAACCACCCCTGCCCCTCCTTAACCAAGGAGTGAGCCTGTCATTGCTGCTGCTAAAGTATAAGTTTCATGGCAGCTGGTATTGCACGAACAGGTCGCGACCTGTCCCTACACAAGTATAAACCCACCCCCCAGCCCCTCCAAGGAGGGGAACTATACTTGCTCCTCTCCCTGTCCTCTCGAGCAGGGCGAGAGGGCTATCCGGAATTCTAAAGAGATCTCTCCCAAAGGTCGAGATGACAAATAGCTGTGGCTATCGATTCTGATCTCAGTCCTTGGGTTGAGCGCCTATGCGAGTTTTTCCGGTGCCCGTTAAGGGCAGTCCGAGGTACGAGGGCAGGAAAAGCTCCCAGCGCGATGCCCTTATCGAGGGCCCCTACCCCCAGGACGAGCCCTCTCGGGCTGGAGAGTACCAAGGTATGAAGTGAAACGAGTAGGCATTAAGGCCGTGGAGGAAAGGCAGCTAGCAAGAACAGCTTGCTTCCAGTTATAGGAAGCAGGGGCTAAGAGAGGCACAAGCGGACGCTTGCGCCAGCAAAGAATACAGTATAACAGCAAGTATAAACTGAAGTATAAAAGTATAGCCCAAGTATAAGCATGGCTCTGCGAGCCAGTCAGGTTGCAAACCCGACATCATAGAAGGCACGGGTTGCAAACCCGCGCCAGCGAGAGGTACGAATGAAGGATGGAAGTATAGCTAAGGTATAAAATCCTGTCCATCCATTCATCCTGAAGATCCTGATGCAGACACGTATAAAGTATCGTCCTGTACCACAAAGTATAAGTGCATCACTAGGATAAACAAAAAGCGCTGCAGAACTGCAGCGCTTTTTCCCTATCATCAGAAGTATAAAATCTACTCCTTCACGATCTTGATGGTATGCGGCACGATCTGGCGCGGCCAGTCGGAGGCATCCACTGGCTCCTGCTCAATTTTCTCCACCACATCCATGCCTTCCACCACTTCGCCAAACACGGTGTACTCGGTGTCAAGTCCCGGCTCGCCGCCTACGGAGAGGTAAGTTTTCTCCTGCTCCGGGGTGTAATCTATGCCGTGCTTCTGCTCGAAGGCCAGCAGCTCCTCTTTGCTTACGGGCTTACCGGTTACGATGTAGAAGTTGTGGGAGGATGACTCCTTGTCCGGGTTGCGCTCGTCGCCGTAGCGGGCCATGGCCAGGGCGCCGCGCTTGTGTATGTATTTGGGATTAAACTCTTGTGGGATTTTGTAGGCCCCCTGTTTCATTTCGCGCTCGTCAGAGTCGCCGCCCTGTACGGCAAAGCCTTTCACCACCCGGTAAAACTCGCCCTGGTCGTAGAAGCCGGCTTTGGTGAGGCGCACGAAGTTGGCGCGGTGCAGCGGTGTTTCCTTGTAAAGGCGCACTTTTATACTTCCGTGGCGGGTGGTGATCACGGCCAGGCTATCGGGGTTGTTGCGGCCAAACTCCTCCAGTTTGGCCACTACGTTCTCGGAGGTTAGCGGTTCCAGCGTCTGCTCCGCATCGGTTGTGGCTTCCGTAGTCTCGCCGTTGGTCTCGTCGGGCGCTTTGTTGCAGCTAAACAGGGGCAGCAGGCAGGCGGCCAGCAGCAGTGGGCGGCCAAAGTAGGATAAGAACTTCTTTCTCATAGTGCTCATACTTTTCTTGTTTACTTAAAGGTAATCGTTTTTAACTATATAGTGTTACGTAATCTTCAGATTTTATCGAGGTTGGTTTGTATTTTATTGTAGTATTCTGATAAGTTTAAATCGATGTTGTCCCGCTTAAATACAAACCCGTATAGAGGTGGTTGCAGGAGCGGTAACAGGGGGTATAGGATGCGCAGCAGCAGGTAAAGTGCCACGGGGAATTTGTGCAAACAAGGATAAACTAAAATATGCGCTGGCTGCCTTATAGGGCAAATTCTATATAGTGTGGATAAATATTTTTATAAAATTATTTGGGTATACTATCCAATATCAATACATTACAGACTATGTTCTATTAAATAATTTTTATCTCACCTTAATTTTTCTCACATGAAAAACAGATTACATTTTAAAAGTGTGATGCGCTCCGTTATGTTGGGAGCGGCGGCAGTAACCTTTTCCTGTACCTTCACCGCCTGCGATAATGAGTCGGGCGACGTGGCAGAACCAGTGGCAGAATTCCAGGCCGAAAGTCAGAATGGTGCAATTATCGCTGGCAAGTACATTGTTGTATATAAGGATGGTGCCAGCCTCCGCGCAAGTGAGGCTGCCTCTTACGAGCAACGTGTGGAGATGGTGCGTGACTTCAGCAAAAACATCATGGCTGAGAACGGCATCAGCAACTTTAAAGTGGAGCAGGCTTACGGCCAGGCTATAAAAGGTGTGGCTGTGGAGATGTCTGCTGAGGAGGCTTCGAAGCTTCGCCAGGACCCGCGCGTGGATTACGTGGAGCCAGACAGAATCGTGATGCTGGCTAAGCCAGGCACAGGTGGTGGCGGCGGTTCTGCCGGCCAGACAGTGCCTTACGGTGTTACGCGTGTTGGCAGCGGAAGCGGAGCCGGTAAAACTGCCTGGGTGATCGACTCCGGCATCGACCTGGACCACCCAGACCTCAACGTAGACGTGGCTAGAAGTATAACTGTATTCACCTCTGGCAGAGATGCCGGCTCGGCTGATGACGGAAATGGCCACGGCACGCACGTAGCCGGTACTATCGGTGCTAAAAACAACACGGTAGGGGTGCTGGGTGTGGCCTATGACGCTACTGTGGTAGCCGTTAAAGTGCTCGACTCGCGCGGTAGCGGTTCCTACTCGGGTGTGATCGCCGGTGTGGATTATGTGGCTGCCAACGGTAAGTCTGGCGATGTGGCCAACATGAGCCTTGGCGGACCTGTTTCGCAGGCCCTGGACGACGCTGTGGTAGCGGCTGCCTCTAAAGGCATTAAGTTTGCCCTGGCTGCCGGAAACGAGAGCACGCATGCCAACAACTCATCCCCGGCCCGTGCCAACCATGCCAACATTTACACGGTGTCAGCGATGGACGCCAACGATCGTTTTGCTTCGTTCTCTAACTATGGCAACCCGCCGGTAGACTACTGCGCTCCAGGAGTGAGCATCAACTCTACCTGGAAAAGCGGAGGCTACAACACCATCAGCGGCACGTCTATGGCGTCTCCGCACGTGGCTGGCCTGCTGTTGCTGGGCAACATCGCCACGGATGGGTATGTTAACGGCGATCCGGATGGTAACGCAGATCCGATTGCGCACCGCTAGGTACGTATAAGTTTAAAGTGAGCTTTTGAAAGGGCGGCCTCAGGCCGCCCTTTTCTTGTTTACAGCTTCTTGCGCATGACGTAATCGTTCATCCAGTAAGGGCCGATCGGGATGTCCTCCTGCTGATGCACCTGGTAGCCGCAGCGCTCATAAAAGCCCTTGGCCGGATTGTGGCGGTTCACGTTCAGGTCAAGCAGGGTAGCTCCCGATAGCTTTACCTCTTGCTCCACGGCCTGCAGCAACGCCTTTCCGTAGCCTTTGCCCTGCGTTTGGGGCAGCAGGTAGATCTTGTTCAGTTTGTATGCCTTGGCAGCCTCGTCTTTAACCGAGAAAGCAGCAAAACCAACAGGCTTTCCGGATTCCTCCAGAATTAGAAACGTCTGCCCCTCCTGCATCTGTCTCTCCAGTGCTTCCCGGGAGTAGATCACCTCAAACATATAGTCAATTTGCTCCTTAGCAAGGATGCTGCCGTACGTTGGCTCCCAGGTGGCCGCAGCCAGTTGCATCAGTAACGGGAGATCGTTGGCGGTGGCCTGGCGGATAAGGGGGCTTCTGCTCATAAGAATACATGTAAACGCTGTGTGCAAGATAAGGGCTGCAGGTATAAATGCCAACGCGCCCGAGACTTTCAACTCCACCCCGAAACCTTATCTTTGTCAGGGCAAGCGCGTATCAACACAAAAAGCAGAAAGTATGAGAGCAGTATACTTAGAGGATATCAACAAGCCATTTACGATAATAGACACAGCCAAACCCACGGCCGGGCCCGGCGAGGTGGTGGTGCAGGTGAAGGCTGCCGCCCTGAACCGCCGCGATGTATGGATACAGAAAGGGCGCTACTTCATCAAGAAATACCCCGCCATACTTGGCTCCGATTGCGCCGGGGTGGTGGCAGAACTGGGCGAGGGCGTGGATAAGATGTGGCAGGGACAGGAGGTGTTCGTAGACCCAGCCACCGATTGGGGTGATAACCCACGGGCACACTCGGAGAAGTTCAGGATACTGGGCATGCCGGAGAACGGAGCCTTTGCCGAGTATGTAAAGGTGCCGGCTGCCAACCTGTACCAGAAGCCGCTGCACCTGAGCTTCGAGGAAGCTGCCGCCCTGCCGCTGGCCGGCGTAACGGCGTACCGCGCGCTGTTCACCAAGTGCCAGCTGCAGCCCGGCGAACGGGTGCTGGTAACGGGGGCAGGAGGGGGCGTGGCCTTGCTGGCCATACAGTTTGCCCTGGCCGCCGGCGCCCAAGTATGGGTTACGTCAGGGGCGGAGGAGAAAATCGGCCTGGCCAAAGACCTGGGCGCAGCCGGAGGTATAAACTACAAAACCGAGAACTGGGGCAAGCTGCTGAAGGAGCAAACCGGCGGCTTTGATGTGCTGATCGACAGTGCGGCCGGCGAGGGTTTTGTGCAGCTGGTGAAGCTGGCCAGGCCGGGCGGGCGCATCGGTATCTATGGCGGCACCACCGGCCTGATCGGGCAGCTAAACCCGGCGGAGCTCTTCTGGAAGCAGCTCTCTATTTTCGGTAGCACCATGGGCACCGCCCAGGATTTTGCCGACATGGTAAAGTTTGTGGAGGAGAAGGAAATTCGGCCGGTGGTGGACATCGTGTACCCGCTGGAGAAAGTGGAGGAGGCCATGCGTTACATAGAGGCCGGGAAGCAGTTTGGCAAGATCGTGCTGCAGGTGGGGTAGATCCCGTGCCTGGCAGCTTAGTTAAAAGTATAAGTGAAGTCCTCCCTAACAGGAGGACTTTCTTTTTGCTATATTAGAGTATGAAGAAATTCTCCCTCATCGGCCTCGCGCTGATTTTGCTAAGTATAAGTATAAATGCTATGGCACAGAACTCTGCCCAAAAGGTGCTGCGGCAGCAAACCGAGGAACAATTAAAAGATATTGTTAGCCGCTCACCGGCCGTTACCGGGCTCGTGGCCGTAGATCTTACCTCAGGCGATACGTTCTCCTTTAACCCGGACGTGGTGTTTCCGCAGGCCAGTGCGATTAAAATTCCCATCCTGATGAACGTGTACCAGCAGGCGCACGAGGGAAGGTTCTCGCTTTCTGATATAAAGAAAGTTTCCCCCGCGGATGTGGTGGGAGGAACCGGAATCCTGAAAGACCTGAAGACAATCCCGTCTACGAGCATTTATGACCTGGGCGTGCTGATGATCACGCTGAGTGATAACACCGCCACCAATTCGCTCATCGACCTGGTCAGTATGAAGGAGGTAAATGCCATGCTGCGATCACTGGGGGCAAAGCAGACGCTGGTGCAGCGCAAGATGATCAACGCGGCAGCCTCTGGCAGGGGCGAGGAGAATCTGTCAACTCCGGCCGACGCGGCCAGGATACTGCAGCTGTTCTACAAGGGCGAGTTCATCGACAAAGCCACTTCCGAGGAGATCATGTCTATACTTAAAAGAACAGACCGCCAGACGAGCAGGTTGGCCGCCGGCCTTCCCGAAGCGGTGCCAATAGCCTTTAAGCCGGGTGTGCTGAATGGTGTTTCTACGGAGTGGGCGCTTGTGCTGCTACCTGAGCGACCCTATGCGGTGGCGGTAATGGAAAGCTATAAAGTGAAGGGGCAGTCGGAAGATACGGTGGAACAGCTGTCAGAGGTGCTTTACCGGTATTTCTGGCGCATGGGCAATGCCACCCGCTACGGCACCTACGTAGATCCGAAGCTGATTAAATAGGAGGCCGACTTTATACTTTAATTAAACTTTATACTTGGGTTGTCATGACGAGATATTTCACTTTCCTGCTGCTCATACTTAGTGCTGCGCTGTGTGCGCCTGTACTGGCCCAGAAGCAGCAAAGCCCGCTGGCGGGAAAGATTATCTGCCTGGATGCCGGGCATGGCGGAACGGCTGCGACAGACAGTTACCGGGCAGGCCCTGCCGGCGAGCGGGAAGAGTGGATAAACCTGCGGGTGGCGCTACTGCTGCAAGAGATGCTGGAGGAGAAAGGAGCCAGGGTGCTGATGACGCGCAGGGCAGATGATAACATTCCGCTGGCAGACCGCGCCAGGCTAGCGGTGGAGAACCAGGCAGACGTTTTCCTGTCGGTGCACCACAACGCCACGGCAGACCCGGAGGCGAACTTTCCGATCATCTATTTCCACGGCAACGCCTCTGAGAACCAGGCGAGCGTGGCTTTAGGGAGGGATGTGGCACAGGCGCTTTCGGCACACTTGTATAAGGGCAACACACCGGTGAGTCTGGTGTCGGACCATACTATTTTCGCGGGGGCCGGCACCAAAGTGCTGCGCGATACCTACGGCATACCCGGAGTGATTGCGGAAGCGTCGTTTTTCACCCATGCAGCGGAGGAGAAGCGGCTGAAGAAGAAAAAGTATAACCGCAGGGAGGCGCAGGCTTATGTGGCAGCGCTGGAAGCGTTCTTCAAAAAGCCGACGCCAGCTATTGCGCCTAAGAACTCAGCGGTGAGCTTCCCGCCCTTCAGGGCGTTTCAGGAGGCCGAGCGCATGAGCGAAACCGCGAAGCTTTGGTATCAGGATTACCGGGAGGGGCTTGAGCTGATGAAGAGGAATGACACGGCCTCTTGGCAGCAGGCCTATGAGCTGTTCACCCGATCCGCCCGCTCGTTCCCTGATTCCTATGTGGCGGAACAGTGTCATGAAAACAGAGCTATCCTTTTAGAGAAGTTAGGCAGAGTCAAAGAGGCAGAGCAGGAGGCCTTGCGGGCACAAGAACATTATGTGCAGGTAGCCGCACACTAATTCCAGTTATCATACCTAACCAATCGTACTATAAACTATACTATACTTTGATGAAACTACTTGTAGGATTATGGCGAAGAACAGCCGTAAAGGCGGGCGCCGTTAGCTTGTGCTTGCTGAGTGCCTGTGCCGGGCAAGCCTTCCAGATTCAGGAGAAACCGATCGTTTTTGACGAGGAACGGCAGCAGCTTTCGCTGGAGTACATGGAGGCCCGGTATAACATGAAGCAGGACGCGCCTTACATTCAACCAAAAATGATCGTGCTCCACTGGACGGCCATTCCCACGCTGGAAAGGTCTTTTGCGGCCATGAACCCGACGCTGTTGCCGGGTGCCCGTACCGAGATCGGCGCTGCAAGTAATCTGAATGTGTCGGCCCAGTTTCTGGTAGACCGGGACGGTACCGTTTACCGCCAGCTCCCGGATACTGCCTTTGCCCGCCACGTGATCGGCTTGAACCACTGTGCCATCGGCGTGGAGAACGTAGGAGGCGGCAAGGAAGGCATGACCAAAGCCCAGCTAAAAGCCAACGAGGACCTGGTGCGCTACCTGAAAAGCAAGTATGACATCGAGTACCTGATCGGGCACTACGAGTACCAGGACTTTGAAGGCCACCCGCTCTGGAAAGAGGTGGATGCCGGCTACAGAACCAAAAAAGTGGATCCGGGCGAGGATTTCATGCAAAAGATACGGGAAAGGGTAAAGGACCTGGGGCTGAAGGGATCGCCGAAGTCTTAAGGTTTAAGTTGTGGGAGGCTGACTTTGTTTTTTGCAGTGCCGGGTCCAACTGCCCTTTTCCCGAAGTAAGACCGGGATCCGAGGCTTGGCTATGGAGGGGAGTTCTGCCTACTCTTCCACTTGTCATTCTGTTAAGAATCTTGATGGAAGGGAGGTGAAGCTGCAGCTACAAAGTATAAATTGCATAGCTGCTGGTGTAGCGCGGACAGGTCGCGACCTGTCCCTACAAAGTATAAACCCACCCCTGAGAGCTACGCTCGCTAGCTCAAAACTCACGTTTTGGCTAGTCCAGAGGAGGGGAATTATCCGCAGGCGATCATCATCCCCCTGCCCCCTTCGAAGGGGGACTTGGCTGAAGCTTCATCAGCCGTGCTATCGAATCTGTTCCCAGTCCTCGGGTTGAGCGCCTTGTGAGATTCCGGTGCCGAACGTGAGTGAGGCATTGCGACGTTAGGAGCAAAGGAAGGGAACACAGCGCGATGCCCTTATCGAGGGCCCCTACCCCCAGGACGAGCCCTCTCGGGCTGGAGAGCACCAAAGTATGAAATGCAACGGTAGGTTTGTGGGAACTACAGGATCGGCGGCGGCTAGAAAGTATAGCTTGCCTCAAGTGGAAGGAAGCAGCGGCTATGCAAGTACAACGGAGTATAGCTCAAGTTTAAAGTATAGCCAAAGTATAACCCAAGTATAAGTATGGCTTTTCAAGCCAGTAGGGTTGCAAACCCAACAAATTAAAAGACACGGGCTGCAAGCCCGCGCCAGCGGAAGGGAAGATGTTTGAGAAGTATAAATGGAGTATAAAATCCTGCTCATCTCTTCATCCTGAAAATCCCGATGCAGACAAGTATAAAAGTACAGCCAAAGTATAAAAAGGCACAAGCGGACGCTTGCGCCAGAGAAGTATAAAGTATGGCTTGCGCAAGTATAGGAATATAGCAAAAGCATAAGTTTGGCAGCGACTATGGTACGACTGCTGACGCAAGTATAAAAAAGGGAGGCGGGCCAATCAGCCCGCCTCCCTTTTTTATACTTTTATACTTCCTGTCTATTGGTTCTCCTGTTCCAGCAGATTCAGCAGGAAGGCATACTGCAAGGCAGTCTCCTTGTAGCGCTGGAAACGGCCGGAGGCACCGCCGTGGCCGGCCTCCATGTTGGTGTGCAGCAGCAGCATGTTGTCGTCCGTCTTCATCTCGCGCAGCTTGGCTACCCACTTGGCCGGCTCCCAATACTGTACCTGCGAGTCGTGGAGGCCGGTGGTCACGAGCATGTTCGGGTATTCCTTGGCCTCTACGTTGTCGTAGGGCGAGTAGGAGAGCATGTAGTCGTAGTACTCCTTGTTGGCCGGATTGCCCCACTCATCAAACTCTCCGGTAGTCAGCGGAATACTCGTGTCGAGCATGGTGGTCACCACGTCCACAAAAGGCACGGCCGCAATCACGCCTTTGTAGAGCTCCGGACGCATATTCACCACGGCACCCATCAACAGTCCGCCGGCGCTGCCGCCCATGGCAAACAGTTTATCCGGGTTAGTGTACTGCTGCTCGATCAGGAACTCTGAGGCGTCGATGAAGTCGGTGAAAGTGTTTTTCTTCTTCAGCAGCTTACCGTCCTCGTACCATTTCCGGCCCATCTCCTGCCCCCCGCGGATGTGGGCGATAGCGTAAACAAAGCCGCGGTCGAGCAGGCTGAGGCGCACGGAGCTGAAGCCGGGGTTCATGCTGTTGCCGTAAGAGCCGTAGGCGTAGAGCAGCGTTGGGTTGTCGCCGTTCAGGGCAAGGCCTTTGCGGTACACCAGCGAAACCGGGATCTTGGTACCGTCGTCGGCAGTGGCGTAGATGCGCTTGGCCTCGTAGTTGTTCGGGTCGAAATTGCCTACTACCTCATCGCGCTTCAGCAGCTCACGCTCCTTGGTCTGCATGTTGAAGTCGTAGGTGGAGTAGGGGGTGGTGAGCGAGGTATAGCCGAAGCGCAGCTCCTTGCTGTCGAAGTCCGGGTTGTTGCCGATGTAGGCGGTGTAGGCCTCTTCCTCAAAATCAATGTAGTAATCGGTCTTGGGGTCTTTCCAGCTTCTGACACGGATCTGGGTGAGGCCGTTTTTGCGCTCCTGCAGCGTTAGGTAGTCCTTGAAGATCTCGATGCCCTCCAGCAGCACATCCTCGCGGTGCGGCAGCAGCTCTTTCCAGTTCTCCTTGCCCGGCTTGTTTACCGGCGTTTGCATCAGCTTAAAGTTCGTGGCGCCATCTTTGTTGGTCACGATGTAGAAGTTGTCACCGAAGTGGTCCACACTGTACTCCAGGCCACGCTCCCGCGGCTGTATCACCTTAAATTTGCCGTTGGGATTGTTGGCGTCCAGAAAGCGGTACTCCTGCGCCATCGTGCTGTGGCTGCCGATCATGATATACTTATCGGACTTGGTCTTGAACACGTAGGTGCTGAAGGTCTCATCAGCCTCGTGGAAGATTTCCTGGTCCTGGGCGGCCGGGGTGCCCAGGGTATGCCTGAAGATCTTGAAAGAGCGCAGGGCCGGATCCTTTACAGAGTAGTAGACGGTCTTGTTGTCGTTGGCCCACACGGCGCCGCCCGTGGTGTTGGGGATAACGTCCGGCAGCAGCTCGCCGGTTTGCAGGTTTTTAAAGCGGATGGTGTACTGGCGGCGGCTCACGGTGTCCTCGCCGAAGGCCAGCAGTTGGTTGTTCGGGCTCACGCTCAGGCCGGCGGCGGCGTAGTAGCTCTTGCCCTCGGCACGCTCGTTGGCGTTGAGCATCACCTGCTCCTTTGCCTCCATGCTACCCTGCTTGCGGGCATAAATCGGATACTCCTTGCCTTCCTCGTAGCGCACAAAGTACCAGTAGCCGTTGTCTTTGTAAGGCACCGAGGCATCGGTCTGCTTGATGCGGCCCACAATTTCGTCGTAGAGCTGCTGCTGCAGTTGCTCGGTATGGCCCAGCATTTTCTGGGTGTAGGCATTCTCCGCGTTTAGGTAATCGATCACCTCCTGGTCTTCGCGGTCGTTGAGCCAGTAGTAGTTGTCGATGCGAGTGTGGCCGTGGGTGGTGAGTTCCTTGGGCTCTTTTTTGGCCACCGGTGGCTGCGGCGCGCTGGGTTCAGCGGCTGTGGCCTCGGTCGTGGCCTGCGCAGGGGCAGAGGTGGCGTTGCCCGTATTACTGGAGGAGCAGCCGGAGCCCGCCACCAGGCAGGCGACCAGAAGCGATGCCGAGGCGGCCGCTTTGGACTTAGGGTATTTCATAGGATGATTCGTTAGTTTTATACTTGTCCGGCAGCAGGCGCTGCTACGGGTGTTTAAATTTATATAAAATCTCCGGCAAACAAAATAAGTATAAAGTTATGCATGCCGAGTTCTTTTTTAGTAACTTGAGCCAATCACAGACCTTAAAGCAAAGTATAAACTATGGCCACACAACAAGAATTCGAGCATGCTGTAGCGAAGTCAAAAACCCTAAGCGAGCGCCCCAGCAACGATGTGCTGCTGAAACTTTACGCCCTGTACAAGCAGGCCACTGAAGGCGACGTAAACACCGAGCGCCCGGGCGGCTTTGACTTTAAGAACATCGCCAAGTGGGATGCCTGGAAAAAGCAGGAAGGCAAAAGCCCGGAAGAGGCTCGCGCAGAGTATGTACAGTTTGTAGACCAATTGGTGGGCTAGCCTTAGCTACCCTCCCCACAGGAAAGCCGCGCCAGGTATGGTTGCGGCTTTTTTATTGCCTTTGCTGGAGCCAACAGCTGGCATGCTGCACAAGAGGCCGCGAGGCAGGGGGTAAGTAGTAGAAGTGCTAACAAGTAAACAAATTATTAGATATCTTATACTTATGCGTTGTTTTGTCGTATACCTGCTGAGATATAGCAAGATAAGTATATCTGACTCACTCCCATTCTACCATCTTAACTGAAATTCTATGAAGAAAAGCTACTTCTTGAAGCTGCTACTGCTGCTTTGGGTGCTGCCGTTTGCCTTGCTTGCTCAGACAAACGTAAGCGGCACCGTAACCGATGCCGGCGCCGGCACCCCTCTGCCCGGCGTCAGTGTGATCGTGGTAGGAACTACCACAGGCACTACCACTGATGCACAGGGAAATTACATGATCGCGCTGCCTGCAGGTGCTAACAAACTTACGTTCTCGTTTCTGGGGTATGTGCCGCAGACGCGGGAGGTCTCTTCGAACATGACAAAACTCGACGTGCAGCTACAGGAAAGAACCACCAACCTGCAGGAGGTCGTGGTGACCGGCCTGGCTACTACCGTGAAAAGGGCTAACGCCGCCAACGCCGTGACTGCCCTGAATACGAAGGAGCTTGTGGGTACCACCAACCCGCAGACTTTGGACGGCGCCATTAGTGGCAAGGTGGTTGGAGCCAATGTGGTAACCAGCTCCGGTGCACCGGGTGGTGGTATCTCGGTGAAAATGCGCGGTATCACCTCCATCTTCGGCGAAGCGGAGCCTCTCTATGTTATCGACGGCATCATCATGGACAACTCCTCGATCTCGAGCGGTCTGAATGCCGTGACGGCGGCCAGCACCCAGGGCAACACCTCGACCCAGGACAACCCATCTAACCGCATCGCGGACCTGAACCCGGACGATATCGAGAGCATCGAGTTCCTCAAAGGAGCTTCTGCCGCGGCTATCTATGGCTCTCTGGCCTCAGCGGGCGTGGTAGTGATCACTACCAAGCGCGGAGCCGTGGGCAAAACGGTGGTGAACTTCTCTCAGGACGTTGGCGTGGCCACGGTATCTAACCTGCTGGGAATGCGCCCGCTTACGGAGGAGCGCGTACGCTCTACCTACAACAACAATGAGGCGATTCTGCAAATGTTCCGGGAGGCCCGGGATGCCGGGCGGTTGATAGACTACGAAGAGGAGCTTTACGGCAACGAAGGGATGCTCTACACCACGCGCTTGAACGTGAGCGGTGGAGACGACAAGACCCGCTTCTTTGTGGGCGGTTTAATACAGGATGAGGAGGGGATTATCAAGAACACCGGGTATGAGAAGAAGTCGCTGCGCTTTAACCTCGATCATACCATCTCCAAGCGTTTCGATTTTAGCCTGAGCACCAACTATATCAACTCCTCCGCCGACCGCGGCCTCACCAACAACGATAACGCAGGCGTTTCCTACGGGGTGGCTTTATCTTCTACGCCGAGCTTTGCGAACCTCTTCCCCGACGAGAACGGCATTTACCCCAACAACCCCTTTGCCTCCTCTAACTTTCTGCAGACCCGCGACCTGATCACCAACAATGAGCTTACCAACCGTTTTATTGGCGGCCTAACCGTAAACGCCTACCTGCACGAAACTGATAAAACTTCTACCAAGCTGGTGCTGCGCGGCGGACTGGATTTTTACAATCTTAAGACCAGAGCGATTTTCCCAAGCCTGCTGCAGTTCCAGTCTAACGGCAACGGCACCAACGGCGCCTCTATCCAGGGCAACAACTATAACCTGAACACCAACTTTGCGGCTTTCCTGGTGAACAACCTTAACCTGGCCGATAACACCTTGTTCCTGACAACCACGGTAGGCGCCACACGCGAGAACTTTAACCAGGACCAGACGCTGAACGTGGCCACCCAACTGGTAGAGGGACAGACAAACCTCGACCAGGCGGGGGCGCTCGATATCTCGCAGACCCGCTTGATCGAACGGAACAAGGGCTTGTTCTTTCAGGAGGAGGTGAACTTCCGCGACCGCATTATTGCCACGGCCGGCCTGCGCCTGGACAAGTCGTCCAACAACGCAGACCCGAACGAGTTTCAAGCCTTCCCGAAGTTCTCGCTTGCGCTGAACGTGGCTAACTTCGACTTCTGGAACGTGGAGGCCGTGAGCCTGCTGAAGCTGCGCAGCGCCTATGGTGAGGCGGGGGGCTTCCCTCCGTTCGGGGCAAAGTATACTTCTTTCGTTCCTTCCAACATAGGTGGCACGCCAGGTGTCATCATCGCCTTGCAGCGCGGCAACAGTAACATTGAGCAGGAACGCCAGAAGGAGCTGGAGGCGGGTATAGACCTAGGCCTGTTCAATAGCAGGGTAATTTTGGAGGCGACCGTGTACAACAAGCAGGTAGAGAACCTGATCTTGTTTCAGAACACTGAGCCTTCCTCCGGCTCTACCACACGGGTTGTGAACGGTGGTGAACTGCGCAACAGAGGTATAGAGTTGGCTCTTAACCTGATTCCGTTGGAAACCCCTAGCCTGAAATGGGACTCGAAGACGAGCTACTGGGTAAACCGCTCCAAGATCACGCAACTCGACATTGAGCCTTTTGCGCTGGGCGCCTTTGGTAGCGGTTACGGAACCTACTTTATAGAAGAGGGAGCATCGGCCACCCAGATTGTGGGGGCAACGGCAGACGGCGAGGTCCGAAAGATCGGCGACGCCACGCCGGACTTCCAGATGAACTTCCACAACTTCTTTACCATCAAGCAGAACCTGACTTTCTCGTTCCTGCTCCACTGGAAGAAGGGAGGGGACAACGTGAACCTGACGCAGCTGCTTTTCGACGCCAGCGGTACCTCGGCAGACTACGACGAGGATGACGACGGCGACGGCGTGATCAACGGAGAGGACAGGCTTAGCTCCGGCACTGCCGAGACGTGGGTGCAGGATGCCTCTTACCTGCGCCTGCGCGAAATCGGCCTTTACTATACTATCCCGAAATCAGCGTTGAGCACCGTGTTCGGCAACCTGCTGCAGAACGTGCGCGTGGGAGCCTCTGCCAACAACCTGTTCACTATCACCGACTATTCTGGCTATGATCCGGAAGTATCCAACTTCGGCAGCAACGGCCTGTCTACAGGTGTGGACGTTACTCCGTTTCCGCCCTCCAAGCGCTACTTCTTCCATTTATCTATTGGCTTTTAATCAAAAGGACCCACCATGAAAAGATATAGAAAACTAACGACCAACGTTCTGGGCTTGCTGGCACTGTGCCTAACCCTGCCCGCCTGCGAAATTGACGACGTACCGGACCCCAACAACTCTACGATTGAGGACATACGGGAGAACACCACCGTGGGGCAGCTTAACAACCTGGTGGTGGGCGCTGAGTCGGGCATGCGTAACAGCTTGGGCACCTACTACGATGCGGTGAGTGTGATAGGCCGGGAGGTGTACCGCTTCTCCGCCTCAGACCCCCGCTTTACCACCGATCTGCTGGGTTCCGGCAGCAACGTGTTAAACAACAACACCTTCTATATTACTAACCCCTGGTCCAGCAGGTACCGGGTGGTGAAGAACCTGAACGTGTTGCTTGACATCTTGAGCGATAACAGCATGGTGAGCGCGGGCAAGATAACGGAAGCGCAGCGGCAGGGATACTTGGGGTTCGCGAAAACTATTAAAGCGCACCAGTTGCTGCTGAACCTGACCATGACTTATGATAACGGTATACGGATAGACGTGAACGACCCCGACAACCTAGGGCCGGTAGTGGGCAGGGAAGAGGCGCTGGCTGCCATTACGGCGCTGTTGGACGAGGCGAAAGGCCATTTGGAACAGGCCGGAGACAGTTTCCTGTTCCCGCTGTCCAGTGGCTTTGCCGGGTTCAACACGCCTGAAACGTTCCTGCAGTTCAACAGAGCCCTTGCTGCAAGGGTGTCCGTGTACAGGGAGAATTGGACTGAGGCCCTGGAAAACCTGGAGGCGTCTTTCTTCGACCTAAACGGGGAATTTGACAGAGGCGTGTACTATATCTTCGGCACAGGTGCAGGCGATCAACTCAACCCGCTTTACTACCCGCAGAATGCGGCGGGGGAGGTGCGTGTGGCACAGCCAACCTTTATCTCGGATGCCACGCCGGGGGATGACCGTCTGTCCAAAGTGTCGCAGCGGGCGCAGGCTGCCACCCAGCGGGGCCTTAGCGGCGCATACGATGTATGGGTGTACAAGAGCAATACGGCCCCAGCGCCTATCATCCGCAACGAGGAACTGATCCTTATCTACGCTGAGGCCAACATTCAGACGGGTGATTTAGAAGAGGCGGTGAATGCACTGAACATCATTCGCACAAGGCATGGCTTGCAGCCATACGGCGGGCCTGTTACCCAGGCGGCGCTGATCGATGAAATGCTCTACCAGCGCCGCTACTCGCTGTTCTTTGAAGGGCACCGCTGGATAGACGTGCGCCGTTACGACCGCCTGGACGAACTGCCCGTGGACCGTGAAGGGGATGACGTGTGGGAGCGTTTCCCGATTCCGTTTGCCGAGAACATTTAGAGACTGAAGTATGAGGCATAAAAAAGGAGCCGTTAGCGGCTCCCTTTTTATTTTCTTTCCTTCCAGGTGTGGCTGCAGTTATAACAAGTATAGCGCCGGCTCATAAACGGCATCGGGATGCCGAGCTCACCTACGTTGTCGGAGCCGCAGTTGGGGCAGACGAGGGCCCGTGGCTGCTCCTGCACAGGCGATGCCATGTCTATACTGTCGTAATCGAACTGGCTGGAGCCCTCCTGTATGCGGGCAAGTATGGCCTTGGCCTCCATCACGTCACCCTCAGTCACTTTCAGCTTCACGCCCCCGACGGCCACGGAGTAGAAAGGGTGCACGCCCACAATGTGCTCATCTCCCAGAAAACAGAGGATGCCCTCTGCCTCCAGGCGACCCTTCAGGATGTGAGCCTCCGTGAGTTCGTTAAACGTGGCGATGGTTACCAGGCGCTCAGCCATACGTATAGGCGTTATTTTTTAGGGGGAAGGTCAAAGGCCTCAGCGTTGTGCTCAAAGTGCCCTTTGTGGGAGCCATCGCAGAAAGGCTTGTTCTTAGACAGGCCGCAGCGGCAGATGGAAACGAGCGTGCGCCCGCCCAGGCCATAGGTGTTCCCGTCTTTGTCTACAATCTCAAAATCCTCGCCCTCCACTCGGAGCGATCCGTTGTTGTTTACTGTTATTTTCGTTTTTGCCATGGTGTTAGGTTGTTTCGTACCCCAATATACTCTATTTCCGGGGATATCTCTGCATTAACGCCGGGGCTGCCATGGATGGTATACAAACAACAGCGGCTCCGGGCATTCGCCCGGAGCCGCTGTTGTTTGTATACCAACCTGTGGTATTAGTTGCTGTACAGGTACTTATACGTCTCGCTCTTGCCATCCGGCGATACCACGGTTTGCGTTAGCGGGTAGCCACGCTCATCATAGGTGTAGCTGTAGCTGTACTTGTAGGTCTTCTTGCTGTTGTGCACCGCTGTAGAGGAGGCCACCAGGTTGTTGGGGCTGCTGGCAGCGCCAGGCTCCGCCAGCGTATGGAACGGGTTCACACTGGAGTCGTAGGAGTTGGTGGTGGTGGAGAACAGCTTGGCTTCCTTCTTGTCGTCTATCACGTACTGCTTCTCCTGGATGTAGTTGCCGTTTGGCAGTACCTCAAACTTCGTGTAAGACTTCAGCTTGCCTTCCCCTTCTCCGTCCTTTCCTTCAAAGATCGATTTTTTCTCAAGCTTGTTGTCTGCGTTGTACTCATAGGTGGCGTAGGCGGTGTACTCCAGCTTGCTGCCGCTGTAATAGGCCATGCTGCTTTTGGTGAGCTGGCCACTGGTGTTGTAGGTAAAGTCCTGCTCCGATAGCAGGGTCTTGCTGCCGCCGGTGTACGTGCTGCTTTTCAGGATGCGCCCCTTCGAGTCGCGCTCAAACTTTTCAAAGCTCTCCAGGTCGCCTGTCTCCACGTCGTAGTGGTTTACCTGGCTCAGCTGCTTGCCTGCAAAGTTATAAGAGGTTACTTCGGCAGAGTCTGCCAGAATGTGGGAGATCATTCCCTGCTCCAGCTCCGGCTGGATCGAGTCATTTTCCTGCTTCTCGCAAGAGCTAAACGCTACCACGCCTAACATCAGCATAGCAGGCATAAATTTGTTTCTCAGGTTCATTGGGCTAAAAGTTGATTTGATGAAACAATACTTGCCGGAAGCCTTCGTCCCGTAAGTCCCACTGAGAACGCAATCCTTTTTTAAATAATTGCACTTGTCCTGAATAAATATTCAGAGGTTAGGTTCTTTGTATATTCCATACTTGCTCTAAGTATTTGTTAAACAGGGTGTTTGTGGTGGTTGTGCCGATGAAAGCAGCAGCTGAAAAAAGTTTGAATCAGCTGTTAAATATGATATTAGGGATATTTTATACTTGTACGTTTCTCAGTTAAGGCTGGCCGAGCGGGCAATGCTCAGCAGCTCGTCGCCGGCGTCTATATTGTGGCGGAGCTCCTCTTTCAGGTTCACCGTTACGCGCAGCGCCTTCAGGCCCTGTACGCCCTGCAGGTCCTCCACCTCCAGGTGCTCCACCTCCCCTTCGGTATACCCCTCTGCCCGCAGGAACTCCAGGTAGCGCAAATACTCCTGCATCGCCTTTTGCTGGGTATACACGATGGCGATCTTGCCGGGCTGCGTCAGCCGCTCCTCGGAGCCGAGAATGTTGGCCTTGTCGATGCGTTTTTTAATGATCTCGTAGCTGATGTTGTTGGCGCCGTCCACGTCAAACTTCTTCTCATCGAGCCTGTAGCGGATGGAGATAGGATCGGCGTGCACCAGTATCAGCTGCGTGATCTCGAGCGGCAGTTTCAGGCTGGCGCGCAGTTTCTGTATGCGGCGGGCAATCTCGCAGGTGAGCATGAGCTGCCACAGGCGCATGTTCTTGAGGTATATGGGCTGGAAGTCGCCGGAGTTCAGCAGCGAGGCCCCGATGTAGATGTTATACTCCACGCCATCGGTTTTATACTTCTCGAAGTAGTGTGGGAAGATCTGCTGCGCCTTCTCCTCCTCCCTGTCCAGGAAGCTGGAGATGGTCTCGTTGATCATGAACAGGCTTTCCTCATAGGCGCGGCGCTTGTTGTAAACAGCCTTATAGGGGTTGTTGATGGCCGAGCGGTAGGCCTGCACGGCCGGTTCTGCCGATGGCTCCTTTCTAAGGAAGTAATCGAAGAGCAGCTCGATCTCAGAGCGCAGGAAATCAAGTATAAGCACCTCGTCGCCCGAGCTAAGCTCGTGCAGGATGCTCAGCGAGAGATTATCTATCTTAAACAGCAGCTCGTCTAGTATGGCCAGCGGCATCTTATCCTTTACGGCAAGTATAACTTCTTTGGCCAGCACCAGTTGCTCGAGCAGGTCACCCTGTATGGCCTTGTTGCGCTCGCTGGCGGAGCTGCGGATGTCAGAGGAGCCGTAGAGCGGATAGATGTCGCGGAAGATGATAGGCTCTATCTCCGGGCTGTTGTTGCGCTCCATTCTCTCCAGCAGGTTAATGGCTGCCTTCGTAAAGCGCCACTCCACAATCGGGTGTATAGCAGTATACTTTTCCTTGATGATGCTCTGGATGCTACTGCGCAGTTCCTCCAGGCTCCGGTTCATGGCCAGGGCAAACAGGGGCAGTATCTCCTTTAGCTTGATGGTGGAGAGGGCGTTCAGCTCGCCGGGGATGGGCGAGGCGAGCTCCATCAGGCCAATGGTGGTGCCCTCGTACTCCAGCGGCGCGATGATGAGGTTGCGGATGCCCATCTCCAGCAGCTTTTGCTCCATGCGGGTGGGGTGGTGCAGCACCTTCAGGTCCTCCACCACCACGGTGTTTCCCTGCTTCATGACGGGCTCATAGATAGAGCCTTTCAGGTCGCTGAGCGACAGGTCGCAGTCCTGGGTAAGTATAAGGCCGCTCCAGATACGGCGGGCGTAGCTGGTGTCGAACTCGCGCAGGTTCGGGCAGGAGGCGAAGCCCAGCTGTATGCCCGGCAGGCCAAAGAGCACGCGCAGCTTTTGCTGCAGGCTCGTAAAGCCTTCCCTGGTACTCACGGAGTCCTTGTCCAGCAGGTCGTAGCGGAGGGAGGAGATGGTCTGCTCCATCGTTACGTCCGTAAAGTCGAAGATGGCGAATCCGCTGAACTCAAAATTGTCGGGCGGCAGCAGCTCCATCCACCTGTCCAGGTTGTTGTAGCGGTTGATGAGGTAGTTTATCTGCTGGGCCTTGAGCGGCTTCACCTCGCCTTTGGCTTTTACCTCCATAAACTTCAGGTCCACATCCACCTTATAATGGCGCGGCAGCCCCGTAAACTTATCGTGGGTGGTAAATACGAAGGGCTCGTTGACCACAAAGTTAGCCTTGTAGAACTTGGCAAGTATGATGGTGTAAGCCTGCAGCGTAAGCCTGAAAAGCAGTGTCTTTCGGTCCAGCTCCAGCCTTTCCGAGGAGTCGGTGCCCTCCAGCAGGCCTAGTTCCTCCAGCTTGGGCGTGGCATAAAAGCTCTGGAACCTGAACGGCACCGAGACGGCCTTGATGTCGTTCTCCCACAGCGCGCCCGGAAAAATGTCCCCCATCAGCACGTCCAGTGTGTCCAGGTGTTTGTCCACTATCGTGATCTCCTCGATGGAGCCCATGAGCTCGGGCGTGTTTCGCAACAGCGTTATCAGATCCCGTATGCGGTCGGCGTTACAGTTGGGGTCGTTCTGCAGCTTCTCCTCCCAGTAAGAAATAAGCGGCGCTAGGCTAAGCGTGGTCTTGAACGGGAAATCGTCTACGCTCAGCTTCACATGGTCGCTGCTGCTTATGGAGACCACCGTCTCGTGGAAGTTGCCTTGTGGGTTATTGCTCATAAAACTGTGCTGCCGCCATACCTGCTTGGCCGTGCCTTAAGCTTAAACGTGTGCCGGGCCTAAAAGTATGGAACAGCTCAACGCATTAGATGTTATGTTTTTAGTGCCTGCCGCAAACTTAGTTTACCTTGAGCAGCAGGAAAATTAAACCGAAAAGCATATGTTTGGCACAATATTTACGGTAGAGGCTTGTTTAAGTTTATAAGTAAAACTCCCTTACTACTATGAAAAGACCTTTGAAGTGGATGTTTACCGCCGTGCTGGCTATCGTTACAGTGGGAATAGTGCAGGCGCAGTCGCAGCTGGAGCGCGACCTGGCCGAGCTGCGTGCCTGGATGCAGCAGCGCAGCACCCAGGCCGACAGTACCATAGCCGCCGAATGGCCCACCGTGAAAAAAGAGTTTAAGGAGCTGACCTACAGCCTGGACAGCAACAGCAAAAAGCTGTCTGAGAAGTCCAGAAACGAGTATAACGGCTATAAGCGGGAGTATGAGGCGTGGGAGGAGCGGCACGAGGGTGAGCTGGTGGACCTGGACGGGCGCGAGCTGGAGCGGTGGGAGCGGGAGATGACCGGCACCACCCACATCAGCAAAATTAAGCCTGTGCACCTGCGCGATGCCTTTAACAGGGCTTTAGAGTATACCCGTGGCTACCGCCAGAACTGGAGCCTACAGGACTGGGCCTATGCCGAGTTTGTGGTAGGGGAGCTGAACAGCCGCAAAGCCGAGGTGCTGGACCTGCTCAACACCGGCGATAAGATTAAGATTGCGGCCCTGCAGGTAGAGTTTGCCACGCTGCAGAAAAGCCGCCAGGCCAAGGATGCCTATGAGGAGCGGAAAAAGGAGAGGCGCTAACGTGTAAAAGTATAAAAACAGGCAGCCCCGGCTTAAGTACAAAGGCCGGGGCTATTTTGTTTCTGGCTGGCTTGTCTCCTTAAATGGCATTCTGGCCTTTGGTGCCGCCAGACTGCTCCTTATTCTCGTTTCGGCCCTGGTTCGGGCTCTTGTTCTTCTGCTGGTCGCTCTGGTGGCGGTTCGCTTTCTTGTCGTCTGAGCTCTTGCCGTGTGGCTGGCTCTGTTTGTTTTGGCTCTGATTATGTCCTTTTGTCATAGCTTGCTGTTTTTTAGATTACAGATAATAACTTGCTGATGCCTGGATGTTCAGTTCATGTACCAGTATAGTTTCCCATTCAATAAACGGCAATAGCAGTCATTTGTTGGCAAACCGGCCTTTGCCAGGCACAGCACCATGGGCATGCCGTAGACCCTGTCTTTCTCTCCGGAATACCATTCCTGCAGCTACAGCTACTCCTGTTGCTTTCTCCCTTAACGTTTTCTCTGCCTTGGCCTGAAACAGGTAGCAGCCAGAAGGGTGGTCCTGCCGGTGATTAACGCTTTTATTAATATGTGTTATAGGTAATTAGCGTTTGGCAAATTGGCTGATTCTGGCGATGATTCAGGTAAGTGCAAGTCTTCCTGAGTATAGTACAGAGGCGGATACTTTAAAGAAGAATTCGACAGAGTAGTAACAGAGGATCAATACCGGGTATTTAGGATTTTTCCGTGTAATTTTTCCTAGTAAACTTATTATCGTCTTATTTTCATGAAAATAAGTATTTAAATACAACTTTTTTTGATTGTAGTGGTATTTAAATTAATGGTGTTATGTAGCAGTTGAGGGTGCAAAAGCGCTAATAGACAGATAGATATAGGATAAGGGGCAAGCCGCCCTTGGCTGAAAGTACAGGCAAGACACCAGACAGCTCCAAAGTGTGGCAGACCTGTAGCATTGCATTTTGTAAAAGGGCTTTTAAGGATACATCTGCTTGCGTGGTTTCTAATAAGTTTAACTATCACTTCTTAACGCCATTATATGAGAAAGCTATACTTTACCTCAGATGGGCCTCCTCAAAGCAGTCTTTTAGGGCTCCTTTCAAAAAAGAAGCTATTAGTAGCTTTGCTGGTAACCTTAAGCTACTCGCAGGGGGTAGCCTGGGCGGAAGCAGCCGTTAGCGCAGGCACTTCTGCTGTAGTGCAGCAGCAGCGGCTAGAGGTTAGCGGCAAAGTTTCAGACGAGCAGGGAGAAGGCGTACCGGGGGCTGCCGTTCTTGTTAAGGGTACAACGGTGGGAGCTACCACGGATGTAGAAGGTAACTTCACGCTCAGCGTGCCCGACCCCAACGGAACGCTGGTTATTTCCTCCCTGGGCTACCAAAGACAGGAGGTGCCCATCAATAACCGGGCTGTAATCAACGTTACGCTTGCTACGGATGTACAGGCCTTAGGCGAAGTGGTGGTAACGGGTTATGGTACACAGCGAAAAGCTGATGTAACAGGGGCTACCGCCACAGTGACTTCCGAGGACCTGAATGCTGGTTTGAACAACAACCCCTTGCAGACCATACAAGGTAAGGTGGCTGGCCTCAACATTGTCTCCGCTAGTGGAGACCCGACCAACAACCGCCCGGCCATCCGTTTAAGGGGCACCTCTTCCCTTAGCGCCAACAGTGAGCCGCTGATCGTGATAGATGGGGTGGCCGGGGCAGACATCAACACGGTGGCGCCGGAAGATATCGCATCCATGGACGTGTTGAAAGATGCATCCGCTTCGGCTATCTATGGCTCAAGAGGTGCCAATGGGGTCATATTGATCACGACCAAGCGCGGTACCGAAGGCAGGATCACTGTGGATGTCAACAGCTATGTCGGAGTAGAGACTGTGGCCAGAACCCTGCCCTTCCTGTCGGCTGATGAGTATGTGGACAGGCTGCGGGAGCAGGGGCTGGACGTGGCGGCAAACGACTATGGTGCCAGGACCGACTGGTTTGACGAATTAACCGAAAATGCCATCAGCCAAAACTATAACCTCGCTGTGTCAGGCGGTACCGACAAGTTTACCTACCGCGGCTCGGTAGTATACCTGGACCAGCCCGGCGTTGCCATAAACTCTGGCTTTGATCGCCTGAACGGGCGCCTCAACCTGAGCCAGACAGCCTTAAACGATCGGGTGGA
Source organism: Pontibacter kalidii (assembly GCF_026278245.1). Classification (NCBI taxonomy): domain Bacteria; kingdom Pseudomonadati; phylum Bacteroidota; class Cytophagia; order Cytophagales; family Hymenobacteraceae; genus Pontibacter; species Pontibacter kalidii. The sequence continues at coordinate 3,087,642 of NZ_CP111079.1, read as the reverse complement.
GGTACAGCTGCTGCTCTCGCAGTTCGTAAGTAATAAAGACTATGTCGATTACTTCCCTTTTCTGCTGGCCGGCAGAATTAACCCTACTTTCCCCGTTTTTAACGACCAGGGCACCTACCTGCAGCCGGGAGTAGAGGGCTTCGATGAATTTAACGGCAACCGCATTCCGGGTGGCTTTGAGATAGAGAACCCCGTGGCACGCATGGAGCAGATCACCAATGAGTCCAGAGACAGACAAACACTCGGTAACCTGAAAGTCTTTGTAGAGCCGGTGACAGACTTGCGGTTGGGTGTAAACCTGTCTAGTAACAGCTTTAACAGTATCTATGGTTTCTTCAGGCCAAGTACGTGGCGCGCAAATAACAACAATGTCGCCTTCGGGTTAAGGTCTGAACGGGAGGTAGTTGACCGGCTGATGGAGCTGACCGCACAGTATAACAAAGTAATCAGTTCGCATAGTTTTGACGTGCTGGGAGGTTATACTTACCAGAAGCTATCAAACGAAGGGTTTTTCTCCGCAAACAGAGGTTTCCCGGACGTGTTCGGATACAACAACCTTGGAACAGGAGACTTTCCGAGTGATCGGGAGGTCGGTTCTTTCCAATCAGAGGCTATTCTGATAGGCTTCTTGGGTCGAATCAACTACTCTTATGACGATAAGTACCTGCTGACAGCTAATATCCGCAGAGATGGCTCTTCCCGTTTCGGGGAGGAGAACCGCTGGGGATGGTTCCCTTCGCTTTCTGTTGGCTGGCGCATCATAGAGGAAGACTTTTTGCAGGGAGTCGGGTTTATCAATGACCTCAAGCTGCGTGTAGGATATGGTGTTACCGGCAACCAGGATGGTATTCCGGACTATGCGGCCCGCCCACTTTATGGCCGCAGCGGCACCTACCAGACAGGCGGGGAGTTTCGCTCTGCCTACAGGCCTTTGCAGAACGCCAATCCGGACCTGCAGTGGGAGACATCCAAAATGTGGAATATCGGACTGGATTTCGCATTCCTGGATGGCCGACTGAGTGGCTCTTTGGAGTTCTATGATAAGGATACGGAAGACCTGCTGTTCGAATACCCGATCGCCATAGGCACCCGTTATGGCTCTCAGAACCTGACGGCTATAGCTCCCAACATACTGGCTAACGTGGGAGAAATCAATAACCGCGGCGTGGAGCTGGCGCTGGATTACCTGGCCGTAGAGACGGATAACTTCCAGTGGCGGACTCTCCTGAACCTTTCGCATAACAGGAACCAGATTGAGTCGCTGAGCTCCGGCCTGTTCCAGTATGACCCTGAAAGCCCCAGAACCTTTGGTAGTTTTGGCAGTGGCCAGGGCGGTATAGCGGCACCTGTGGCGCTGTTGGAGGGCCGCCCGGTGGGCCAGTTTTACGGACCGGTCCTGAGAGGCTACGGCACCAGTGATACAGGGGAGCCCATTTACCTGTGGGAGGACTTCGGAGGCGGAGGCGAAGACCCCTTCGGTGCCGACCGTACGCTCTTGGGAGATGCCAACCCAGACTTGATATTCGGATGGGGCAACACCTTTTCCTACAAGAGCTTCACGCTCGACTTCCTGCTCAGGGGCGCATTTGGGCATCAGATCGTGAACGGGCCTTACATTTACTCTGCCAACCCTAACCGCTTTCCAAGCAATAACGTGGTGGAAGATGCCTTCGACACCGGTATACCGGAAGGAATATCTCCTGCATTTTCAGACCAATGGGTAGAAGACGGGGACTTCATCCGTCTGGATAACTTCCGTCTCTCTTACCGGCTGCCTACTATCTGGAAGCACCTCACTAACGCTTCTGTTTACATTGCCGGCAACAACACGTTTGTGATCACAGATTACCGTGGCATAGACCCTGAACCAAGGCTGGGTGCTACCCGCGATGTATATGGCGGCTCTCAATCAGCCGGCGTGCAGCCTGGCGGTGGCGGTGGTGCAGGCGGTGCCAACCTGACCCCTGCCGAGGCCTCCGCTATCCGGCGGTCTTTAGGGGGAACCGATATCAACACGGGCGATATACTAGCGGCGGGCTTATCGCCTGGTATTGAGCCACTGTCGTTCTACCCGAGAACCCGCACCTTCATCCTCGGAATTTCTTTGACTTTTTAAGGAACGTACCTATGATTTACGAGAGATACCTCATCCATAATTTGATTCCATCATGAGAACATATAAGCGTTTGCAGGTTTTAGCTGTTGCTTCGGTGGCCTCCCTGTGCTGGGGCATACAGTCCTGTACCGATCTTGATTCTGAGGTTTTTGACCAGGCGGAAGCTTCTAAATTTCCCTCTACTGAGGCAGAGCTGCTGTCAACGGTTGGAGCCACCTATGCTGAGCTTCGGGGCTTTTTTGATCCTCCCTTGGTGTTGCTGGAGGCGACCACGGACGAATTGGTCGTACCTACCCGCGGGCCGGACTGGTTCGATAATGGTGCCTGGCAGCAGATGGCCAGGCATGAGTGGACACCCGTGTCACCCGGTCAGATCAACGGATCCTGGGAATGGGGCTACCGCGTCATCGCCAATGCCAATATCAACCTGACCGCGCTCAACTCAAGCGAGCTGGACATAGAGGGTAAGGAAGCCATTGTGGCAGAAGTAAGAATGTTACGCGCTTTCGCCCACTTCTGGATGATGGATATGTTTGGCAACGTGCCGATCATCACAGAAGAGACCCCTCCCGGAAGCCCGACCCAGAACACACGGGAAGAGGTATTTGCATTTGTAGAAAGTGAAATTCTGGCAGCATTGCCTGACCTGAGAGAGGGCAATACGCAGGAATTGTACGGGCGCTTTACAAAGGCTGCGGCCAACACGCTGCTGGCAAAGCTGTACTTAAACTCTGAAGTATATACTGGTGTTCCCAGGTGGCAGGAAGCCATAGATGCCGCTAATGCAGTCATCGAGTCTCCTGTCACTTACATGCTTGTCCCGGATTATTTATCCCTTTTTGCTGTGGATAACGGCACCAATGAGGCCACGTGGGTAGAGAACATCTTCACCATACCTTATGACAGGGTCTTGGCAGGAGGCATGAACCCGCAAATGAGGACGCTGCATTATGCACAGGGGGCGGTGTATGGCCTGAACACAAGCCCGTGGAATGGGTTTGCCACACGGGCCGAATTCTATAACCTGTTCTCTGATAATGACCAGCGCCAGGACATATGGTTGGTAGGGCCGCAGTTAGATAATTCCGGTGACATCATTACGTTTACCGATGCGGTTGATAATCAGAGCAAAGAACTAATCTTCACGCCTGAGATAACATCCCTAGAGAGAGCCTTTGCAAATGAAGGGGTGCGCAATGTAAAGTATGAAGTGCAGCGTAACAACAACCGTACGGACCAGGACAATGACTTTGTAGTATTTCGCTACGCCGATGTGCTCTTGATGAAGGCAGAGGCACTGCTGCGTTTAGGAAACACAGGAGAGGCTTTGGACCTGGTGAACCAGGTTCGTGCCCGTGCCGGCGTTAGCCCGCTCTCGTCCCTGACGTTGGATTTACTTCTGGAAGAACGCGGCAGAGAGTTCGCCTGGGAAGGCTGGCGCCGCAACGACCTGATCCGCTTTGGTAAATTTACCCAGGACACCTGGGAGTTCAAGACCAACACGCAGGAACACAGAAGACTGTTTCCGATCCCTGCCCAACAGCTTGCCAGTAACCCTAACCTGACCCAGAACCCAGGTTATTAATCTTGTGCATAATCCTAATGAATTTTCCGGTACGCAGACAAAATCTGCTTACCGGAAAATTTGAGTTATAGCGACACATCCTACCCTTGTTCTGTCCTTATGAGAATATCCGCACTAACCACCACCCTTATCCTTGCCACCTGTGTTGCCTGCAGCAGGGAAGCACAGCAGAAAGAGGATCCCCTGTTCATGGAACTGGATGCTGCCGCCACGCACGTTGAGTTCATCAATATGGTGGAAAGCAGCGAGGATATGAACATCTTCAACTACCGTAACTTCTACAACGGAGGAGGTGTGGCGATAGGGGATGTGAACAACGACGGGCTGCCGGATATCTACCTTACCTCGAACACAGGTCAGAACAAGCTATACCTGAACCAGGGAGGCTTCAGGTTTGAAGACATTACGGAGCAGGCAGGGGTAGGGGGCAACCAGGCATGGAGCACCGGCGTAACCATGGCCGATGTGAACGGCGACGGCCTGCTGGATATCTATGTCTGCAATGCAGGAGAGGTAAATGGCGACAACCGTAAAAATGAGCTGTTTCTAAACAACGGCCTCTCTGATACAGGTATACCCGGCTTCACAGATAAAGCCACTGCCTTTGGCCTGGATGATGAGGGCTACTCTACCCACGCCACTTTTTTTGACTATGACCGCGACGGGGACTTGGATGTGTACCTGCTCAATAACAGCTCCTACCCGGTCAGCCACCTGGGCTTCACCAATCTTCGGGATCAGCGCAACAAGCTGGGCGGTGACAAGCTGCTCCGCAATGACAAGGGCCTGTTTACGGATGTGAGTGAAGAAGCAGGGATATACGGCAGCCTGATCGGTTTCGGGCTGGGGATTACAATCGGCGATGTGAACAACGACAACTGGCTGGACATTTTTATCTCCAACGATTTTTACGAGCGAGACTACCTCTACCTCAACAACCAGAACGGCACCTTTACCGAAGCCAGCAAGGAGTGGATGCCCCACGAAAGCCTTTCTTCCATGGGCGCAGACATAGCCGATCTCACAAACAGTGGCAACCTGGATATTTTTGTGACCGACATGCTGCCTTGGGACGATGTCAGGCTAAAGAGAACCACTGCTTACGAGAATTACGACCTGCAGCAGCTCAAACTGGCGCGCGATTTCCACCTCCAGTACATGCAGAACATGCTCCACCTCAACAACGGGGACAACACCTTTAGTGAGGTTGCCCGGCTGGCCGGAGTACACGCGACGGACTGGAGCTGGGGCGCGCTGATTTTCGACATGGACAACGATGGCCTGAAAGATATCTTTGTGGCCAACGGCATTTACCAGGACCTGACGGATCAGGACTTTGTAAACTTCCTTGGAAGTGAGGAAACCATGCGTAGAGCGGCAGAAGGCGGTGGGTACAGCTACAACAAGGAACTGATCGAGAAGATGACCTCCACGCCTATCCCTAACTATGCTTTCCAAAACCAGGGGAATCTGCAGTTTACGAATCAAGCTAAAGCATGGGGATTGGGCACGCCCAGCTTCTCCAACGGCGCTGCCTACGGTGACCTGGACAATGACGGAGACTTGGATCTGGTGGTGAACAACGTGAACATGCCGGTCTCCATCTACCGGAACAAAACTTCTGAAAAACTGCAACACCACTACCTGCGCGTCAAACTGAAAGGAGGGCAGGCAAACCTCAACGGGATAGGAGCCAAGGTATACGTGCACCAGCCCCAAAAAACGGTGTACCTGCAGCAGATGCCCAATCGTGGCTTTGAGTCATCCGTAGACCTGACGCTCGTCTTCGGCTTGGGGAAAGAGGAGCAGATCGACTCGGTTCGGGTGATTTGGCCGGACGACAAGATGCAGGTGCTGCAACAGGTAAAGGCAGGTCAGGAGCTCCTGCTGAACTACCAGCAGGCAGACCAACTGCACATACCCGAGGCACTTATACCGGACAAAACTTTTTATGATGCTACCCAGGCCGTAAGGCTAAAGTACGTGCATCAGGAAAGCAACTTTGTGGACTACAACCGCGACGCGCTGCTAAAGCAGATGCTCTCCACCCAGGGGCCAGCACTGGCAACGGGTGATGTGGATGGCGATGGGCTGGAGGATGTATACTTAGGCGGAGCAGCAGGAGGGGCCAAGAAACTGTTCTTGCAGCAGAAGAATGGTACGTTCGAGGAGAGTAGCTGCCGTGTTTTTGCAGAAGACCTGGACGCTGAGGACGTAGCGGCCCAGTTCTTTGATGCAGACGGCGATGGGGACCTTGACCTGATGGTGGTGACCGGTAGCAATGAGTTTATGTCTGAGGCACCTCAGCTGCTGGACAGATTCTATATAAATGACGGTAGAGGGAATTTTGCCAAAGAGAACCGGCTGCCTAACCTGAAGACCAATGCTTCCTGCGTAGCAGCTGCCGACTTTGACCGGGACGGCGACATCGACCTGTTTGTGGGTGGCCGCATGATTCCAAGCGGATACGGCTATGATCCGCCTAGCTATCTGTATGTGAACGACGGAACCGGAAGCTTCAAGAACTACACCAAGCGGTACCTACCGTCCAATGAGTTGGGCATGATCACGGAGGCAGCCTGGGCCGATCTGAACGGAGACAAATACCCGGAGCTTGTCCTGGTGGGAGACTGGATGCCGGTCACTGTATTCGCGAATGAGAAAGGGCAAAAGCTAAACGCTAAAACCGAAGTGCCAAACTCAGCCGGATGGTGGAACACCATGAAGGCTGTCGACTTAGACGGGGATGGGGACACCGATTTCATACTTGGGAACCTAGGCTGGAACAGCCGGATGGCAGCCAGCCTGAAGCAGCCTGTAGAGCTGTACGTGCACGATTTTGAGGACAACGGTACGGTAGAGCAAATCATCACCTGCTATGCAGAAGATGGTAAGGCTTACCCGATGGTACTGAAGCAGGACCTGCAAAGGCAGGTACCCAGTATCAAGAGGAGGTTCATAAAACACCAGGACTATGCCGGCAAACAGCTTCAGGAGATGCTGCCGGAGGAGGAACTGAAAGCGGCAGTAGTAAGAAAAGTGGTTAATCCGAATTCATCCTTTCTGATAAATCAGGGTAATAGTACTTTTTCTCTGGAGGCGCTGCCCGTAGAAGTGCAGTTTTCCCCGATTCATGCTATTGAAACAGTAGATTATAACCAGGATGGGCAACTGGATATTTTGCTGGCCGGGAATTTTTATGATGTGTTGCCGGAGATAGGCCAGTACGATGCCAACTATGGCCTGTTGCTGGAAGGCAGGGGCAATGGCCGGTTTGAAGTAAGAAAGCCGAAGGACACGGGCTTTTTTACAAAAGGACAGGTACGCAGGATGCGGCAGGTGGCCGGGGCTAATGGACAGGTTTATTTCCTCTTAGCAAAGAATAATGCCCCGCTGCAGGTTTTTGGCCTCCAAAACAAGAGACAGAAGATAGCTGCACGGTAAAGGCGGGAATGTAGTTGTTTAGTTTGCCAGCTTATGAAACACGCTCTCATGATACTAACCAAGCATATCAACCAACTGTTAACAATAGGAGGGATTGCGATTGCGGCTTCGCTCTCATTTTCTGGCTGCCAGAGTAAAGCAGCCCAAGGGGAGCCTGCGCTCTTTGAGGCACTGGATTCTACGCAAACCCGCATCAGCTTCGTGAACCAGGTGCAGGACACTGACAAGCTGAACATCCTGAGCTACTTGTATTTTTATAATGGGGCCGGCGTAGCGGCTGGCGACGTGAACAACGACGGATTGGTGGATCTATACTTCGTCTCTAATCAGGGCAAGAACAAGCTATACCTGAACAAGGGAAACTTTACGTTTGAGGACATATCTGAAACAGCTGGTATAGAGGGTTATTCCGATTGGCAAACGGGCGTGGCGATGGCCGATGTAAACGGCGACGGGCTGCTGGACATCTATGTATGTGCAGTGAGCGATTACAAGGGCCTCGAAGGCTCCAATGAGCTATACATTAACAATGGGGCAGGCGCTGACGGCAAGGTGACCTTTACCGAGAGAGCCGCGGACTATGGCCTGGATTTCAGCGGCTTCTCTACGCAGACCACCTTTTTCGACTATGACCGCGACGGCGATCTGGATGTATACTTGCTGAACCATGCCGTGCATACTTCCCGGAGCTACGACCGCGTAAGTGCCCGGAACCTCCGCAGTAACGAGGCGGGAGACATCCTGTTTGAAAACCAGCTGATCTCAGCGGATGGGGAGGCTGTAGCAGGAGTGGCTGTCAAGTTTAAAGACGTAAGTGACAAGGCAGGTATATATGGTGCCGCGATGGGCTATGGGCTGGGCGTAGTGGTGGCTGATATGAACAACGATGGCTGGGATGATATCTATGTGTCTAATGATTTCCACGAAGACGATTACTATTACCTGAATAATGGCAATGGCACGTTTACGGAGAGCGTGAAGGATCATTTTCAGCACCTGAGCAGGTTCTCAATGGGCTGCGACGCCGCCGATATGAACAACGACGGCTACCCCGACCTGATGACGCTGGATATGTACCCGGAAGATGAAGTAGTGGAGAAGACCTCCATGGGAGAGGATCCGCTGGATATTTTCCTGTATAAGCTGCAGTTCGGCTATTATAACCAGTACAGCCGTAACTGCCTCCAGCTAAGCCATGGCGGGGAGCGATTCTCAGATGTCGGGTTAATGGCCGGCGTAGCAGCAACCGACTGGAGCTGGAGCACCCTGCTGGCCGACTATGATAACGATGGCATCAAAGACATCTTCATCACGAACGGTATTGTGCGCCGGCCGAACAACATGGACTACATCAAGTTCGCGTCCTCTGACTCCATGCTCCATGCCCCTGAAATCTCAAAATCGCTGGATCAGAAAGCCATCAGCATGATGCCGGACGGGAAGGTGCACAACTACCTCTACAAAGGAACCGAGAGATTGCGCTTCCAGGATAAATCCCTGACCTGGGGCTTCGCCGAGCCAACAGTATCAAACGGAGCCGTTTACGCCGACCTGGATAAGGATGGCCACCTGGAGCTGATCACCAACAACATCAACCAGCCTGCCGGTATTTACAAGAACAACGGCAATGAGTTGAGTGGCAACAAATATCTTAAGGTACAGCTGAAGGGGGATAAACTGAACACCTTTGGCTACGGCGCCAAAGTGCTGCTCAAGAGCAAAGAAGGGATACAGGTACAGCAGTTGATGCCTGCGCGCGGGTTCATGTCCTCTGTGGAGCCTGTTCTGAACTTTGGCCTGGGCAAAGAATCAAAGGTAGATACCCTGATCGTAATCTGGGGCAATCAAAAAGTTGAGTTACGGACCAACATCCAGGCCAACACTACCCTGGTGCTGGAGCAGTCCGCTGCCCGCGAGGAGGCCAGTGTGTATTACAGTCACTTTGCACCGAAGCACCAGCCATTGTTTGAAGATGTGACAGACGCTTACCAGGTTAATTTCAGACATCAGGAAAATAACTACCTCGAGTTCTATCGGGAAAGCCTGATCCCATTCCAAACCTCCACGGAAGGACCTAAAATAGCTGTTGCGGATGTGAACAGTGATGGCCTGGATGATTTTTACGTGGGAGGAGCCAAGTGGCAGGCCGGCTCGCTCTTTCTGCAGCAGCCGGACGGACGGTTTGTTTCTTCGAATCAAGAGCTTTTCCAGGCAGATTCGGTATATGAGGATGTCGACGCCATCTTCTTTGACGCCAACAACGACAGTTATCCGGACCTGTACGTGGTGAGCGGCGGAAATGAGTTTTATGGGGAGATGCAGGAGCAGTTTGACCGGCTTTACCTCAACGACGGGAAGGGCAACTTCTCGAGGAGCAAGGGCTTGCCTCCCATGTATGATAACAAGAGCTGCGTAAGGGCTTCTGACTTTGACAGCGACGGTGACCTGGACCTGTTCGTGGGAGGCAGAGTGCTGGCGTACCAGTATGGTCATTCTCCCAACTCCTACCTGCTCATCAACGACGGGAAAGGCAACTTCTCAGATAAAACGGATGAGCTGGCGCCTGGGCTTAGCCGGGCAGGTATGGTGACAGACGGTGCCTGGTTTGACTATGACCAGGACGGCGATACGGATTTGGTGGTGGTAGGAGACTGGATGCCGGTAACGGTCTTTGAAAACCAGGGCAACATGCTGGTTAAAGTAACTGGTAGGGAAGAACTGAACCAGACTGTAGGTTTCTGGCAAACGGTGAAAGCCGCGGATTTTGACAACGACGGCGACCCGGACCTGATACTGGGCAACCTCGGCACTAATACAAAATTCAGGAAAAGGGAGGATGTGGCCCTTAGGATGTATGTGAAGGATATTGACGCTAACGAAACACTGGACCATATCCTGGCCTACCGCCTGCATAACGATTGGTACCCTGTGGCCACAAAAGATGAGTTGGGGAAGCAAATCCCACTCATTAATAAGAAGTTTACGACCTATACCGGGTATGCTGGCAAAACTATAGACAAGCTTTTTAATAAGGGCGAGCTTAAAGACGCCCATGTGCTGGAGGTGAATACGTTTGAGTCATTATACCTGGAGAACCTGGGCGCGGGGACCTTCAAAAAGCACCTACTGCCCCGGGAGGCGCAGGTATCCAAGGTCTTCTCTTTCTATGTGGAGGATGTGAACCATGATGGGCACCTGGATATCCTGGCCGGCGGGAATTATTATGGGGTAAGCACTTACCAGGGTAGGTATGATGCCAGCTATGGCGTGCTGCTGGCCGGTGACGGCAAAGGCGGCTTTACAGCAATACCCCCTACCGAAAGCCGGTTCCTGCTGCAGGGAGAGGTGCGTGATATCAAGAAACTGGAGACAGGGAAAGGGGAGTTGATGCTGGTGGCACGTAACAAGCTGCCTTTGCAGCTCCTCCGGAAGTTGAATCCAGATCCTGTGGGGGAGCAGCTGGCATTAGGCAGCAAAGAAGAGCGGCCTGTCGGGGCACAGCCTTAACTGTAGTTGGCTGTTGGGTACTTTATTAGTTGGAGCGACTTTCTAAATTCATCAACAAAAATCTGAAGGCAATGAAGAAGCCATTTACATTTGTTAGCCTCCTCTTTCTTGTTTGGGGAGTTGTGGCTGGCTGCCAGGACAAGAACGCAGACTACAGACAAGCCGCTGCTAATCCTGAATTCCTGCACCGGTCGGTCAAGAAGCTGACGGATATCATCATGCATGATATTTTTTCCCCGCCCGTTGCCAGCAGGATCTATACTTATCCCCAGATAGCTGCCTATGAGGTACTGCTGCATGATTACCCAGCCTATCAGTCGCTGGAAGGGCAGTTGAATGGCTTTGAAGGTATACCGCAGCCCGCCGCTGACTCAGTTTACTGCTTTCCGCTGGCCAGTCTGAACGCCTTTCTGACGGTTAGCCGCAGCCTTATTTTCTCCTCCGATATGCTGGATGCGTTTGAAGAGCAGCTGCACAAGGAATATAGGGAAATGGGCGTGCCGAAGGATGTGTTTGACCGGTCGGTAAGGTATGGCCAAGTAGCAGCGGAAAGCATCCTGGCGTACGCGGCAGAGGATGGCTACAAACAGACCAGAGGCTACCGCCATACTGTGTCTCAGGCTCCCGGCCGCTGGGTGCCTACGCCCCCGGCTTACATGGACGCCGTAGAGCCTTTCTGGTTTAAAGTCCGCCCTTTCGTGCTGGACTCCTGCAGTCAGTTTGCTCCGGCCACACCTTCTGTTTTCAGCACCGATAAGGAAAGCGATTTTTATAAAGACATGCTGGCTGTTTATGAAACCACCAACCAGCTGACAGAAGAACAGCGGGAGATCGCGAGCTTCTGGGACTGCAACCCCTTTGTAATGCACACGGTAGGGCATGTGATGTACGCCACTAAGAAGATCACACCGGGCGGACACTGGATGGGGATCACGGGCATTGCATCACGGAAGGCAGAAGCCGATATGATGGAAACCCTGGAAGCTTACCTGCGGGTATCGGTTTCGCTGGCCGATGGGTTTATCAGCTGCTGGGACGAAAAGTACCGCAGTGACTGCATACGGCCGGAAACAGCCATCAACATGCTGGTAGATGAGAAGTGGGTGCCGCTGCTACAGACGCCTCCCTTCCCGGAGTACCCCAGCGGGCATAGCGTGATATCAAACGCGGCGGCTGTAGTCCTGACCGATCTGTTTGGGCCTTCATTTGCCTATGTAGACTCAACCGAGGTCGCCTATGGCTTGCCTGTCCGGTCTTTTAGTTCCTTTCAGCAGGCCGCTGAAGAAGCCGCCATGAGCCGCCTGTATGGAGGCATCCACTTTATGCCGGCCATTGTGAACGGTGCCGCGCAAGGCAAGGAGGTGGGAGCACATGTCGTTTCAAGGATCAAAACAAGAAAAGAGGCTGTGGCAATCGAAGAGTAGGGGAAATTATTAGAGCAACCCTCATCCATACTTTGTGCGGGGGCGGCCTTCGCTTCTGGCGTCCGTGGTCTGGCGTGCCTAACCGGTGAGCAAGTATGCATTTATGTTTTTTCCCGATGTTGATAACCCCGTGGGGAATTTGTAGATAATGCTGCGCTAAAATCTGTTACTTTTGTAACCCTTAAGTTTTCAATTAACAGATTACCATGCATATCGCGATCGTTGGCAACATTGGCGCCGGCAAAACTACGCTGGCTACCAAGCTGGCCCAACACTTTAACTGGGATCTATACCTGGAGGCAGTGGACAACAACCCCTACCTGAAGGATTTTTACGAGGACATGGAACGCTGGGCCTTCCATCTGCAGGTTTACTTCCTGAACAGCCGCTTTAACCAGGTGCAGCAGATACAGGCCGTTAATAAGGATGTAATCCAGGACCGCACCATTTACGAGGATGCCTACATCTTCGCCAAAAACCTGCACCAGTCCGGCCTGATGAGCACCCGCGACTATGAGAACTACCACGCGCTGTTCCAGTCCATGATCAGCATGGTGAAGGCGCCCGACCTGATGATCTACCTGAAAGCCGACCTGCCGAAGCTGATAGGCCAGATAGAGAAACGCAACCGCGACTACGAAAGCAGCATCAGCATTAACTACCTGCGCAATCTGAACGAGCACTACAACAGCTGGATGGGCAACTATGACCTGGGCAAACTGCTCGTGGTAGACGTAAACAACCTCGATTTTGTGGCTAACCCGGAGGACCTGGGAACAATTATTGAAAAGATACAGCGCGAGCTGTTTGGGTTGTTTTAGAGGCGGGATTTTATACTTTTAAACTTTAAAAAGGGAAGCAACTGCAGTTACTTCCCTTTTTTGTTCTTGCAGCACCGTGTCCAACCACCCCTATCCCTCTCCCGAAACAAGTCCGGGATCCTAGATTTGACTTTTTTGAGGGCACTACCCTCAGGAGAGGAGTCTGTTATTGCTTTAACCCAAGTATAAGTTTCATAGGATCCTGCATCCCGCGGACAGGTCGCGACCTGTCCCTACAAGTATAAACCCACCCCTGGCCCCTCCAAGGAGGGGAATTTCTGTGGCTGCCATTTCAGAAGTATAAGCTTCATGGCATGGGCTATTCAGGGTGATCCCCCTGCCCCTTTCAAAGGGGGACTTAGCTTAAGCGCATAGCAGCAGCTATCCAATGTGATCCCAGTCCTTGGGTTGAGCGCCTTCTATTGATGCGGTGCTGAGCTTGCTCAGCAGCCCGGAGCGGCAGCGAGGAGCAGCTTCAATAGACAGCGCGATGGCCTTATTGAGGGCCCCTACCCCAGGACGAGCCCTCGCGGGCTGGAGAGCACCAAAGCTTGCTATGAAAAGAGCAGGTTGTAAAGCCGTGGATGAACAGTAGCTAACAAGTATAGCTTGGTTCAAGTGGAAGGAAGCAGGGGCTATGGAAGTATAAAATGAGAAAGTATAAAGTATGGCTCGCGCAGATTGCAAATCCGAAAGAGCGGAAGTATGATTAAAGTATAGCTGCAAGTATAAAAGTATGGCTTACGCGGATTAGAAAGTCCGTAGCAGCTTTGGTTCAGGACAGGGATGTCCGGAACAGCAAGTATCAAGTATAAAAAGGCACAAGCGGACGCTTGCGCCAGAAAAAGTATAAAGTATAGCCAAAGTATAAAAAGCCACGGGCAGCGAGGGACCGCGCAACAAATGTCACTATCACCCTGCAGAAAACAGTAAAGAAAGTATAGCCGAAGAACAAACCTCCCCCTTTGCCAAAACCCCAAAAACCACTATCTTCATCAGTAAAACTAATCCTAAACTATCGTATGAAACCACGCCACATACTTTTCGCCTCTGCCCTGGCAGCCGCTACCATGGGCTGTAGCAACAGCAGCACCGATGGCGCAGAGCAAACCACAGAAGCCGTTGCCACAGACGAACTGCAGCAGAAGGTGGACACCTATACTTCGGTGCGCCTTACCGCTGACCTGAGCCACCTGAGCGAGAACGAACGGAAAATGATCCCGCTGCTGATAGAGGCATCGGATATCATGAACAAGCTCTTCTGGTACGAAGCCTACGGCAAGCGCGATTCGCTGCTGACTGCGCTGGACAATGAGGCCGCCCAAAAATATGTACAAATTAATTATGGCCCCTGGGACCGCCTGGACAACAACGAACCATTTATACCGGGAGTAGGACCAAAGCCAGACGGTGCCAACTTCTACCCGGCCGATATGACGAAGGAGGAGTTTGAGCAGGCCAACCTGTCTGACAAGGCCAGCCAGTATACTTTCCTGCGCCGTGATGAGAACGGGAAGCTGATCACGGTGCCGTACCACGTGCAGTTCAGGGAGGAGGTGCAGCGCGTATCGGATCTGCTGAAGCAGGCTGCTGCCCTGGCTGAGGATGCTGGCCTAAAAAAGTACCTGACCCTGCGTGCCGAGGCCATGCTAACAGACAATTACCAGCCGTCGGACCTGGCCTGGATGGACATGAAGACCAACAGGCTCGACCTGGTGATCGGCCCTATCGAGACGTATGAGGACAAGCTGTTCGGCTACAAGGCGGCGCATGAGGCCTACGTGCTGGTGAAGGATATGGAATGGAGCGAGCGCCTCTCCAAGTATGCGGCTTTCCTGCCGGAGCTGCAGCAAGGGCTTCCGGTGCCGGCCCAGTATAAAACCGAGACCCCGGGCACCGACTCTGATCTGAACGCCTACGACGTGGTATACTATGCCGGCGACAGCAACGCAGGCAGCAAGACCATTGCCATCAACCTGCCCAACGATGAGGAGGTGCAGCTGAAGAAGGGTACGCGCCGCCTGCAGCTCAAGAATGCCATGCAGGCCAAGTTCGACAAGATCATGGAGCCGATTGCCGAGGAACTGATCGCGGAGGACCAGCAGCAGTATGTTACCTTCGATGCCTTCTTTGCCAATACCATGTTCCACGAGGTAGCGCACGGGCTGGGCATCAAGAACACGATCAACAACAAAGGCACAGTGCGTGAGGCCCTGAAAGAGCATGCCTCCGCGCTGGAAGAGGGTAAGGCAGATATCCTGGGTCTGTACATGATCACGCAACTGCATGAGAAAGGCGAACTGGAAGGCGACCTGAAGGAGTATTATACGACCTTCCTGGCGGGTATCTTCCGTTCGGTGCGTTTCGGGGCGGCCAGTGCGCACGGCAAGGCCAATATGGTACGCTTCAACTTCTTTAGGGAGAACGGTGCCTTTGAGCGCGATGAGGAAACCGGCAAGTACCGCGTGAACTACGAGAAAATGCGCGAGGCGATGAATAAGCTGTCGGAGAAGATCCTGACGCTCCAAGGCAACGGCGACTACGCTGGTGTGGGTACGCTGCTGAACGAGCAGGGGCAGATCAGCCCGCAACTGCAGGCAGACCTGGACCGCCTGTCGAAAGCCAACATCCCGGTGGATATAGTGTTTGAGCAGGGCACCGAGGTGCTGGGCCTGCAGCAGTA
Organism: Pontibacter kalidii; assembly: GCF_026278245.1. Lineage (NCBI taxonomy): Bacteria > Pseudomonadati > Bacteroidota > Cytophagia > Cytophagales > Hymenobacteraceae > Pontibacter > Pontibacter kalidii. The sequence continues at coordinate 3,072,062 of NZ_CP111079.1, read as the reverse complement.
GGGATCAGCTTAGCGACAAAAACAAAGGGCCCGGCATATTGTCAGGCCCTTTGTTTTGAGGGAGCTCTAAAGTGTAATTGTATTTTTATTATATAAAGTATAGCACGGGGTTTGACTGTTCAATAAAGCTGCCATAAAGATTTCTGTGCAACTGTATTAGGGCAACTTCTGAGGGAGTAGCTTGTAAAATTTAGGTGGATGAACTCTATTTCTTAGCTAATAGCCGGGATCCGTGGCGAAGGCAGTGGCTGTAGTAAAGAATATAACAACTTTAAGGATAGGTTAAGAGTATGTTATTGGTGTTTAATAGATTGCAAACCAAAAAGATGAAACAGCGACAATGACCATGAGAAGTTTTTATGATTTTAACAGAAGCAATCCACAGGAGCGCCAGGAACAGTACAAGCATTACCCGGAATTGGCGCTATTTCATATTGCGCTCCGCGAGGAACTGGGGGAGGAAGAGTACAATGCCTTCTATCGCGCCGAGCAGGAAGCACAAAAACGTCCCGTTAACCCAATGTCTCACCAAAGAAAAGGCAAATGGGTAACAGCTTAAGGCAGGCCAGACACAGCATGTAAAAGGCGAACTGTAACAGCACAGTTCGCCTTTTTTGTTTTCTGTAAAGCTAACTTTATTTAACTTTTGATATTCGATAGACCACTACAGAGTCTACTGGGGAAGAGGAAAGATACCAAGGAGGTTTGTAGGAATAGGAGTTGTAAAACCTGACAAAATGCGCGGTGGTAAATACATTCAGTGGGCTTGGTGGGTAAACTACACTTGCTTTTTCCTCTAATACTATGTTATCTGATATTTGCTGTTTTGAAATAACCTCAGGAGAAACTAAGTAATCTCCCTCCTCAGGAGTGGAAACATCAGACTCATAAAACAGCATGCCAGCCTTTTTACTGTACCATTGCCATCCCCAATGCCCGATAGTCCATACTTTACTATTTTGAGGTACTTGCCTTAGGGCTAATGGAACAGCCTTTCTATAAAAATCCGCATAAACCCAATCAGATATACTTAAAACCAAACCTAAGAAGCAAGTTAGAACTATCGATGCTGTAATAGCCTTAGGTGATGCATTTCTAAAGACGTAGCTGCCTGATACAATGAACGGGGGGAGGAGTAGGAGCACATGCCTTGTAGCCATAAATGGTGCATAAACCACAATAAACGCTCCCATTGAAAGCCCCCAAAGTAGTATTAATACAGCCTTTCTGTCAGGAGCCATTCTCTTTGCAGCAAAGAAGAAAAGGATGATAATAAGTAAGCCGTTATAAGCAAAAACTATCCAAAAGAGGCTATGAGGAATTGATCTCACCACAAACCCAAATACCATGAGATAAGCGGCTATTACAACTACAGTAATACTTAGAACTACCATTTTGATTAACCATCTCTTCTCATTCCTCAGGAAGGCGCTGATATACAAGAGAGAAAAGGGAGCAATTCCTCCGATTGTAAGAATAAATGCTGTAAAATTATCGAGGATAAGCCTAAAGGTAACGTCATTCCTTGGTCTGCCTATCAAATGCGAACTGCCAAATTCCATGTAGTTGAGACACGTCCAGACAAGAAGAGTAACTATTGGGATCAAAAGTGCCTTCATCAAATGGACCTTCCTCTTTTCATATATTGCATATACCAATACCAAAATGAGGGGCAGTAACGAATACTTTAGCAACAGACCGATTGTAAGGATACCTGAGGCCAGATACAAATTTCTTGTAGCAAACGCCTCATTTTCCTGCACAAGCAGATAAATGAAAATGACAGATAGACAGAGAATTGGAATATCTATCATTATATTCTGATTCACCAAGAATGCCGGTCCTAAAATAAGAAGGGATGTGCCTATCAATGCAAAGTCCTTCTGGAAGAGGCAGAGGAGTTTGTAAAAATAGATAACGGTCAGTAGGCTGAATACAGACTGTGCAAGGTGCAAAGGAATTTCAGAGAAACCGAACACAGAACCTATTATTGCTATAAAGTAAAAGTATCCAGGAGGTTGATTAAAATGGAAGATTGGCTCACTAGTGTTGTCCCAGTTAATGCTGCCCGACATCGGCTTGAGTGGGTTGAGCTTAATCCACTCAGCAGCTTCTAAATGGAAAACGTCATCAACGTGAAATGCTTTGTTTACATTAATAATGGTTGCCAATACCCATATAAGCAAAAGAACTGTTTGAGGTGATGTGCTTAAGCCTGTTATGGCCCTTCTTGCTTTATTCATAGAATTTATAGAAGTAGGGAAGTATGCTCTATAGCTGCTGCAGTACTAGCCCGGCGCCCTCCTCACCTACCAAAGAGCCAATGGCTATCCCCATGCCGCCCAGACGCACGGCACAGCTTACCCGGTCTGTTACCTTCTGCACTAAGGTAGTTTTGGCGTTCCCGGTGCCCAGGCCCATGATGCCGCTCCAGCGGTGCTCCACCTCAAAAGGTGTGTCCGGGAGGATCACGTCGCGCAGCAGCTCTTCCAACCTGTGCTGGATCAGTTCCGTCAGCCCCAGCTCGGTCGTAGTTTCCGCCTCGAAAGCCAGGTTGCGACCGCCCCCAAAGAGCACCCGGTTGCCGATGTTGCGGAAATAATAATACCCCTTGTCGTAGTGGAAGGTGCCTTTGAGTTTAAGGTTGTCTATAGGCTTGGTGATGAGCACCTGCGCGCGCGCCGGCTGCACCTGCAGCGTGGGCAGCAGCTTCTGAGCAAAGCCATTGGTAGCCACCAGTACGGCCCTTGCCTTTAGGTACAACCCCTGAGCCGTCACAGCAACTACATCCTTCGCATTCTCCTGTAGCGCCTGTACCTCCAGCCCGTTGAGCACCAGCACGCTCATGGATTGCACCTTCTGCGTGAGCGCCAGGATCATCTTACCCGTGTCGATCTGGCCCTCGGAAGTGCTCAGGAGCAGGTGCTGGATACCTTTAAAGCCAAACTGGCTGATCTTAGCGTCTGCGGATTGGAAAACCTGCGGCTCTCCGATGATGTCTTGCAGCTGCCTGTTCAGGTAGGGGAGTTGCTCTACGCAGGCCTTATACAGCTGCTGCTGCTGCGCATCGAACAGCTCGTAGCCTCCCCAACGGTGGTAGTCGATGGTGGCGTCGCCGAGGTTCCGGCGCAGGCGCTGCAGGCCTCTCCAACGGCGCTCTACTAAGCCAAATACCTCCTCCTCGGAGTGGTGTTGCAGGTCGTCGAGCAGTTCAGAGGGGCTGCCAAAGCAGGCAAAGCCGGCGTTCTTGGAGCTAGCCCCGGTAGGCAACAACCCGCGCTCGGCCACCATTACCTTCAGCGTTGGCTGTTGCTGTTTCAGGTGCAGGGCCGCGTTAAGTCCTACAATGCCGCTGCCGATGATCAGCACGTCAATGTCTTTAAAGTAGGTTTCCTGTTCCCAAAAGCTCAGTTGCATAGGCTAGTTGTCTGTCCGGAAGTATGGATGGTCGTAGTTGCGGGCTTCCTGCTCAGCTATTTGTTCGAAGTGGGTTAGCATGATTTCGCGCTCCCCGCTGTTCAGAGCTTTCACGAAAACTCCCTCCGGGGTTTCATAAACGGCATAATTGTGCTGGCCAAAAGGGTAGAGGTTGTTGCTGCGCAGGATCTGGGCCTGCGTCAGGTCTACCTGCTGCCCGCCGGTGGTGGTAATAATGTATCTGCTTTTATCCATGTCTCTTCTAATATACGGCTCAAGGTAGCACTTATTTCGTCGGCCTGGTGCAGCACCATCAGGTGCCCGCCATGCTTTATTTTGATCATGCCGGGCCTGTCATTCAGGGGGAGGATGCGGTCGCGGGTGCCGTGTATCTGTACCAGCCCCGGCAGCACCTCTTCCTGCGGCCAGGCCAGCAGTTGCCCCAGCGACCAGCGCAGCACCTTTTCGTCTATCTCCAGGATGGCGCGCTTCAGCAGTTGTTTCTCTTGCTTCGTGTGCGCCCCGAAGAACAGCGGGGCGATCGGGTGCACGCTTTGCATCAGTTTCAGTGGCATCCAGCGGTGCAGGCCGGTTCTGCCCACGACACGATAAATGGCGGGCAGGGCCTGGCGTGTGGCCAGGCTGGAGATGAGGATGGTCTTGCGCGGCCTCAGGATCTTGCTCAGCTCAATGGCCACCAGCCCGCCATAGGACATGCCGACTAAAATCGGGTCCGGATCGGTGATCTGGTCCAGTAGCCGGTGTACGTACGCGTGCAGGGGCTCGTCGATATGCTCGGGCTCTACCCACTCCACATACTGCTGGGGCACGTACTCGGGCAGCTTGAGGTACTGGAACATGCGCCAGTCGGCCCCCAGCCCGCTAATAAAGTATGCTTTGCTCATGGTATACTTGTACGATGAGAAAGATACTTGTTTTTGGGGAGAAGGGGTAGCGCAGTAAGTATGAAATTAGGCTTTTTCCTTGGCTTTACTCTAAACCGGCCAGTTCATACCGCAGGAACTGCAGGGCGTCCCGTACCGTTTCCTGCGGCAGCTCTTCCATAGGGATATGACCGGCACCAGGGTACATTATCAGCTGCGCCCCTTTTATACTTTGCTGAAAGCGTATGGCATTGGCCGCCGGTACCCAGGCATCGGCCTCGCCCCAAAGTATGAGCGTGGGTGCCTGCACCTGCGCCAGCTTGTGCAGGTTGTCTGAATCTATGGTATTCAGGCGGGCGATAAAGGCGTCTCGATTGCCCTGGCGCAGCAGCATGTCGTGGCTCAGGCTGATGGCCTGCTCGGTAAGTTTGCTGTCGTCGCCGTACACCTCGCGGAGGCTCTTCTCTACAATAAAGCGGGGTGTAATATATCTGAGCGAGTGCTTGAGCAGGGGTGTCTGTGCCAGCAGGAACGGCATGGAGATGCGCTTATCGTTGGCGTTGGTAACACCCGTTGGCGATACGAGGATAAGCTTCTGCACCCGCTCGGGGTGATCGGCGGCAAAGTCGTAGGCAATCTGCCCGCCAAGGGAGCTGCCGGCAATGTGGGCCTGCTCAATACCAAGGCTATCCAGGAAGTGCAGCAGCAGGTCCGCGTAGTACTCGATGGTGTAGGTGTCGGTGGCATTCCGGCCTGTGAGGCCAAAGCCGGGCAGGTCGAGGCGCAGCACGCGGTGGCTTTTGCTTAGTTCGGAGGCCCATCCGTCCCAGGTGTTTAATGAGGCGGCAGTACCGTGCAGCAGTACGATCGGCGTTCCTTTTCCTTCTTCGCGGTAGTGCAGGTTGGCGCCGGCTATACTTTTATACTTTGAGGCCGGGTGCTTATACTTTGCCTCCAGCTCCTGGGCAGGAATATCTGCGCGGATCATGAGCGCGGTGGCAGCCACCAGTATCAGTACTGCCGCTACAGCCATACGTCTTGCTCTGGGTTTCATAGCTTTATCGTTTAGAGACTGGTGTGAAGTATAAATTTATACTTTAAAAGTGTAATTAAGGTGGCTTTGGAGAGGTTTATTTTGGAAGTATAAAAAGCGGGCGATACCAGGAAATAGAAAGCACCAGAAGCTTATGCCCCTTGTGCTTTACGTTTAACTTGCTGGTCTTCTTCCTACTTGTCCAGATCAACCCTTGGCTGCCGCTTGGCCTCCCGGGCGTGCATGGAATCCGATTTCCAGATAGCAGACCAGCCGCCTCCGTAGGTTTCCTCTACCTTTCCTTTTACAAAACTAAGGCCGGTTACCAGGGCGCCCACCAGCATGCTGTTTACTGTGGCAGTGGTGTTGTCGTAGCCTAATACCCAGGGGGCAAGCAGCAGCCAGAGGCCCAGTGGCACGTTGTAAAGGCGCACCACACGGGTAGCTTCCCACCACGAGATGATGGCAAAGCTGGCTATCACCGGCCCTGCGATATGTTCGTTGTCAGTAATGATTTTGATATTACTATAGCCAAGTATGGCCGCCGAGGCCATAAGCCAGATGCCGAGAATTGCGTTGATAACCTGTGCCCACATAGCGCTGTGCTTTAAATTACTTTTCCCTGAACTTCCTTATAGCCCCAAAAGGCCTTCCACATCGATACCCTGGCGTCTTTTACCCGCTTCATGTACTGCAGGCTGGCCAGCATCTCGTCCATGGCCGGGCCGATCATCACCACAGAGATCAGCGCCGTGCTGAGGCAGAGGGTGCACCAGGCGTCGTACATTACCGGCTGCAGCACCACCAGCAGCACACTGACGAAACCAAGCGGCCCGACGGCCAGGCCAAATGCAATCACGATCCAGGGCATGGTGCGCCATCTGCGGATGCCCCCGATCACACCGGCTAGGGCATCCACCAGGTAGCCGATGGCTCCGAGAACCGCGTCCGGCACAGGTAGTATCTGGGAGGTTTTGGAGGTGAGGATCTTCCGGCTGCCGTTGCCGAAGAACGGCTCCCAAACGGTGTCTATTACCTTTAGCTGGAACAGGCCCAGGTAAGTGGCAATGGCAAAACCCACCAGCGCCGCGATGACGATGGGCAGGCGCTGCTGCCATGATGCGGGGTTGTAACTCCACCCGGGTGGTATAGCATCTTCCTTGCTCATATAGCTTTTTGCTGTTGTTCAGTTGGTACTACGTGAGCAGCAGGCGTGCGTTATACTTTGGCTGTATTCCGGCATGTGGTGCAAAGAAAAAGCCTGCAAATGGGTTGCAGGCTTTCTTGTAGGTAATGGCTGTGCTTAGCTTTTAACCTTCCTGAACCTGTTGCCGAACAGGTAGTATACCGGCACGCCCAGCGCCACGATGATGAGCCCCGGCCAGGTGAAAACCGGCTTGTAGATAAGCAGGATAAGGCAGATGCCGGAGGACAGCAGCACGTACAGTGCCGGGAGCACCGGATAGCCAAAGGCCTTGTAGGGGCGGGGCAGGTCCGGGCGCTTCCTGCGCAGCACGAATATCCCAATGATCGTCAGGATGTAGAACAGCATCACGGCAAACACCACGTAATCGAGCAGGTCGCCGTAGGTGCCGGTGAGGCAGAGCAGACAGGCCCACACGCACTGCAGCCACAGCGCTGCGGCCGGTACGCCGTTCTTGTTCAGGCGGCCCATTTTCTCAAAGAACAGCCCGTCTTTGGCAATAGCATAGTATACGCGTGCCCCCGAAAGGATGGCGCCATTGTTACAGCTGAAGGTAGAGATCATGATCAGGATAGCAATGGCCACGGTAGCCTGGTACCCGCCGATCACCTCGGCTGCCGCTGCAGCCACCCGGTCGTTATCAGCAAAGGTGATGCCCTGGCCCAGGGCCGTGGCGGCATCTGGGGAGCCGTGCATCGGCAGCACGAGCAGGTACACTAGGTTGATGAGCATGTATATGCCCATTACAATGGCAGAGCCGATCACCATGCTGAGCACAATGGTGCGCTTCGGGTTTACGATCTCATCGCCCGAAAAGCCAATGTTGTTCCAGGAATCGGCAGAGAAGAGGGCACCCACCATGGCCATGCCCAGGGCAGATACAAGCATTGTGCCCGTAGGCACCGGGGCGGCAGAGCCGCTCGGCCCCCAGAAGTCGGAGAAGTTCGCGGCAACAGCCGTGTCGTTCACGCCGAACAGCAGGCCGAAAATGATAAGCCCAAACAGTGCCACAAGCTTGGTGCTGCCAAAGATGTTCTGGATGAGCTTTCCGCTCTTTACACCCTTGGAATTCATGTACGTCAGGAAGATGATGCTCACTATGGTCAGCAACTGCACGGTGTTAAACTCCAGTCCTGCTACCTGCAGCAGTACATTGTCCTCGCTGAACCAGGGGATGAGCACGCCGGTGAAGCGCGCAAAGGCCATGCCCACGGCAGCAATCACGCCGGTTTGTATCACCAGGAAAAGCGTCCAGCCATAGAGGAAGGCCACCATTTTGTTGTAAGCCTCCTTCAGGTACACATACTGTCCGCCCACTTTGGGGAACATGGACGACAGCTCACCATAGCTAACGGCGCCCACCATGGTGAGAAAGCCGGAGATGAGCCACACCAGCAGCATGTAGCCGGGGCTGACGACGGTGCGGGAGATATCGGCGGTAACGATAAAGATGCCTGAGCCGATCATGCCGCCTGTTACGATCATAATGGCGTCGAAGAGGGTTATCTCGCGCTTAAAGCCGGTTTTGCCCTGCTTCTCGTCCTGTGCTTCTGTTGCTTTGGTAATGTTTTGCATAGTATGGAAAATGGGGACAAAGGTAGGGGTTTTTACCCGCTGTTATGCAACCTCGGACCTGCATGTTCCCGAGATGGTGGCGGAGTATGCCGCTTGCAGTGCAGGCTCATCTAAAAAGCCACTTTAAAGCTTTGATAGTACAGTTTGTTCGTCCTGTTTCCGGCCATGTTCACGGACAAAAAGAACATGTTGGTATAAAACAGTAGTGTTTTATGTAACAGTACTTTGTATTACATAGTACTATAGAGTAAGTTTGCAAGAACAAAATGAAGTTAAACAATTTAAATCTTACTACTATGAAAATCCTCGTTCTTATCGCCGCCTCTATGTTTGGTTTTGGTCTCGCAGTTCAGGAAACTTACAAAGTGCCACAGCCAGAAAAGAAACTTGTTTTACATGAAGCCCCTGCCGTGTTGGAGGAGCCAGTGATGGATGTGATGCTGGATACTGTAGAGATTACAGTAGAGGCTCCGGTAGCGGTTGCCAGTCGATAAGGCAACCGCGGCCGCTGGCCGTTAAGCTGTCTGCTCCAGCTGAGGAGGGTGGCAGGTGAAGAGCCAGTGGAGCGCTTCATCCCGGTGGTTAAAGTTCTGCATCTGTATGCGCGGGGTTATGCGCAAGTACAGGTCGCGGGCCGAAAGACGGCTGAACATATTATTGGAGTAAACGTGGGCCAGGTAACGCAAGCCGGCGTGTATCACCTGCGGCTGCCACTCAAACTCGAGCCAGTCGTTGGCATCCGCCCAGTCGCCGGTTACATTGGTTTTATCGTTAAGCAGCTTATCCGGACTTGGGTAAGTCTGCAACAGGGCCAGGTATACCTTAGATGCCGTGATCACATCTCCGGCAGTTATATGCCCGTTCCACTTGGCCTCAATGTAGCCTTGGTGCAACCGCAGCGTGATGAACACACTTCCTCCCGGGTTTGATAGCTGTATCGGTTTTGGCCAGGCTGCTATCTCGTTCTCAAATTCTGTTGCGTAAGGTGATGCCTTCATTAACTGGTAGTAAATACTGGTTAGCGGAAAAGGCACCCCTCAGGCTGCCTCCCACAAGCCTCCTTTTACGGGCAGTAAGTATGAATGGCTGAAATCGGGAAGAGTAAATTTAAACTCTATATTCGGAAAGTTTAATTTGTGCGCTGCGTCTCCAAAGGTCTTTCCGCTTCTTTCCACCAGCTCAGCCATGGCATTAGGAGGCCTTCGCCCGCCAGCATGCCTTGGTTTAGGCTAGGCTTGCAGCCCTATGGCGGGAGCCTGTTTCAGCAGACAGTTGGTATGCCGCCGTTAGGGGAGTAGCCCAGGTATAGCCTTGGATTATCCCTTAAAAACTTATGCGCACAGCCTTGGCATGGCCTTCCACCGGCTGGCGCTCCAGCACATCACCATCGAACCAGGCCTGTATCTGGTGCCCTTCCCGCAGATCCTCCAGCTTCAGCGCCTCGCCGGTTTCATCCTCTATCAGCGTGTGCTCGTCTATCTTCACGCTGGCGTTGGTGTAGTTGGCTTCTACGCCCTCCAGGGACTTTACCGCTACCACGGCCTTGGCTTTTCCCTCGCCTTCTTTAGAGGTGCGTTTTATATTGGTGATGTAGCCGTACACATCAGGCAACGTGTCGGGCATGCGCTTGGGCTCCTGCCGGCAGGAGAGCAGCCCGGTGGACAGCAGCAGCAGCAGGCTGAGCAGGAAGTAGATCGGTCGTCTCACTATGGTTCAGTTATGGCGTTGTTCAGAAAATCGTGGAGCGGCTTTAGCTGCCGGAGCAGCGGCGGCACCCGCTCTATAAATTGGGGCTGGATTACTTCCTCATCGCTAAAATAATGCAGCACCTGAAACCCTTTATACTTTATAAGCTCCAGTTCCGGGTGTGATCTGTCGTAGCCCCTGGGCGCGTTTCTGGTCTGCTGGCCCCTGAATCCCCCAAAAGAGGCCTTAAACCTAGGCTCATCCAGCAGTTGCTGCAGCTGACCCGGGTTGTAGTCGATCTCCTCCCGTATCAGCCCCAGTTGCCTCGCGCCGGGCTTGCGCATGCCACCCCCAACCCGCGACAGACCCCCGGGCTCCAGCACCAGCACATAGTTGGCAAACGGAGAGTGCCTGCCGCCCGGCGAGATACCCGCCCCGAAGTGTCCTTTATACGGGGCTTCCCCTTTTTTGGAGAAGTCGTTTTTGTTGATCCGGAAAAGGCACTCCTGCACAGAAACCCCTTGCAGCGAGGCATCGAACTGCTGCAGCGCTGCAAGCAGATGCTCCACCAACTCCACAAAGTATGCTTTCGCCTGCAGGTACTCCTCCCGGTGTGCGTCCATCCATACTTTGTTGTTGTGCTGCCGGAGCTGCCGAAGGAAAGAAAGTATAAAGGGAATGTTCATCAGGCAGGAGGAGCGACGTTATCGTTTGGGTGTCTTGGCGTTAAACCAGATCACCCCAATAATAATGGCTATGGCAAGTATGATGATGAGAATGAGTGTCATGGCTCTCTTGGTTAAAGTTTACGGGCGCGTGTAGTTGTGTACTAAGGCTAGCGGCCTATAGTTGCACAAGGGGGCGCAAACGACAGGGAAAACCTAAAAAGCCTGTATTCAGGCCACGCGGAGAACAGTGTCGCCCAGTAAAGCTTTGCGGATGCGGGCATCAGACTGGTAATGGGACAGAAAGTCGCCGCGGCGGCAGGTGGCCGGCTTCGGCTCTTTCATGAGCACCACTTTGGCGCGCTGCCCGACCGTAACAATGCCGATGCCACGGCGCTCGCAGGCAAGCAGCAGCTGCTTGCCCAGGTAATTGTTCCGGAAGGTGAGGCTGCTGATGGAGAGGCCCAGCCACTGCTCATCGGCGGGCGTTTTCTTCAGCTCGTCGAGCAGGTGCAGCAGATGCCGTGTGTGCAGCTGCTTCTCGGCCAGGGAGTGCAGCATGAACATGCCTGCCGCTAAGGCCACGGCAACGGCAAACCCGGCAACAAAGTAGCCCAGCCGCCATCCTGCCACCGTAATCAGCAGCAGCACAAAAAACGAGGAGGCATAGCGAAGCAGGCTCAGGCCGTTCTTCTTGTAGCGCGTCAGGATGCTGGCTATCTGAGGGGAGTTGCGGGTGTGGAGCGAAGCTACGAAAAGCGAGTTGTCCTCCTTCCGGAATGAGAAAAGCCCCTGCACCGTATGCCCCTGCCTGGTCTGTTCTTCCATATCTACCAAAATGTGTTTGGCCCCGAACTGGGCGGAGTAGTGACTGCGCAGGAAGTCGAACGCAAAGTCGTTGATGTTGCTTTCTCTTTGGCTAGGCATGTTATCTGTCACATATAGAAGTAAGGGTATGCAACACCCCTGCAGATGCATGTTTTTACGACATTACACGGGCAAGAGTTAGGGCAAAGGTACGTGGTGCTAGGAAGCTACTAAAAGATATTGGACAAACATAGTATTTAACTAATTTTTTTCCTATAATTTTTCGTGATTTTTTACTGAAAGAGGACACTTTTCGCCGGAGGCTTGCCAGGCAAGCCCTGCACGGCCGGAAGTATAGGGCAGCACAACCGCTGTCTGTTCCGTCGCTTTTGCGCTTTGTCCGCTAAGACAAAATCAGCATATTATACATCCGCAGAAATGCTTAGTTTTACAGTGCTTAGAGATTTTACTGACCCTGGCAGCCACACCAGCTGCTCAAACCTACTATGAAGATGCGCCAATCACTTGTTCGTTCGCTGTTACCGGTTCTTCTCCTGCTGCCCTTGCTGCCCCTGTTGGCACAGGCGCCCGAGAAACCCTCCGCCGCCAAAGTGCTGCAGGACCTGCAGAAGCTGAACGTGCTGGGCAACGTGCTTTACGTAGCCGCGCACCCCGACGATGAGAACACCCGCCTGATCGCCCACCTGGCCAACGAAAAGCTCTACAACACGGCCTACCTCTCCATCACGCGGGGCGATGGCGGGCAGAACCTGATCGGGCCGGAGATAAGCGAGAACCTGGGCATCATCCGTACGCAGGAGCTGCTGCAGGCGCGTCGCACCGATGGCGGGCAGCAGTTCTTTACCCGCGCCAACGACTTCGGCTACTCCAAAAATCCCGAGGAAACCTTTACCATCTGGGATAAGGAGCAGGTGCTGTCGGACATGGTATGGGTTATCCGCAAGTTCAGACCCGATGTGATGATCACCCGGTTCCCGCCTGATGAGCGCGCCGGTCACGGCCAGCACAGCGCCTCCGCCATATTGGCAGAAGAGGCCTTTAAAGCCGCCGCCGACCCGAAGCGCTTTCCGGAGCAGCTGAAGCACGTGGAAGTATGGCAGCCAAAACGGTTGCTGTGGAACACCGGAGTGTGGTCTTTTAAGAGCCAGGAAGAGTTTGAGAAGTATGGCAAGGAGCTGATGAAGATAGATGTGGGCGGCTACAACCCCTTGCTGGGTGAATCCTATGGCGAGGTGGCGGCCCGCAGCCGCAGCATGCACAAGAGCCAGGGCTTCGGGGCCGCCAGCGCACGCGGCACCAGTATAGAGTACTTGCAGCATACGGCAGGGGAGAAGGCGCAGCAGGAGCTGTTCGAAGGGATAAATACCACCTGGAGCCGGGTGAAGGGAGGCGAAAAAGTACAGCAGGCGATTCAGAAGGTTATAGACCAGTATGATCCATCCAAGCCGGCTGCTGTGGTGCCGGCACTGCTGGCCGCCAGGAAAGAGCTGCAAAAGCTGCCAGACAGCCACTGGAAGCACACTAAATCGAAGGAGCTGGAGCAGGTGCTGCAGCATACCATGGGTTTATACTTAGAAGTGACGGCCGATGACTATGCCGCCGCTCCGGGCCAGCCGGTGCAACTGCAGGTGGAGGCTATTAACCGTTCTGAGGTGCCGGTGACGCTGCAACGTATAACGTATAACTTCGCTGGCTCAGACACCACCCTCAACATCCACCTGAAAAATAACGAGCCGCTGGCGTATAGTACCCGCAAAACCTTGCCGCAACGTATGGCTTACACGCAACCTTACTGGCTGCGTGAGAAAGGTACGCTGGGCATGTTCGCCGTACAGGAGCAGCAACTGGTAGGCAAGCCCGAAAATGAGCCAGCCGCCCAGGCTACCTTTACCCTGCAGGTGGCCGGGGAGCCGTTGCAGGTGCAGGTACCGGTGGTGTACAAGCGCACCGACCCGGTGGAGGGCGAGGTGTACCGCCCGTTTGTGGTAACGCCGCCCGTGTTTGTGAACCTGCGGGAGCAGGTGCTCATGTTTGCCAACGGTGAGCCCAAGCAGGTGCAGGTGCTGGTAAAGTCCGGCAAAGAAAGTATAAAAGGCGATCTGAAGCTGGACCTGCCGAAAGGCTGGCGCACCAAGCCTGCTTCCGTGCCTTTTAATCTGGAGGCTAAAGGCGCGGAACAAAGTATAAACTTTATGGTGTATCCGCCTAAAAAGCAGGAGGAGGCCCAGCTGAAGGCCGTGGCCACGGTAGACGGGAAAGCCTATTCGCTGGGGCTGAACGAGATCAACTACAAGCATATACCGGCACAGGTTACGTTTCCGGAGGCGACGGCCCGGGTGGTGAAGCTGGACCTGCAGAAGCAGGGCGATAAGGTGGCCTACCTGATGGGGGCCGGCGACGACATACCGGCCAGTCTGCAGCAGATCGGCTACAACGTAACGCTGCTCAAAGACAGTGACATCCGCCTGAACTACCTGAAGCAGTTTGACGCGGTTATACTTGGTGTGCGCGCCTATAACACTGTCGACCGCCTCCGGTACTACCAGCCCACCTTGCTGGAATACGTGAAACAGGGCGGCAACCTGATTGTGCAGTATAACACGAGCCATGCCTTGGTAATGCCCGAGGTAGGGCCATACCCGCTCCAGCTCAGCCGCTACCGCGTGGCGGTGGAGGATGCTGCCGTGCGCCTGCTAGCCCCCAGCCACCCGGTGCTCAATACGCCAAACAAGATCACGCAAAAGGATTTTGAAGGCTGGGTGCAGGAGCGCGGCTTATACTTCCCCAGCGAGTGGAGCAAAGAATACACAGCCATACTTTCGTCTAACGACCCCGGCGAGCCTTCCCGCGACGGTGGCCTGCTGGTGGCAAAGTATGGCGAGGGCTACTACGTCTATACCGGTTATTCTTTCTTCCGGGAGCTGCCGGCCGGCGTGGCTGGTGCGTACCGCCTGTTTGCCAACATGATCTCGCTGGGAAAAAACAACCGCTCCGGCAACGCTGCCGGGTCAAGTATAAAATAGACATTAGCGTATCAGGTATCACGACACACGTAGCACGTTTTACCTGTGTATGATAAAATCATCGTGCTACTTGATACGTGCTACGAGATACGTTAAAACAATGAAGAACAACCACCCTGTAGACGAAGAGCCACCCATCCAGAAACCACCTTTCTTTAAGAGCTGGGCGGGTATGTACTGGCTGGTGCTGGGCAACCTGGCTTTCCTGATCATCCTGTTTTACATCATCACAAAACTTTACCAATGAGGCCACTCGACTGGATCGTACTGCTGGGCACACTGGGCTTTATTGTGAGCTACGGGGTGTGGAAAACGCGCGGCAGCAAAGACATTGAAGGCTACCTGAAAGGCGACAACAGCATGAAGTGGTGGACCATCGGCCTGTCCATCATGGCCACACAGGCCAGCGCCATCACCTTTCTTTCCACGCCCGGGCAGGCCTATGAGGACGGCATGCGCTTCGTGCAGTTCTACTTCGGGCTGCCCATCGCCATGGTCATCATCTCCATCACGGTGATCCCCATCTTCTACCGGCTTAAAGTATACACGGCCTACGAGTTCCTGGAGAATCGCTTCGATTTGAAGACCCGCTCGCTGGCGGCTTGCCTGTTTCTGGTGCAGCGCGGCCTGGCGGCCGGTATTACCATTTATGCGCCGGCCATCATCCTTTCCACCATGCTGGGCTGGAGCCTGACGGCTACGAACCTGATCATTGGCGTGCTGGTGATCATCTATACCATGTCTGGCGGCACCAAGGCCGTGAGCGTGACGCAGAAGCAGCAGATGGCTGTGATGATGGGCGGGATGATCGTTGCCGGTATTATGGTGGTGCGCTACCTGCCGGAGAATGTAGGGTTGGGGGATGCCGTGGCCGTGGCAGGTAAAATGGGCAAGATGAACGTGGTGGATTTCTCTTTCGACTGGAACGATCGCTATAATTTCTGGTCCGGGCTGACGGGGGGATTGTTCCTCTCGCTCTCCTACTTCGGCACCGACCAGAGCCAGGTGGCGCGTTACCTGGGCGGGAAATCCATCGCCGAAAGCCGCCTGGGGCTGTTGTTCAATGGCCTTCTCAAGATCCCGATGCAGTTCCTGATCTTGTTTATCGGGGTGATGGTGTTCGTGTTCTACCAGTTCAACCAGCCACCGGTGTTCTTTAACGAGGGCACTAAAAGCAAAGTATATGCCACAGCCCACGCCGACGAGCTCCGGGGCCTGGAGGCAAAGTATAACGACATCTTCGCGCAGAAGCAGGAGGCGGTGCAGGGCCTGGTTACTGCGCTGAAAACAGAGGACGAAGCCGCCATTGCCGCCGCCCAGACGCAGGTGAACACTTATACGTCGGCAGGCAAAGATGTACGCGAGCAGGTGAAAGGCGTCATCCAGAAAGCGGTGCCTGACGCTGAGACCAGAGATACGGACTACGTTTTCATCTCCTTTATCATGAAATACCTGCCTGCCGGGTTGGTAGGCCTGCTGCTGGCGGTAATCTTCTCTGCCGCGATGTCGTCCACCGCCTCCGAGCTGAACGCGCTGGCCTCGACCACAGTGGTGGATATCTACAAGCGCTCCGTAAAGCAGGATGGCGACCCGACGCACTACCTGAATGCCTCGCGCCTGTTCACGTTGGCATGGGGCCTTATCGCCATACTCTTTGCTACCTATGCCTCCCTGCTGGATAACCTCATACAGGCCGTGAACATCATCGGCTCCATTTTCTACGGCACGATCCTGGGCATCTTTCTGGTGGCCTTCTACTTCAAGCGCATCCAGGGCAATGCCGTGTTCTTTGCCGCTATATTGGCCGAGGCCGTTGTGCTTTACTGCCACTACTTCACCGACATCGCCTTCCTCTGGTTTAACGTGATCGGCTGCGTGGCGGTGATTCTGTTCGGGTTTATACTTCAGGGCTTGATCGGGAAGAGGAAGAAAGAGCTGGTGGCGTAGCTGTTAATCTACCCACACCTGCTTTCACCCCTCCCCTAAAAACAGGGGAGGAGAATTCAGCAGGTGTAAACCCACCCCAGCCCCTCCCAAGAGGGGAATTATACTTGTCGCTATACTTTATTGTCATCTCGAGTACTCTTGAGGCGGGAGCCGAGCAGAGCCAGCGTAGCTGTGAGAGATCTGTGCGGAATTCTAAAGAGATTTCTCCCGTAGGTCGAAATGACAGTATGGCCACGGCTATCGAACCGAACCCAGCCTTTGGGTTGAGCGCCTATGCGAGTTTTTCCGGTGACGAACGCCAGTGAGGCAGCCCGAGGCACGAGGGCAGGAAAAGTTCCCAGCGCGATGCCCGAAGACGAGGCCTCCCGGCCTGGAGGGAGCCAAAGCCAGAAATGCAACGATAGGTTTGTAAGTCTGGAGGAAGAACAGAAGCTAGTAAGAATAGCCTGTGTCAAGTTGCGGGAAGCTTCGGCTAGGAAAGTATAGCCCAAGTATAAAAGTATAAACATGGCTTACGCGGACTAGGAAGTCCGCAGCAGGCAAAGTTCCTGACAAGAATGTCCGGAACAGCAAGTATAATAAAGTATGGCTCTGTTAACCAGTCGGGTTGAAAACCCAACGAATAAAAGGACACGGGCTGCAAGCCCGCGGCAGCCGTGTTTGGAAGCATAGCTTGTGTCCAGCTACAAACAGCAGCGGCTAAAGTATAAAAAAGCCTTACCTCGGTTTCTGCGCCGCCACAATGTATACCAAACTTCCACCCGCCGACACATACTCCTCTTTCTGCAGTTTCTCCTTCAGCATAATCTTGTTGTAGAGGAGTTTCTGCCAATAGGCATCAAATTTATCTTTGTCGCCACCGCCGGCCATAAAGTAGTTCAGGTTGTCCTGGTAGTCGTAGCCCATAGCTTCGCTTTCAATCCACTGCAGCATCTGCTCCACGCGCAGCATCTTCTCCTGGGTGTCGTAGGGCGGGATGATGGAAAGGGCCTTGTCCGAGATCCACACTTTCACATCCCGCAAACCGGCTTTCAGAAAGAGGTCGGGCACCACGTCGCCAAGCGAGTTAAAGCCTTCGCCCAGGTTTTTCTTGCCTTTCTCGATGCGCAGCTTCACCTCCAGCACCTCCAGCATCGCCTCCACGTTATAATCGGTCTCGCCGTAGCGGTCGAACATGAGGTTGGGCACGAGGTTATTCGGCTCCAGGGCCACCACCCAGCCGCCCGGCTTGGTTACCCGTATCATCTCCTGGATCACGCGCTGCGGGTTTTTCACGTGGATCAGCAGCGTCTGGCAGAGCGTCACGTCAGCAATATCGTCGGGCAGGGGGATGTCGGTGGCGTTTCCCACCTTAAACTCGTAGTCGATGTTCTTGTGGCCAAACTCGCTTTGCGCCCGCTGCCGCGCCTCGGCAATGTAGCCCGGCTCGTAATCCACGCCGTATACTTTGCCGGCGTCGGGCATATATTTGGAGAACTTAAAACCCATCATGCCCTTGCCACAGCCAATATCCACCAGCGTTTGCGTGTAGGGGATATACAGGCGCTCAGCCAGCAGCTCCAGGTAATCCTCGTTCCACCAGTATTCCCGGGCGGGGCCCAGGTGCTCTTCCGAATGCTTCTTCTCTTCCAACAGGTTTATAAGTTATAGTGCCACAAAAAAGCCTCCGGAAGCATACTTACTCCCGGAGGCTTTTATACGTTAAAAGCAAAGATAGCTTTATTTCATCTTTTTCCACTCGGCAATAGCCTTCTCGTTCAGGCGAACATAATCCTGGTTATTGGCTGCCTTAGCCAGTTCCATAGATTTCTCGGCTGTTTTAACGGCGGCTTTGTAGTTCTTCAGCTGTGCCTCAATTTTAGCCTGTGCGTGCAGGTTCCAAAATTTAGGATCCTTTTCGTTGGCCTTTTTCATCCACGCATGGGCTTGTTTCAGGTCGTGGCCTTTTTCAAGGTAATAGTTCGCCGCTGCTGCATACAGGTTCGGGTTCACGTTGGTGCCTTTCACCACGTGCTCGTTTATCTGCGCCATCACTTTGCTGTCTACATCAGTTTTTACCGTGAAAGGCACCACCACATTGTCCCACATGATCTCCACATCTGCCGCATCAGCCTTAAGGTTGGCAAAGTTAATGGTGAAAGACTCTGCTTTACGCGGGTTCGGCTGCGGTTTCACCTTAAAGCGCACCAGGTCCTCGGCCTGGTTGTAGTCCTGGCCGCCATCGCCCCAGTGCTTGGTGTTTTTATGGATGATGATGGTCCACTCGTCCTTGCCCGGAATGGTGTACAGGGCATACTCGCCCGCAGGCACTTTATTTCCCTCAATGGTGACGTCCTCAGAGAATTTGATCTTGGTGGAGGCATTGGCACCAGTGCGCCATACTTGGCCGTAAGGCACCAGGTCGCCGAAAATCTGGCGATCTTTCACTGCCGGACGAGAATAGTCCACGGAGATGGTTCCCAGGCCTACGGCCTGCTCAATTTTCTGCGACGGGCTTGCAGCCGGCATTTTTATACCTTGCGCCTGTGCAGCGCCTGCGCCCAGCATAAGTGCTGCTGACAGGGCAAAGCCGATGAGTGCTTTTTTCATGGTTTTCGATTAGGTTTTAATTTGTTGATGCTGGTGTAATATTACACATTATCTTAAAATTTAACCAGTAGTGCACCCATGATTGCGGAGCTACTGGCCATTGTTTGTGGCGCTGTTTTTTATTCTCTCCGAAGTTTTATACCTTAGCAAAAGTACACGGGGTGCTTGACGACTATAATGTCCTCAGGCTGAGATGATACCCGCAACCTGATCTGGATAATGCCAGCGTAGGAATTGTAACCTCATGGGGTACTTTGCACAAGTATATTCCCTTCTTCCTATCTGCCTTAAACAGTCAGGCTATTTTATAACGCTAAAATACCTGCTGTGAGCAATCTGCAACAACAAAAATTCGACCTGGTAACCCGCGACCTGCGCAAGTGGCAGGGCCGCGAAGAATGGTTTTTTAACCGCGACCACACCGACACCTACGAACTCTGGTATGAGGGCCGCTACAAGCGCGCCGAAGTATGGCAGAAAAAGGTGATCGGTCAGCTAATCAAGAAAGATGAACGTGTAAAGACACTGCTGGAGTTTGGCTGCGGCACCACCCGCTTTACCCGCTGGTGGAAGGAAATCGGGATAGAGGCAAGTGGCGGCGACATCTCGCCTTTTATGCTGGGGCAGGGCGTGCATCTGTTCGACGGCGACCTGGTGCTGGCCGACTCCCACCACATGCCGTTCAAGGATCATACCTTTGATGCCCTGGCCTTTATCACCACCTTTGAGTACTACAAAGACCCCGTGAAGGTGATTCGGGAGGCGGCGCGCGTGGGCAAGTATGGCATTGTGTTCGGCATGATGAACCGCAACTCCCCGAAGGTAGTCAGAAGAAGGGTGCAGGAGATGTTCGGCAAAAATCCTTTCTACGTTACGGCCACTTTTTACACGCCCAAAAAGCTGCTGGCGGTGATAGCGGAAGCCTTACAAGGGAGAGACTATACGATAGAATGGACCGCAACCGGCCTGCCCCAGTGGTTCCCGGTACAGCAGTGGCACCAGCCCTATGGCGATTTCTTTGGTATGTACGTACGCCTAAACGATGCGATATGAGCGCCTTTGACGACAACTCCGGAAAGCTGGCCGTTGCCACTTTTAAAGAGGTGCTGTTGCCGCAAAGCGGGGCGCAGCGGGAGGAGGTGCTGGTTGGCCCCCGGTTTGGGGTAGATACGGCTGTTATTGATTTGGGCAATAATCTCGGAATGGCTGTGTCGAGCGATCCGCTTTCCCTTATACCTTCCATCGGGCTGAAGGAGTCGGCCTGGCTGTCGGTGCATTTGCTGGCCAATGACATGGCTTCTACGGGCTTTGCTCCCATGTATGCGCAGTTTGTGCTCAACCTGCCCACCAGCCTTTCCCTGGAGGCATTCAGGGAGTACTGGGGGTATATGCATCAGTTTTGCCAGGAGATAGGCGTAGCCATTACCGGAGGCCATACAGGGCAGATCGAAGGCCAGAACTCCACCATTTCGGGTGGCGGTACCATGTTTCTGACGGCTCCTCTAAACGAGATACTGACGAGCGACAAGGCCGAGCCAGGAGATATACTTGTCGTCACGAAAGAAACCGCCCTTGTCTCCTCTTCTATCCTGGCCATGAGCTTTCCGGAAACGGTGAAGAACAAACTGGGCTGTGAAGTATGGGAGAATGGGTGCGAGAACTTCTTTCAAACTTCCTCGCTGCCCGATGCCCTGGCTGCCAGGGAGGTGCTCAAAAGCAATACGGAGCTGAAAGCCATGCACGATGTGACAGAGGGCGGCGTCGTAGGGGCTATCTGCGAGATGGCGAATGCCTCCGGCTGTGGCTTCAGAATCTATAACGATGCTCTTCCGGCAGGAGAAGCACAGCTCCAGATAACCCGGCTGTTCGGCATCGACCACCGCTTCTGTGTTGGTGCCGGCTCTATGGTGATGGCTGTAAAGCCAGGGAAAGAGCAGGAGCTTATCTGTCACCTAGCTGCCAAATCCATCAAGGCAACGGTAGTCGGCGAAATGCTGCCGCGGGAAGCAGGTTTCAGGGTGGTGGAGAATAGCGAAGAGAACAAGTTATCCTTCGATGGGAAAGATCCTTATTGGGGGGCATTTTTTAAAGCGCTGAAAGCAGGGTGGAAATGAGAGAGAATAGCAAAATTACCAGTGGAATTTACCTCGTACTGGACCCAAGCATAAACCAGGTGGTGCTGCTACAAAAGGTGCAGGAAGCCTTGGAAGGCGGCGTGAGCGCACTGCAGATCTGGAATAACTGGCCAGCTGACTACAGCGCTGCTGATAAAAAAGCCCTCATCAAAGATTTAGTCGATCTTGCCGGTGCTTATCAGGTGCCTTTGTTGATAAACGAAGAGTGGGAGTTGCTGAAAGACACGGAACTGTCGGGTGTTCATTTTGATGATATTCCGGAGAACCTTGAAGGCATGAAAGCTGCAGTTGGGCGAGATTTTATCACCGGAATTACCTGCAGCAACAACCTGGACGTGATACGCTGGGCCACCGAAAATCAACTCGACTATGTATCCTTCTGTGCGGTGTTTCCTTCGTCCTCGGCGGGCAGCTGTGAGCTAGTACGACCGGAAACGATCAGGGAAGCCAGAGAAATGACACAGATGCCGCTCTTTCTGTCCGGCGGCATCACAACAGAAAACATGCTTGCGCTAAAAGAGCTGGACTTTGACGGGGTGGCGGTTATCTCCGGTATTCTGAACGCCGCTTCTGCCAGGGAGTCCGCTGCGGCCTATCATCACGCTTTAAACAAGTATAAAACATGAATGCATCGCTCTTAAATAAACTGTGCTGCCCCATAGACAAGCACGATCTTAACATACAGATTTTTGTAAAGGACGAAAACGGGGAAATTAAGGAAGGCCTGTTAACCTGCCCCGCGTGCAGGAGGTATTACCCTGTTGTATACGGTATCCCGATTATGACACCAGACGAGTACAGGGAAAAAGCGCTGGAGGAGCCCATTTTGAAAAAGTGGGGCCTTGAATTAGAAGAAGGGGTGGCAAAGAAGCTCCTGCTAAAAGAATAGGAACCGTATGTCCCCCGTCAGAAGCTGCGCCCCACGCTCAGGCCGAAACGGGGCACCACCGCAAGGCCTGGTGTGTCGGATTTATTCTCCGGGGATACAAACGGTGTAACCGCCAGCCTGACCACCAGCCCCCCGCGCGGGTCCTGGTAGCGGAAACCTACGCGGGCAAAATACATGTTCTGCATCAGGTCCGGGTGGTCGGTAAAGCGGCGGGTGTACCCCAGACCGAATTCCACATGATTCTGCGTGCCGCCCACCATGCCCAGGGCCTCCACCGGCACGATGGGGTAGACGCCTGGCTCCCCTTCCTGAAAGAAGAGGTTGGTGCCGATGCCCGCCCGCACGGCAGCCTTAAAGCTATAGCGCTGGTAGACGATTCGGTCGAGGTTGAGGGAGTAGGTATCGGAAGAGCCGCTGATTTCCAGGTAATAGGCGTTGCGGGCCGTAAAGGTGCCGGGGGACCGCTGTGCCTGCGCCAGGCCTGCCAGCAGCAGCAAC
Organism: Pontibacter kalidii; assembly: GCF_026278245.1. Taxonomy (NCBI): domain Bacteria; kingdom Pseudomonadati; phylum Bacteroidota; class Cytophagia; order Cytophagales; family Hymenobacteraceae; genus Pontibacter; species Pontibacter kalidii. The sequence continues at coordinate 3,049,689 of NZ_CP111079.1, read as the reverse complement.
GAAAGCAGCAAGCAATACTTCAGGGTGAGTTTAGGAATAGGGTGCATTAGGGCCGCTTCTTCAAAAATATGGCCTAAAGTATATCTATAAAACATAAAATCCTACTGCAGCCAGCGCCACAGCAGGATTTTATACTTTGTTTGCTGGATTATTCCTTAGCTTAATTCGAACTGCAGCCGCAGGAGGTTGGCGTACATGCCATCCGGGTTCACCGACAGCACTTCGTGTGGGCCTTCCTCCACAATCTCTCCGTTCTCGATCACCAGGATCTTATCCACCTTCCGGATGGTGGCCAGGCGGTGGGCGATCACGATGGTGGTACGGCCTTTCATCAGCTCGTCCATGGCCTGCTGCACCAGGTGCTCTGACTCGGAGTCGAGGGCGCTGGTGGCCTCGTCCAGTATAAGTATGGCAGGGTTCTTCAGGATGGCCCGGGCAATGGCCACACGCTGCCGCTGGCCTCCGGAGAGCTTAATGCCGCGCTCGCCCACCAGGGTATCAAATCCTTCCGGGAAGGACACGATAAAGTCGTAGGCATTGGCTTTGCGGGCCGCCTCGATGATCTCAGCCTCCGAGGCTTCCGGGCGGCCATAGGCAATGTTCTCGCGAATAGTGCCCCCGAACAGCAGCACCTCCTGCGGCACCACCCCAATGTTTCCGCGCAGCTCGGTCATGTTGATGTGGCGGATATCGTGGTCGTCCACCGTTATACTTCCCCCCGAAAGGTCGTAATAGCGCATCAACAGCTGGATGATGGTAGACTTGCCGGCGCCGCTGGGACCTACCAGCGCGACTTTCTCGCCGGCTCTCACGGTAAAGCTAATATCGCGCAGCACCTGTAAGTCGGGGCGGGTAGGGTAGGAGAAAGCCACATTCCGATAGCTGATGTCTCCGTTCATGCGCGGTATCTGGCTCAGGGCCTTTATACTTTTATCGGTCGGCTCTTCCTCTTCCTGAAGTATTTCCAGAATGCGCTCCGTGGCCCCTAGTGCGGCTTGCACCTTGCCGTAAAGATCTCCCAGGCCGCCCACAGAAGCGCCTATAAACACCGTATAAAGGACAAAGGATACCAAGTCGCCCTGCGCGATATCGCCGTTGGCCACGAGCGTGACACCATACCAGATCACCAGGATGATACCTCCAAAAAGGCCCACGATGATGAACGTGATGAAGGCGCCACGATAATAAGCCCCTTTTATGGCTGTTTTTACAGCTTTGTCCAAGGTAGTCCTGTAGCGCCCTACCTCGAACATCTCGTTGGTAAAGGCCTTCACGGTATTGATCGCCTGGAGCGTCTCTTCTACAATCACGTTCGTGTTGGCCAGCTCGTCCTGTGTTTTCCTGGAAAGCATCTTAATCTTGCGGCCAAATACCAGCGCCAGCGCCACCAGCACCGGAAAGGTGGCCAGCATGAACAGCGATAGCTTGATGGAGGTCCACATGATGACGATGACACCGACGATGAGCGTGGTGATCTGGCGGAAGAGCTCGGCCAGGGTGATGGACATGGCATCCTGCACCTGCGCCACATCCGTGGTGATGCGACTGGTGATCTCGCCCACGCGGCGTTTCTCATAAAAAGAGATAGGCAGCTGCACAAATTTGCTGTAGAGGTCGCGGCGGATGTTGGCCACGGCATTCTCGCTCACCTGCGCAAAAAAGTATACCCTGCAGAAGGAGAAGATGCCCTGCAGCAGGATAACGGCAAAAAGCCCCATAGCGATCAGGTTGATGTCCTGGAGCGGGCTGTTGGCATCGTTGGTGGAGGAGTCAAATAGCTTGCCCACCAGGTAAGGGAAGGCCATCATGGTAAGGCTGGACAACGCCAAAAACACAAGGCCGGTGATGAATTTATACTTGTAGGGAAGTACGTAGCCAAAAATCTGGAGGCCACGGCGAAAACTCTCTTTGGTAATCTTCTTTCTGCCTTCTTTATCCTGTTCGCCGCTAGACCCGAATCCGCGTTTTGCCATTAATTATACGCTGCTTAAAATGTGTAATGGCCTGGCCGGCTATCTGCCTCCGGCTTGCCTGTAAGGTACAGTGGTATAACAGCTAAACCCGCTATATGATGCCACCTCCCCGCAAAATATTGCAAAGGTAAGCAATATGTAGGAAAGTATAGGTGGTTTGTGGTGGATCGACTGTTGCGTTCGTTAGGATAGCGTGCGTAATTGCACTGAATCGCTTCCGGGCTCCTGGTAGACACCTGTAATATAGGTTGGCGCAGGTCTCTTAGGCTGATTCCTGTGGATGAACTCAGGTTTGTGGCTCGGCTGGCTTGAAAGCTAGGCTTTATACTTCAGTTTATACTTGCTCGTTTATACTCTATACTATCGCTGGCGCGGGTTTGCAACCCGTGCCTTCTATGATGTCAGGTTTGTAACCCGACTGGCTAGCAGAACCATAATACTTTTATACTTCATTCTTCCGCTGGCGCAAGCGTCCGCTTGCGCCTTTTTCTACTTGAGCTATACTTCATTGTACTTGCATAGCCACTGCTTCCTTCAGCTTGTCACAAGCTATCCTTGCTAGCTGCTGTTCATCCTAGGCTTTACAACCAACTTGTTTCATCTCTTGCTTTGTTACTCTCAAGCCCGAGAGGGCTCGTCCTCGGGCATCGCGCTGGGAGCTTTTCCTGCCCTCGTACCTCGGGCTGCCTCACTCTCGTTCGGCACCGGAAAAACTCGCATAGGCGCTCAACCCAAGGACTGGGAATCGTTCGATAGCCTCCGCCAACAGAGCTTGAACCAAGTCCCCCTTCGAAGGGGGTAGGGGGATGATAATCGCATACTGAACAAGGAATAGGAACAGGTTCGATAGCTCCCGCCCTTACTGTCATCTCGACCTTTGGGAGAGATCTATCGAGAATTCTAAAGAGATCTCTCCCAAAGGTCGAGATGACAGGGAAGGGTGGCAAGTATAGAAGCTCCCTCCCCTGTTCTTAGGGGAGGGTTGGGGTGGGGTGAAAGCTCCACGCCTTTGCTAAGGAGGGGTAGGGATGGTTGGACCCGGTAGCGGGAAACTCCCTCTCCTGTTCTTAGGAGAGATCTCTTTAGAATTCCAGATAGATCTCTCACCCTGCTCGAGATGACAGGGAGAGGGGCAAGTATAAACTCCCTCTCCTGTTTTTAGGAGAGGGCTGGGGAGAGGTATAATTCCCCTCCTCGGAGGGGTTAGGGGTGGGTTATAGTTGTAGAGACAGCAACTATGAAGCTTATACTTTAGCTAAAGCAGTTACAGGCTCCACTCCTAGTAAAGTCTCAGATCCCGGCCTTGTTTCGGGGCAGGGGCAGGGACAGCCGAGCCATTACCTTGCTCAGAGGTGGTGGGTGCAGATCTCGGATAAGGCTACGAAGGCATATAAAATAAACGCCCTCTCCCGAAGAACAGAAGAGGGCGTTTTAAGGCTTAGCTAAAATTAAGCGGTCGTTTGCTCCTGCGCCAGCTCCAGCTCATCAATCTTACCTGTCGAAACAGCCATCAGGCCAATAAAGGTCAGAAAGCCGTTGAGGATCAGTACCTCGAAGCCGAACTCGTAGCCCCAGAACCAGTCTACGGAGTTGTAGCTGAGGATAAGGGTAAGCAGCGGCGCGATGATGCAGACGGCAGGCACAAATTTGTCGCGCACAGCCCGCTTGGTGTAGATGCCGAAGGAATAGAGGCCCAGCAGGGGCCCGTAGGTATAACCGGCCACCTTGAATACGGCAGTTACCACACTATCATTGTTCAGGATGTCAAAAGCGATGATGACAAGGCCCATTACCACGGAGATACCGGCGTGAACGATGTAGCGCACACGCACACGCTCCTGCTCCGGACGGTCCTTGAAGTTAAGAAAGTCCACGCAGAAGGAGGTGGTTAGTGCCGTAAGCGCCGAGTCGGCCGAGGCGTACGTAATGGCAATGATACCAAGTATGAATATGATGCCTGCAAAGTATGAGAAGTGGTTCAGGGCCAGGAATGGGAACACATCATCGCCGCGCTCTGGAAGGGCGATGCCCTTAGCGTTGGCATAGATGTAAAGCAAAGCACCCAGGGCCAGGAACAGGATGTTTACAAACACCAGAATGATGCTGAACCAGAACATGTTCTTCTGGGCCTCGCCGATGTTTTTGCAGCTCAGGTTCTTCTGCATCATGTCCTGGTCAAGGCCCGTCATCACAATGGCGATGAAAGCGCCGGAGAAGAACTGCTTGAGGAAGTATTTGCTATCCTTGAAATCCCAGTAAAATACCTGTGAGTATTCGCTGGTCTGTATCGTGTCAATCAATCCCTGGAAGCTCAGGTTCAGCTCGTCGGAGATGAGCCAGATGCTGACACCAACCGCCAGCAGCATGGCGGTTGTCTGGAAGGTATCGGTCCAGATGATCGTTTTCATACCACCCCGGAAGGTATACACCCAAATCAGGACAATGGTGATGATGACGGAAACGGAGAAGGGAATACCAAAATCATCGAAAACCGCCAACTGCAGTACTCCCGCCACCAGGAAAAGGCGAATAGCCGCACCCAATGTGCGCGAGAGCAGGAAGAAGGCCGCCCCCGTCTTATACGACCACCATCCGAAGCGGTCTTCCAGGTAAGTATAGATCGAGACCAGGTTCATGCGGTAGTAGAGCGGCATGAGCACCGTGGCAATCACGAAATAGCCCAACAGGTAGCCCAGCACAAACTGCAGGTACGAGAATTCTGCCACCGCCACCATGCCGGGAATTGATACGAACGTCACTCCCGACAGCGAGGTGCCGATCATGCCAAAGGCCACCACATACCAGGGCGAGGAGCGGTTGGCCAGGAAGAAAGTCTCAGAGTCGGAATTACGGCTGGTGAGGTAAGAAATAAAGATCAGGATACAGAAATAGGCAATGATCAGGCCTATGATAAGGGTTGAGGACATAGTGCAAGCAGTGGTTCGTAAACGTTCTAATTCACAAATATAACAAAACTATGCACCTGCGCCACGCTTTATAAAAGGTCCTGTAGCAGCACCGGCTCCCCAATAGCCGGAATCCGCAGCCCCTGCAGCATACCCGAGGCGGCAATCTGCTCCAGCAGGCGCACCGGCTCGCTCGGCGGCTCGTCGGAGAGGTCGTAGGTACCGTAGTGCATGGGTATAAAAGTGCCGCCGTGCAGCAGGTTGTAGGCTTTCACGGCCTCGTGCGGGCTCAGGTGGCTCTTCTGCATCAGAAAAGACGGCTTGTAGGCGCCCACCGGCATCAGGCACACATCCATGGGGCCGAGCAATTCCTCGATCTCCTCAAAGTGCGGGGCAAAACCTGTGTCGCCGGCAAAGTATAGCGTATGGGTGGGCGTCTTGAGCACAAAGCTGCCCCAGAGTACCTTGTTCATGTCCGTAAGGCCGCGGCGGTGCCAGTGCGAGGCGGGCATAAAGTATACTTCCACGCTACCGGGCACCAGGTCATACTTCTGGTACCAGCCCGCCTCCTGATAGGGCAGGTGCGGGTTTATGCTCCGGAGGATATCACCTGCGCGCAGCGGGGCCAGTGCCTTCACCTGTGGGTTGGCCCCGTAAACCGTCTGCAGCGATTTTTTGTCGAGGTGGTCTCGGTGGGCGTGGGAGAGCAGCAGAAAATCGATGTTACGGATATCCTCCGGCGAGCAGGGTGTTCCTACCCGTCTCTTCACCATGGGGATGTCGTACAAAACCGGGTCGGTGAGGAACGTGATGCCGTTAAGGCGAATGAAAAAGGCGGAGTGCCCCAGCCACACCAGCATGTCGCGGTCGTCGTGCAGAAAATTATTTCCTTCCTGTACGTGCGGCGTGTAGTGATCGAGCTTCTTTTGCTCCCGCTGCGGGTTGCGGCTTAGCTGCCACTTCAGCACCTGCTTTAGTTCCGGTTTGAAAAGCTCATCGCCGTTAGCGAAGCGTCCGTTTACAGTTTTGTTGCCTCTGTAGCCGGGTTTAATGGTTTCGAGGCGGTCGTTTTTTATATGGCGAATGTGGTGGTTGTTCTGCTGCAAAGTTTGTCTCCGTTATATTTTCTGGCAAAAGGACGAGGAAGGGAATGCTTACTCCTATACTTATGTCCTCTGGCTTACATCACACTTATATACTTTAGAAACGGCAAAATAGGTTATACAGGGCTTCCTCTGAAATGGCCTATAAAAAAGAGCGCCTCCCTGCAGGTCCAGGGAAGCGCTTTTATACGTGCTGAGGGATATCCTAAGCGCTTACCAGTAGCCGTATCTGCTGCCGTAGGCCGGCGAGTAGAAATGGTTGCCGTAGGGCGAGGCGCCGTCGGTATAACGGATGCCGCCGGTGACGCTCAGGTGCTCCGTGATTTTATAGGTGGCCCTGAAGTCGGCGCCCATGCTGCCGGGGCTGTAAAAGCTGTTGTTAAACTGGTTGGCGGGCACGTTCGAAAAATCGCGCCAGATGTTGCCGCTCAGGATCAGGCGATCGCTGGCCAGGTAATCCACGCCCACACTGGCGATATAGTGGCTGCCGGCGCCGTTGCGGTACAATACCGTAGTACCTTCAGGGCCGGCCACAGGGGTGTTATAGCCGGAAGTATGCACATAGGCCAGGCTGGTGTTTAGCCGGAAGCGGTTGCTGACCTGGTAGCGCACCGAGGGCTCCACATAGGTGGCACTGCCAAAGCCGTTGCTGATGCTGGCCCCCATGTTCAGGCCATAGCTCAGTTTTGGGCCCTGCCAGGCGGGTTTCTCGGGCTTGGCAGGCTCCGACGTGGCTGCGGCTACAGGGGCGGTGGTGGCCGCGGTTGGGTCCGGGGCGGCCTCCAGGCTTGGCTTCACGTCCTGGGCCATACCTTGGCCGGCGTAAAGCAGCCCGGCCGCCAGTAATGTTCTGAATATATTTTTCACGTGGAAATGGCTGAAGTATAAATTCTTATACTAAGGTACGAGGTAGATGGTTCAAAAGCAAAACGAGCATAGCCACTTTAAAGTATACTCCCGCCGCTATTTAGCCTTCGAACCCAGCCAGGCGGTTCGGTAAGCCTCTATTTCGGGTGTCAGCTGTTTGCCTGTACTTTCAAAGGGGATCACCTCCAGCGTCTGCACCTCCTCCAGCACCAGCGTGGTCTGGCGCGGCTGGCCCTGGCGGCTGTAGGTGAGGGCCATACGCTCGCCCGGTTTGCGGTTCTTCAGCGTCTTCTGCAGGTCTTTCTCTTTTCTGATCTTGCGGCCATCCAGCGCCAGGAGCACATCCCCCCGTTCCAGGCCTGCCTTGTAAGCCTCCGAGGTGACGTAAGTGCCATTCGCGATGGTTGCCTTGCCGTCCTTGTAGTCCAGGTACAGCAGGCCTAAAGTCGCTTCGCCCGGTTTGGCCTTGCGCAGCTCCAGCCCGGCCTGAGCCAGCAGCGGGGCATAGTCCGGCAGCTCGCTGCCAAACACGCTTTGCTCAAAGAACCGCTTCGCAAAGGCCGCATCGCCGGTTACCTCCGCCAGCGTTTGCTGCAGGTCGGCCATCGTGTAAGGCTTTTCCGGTGTTCCATACTTTTGCCAGAGGGCCTGCATAAAGTCATCCAGCGTTTTGTTGTACTGCTGGCGCAGGGTCATGTCCAGAGCCAGGCCCAGCATACTGCCGTAGGTGTAGTATGAGATAAAGGTATTGTGGCGGTTTACAGGGTCCACGGAGCGTGCGGCGTCCACGAACGGTGCCTGCTGGCTCATCTCCACCAGGCTGTGGTACTGCCGCCCCGGTGTGAGCAGCACGTAATTGAGATCCCCGGCCAGGTCAGACGCATACTTTTTTAGGTCATAGATGCCGCTGCGGGTCATGGTCAGGTCGCCGTAGTAGCTCGTGAAGCCTTCGGCCAACCACAGCGCCTCGCTCATGTTGGCCTCCTGGAAATTGAACGGCTCCAGCGATGCAGGACGGATGCGCTCCACGTTCCAGGCATGGAAAAACTCATGCGAGACGGTGTTGAGCAGCGGCCCCATGGCAGCGGCCAGTGGCCGGGAGCTGGTCAGGATGGTAGAGTTGCGGTGCTCCATACCATCGCCCACAGCCTGCGGCATGTAGCAGCCAATAAAGGTGTAGCGGCCAAAGTCGAAATCGGGTAACGTTCCGAACACCGCCTGCTGCTCGGCCACAATGGCCTTGGTGTGATCTACGTACTCCTGAAACTGTTCCTTGGTGCCCTGGTGGTGTAGTGCCACCTGTATCGTTTTGGGCTTGCCGCCGTCGCTTACCGTCCACTCGGCAAAATCAAAGTCGCTGAGCTCGGTGGGGCTGTCCATCAGGTACTGAAAATTGGGAGCGAAGTAGGTGTTGCCCTGTTCCTGCCGCAGCTGCGTGGCTACTTTCCAGTTGCTGCCCTCGGGGGTGTGAAACGTAACGTAGGCCGGCGCTTGCTCAAAACCGCGCGCATACATCAGGCTGGCTGGCGCGTTCAGGTGGGCGTGCGTTTCGTCCACGCCGGCATAGGTGCCGTCGGCATGGTCGGCAAACAAGGTATAGCTGATGGAGGCCTTACCGTCGTGACCCAGCACAGCCCACTCGCTGGTGTTCAGGCGCAGGAGCTGCAGGGGCTGCCCCTGCGCGTTGGTAGCGCGCACGTTGTACACATTCTTGGCAAACTCATGGATGGCATAGCGACCCGGCGAGGTACGCGGCATTAACACTTTCAGGGTATCGGTCCGGATATCGGAAAAGGAGACGTTTATCTCGGCCTCGTGGTGTGCTGCGTTTGGGAAGGAGAGCTCATACCTTACCTGCTGCTGCGCTAGTACCGGCTGTGCCATAAGCCCCAGCGCCAGGCCCAGCAGGCCGTATAATGTAGGTTTCATCGGTTAGATCAGTATAGTTGAAAGTATAAATATAAGGATTGACAAATGGGAGAGCAACTCTAATCAGTTAACAGTTATCAGTTAACAATTATCAGTTATGCGTTGCTAGGTACCTCGATCTATATCTACCTCTAAGGAGCAATCTATTACGCCTCTACAACTCCCCAACTCTAACTTTCTAACTTTTTAATTTTCTAACTCCTAAACTCTATAACTCCTTAACTCTTCTAAACGCTTTGGCCTGCACCATGCCGCCGTAAAAGGCCTGGCTATACTGCTGCTCCAGTCCCAGCGCTGTAAAATGGGCGTGGTAATCGGGCAGCTGCCTGGCCTGCACATCGCTCATCAACCCAAAAAAAGTATACATGCCTTTTAGGAGAAGCCGCTGCCACCAGGGCGGGGGCTGCTGCACGGGCCAGAAGTCTGCGAGCAGCCATTGCCCGCCGGGGGCTAAGGATGTGGCCAGTTTACACATGAGCTGGCGCAGGCGCTGTGGCGGGAAAAGGTCCAGCAGGAAGGGGGTGATAATGGCATCGAACTGCTCCTGCGGTTGTATACTTTGCTCGGTGCCCAGCCGGAAGCAGACGCGGCAGCTATGGGGCTTTTTATACTTTTCATACTTTTGCCGGGCGCGCTGCAGCATGGCCGGGGCGGCATCCAGGTATAGTATGTCCAGTTGCTTGCCGGTTTGCAGGAGTTGCTCCAGCAGCCAGCCGGTGCCGCCGCCAATCACCAGTACCCGCGCCTGCTGCGGCACGAAGGGCAACAGGGCCTGTTGCGCCTGCTGCAGCGCCTGGCCATACACCAGCCGCGCCAGGGCATCGTAAAAAGAGGCTACTCGGTTAAATCCGCTGTCGGGGAGCTTGGGCAAAGTATAAACAGTAGGTGCGGGCGCAAAATAGCAACTAGCGGTCGTAATGCTGCTCCACCACGCCTTTTAGTTTCTCAAAGATAAAATCGACGAGCTGTTTGCGCACGCTTTCGGTGTTGCCTTTAAAAACCTCCCGGAACTCCTCTGCCTTGCCGTCATACAGGAAACTGACGAACATCGTGCCCACAGGCTTCTCCTCGGTCTCGGAGCCGCCGGGGCCGGCCAAGCCGGTGGTGGCGATGCTGATATCGGCACCCAGAAGCTTCCTCAGGCCCATGACCAGCTCGTTCGTCACCTGCTGCGACTCAGCGGTGTACAGGTCCAGCGTTTCCTTCTTCACGCCGAGTAGTTTTTGCTTCACCTCGGGCTGGTACACCACCAGGCTGCCTTTGAGAACCTCGCTGCTGCCCTTGGCTTTTACAAATTCAGAGGCCAGCAGGCCGGCCGTGCAACTCTCGGCAAAAGCAACTGTCAGCCCTTTGTCCTTCAGGCCCATCATCAGCTCGGTAAGCTCCTTTTCGTTCATGTTTGATTCGTTAGGTGGTTGGGTGCAGCCTCTTGTACTGCGTTTGGTTGGTGCAGGTTTAGCCTAACTCATAGCGTTCCATCACAGAATAAGTAGGGTGCGGCGAGCCCAGCACCGATTGCCACAGCGCCACCTCCTGCACGGGCAGCTCCAGTGGCTCATCCGAAGTAATGGCGGGCAGCTGCTTCGGGGGCTGCGCGTCTTTGCGGTAGCGGGCCAGGGTAATATGCGGGATGGATTTCTGCGTTTCGGCCGGCTGGCCCATTAGTGCTGCTGTCAGTTCGCTGCTGAGGACCTCAAAGGCCGGGTGCGGGGCAAAGCGTGCCCAGATGAGCCGTGGGTGCCGTGGCTTGGGGCCGGGCTCGGTTCGCTCAAACTGTAAAGTGAACGGCTGGTGGTGCTGCGCCACCCGGGCCACCTGCTCTTTTATGCGTTGGAGCTCCTGTGCCGGCACGTTGCCTATAAAGTAGAGCGTGAGGTGCAGGTTCTGCTGCGGCAAAATGCGCAGGCTCGGGTGCTCAAAATGCGACAGGTGCCCGGTCAGTTTCTCCTGCAGGGCGGTGGGCAGTGGCGCGGCGACAAACAACCTGATGCTGTCTTTCATAGTTTACGTATAGTGAAATCCTGAGAATAGCATGAGCCTGGGCAATTCGTGCCCGGTATGGATACGTTGTAAAAATGAATCTGAAGCGTTATGATACGAACTTTCTATAAACGGATGGTGGCCTCCGCGGCCCTCTTTACTGTGGAGCTGGTCTTTATCTGGCTGCTGTTCCTGGCCTGCATTATTGTGTTTCTCTGGCTTGGGCGCGAGATCATGGCGGGCGACAAGGTATGGCTCGATGAGGCAGGTTTTGCTTTTGCTGCCAACCTGAGCAGCCCCTTTATGGATGGCTTCATCAAGTTCATTACCTTCTTTGGCTCCGGACAGTTCCTCACGCCGGCGGCGCTGGCCCTGATCGCCTTTTACCTGTTTGTGCGCAAACACCGCTGGAACTCCCTCAAAGTGCCGGTGGTAGCGCTCGGCAGCATCACGCTAAACCTCGTGCTCAAGTACTTTTTTGACCGGGAGCGCCCTATGTCGCCGCTCGTAGAGGCCTCGGGTCTCAGTTTTCCGAGCGGCCACAGTATGGTGGCGGCCTCCTTTTACGGGTTGCTGATTTACCTGGCCTGGCACAACGTGCGGGATGTGCGCCTTCGGAACACGCTGATTATAGGGCTTAGCGTTTTTGTGCTTCTGATCGGCTTTAGCCGGATTTACCTGCGGGTGCACTATCCCACGGATGTGTTAGCTGGCTTTGCGGCTGGTTTCCTGTGGGTTATACTGGGGATATCGGTGCTGCACCGCATGGAACGGGTCTCTGGTAAAGAGATCACGCCCATATTGATGGAAGAGCCGGCAGAAAAAGAATAAATTTATGAAGGGGGATGTTGCTTTCTTGAAATCCAGCTACTACTTTTGCACTCCCAATCAACACAAAGGGTTAAAGGGTTTTGGGGACGTTCATTTGATATAGTGATTTATGCGCAAGTGGCGAAATTGGTAGACGCGCTGTCTTCAGGCGGCAGTTCCGCAAGGTGTGAAGGTTCGAGTCCTTTCTTGCGCACACTAAATCATGAAAAGGCTAATCTTTAGAGGTTAGCCTTTTTTGTTTTCAGGCGGATTATACTTTTAGGTGCCCTTACGATGGCGCAAGTGTCTGCTTGTACCTCAGCCTCCTTTAGCCACTGCTTCCTGCTACTTGATACAAGCTATACTTTTATACTTTATACCTATCGCTGGCGCGGGTTTGCAACCCGTGCCTTCTATGGTGTCGGGTTTGCAGAGCCATACTTCATACTTGGGCTATACTTTTATACTTCGGTTTATACTTGCTGGCTTATACTTTCCCTGGCGCAAGCGTCCGCTTGTGCCTTTGCTGCTGATTGCCGCAACTGGAACCAAGTTATCCTTCCTAGCTGCCGCTGATCCACGGCTTTACAACCAACTTGTTCCATAGTATACTTTCTGCTCTCCAGCCCGAGAGGGCTCGTCTTCGGGCATCGCGCTGGGAGCTTTTCCTTTGCTCCTGCGTCGCAATGCCTCACTTACGTTCGGCACCGGAAAAACTCGCATAGGCGCTCAACCCAAAGACTGGGATCAGTTCGATAGCTGCGGCTAACGGAGTAGGAACAAAAGTCCCCCTTGGAAGGGGGCAGGGGGATGTTAATCGGCTGCTGAACAATTCCCCTCCTCTGGACTAGCCAAAACGTGAGTTTTGAGCTAGCGAGCGTAGCTCTCAGGGGTGGTTTCACTCTTGTGCGGACAGGTCGCGACCTGTCCGCGCAACGGCAGCAACTTTAAAACTCATACTTTAGCCAAAGCAGATAGTCCCTTCTTGGATAAGCCCTGAAATCCCAGACTCGTTCCGGGAGAGGGGCAGTTGGATAGGGTACAGCGTACGTTCGCTTACTGCAGGGATGCTTATCGAGGCACAAACATCAGCTTACTAATAATATACCACCCACTCCCCAACCTGCTCCTGCCTATCAAAGTACCCGAGCATCCACTGCCGCTCCTCCGGCAGCTCGTTCTTCACCACCAGCACGGGTTTCTGCTGCAACAGCTCCCTCAGGCGCTGCATGTCTTCGGGGCGTTTTAGCTGCAGCAGCTGCTCGCGCCACTGCTTGTCCTGCTCAAACTGCAGCTCCCGCTCCAGCTTGCTTGTGCCATCGTCCAGGGAGACGATGCTTCTATTCAGCTCGAAAGCCAGCGAGGGCAGCAGCTTGTTATACACAAGGATAGGCCGCTGCTGCAGGTTACGCGCCACAATGACCTCGGCCACCGGGCGGCTGCCGTTGGTAAACTGCGGGTTGTGCGCCAGGAGTTTAGCCGAGTAGGGCAGGAGCAGTGCCGTAAAAACCAGGGCCCCGTACACCAGCTTCTGCTGCTGCTGCCGTTCGCCGGTCCAAAGTATGGCAAACGCGCCCAGGATCAGGACGGGGAAGGTGAGCACCCGCCAGGGCAGGGCAATGCCCACGGGCAGCAGCGGGACCACAAAAAGCGCCACGGCCAGCACCGTAAAGTACACCAGCCCGGCCTTCATTGCTCTTTTGGTAGCCTTTTCAGACATGTTGTGGAGCAGCCACGCTGTTAGCAGCGCCTGCCCGGCAAAGATGGGCAGGATGTAAAGTATCAATTTGGAGCCGGAGAAGGAGAAGAACACCAGCGGCAGGGGTATCCAAAGTATAAAGAGGCGCCTGAGCCTGCCCGGCATCTTTTTGAGCCTGCCCAGCTGTGCCAGCAGGATGGCAGACCACGGCAGGCTGAGCGCAGGGGCCAGCACCAGGTAAAACCACCAGGGCTGGGAGCGGCCAAAGGTTTCGGGGTTGGCGTAGCGCTGCACCGTGTGCTTCAACAGGAAGTAATCCACAAACTGCGGGTCATGCAGCATGAGGTACACGTACCAGGAACTACCCAGCGCAAGGAACAGCAGGAGCGCCGGCAGGTGGTGCCAGCCAGAAGTATGGTGGGTGTCAGAAGTATAATTTCCCCCCACCCCAAGGGCCACCAGCACCGGGAAGATCAGCCCCACCGGGCCTTTGGTAAGGAAGGCCAGCGCCAGCAGCAGGTAAAAAAAGTACAGCCAAAGGGAGGTTGCCCGGGTTTTATACTTTAGCCAGGTAAGGATGGCGGCCAGCTCAAAGGTAGCCAGGAACGAGTCGGTGGTGAGGTTGCGGGCTGAGATAAGCACAGCCGGAATCGTGAGGTATATCACAGCGGCCAGGAGCGCCTGCCGGGAACTGCTGAAAATCTCCTTGCCGATGAGGTACACCAGCCACACCTGAAACACGAGCGAGAGCTGCAGGAAAAAACGCGCCCCAAAGGCATTGGGGCCGAAAAGCTCCATTCCGAAGGAGGTGATGATGTACGTGAGCGGAGGCTTATGGTAATGTTGGATGCCCAGCAGGCGCGGGTGCAGCAAGTCGCCGCTCTGCCACATTTCGCGGCTGATCTCCGCGTAGCGGGCCTCGCTGGTCTCTATCACGCCCCAACTCCCCAGGTTAAACAACAAAAGAAGCAACAACACAAGCAGCAGGCCATAGAGCGATTGGTCTGAGCGGTCTTTGCAGAGTAGCGGCATCGGGTTTAGCTCGTGGTAGAAGGTTTAGGGGCCGACCGCTGTTCGCGCAGCCCAAGCATAAAGTTACGAGTATAAGCCACTACACCAAATATCTGCCCCAGAAAGAGCACCGGGTCCAGGCGCAGCACGGCGTAGGACATGATCATGAGGCTTCCTGTCAGGCTGATGACCCAAAAACCGAGCGGGATGACCGACTCCTGCAGCCTTTCCGAGCACCACCACTGGTACACAAAGCGCATCGTGAAGATGAACTGCCCGGCCCCGCCCCAGGCAATCAAAGCGCCCGAAACCTTGCTGTGCTCCATAATGTAGCTGAAGCTGTAGGTGTCGCTCCAGAGCAGCCAGCCGGTGGCCGCGAACGGAAAGAGCAGGGCGCCCCAGCGCAGGGGCCAGGAAAGCCCCTCCCACACGTGCTTGAGCTTGATGTTGCGCACATAGATGAAGTAGGAAACAAGCTGACCGCCCACGATCACGATATCGTTGCGCAGCGCGCCGTAGGTCATCAAAAGGATGGAGGCCAGCAGGCTGGTGGTCCAGAAGGAGGCGGGGGAGAGCACGCGACCGGCCTTTTCCGACTTTACCCACTGGATGAGGATACGTGCCGAGAATAGCAGCTGCGCCAGCAGGCCCACGCCGTATATCAGCATTTCAGATACGTCCATCAACTACGGCAGGCTGGTTCCTGAATTCTTCTGCGATGCCATACGTGATGTAGCGCTTGCGCATCCATCGGAAGGCGAACGTATCGTTGAGCGGACCCCACAGACGGTTGAAGAGGTGGTACTTGGAGTAGCCCGCGTACCGCTCAAAGTGCTGCACCGGCAGCTGTTTTATTTTAGCCCCCTGCAGCTGCAGCAGCGCCGGCAGAAAGCGGTGCATCCCATCAAAGAAAGGCACCCGTTTGGCGTAGGCAGCGTCCATGATCTTGAGCGGACAGCCCGTGTCTACAATGCCGTCGTTGATCATGTACCTCCTGAAGCCGTTGGCGATTTTAGAGGAGAGCTTCTTGATGAAGGTATCCTTGCGCCGGGCGCGAATGCCGATGACCATCTCGTGGTGGGGCACATGCTCCAACAGCAGCATAAAGTCCAGCGGGGAGGTTTGCAGGTCGGAGTCGATGTAGCCGATGTGGGTGGTCTGGCAATGGTCGATGCCGGCCTTGATGGCAGTGCTCAGGCCGTGGTTGCGGTCCAGGGAAAGGTAGCTGTAGCCGGCGTTGCCGTGGCAGATCCCGCGAATCTGGTCCAGACTGCTGTCGGTGGAGCCATCGTTTACAAAAAGCACCTGCGTAGGCACCGGCGACTGCGCCAGAAACGCGTCCATGGCCTCGCGGAAGCGCTGCAGGCAGCCCTCCTCGTTAAAAACCGGCACCAGCACGGTCAATGATACCGACTCTAAAGTACTATCAGGCATCTGCTTACTTAATTATCTAATGTATAAACTCTTTAACAGCAGCTGCAGAAGCAAAGTTTATACTTTAACCACCGCTTTTAGCTGCGCGTATTTCTTTCAAAAAAGGAGGCACCGGCCCGCCTGAACCTTCCAACGGCCAAGAGCCTTAGACCAGGCGCACGCTGGGCGGCAGCCCCGGTTACTGCACCTCCAACTGTGGCACCTCCTGCACCTGGTGATACGCCTTAAACCATTCGGCAAACTGCTGCAGCCCCTGCGCCAGCGTGGTATGCGGCCGGAAGCCGGTGGCACGCATCAGCTCCTCCACCTCCGCATAGGTAGTTTGCACATCGCCGGGCTGCATGGGCTGCAGATCGAGTCTGGCCTTGCGCTGCAGCAGGCGCTCCAGTAGGGCCACCATCTCCAGCAGCTGCTCGGGTTTATTATTGCCGATGTTGTAGAGCTTGTAAGGCACATCGCAGGTCTCGGGCCGCACCTCCAGCAGCTGCACGATGCTCTCCACCACGTCGTCCACATAGGTGAAGTCGCGCAGCATATCGCCCTGGTTAAAGATCCGGATCGGCTTGCCCTCCACTATTGCTTTTGCGAAGCTGTAGTACGCCATATCGGGCCTGCCCCAGGGACCGTAGACGGTGAAAAAACGCAGTCCGGTAGTGGGGATGCCGTAGAGATGCGCGTAGCTGTGGGCCATCACCTCGTTTGCTTTTTTTGTGGCGGCATAGAACGAGACAGGTGCATCCGTGCGGTGGTTGGTGCTGAAGGGTATTTGCCTGTTCAGGCCATACACCGAACTGGAGGAGGCAAATAATAGATGCTTTATACGATGGTGACGGCAGCACTCCAGCACGTTGGCAAAACCCACCAGGTTGCTGGTCACATACTCCTCCGGATGGTCGAGGCTATGGCGCACACCAGCCTGTGCGGCCAGGTTAACCACTATATCGAAACGGTGTTCTCCGAAGAGCTGCTGCAGGGCTGGCGCATCGGCGATATCAAGCTGCGTGAAGTATAGGTTTGGCGCTTTTATACTTTGGACAAGGGTGCCCTGGCTGATCTCCTCCCGGTTAAAACCCTGCTGGGTCAGCCGTTCATACTTCAGCTCCGGGTCGTAATAGCTGTTCAGGTTGTCGAGGCCCACGACAAGAGAAGCATGTCGCTGCAGGGCCATTACCAGGTGATGGCCGATAAACCCGGCGCTGCCGGTTACAAGTACGCGTGGCATAGCTTCCATCTCTTCACTGCTTCAGGCCTAAGCCCCGTGTAAGGGCTTCTTTCAAGTATAAACAACAAAGCTATTCTCAGAATCTGTAGTAATTCTGTAGCATGTAGTTAGTGATACTATATAATATAATGAAATTGTTATACTTTATTTATGTATACTACGGATTTCAGCATAGATAGTAGCGCGGTATCTACGTTTTTAATGTGGGTGTTCTGCAATAGCAAGTCGTAGTTTGAATGCCTTCTTCAAAGCCATTTAGGAGGTAACCTGGCGGAGGAGCTTCGCAGGGCAGGATTTTCAGGATAGGGGATAGGCAGAGAGGTGCGGGAAGCATCGTCATGCTCCCGCTTCAGGGTAGGCACGTGAGGGTTGGAGAGCTACCAAAGTATACTTTGAAAAAACCACCCGTAGCGCGGCAAATCAGCGGCAGTCGGGGGCGGTAGCAGGGAAGGCAAGGTATAACTGGTTGAGGCTATGTTCTCAGGACGAGTAGCTGCTAAGGCAAAGCTTATATTAAGCTTCCTAAATATAAGGGCTAATGCTTTTATCAAAGGCAGGAAAATCATACTTTTAGAAGTTAATTAGCTGTATCTGACCCTCATGCCTTCTTTTTCCAAAAAACTGCTGCTGTATGTTTTCTTGTTCCTGGCTGCCCTGCCCACCCTTGCCCAGCACCCCGACGAGGTGGAGGCTGTGCGGCAAAAGCTGTTCCAACAGCGGCAGGAGGTGCTCCAGGCACGTTTAGACCCGGCTGAAAAAGCCTCCCGTTTGCTGGAGCTAGGGGCTTGGCAGGAGGCAAAGCTGCTGCTGCAGGGAGCGCCACCAACAACAGGCGTAAGACTGGCGCAGGGAGCGCTGGCCATGCTCGAAAACAGGTTTGAGCAGGCCGGAGCGCTGGTGCAAGGAGTGCTGCAGGAGAAGCCGCAAAACCGGGAAGCCCTGCTGCTGCAAAGCAGGCTGCAGGTGCAGGCCTGGGAGCTGGAGAAAGCCAAAGCCACAGCCAATGCCCTGCTCGCGAAAAACCCACAGGACGAGGAAGCCGCCTTGAGGGTAGGCCGTGTGCTGTTGCTGCAGAAAAAGTATGACGAGGCGTTGGAATGGGCCAAAAAGGTGCAAAGCTGGAACAAAGACAATGCGGCGGCCTGGCTGCTGGAGTCGGATGTGCACTTCTGGAACCAGAAGCCGGAACTGGCCGAGCAACCCCTCATTAACAGCCTGACGCTAGACCCTTTTAACGCTGACGCGCGCTTTAACTATGGCTATGCCATCTGGCGGCGCGTAGATGCCACTCAACTCAACGACATGGCCGCGCAGTGGGAGCTGGCGCTGACGCTGAACCCGCTGCACTACGTGACGCACTGGCACTGGGGCAACGGCCATACCAACCTCACCTACGCCGACTACGCTCAACCCGAGGACGAGCAGGTGCGCGAGGAGCTAAAGACGGCTGATAAGCTACTATCGGAAGACAAGGTAGAAGAGGCGCTGGCTTCGGCGCAGCAGGTACAAGAGAAGTATAAAACCTCGGTGCTGCCCGCCATGCTGCGTGGCTCCGCCTATTACATGGCCTTCGACATGGACCGCCAGGTGCGCCTGGACTCTGCGCAGGCTATCTTCCAGCGCATCCTCCGCAAAAAGCAGCACTACGGACCGGCGCACAACGCCTTGGCCGCCGTTATCAAGCAAAAGCAGCTCACCTACCTGCACAATTACGACTCACTGCAGCAGGTGGTGCAGCAAACGGTGATCAAGGACCCGGTGAACTTTGCCCGGGTGTTTCCGGACGTGACCTATTACCCCGGCGAGGAGGTGCAGCAGATGGTGTGGTCGCAGCTCTACGAAAGCATCGTCTACTTCCCGTTCCTCTCTAAGCAGGGCGAAACCTTCGTGGTGCCGCCGCTGCACGTGGACCTGGCCATTGCCATGAACTCGCCCTACTTCCGGCAGGCCACCACCTTTGATAACCGCCAGTGGATGGATATACGGGGCGTGGGCAGTGGCGCGGCGGCCATCGAGTACGTGGTGCGGGGATCCTACCTGGAGCGCAACGTAGTGCTGCACGAGTATGTGCACCTGTTCCACGGCCGCGTGTTTACCGATGCCGAGAGCCGCCAGGTACGCCGTTTATACTATAATGCCATGGAACAGGGCCGTACCCTGGACTATTACTCTGCCAACAACGAACACGAGTACCTCGCCCAGACCTACCCGGCTTATTTTGAGCCCGTGAAGGTGCATCCGCTCAACCACAAATCCATCAACACCACCGCCGACCTGAAGGCCAAGGACCCGGCGCTTTATACTTTCCTCGATAAGCTGGTGCAGCGGCAGCGGGCCTATCTGGCCGGCGACAAACAGGCCATGGCCAGCAACTGGGCGCAGGTGTACCTGAACCTGGCCAACAAGGCGCAGCGGCAGGATGATCTGCAGAAGGCCGGTTTATACTTAGACAGCGCCCTGGTGTGGGATAAAAAGTACCAGCCGGCCCTGCTGGCCTATGCCGGTGTAGAGCAGCGCCGGAAGAAGTATAAGGAGGCGCAGGCCTGGCTGGAGCAGGCCAAGACGATCAACCCCAATTATGCCCCTATTTACCTGGCCGAGGCCGAGCTGCAGGAAACCATGAAGCGTAATGGCAAGCTTAACGCCCACGACGCGCTGATGAACCAGATAACGCTGTACAAAAAAGCCGCAGAGCTGGAGGACGACCTGCTGATGCAGGCGCAGGTAAATGAGCGGTTCCGTGCGTTCTTTGTGGACTACGGCATGGTGCCGGAGGCCATTGCCGTGGCACAGGCTTACGTAGAAAATGCGCCCACCGTCTCCACCTACCTCCGCGACCGGCGCGATGAGGCCTTGGCGTATGCAAGCTGGCTGAAAGGCACCACCAGTATAGACCCGGAGGCGGAGCAGGAGCTCAAACGGCTGGTGTCGCTGAAGCCGCAGAACTACCACCTGCGCAGGCAGTACGCCGAGGTGCTGGGCACGCAGGGCAAGCATAAAGAGGCTTTCGAAACATTGGCGGAGGCGCAGCGCATCCTGTCGGCGGCCGGCTCGCCGCGGGCCGATTTTATGATACTGATGGCGGCCTACCAGCTGCAGTTGCAGAACCAGGAGGCTGCCCGCCTCGCTATTCAGCCCTTGCTGGAGGGGCAGAAAAAGTGGCAGGAGCAGGAGCGTCACCTGCTGGTGCCGGTGCTGGCCGCCCTGGGGCAGCAGGATAAGGCCAAGGCCATGCTAAAGGAATTCCGCACGCCGGAGACGGTGGTGGAGCTAGCGCAGCTGCAATCGGCGAAGGGCCGCATGTACGAGGCCACCGGCAAACTGAACAGAGCCATACAGACCTATGAGCGCTCCCTGCTGCTGTACCCCTACCAATTGGAGGTGCGGCAGCGACTGGTGCGCCTGCTGCAGCAGAAGGGCCGCACCCGCGATGCCGAGGCTGTGTCTCTTGCCGGGGAGCAGCTGGCGCACTCCTAAACGAATAAACACAACCAATTTCCATTCTTCTAACCAACAATTGTTTACATGAACAAATCTTTACTGAAACAGCTTAGTCTTTTCTTGTTGCTGCTGGCTATGGCCTGTAAGCAGTCGCCGGTGGGGCAGGAGGGAGCCCTGGCCGTGGTGGACCCGGTGGATAACAACACCCAGCCCACGGTGGTATACCTGGTGCGCCATGCCGAAAAGGACATCTCCGACATTAATAACCAGGACCCGGACCTGACGCCGGATGGCAGGGCCCGGGCCGAGGCGCTGCGCGAGTTGCTCAGGCAGGAGCAGGTGGATGCCCTTTACGCCACCAAGTATATCCGCACCAAGAACACCCTGAAGCCCCTGGCCGAGGAGCGTCAGCTGGAGGTGCTGCCCTACGAGGCACACGACTTCAGCGGGCTGAAGAAACGCATCCTGCAGAACCACCAGGGGCAGACGGTGGTGGTAGCAGGCCACTCCAATACGCTGCTGCCTATCTTAGAGGCCTTCGGAGCCAAGCGCCCAGTGCCCGACATCTCGGAGCAGGAGTATGATTACCTGTTTAAGGTGACGCTAGCCAAAGACGGAACGGCCACGGTAGAAACAGACCATTTCGGGGTCAACTAAGGCCAATTCATACTTTTCAGAAGCCCCTGCAGCGCCGCGCGTTGCAGGGGCTTTTCTTTTGCCCGAACACTTGAGGGCGCTGCCACCGTAGTAAGAGCATGCGCAAATTAAGTATAAAAGTAAAGCAGGGGCAGGGACAAGAGGTTAAACGTATAGCCGAGAAGCACGATGGTAAGAACCTGATCGTGCAGCAGGCAGAGGAAGGGGAGTTGGTGACCGTGCACCTGAGCAATGAGCGGGTCAGTAATTTCATCGCAAATCTTAGCAAGTATGAGGAAGCGGAAATCACCCTTGTGCCACGAGGGGTTATCTCCTTGTATCCGCCGCAGGACGATGCGCCAGACCAGGTAACGGACGTGACCTACCGCAGCCCAATTGAGATTTTCCTGGGTGGCTTGCAAAGTGTAGGATCCAAGGTTGGGTTGCTGACTTATGCGGTGGTAGGCGGTATGTTGGTGTGGGTGGGCTTCTACACAAGCACCAGTTACCTGCTGGTAGCGGCCATGCTGGTGGCGCCCTTTGCCGGACCCGCCATGAACGCCGCACTGGGCGCCGCAGCCGGAAAGGGTGCGTTGCTCAAACAAAGCCTGCTGCGTTACTTTATGGCCATCGGGGCCTCTATCCTTATCACATTTATACTTTCGTTTTTGATCGGCCAGGAGCACGCCACGCCTATGATGGTGGAAGTTAGCCACATCTCGCAGGTAACTATTCTGTTGCCGCTGGCTGCTGGCATAGCCGGTGGTATTAATCTGGTGCAGTCGGAGCGGGATAGCCTGGTGGCCGGTGCGGCCGTGGGCATGCTGGTGGCTGCCTCGCTTGCCCCGCCCACGGGGTTGATAGGCATGGCGCTGAACTTTGGGAACTGGCAACTGGTGCGCAGCGGCGTTTTTTTGCTGATCTTTCAGCTGGTGGTGATTCAGTTCACGGCGGCGCTGGTGTTCCGGTACCTGGGCAAGGTTACGGTAAAGGGCGTTCGCTTTGCTGATGGAAAAGAGTCGGTGTTCTGGCTTTCGTTACTGGCCTCGGGGGTGATTATTGCCGGGATGCTGTACTGGCAGTTTGCCAGGCAGCCATCGCTGCAGAAGGCCAGCCTGAGCACGCAGATCACCGAGGTGATGCGCAACGAACTGGAGAAGCTGGAGGATATTGAAACGATTGAGGTCAGCGCCCGCTTTACCCGCGGCACCCTGCCGAACCTGAACCCCGTGATCTGTGAGCTCTACCTCTACAACCGCAATGATTCGGTAACGGATGAGCAGGTAAAGCAGCTGGTGCAGGATGTGCTCTACAAGCGTATCAAAGCCGAGAATTGGAACGCAGACCCAATGTTCACCATCACTTTGCTGGGGTATCCCGGAGAAGAAAAGCAGAACTGACCTTATACTTTATTGGGCGATCACCTGC
Organism: Pontibacter kalidii; assembly: GCF_026278245.1. Classification (NCBI taxonomy): domain Bacteria; kingdom Pseudomonadati; phylum Bacteroidota; class Cytophagia; order Cytophagales; family Hymenobacteraceae; genus Pontibacter; species Pontibacter kalidii. Next base: position 3,027,250 of record NZ_CP111079.1, on the reverse strand, counting down.
GTGCCGGCTACGCGGTCGTGGAAGGCGCGACGGACCCTGTCATCGGAACCAACCAGGAAGCGTAAAATGACCAACACGGCAGCTACCGGCCGGAGCAGGAAGCGCAGCGTGGCTGCTCTGAAGCTGATGCGCTCGCCTTTAGGCCCTGTTACGCGCAGGTTCATGAGGTATTTTCCCAGTGTGCCCTGGCAGCGGCAGGTCTCGGTGCCGGCAAAGTATAGCCAGGCCAACACCAGGTGCAGCAGCCGCTCTGGCTTCAGGAAAAGTGCTTCGTCATTGCTGCTGAAGGTAAAAAAATCGGTGATGCCAATCAGCGTGAGCAACAGCAGCACATCTAATGCAAATGCCAACAGACGCGCGCTAAGGTCTGCCAGCTCGGTTTTTTCTTTACTTTGGGTATAGGTAGTCTGCATAGGAAGTACTTATAAGGGTGCGCACCTTTTTATACTTGCAGCTGGCGTGTTGGTTACGGGTGGAAGGGGAGAAATTATACTTTATCCTGAGGGTCTGGGAATTAGGTGTTTGAAATCAGTCATTTATAGGTTTTGGGATTGGCGGAATTATACTTTGCTGCCTGGCTTTTTCGAGGGGAGGAGGCTATAGGCCTTGGCTAAAGTATAAGTGCTGTAGCTGCCAGCACTGGGCGTACAAATAGCGGCTAGCCCCCTGCAAAGTATAAACCACGCCAGCCCGGGGCGCAGATCTCATTTGGGCCCGGGAGGAGAGAAATCACGTGTTTTGTTCAGAATTCCCCTCCTGGGAGGGGAAGGGGTGGGTTAACTTTATACTTGCCGCTTCCCTTTCCGAGAGAGAAAGCTGCGCTGTAGAAGGAAATCCTCTCAAGCCTCTTTACTGCCATTACCCGGGTGCTGGAGCACCAGTGTGCCGGCCAGCTTATCGTGCAGGGCCTGGCGGCGCTCTGTGAAGGCGGCCATCAGGTAACCGATCAGCAGGATGAAACCCGACAGCATTTTGCCGAAGTAGCGGCCGGTGGCGCGGGCAAAGGAAATGCGGTAACCTTCCGTATCCGTCACGAAAATGCCGAAGATCTGTTTGCCCAGCGTAGCCTGGCGGGCAGAGCTCTCGAAACCGGCATAGTATAGCCAGCCAATCAGTGCGGCAAGTCCCTGTATCTTCAGTCGGCCTTCCATATCCGTCAACTCCGGAAGCGTATCAATGTCAAGTATGGGAAGTATAAACAGGTTCATGAAAAAGGAGATGATGAGCGCATCCACAAAAATGGCCGCCATCCGCTTCCAGAAGCTGGCATAGGCAAGGGCGATCGGGTTTTTTTCTTCTTCGTTTTGGTAAAGCTGCATGCGTAAAAGTAGTATTGGCAGCGATGATACAACATCCGGGGCACACCTGCAACAAAAAAGGCTGCCTACACAAGCGGGCAGCCTTTGGAGTATAGTTTCTGGGGATGGATTTTTACGATTTGGCAGCCGGGGTAAAGCGCACCACCTGGTTCTTTGCCGGGGCTTGCGTTCTGAGGAATTTGTAGATGGCCCGCAGGTCTTCCTCCTTCATTCCCGCGTACATGGTCCATGGCATCAGCGTCTGCATCTGGCCCGGCTTTAGTTGCTGGTCAGCATTCTGGTAGGCCTTAAAGCGCTGCAGGAAGGCCTCCTCGCTCCAGGAGCCGATGCCGGTTTCCTCATCCGGGGTGATGTTGGCCGCGCGCAGCACAGAGCCATCCGGGAATTTAAAGTCCATGCCTCCGGCGAATGCGCCCAGGTCAGCATCTTTGGGGGAGTGGCAATCCCCGCAGCCGGCAACCGCTACCAGGTATTTTCCGCGCGATAACTCATTATCCAACACGGTGGGGTTAGTGGCCGCCGGCATTTCGCTGGACGGCATGGTACGCAGGATCAGGTTGAACGGGAAATCGGCCTCCGATTTTGGCACCTCATTACGGATCGGCGCCAGCGTGCGGATGTAGGCAATGATGGCGTAGGCGTCCTGCGTGGTAAGTTGTTTGTAAGAGCCGTACGGCATCATCGGGAAAAGCGGCTCCCCGTCTTTGCTAACGCCCTGGGTCATGGCGCGGTATACTTCACCGTCGGTCCAGGTGCCAATGCCTGTTTCCTTGTCTGGGGTGATGTTCTTGGCGTAGAAGGTGCCCGGAAAGCCCATGTTATGGTCAAACTTGTCGCCGCCCTTACCAAAGGTGCCAGGGATAGGGGGAGCCGAGAGTTGGGAGAAGTCGCGGGTGGAGTGGCAGTCGATGCAGACGGTTACGTGGTTGGCCAGGTAGCGGCCGCGCTCAATCTGCTCTGCCGTGTGCATTACCGTAATGTTTGGGGCAGCATCTACGTTGGGGAAGGCATACTGCAGGTAGATAACACCCGCGGCAATGGCTGCCATCGCTACAACAACAATGTAGCCGACGACTCTCAAGGCTTTTTTCATGATTTCAGGATAGTGTTCAGGTTGAGTCAGGGCATAAGAGTTAAAAAATAAAGTGTAATATTTATAAAATAGATCATAGAATGCAAGCAACCGCACCAGGGGTAGATGAGGTTTTCCGCTTAAGTATCAAAATGTTAAGCCAGCATAAACAAAAAAGCCGCAGACGTATATCTGCGGCTTTTGCTGTATAGAATGGGAGCCTACTTAAAGGTATCCTTACTATCCAAGATCTTAACGTCCGTCACGTTTAACTTGTAGGTCGCGATTTCATCGTCCTCGGCCAGTACTTCCTGCGGGAGCCCTTCCTTCACGAGGTTGGAATAACTCATTGGCGATGGTGTGTTGCTGAGCAGTGCCTGCCTGAGGGGCTCGGCCTCGCTATCGTCGGTAACGATGGTGATAAACATGTTATCCGTCTGCCAGTACTTCTTCACGGCCTTATTCACGTCCTCCACCGTCAGGTTTGCCAGCAGTTGGTCCATCTCCTCGATATAATCCTGGCGGCCATAGAAGCGCGAGTCCATCAAAAAACCCAGTTGCTTCTCGGTAGTCTGGATGTAGAGCTTCATGTAAGAGCGCAGAAACTTGCGGGTAAGTTCAAACTCCTCCTGCGTCATGCCCTTGTTGATGAGGTTGTCGACCTCGCGCAGGGCCAGGCGCAGGGCAAAATGGGCATGGCCCACGTTTATGTCGCTTAGCTCGGCGTACTGCTGCTTCAGACCTTCGGCAATCTGCACCGGCCTAATCCAGAGGGCAAAGTAGTTGGAGGTACGGGGTACGTTCGGGATGGGCAGCTGCACATTGCCGCCGCGGTCGTACCACTCAATGTAAGAGTAGTCGCCGTAGTTCATCGAGCGCGTGGTGCGGATCTTGTCGTAGAGCTTGCCGTAGCTCTTGCGGTGCTCACCCAGGTAAGAGTTGGCCACCATCAGCGCAGCAAAGTCATCGGCAGAGCGCGTTACCGGCATCGGCGTACCCGTGAAGATGGCAGAGCCCAGGGCATCGCTCTTCTGGATAATCTCCACCTGCACCCCCTTCGGCTTGTTCGGTTCCCCGGCCAACGGTATAGTGGGCTGCACGCCGGACAGCTGCGCCACGTCTCCTTTCAGCTGGTTCAGGAAATCCTGGCTATAGTTACCGGCAATGCCGATCATCACGTTGTTTTTGGTGAAGTAGTTCTGCCAGTGGTTTTTTACGTCCTCCAGGGTGATGTTGGGTACGCTGGCCGAGTTGCCTTCTACCATGTGCTGGTAGTTGGTGCCACGGAAGAGCAGGTCTTCCAGCGCCTTTTTGCTGTACTCCTCATCGGAAGAGGCGCGGATCACCTGATCCACGAAGTTCTGCTGGTTCGACTTCACACGCTTAAAATCCTCCTCGGCAAAGGCTGGCTGGAGCATTAGCCCGCGCACGATCGGGTAAAAGTCCTGCAGAAAATCCTGGTGCACGGCAAAGGTGAAGGTGGTGACCTCTTTATCTACGTTGCTGTAGTACTCGGCCGCCCACGGGAAGATCTTGTCCTTTATCTCCGACACCGGCATATCCTTGGTGCCCGACTCTGTGATCATCTGGGCTGTAGTATAAGTGAGTCCTTCTTTGCCCTCCGGGTCTACCATGGAGCCGTTTTTGAACATTAGTTTGATGATCACCTTGTTCGACTCCGGCTGGCGCAACTCCACCACCTTATCCGGGCCGAAGGCGGTGTTAGCGTCAAAGGCCGTGGCTGGTGCTGTGGTCTCTGCGGTTTCTGTAGTGCTTTGCTGGGATGCCTGCGGTTGCTTGGCGCAGGAGGCGGCCAGCAGGGCAACAGGCAGTATATAGGCAGCTATTTTTTTCATGGGTTTCAAATCTTTGTCTGTTATACTTTAAAGTAGGACCAAGCCTTATTTCACCGGCGATTTCTCGGTGGGGGCGATGGTGCCAACCGTCATCGTCTGCGTTACAAAGTATTTCTTGGCGGCATTCATCAGGTCTTGTGCCGTGATGCTGTCGTATACTTTGTAGATGTTGTTGAGCGACTCCGGATCACCGCTAAGCCAGGTAAAACGAGCCAGCGCATTGGCGATGGCATCCGGGCTGTCCATGCTCATGGCAAAGCTATACTTGATGCGCGACTTCGTCTCCTCGATCTTTTTGGCATCTATCGGCTTGGTCTTGGCCTCGTTCAGCGCCTTCATCAGCTCGTCCTTTACATACTGCATGTCATCAGCCTTCAGCACAGAGGCAGACACCTGGATCAGGTTCGGGTCGCGGGAGAACTGCGGGCCGCCGCCGATGAAGCGGGCTTTCTGCTCCTCCACTACCAGCTTGCGGTACAGGTCGGAGTTCTCGGCAAAAAGTATGGTAGTCAGAATGCTCAGCGCTGGCAGGTCCTTATCCTTGTCAGAGAAAGCTGGGCCTTTGAAGTTGAGGCTCAGGTAAGGGGGGAAGCCCTGCTGCTGCACGTGGGCATAGCGGGTTTCGGTCTGCTTCGGCTCGGCAGGGATGCTGGGTTTGTAGGTGCCACGCTTCCAGTCGCCGAAATATTGCTGCGCCAGGCTGTTTACGCGCTCCGGCGTTACATCACCCACCACCAGTATCGTGGTATATTCGGGCCGGTAGAAGCGGTCGAAGAACGTGAGCGAGTAATCGTACTGATTTGGCATGTCCACCACATCCTCGAAGAAGCCCATGGTGGTGTGGGCGTAGGTATGCTTCTTAAAGGCGGTGCTCACGGTTTTCTCATACAGCTGCATGTAGGGGCTGGCGGAGTTCTTAGTATACTCGCCCTTCACGGCGCCGGCTTCAGTCTTGAAATCATGCACGCTGTACTTCAGGTTCTGGAAGCGGTCGGCCTCAATCTCGAACATCTTGTCCAGCATGTCGGCGTTGCCGGTCATGTGGTAGAGGGTGCGGTCTATACTGGTGTTGGCGTTGGCCGCTGCGCCCATGGCCTTCATGATATCGCCGTAGGCCTCTTTGCTATACTTGTCGGTGCCCCTAAACATCATGTGCTCAAAGAAGTGCGCAAATCCGGTTTTGCCTTTCTCCACCTCCTCGCGGGAGCCGGCCCGCACTAAAATGTAGAAAGCGGCCAGGCCCGGGCTGTTGTATGGCACGGTCACTACGTTCAGGCCGTTAGGCAGCTGTTTCTGATGGATGGGGTAGGGCAGGATTTTGTCGTTCTGGCTGCCTTGCTGGGCCACGGCCGTGGTAACGGCAACAGCCAGCAGCAGCAACAGGGCTACTAATTGGTGTCTCATGTTTTTGGGTTTAGGTAATGTGTCAGATACGGTTAGGCATATATATACATGCTAAGTTACTTAAAAGGAGGTGTACGGGCAAAGGTGGTAAACTGATAGAGGTTTCTTCTCGACGAACCATTGGGTTTTGTCTGTAGAGTAGTGAAATCTATATATTCTTTAGGTAAATGAGGTTTTATACTTTTTGCTTTAAATGGCGCAAGCCTTCAGACTTGTGTCCTACTATGGTGTCAAGTTTGCAACTTGATTAGCTTGCAGAGCCATATTTGCTTTGGCTGTACTTTATACTTAATCTGTACTCTGCCCATACTTCTGCTGGCGCGGGCTTGCAGCCCGTGTCTTTTTTTTCGTTGGGTTTGTAACCCGACTGGCTCACAGAGCCATACTTTATACTTGGGCTATACTTCATACTTCTCTGAGGCAAGAGTCCACTTGTGCCTTCGCTTAGCCGCTGCTGTTTGCAACTGGACACAAGCTATACTTGCTAGCTGCCGTTCATCCTCCAGACTTACATACCAATCGTTGCATTTCATACTTTGGCTCCCTCTAGGCCGGGAGGCCTCGTCCTGGGGGTAGGGGCCCTCGATAAGGGCATCGCGCTGTGTTCCCTCCTGCCCTCGTGCCTCGGGCTGCTCAACAAGTTGAGCGCCGGATCTCACAAGGCGCTCAACCCAAGGACTGGGTTCAGTTCGATAGCCCCGGCTATTTGTCATCTCGACCTTGGGGAGAGATCTCTTTAGAATTCCCGATAGATCTCTCGCTCTGCTCGAGATGACAGAGAGTGTGGCAAGTACAGCTCTCTTCCCTGTTCTTAGGGGAGGGTTGGGGAGGGGTGAAGCGGGGCCAGGACTGGGTTTATACTTGTAGGGACAGGCCGCGACCTGTCCGCTCTATGCCAGCAACTATGAAACTTATACTTTAGCTAAAGCGACTACAGGCTCCCCTCCTTCGCCAAGAAGGGGCCCTCGACAAAGACAAGGAGAAGAGGGGTGGTTTGCCCCGGCACCACAGATGATTCCTACACGATAGGTATAAGGATTGCCGCTACTCCGTAAAAAACAACGCCGTAAGGGCTGATACAATAAAGTTTACACCGATGGAAAGCACAATGAAACCCATGATGCGGGAAAGGGCTGCCAAGCCTGATTTGCCCATATAGCGCGTGAGCTGGTGCGAGGAGCGCAGGATGAGGTAGGAAACGACGGCCAGCAACATGATTCCGATCAGAATCATGACCATGTCTATGTAGGAGAGCGAGGTGGTGAAAAGGCCGATGCTTACGGCAATGGCGCCCGGGCCGGAGAGCATCGGCATGGCCAGGGGCGTAAAGGAGATATCATCCTTTAGCTGCCCTTCCTCCACCACATCAGGCGAAATCTTCTTCTTGCTGGCACCTGGCGAGAGTAGCTCAAAGCCGGCGCGCATGATCATCAAACCGCCGGCAATGCGCAGGTCATGGATGCGGATGCCGAAGAAGTTAAGCACGTACTGGCCGGCCAGGAAAAACACTGCCAGAATACCCACCATGTATAAACAGGCTTTAAGCGCCTGCTGGTTGCGGTAAGAGGGGGTATCATCCTGCGTCAGGGTTAGGAACACGGGCATGGCGCCAAAGGGATTCACGACGGAGAACAGGGCAGAGAAGGTGGCAAGTATGATTTCCATGAATAAGGTAAGAGCTCGTGTATAGTGTAGCGTTAAATATAGATTTTAAATGATGTATCTGCAACGTAAAGGTGCGGCAGCAGGCCGTAATTTAAGGCAGATATTTTGGCGGGAGGCAGGAATTTGGATTCCGGACGGGAAATTGCACAAGAAAAGAAGCAGAACTTAAGCGTTTTGTCTTTCGTCTCCGTTCATAATCCTTATTTTTGAGGATAGATCAACCTAACCGTTACACTACATGAAAGGAGAAGTAAAGCTGGGCATACTTGGCGGCGGACAGCTGGGCCGCATGCTGATGCAGGCCGGGCTCGATTTTAACCTCTATACCCTGGTGCTGGACCCCGACGAGAACGCGCCCTGCAAAGACATCTGCCACGAGTTCTATGTGGGCAGCTTCCGCGATTTTGATACCGTGTATGAGTTCGGCAAGCAGTGCGACATCCTCACCATTGAGATTGAGCACGTGAATGCTGATGCGCTGGAGAAGCTGGAGCAGGAAGGCGTGAAGGTATACCCGGATGCCAAAACCGTGCGCACGATTCAGGATAAGGGCCTGCAGAAGGAGTTTTACCGCCAGCACAACATCCCTACCTCTGATTTTATACTTCTGAAAGACAAGTCAGAGCTACAGCAAAGTATAGATTTTCTGCCGGCGTTCCAGAAGTTGCGGCGCGAGGGCTACGATGGCCGCGGCGTGACCCGCCTGACCGGTGAGGCAGACTTTGGGAAAGCGTTCGAGGAGCCGTCGGTGCTGGAGAAACTGGTGGATTTTGAGAAGGAGATCTCCGTGATTGTGGCCCGCAACGAGAGCGGCGAGGTTACGGCTTTCCCGGTGGTGGAGCTGAGCTTCCACCCGGAGCATAACCTGGTGGACTCGCTTTTTGCCCCGGCCAACGTGCCCTACAAGTTGCAGCGCCACGCCATTGAGATTGCCACCCGCGTAATTGAGGCCTTCGGCATGGTAGGTATACTTGCCGTGGAGATGTTCCTGACCAAAGACGGGCAGATACTGGTGAACGAGGTGGCGCCGCGACCGCACAACAGCGGGCACCATACCATAAAGGCCAACTATACCTCGCAATACGAGCAGCACCTGCGCGCGATCCTGAACCTGCCGCTGGGCTCCACCGAGATCCAGAGCGCGGCCGTGATGCTGAACCTGCTGGGCGAGCCGGGCTACGACGGTGAGGCAAAGTATGAGGGCCTGCAGGAGGCTTTGGCCGTGCCGGGTGTCTACATCCATTTATATGGCAAAAAGTATACCCGCCCTGCACGCAAGATGGGGCACATCACCGTATTGGGGCAAAGTATAGAAGAGGCGCAGCAACGCGCCGAGTCAGTTAAAAATGTCATCAAAGTAAAAGCATAAGTATGGCTGAAGAAACGAGAAATACACAACCGCTAGTGGGCATTATCATGGGCAGCCAGTCTGACCTGAAGGTAATGGATGCCGCCGCCGAGATCCTGGAAACGCTGGGCGTACCGTTTGAGCTGACCATTGTATCTGCGCACCGCACGCCGCACCGCATGTTCGAATACGCCGAGAGCGCCCGCAAGCGCGGCCTGAAGGTAATTATTGCCGGAGCGGGCGGAGCTGCGCACCTGCCGGGCATGGTGGCCTCTATCACCACACTGCCTGTTATCGGGGTGCCGGTTAAATCCTCTAACTCTATCGATGGCTGGGACTCGGTGCTAAGTATACTTCAGATGCCGGGTGGCATACCGGTGGCTACCGTAGCCCTGGATGGCGCTCTGAACGCTGGCATCCTTGCTGCCGAAATTATTGGTACCAACAACCCGGCCGTGGCAGATAAACTGGAGAAGTATAAAAACGGCCTGAAAGACAAGGTGATGCGCTCAGTGGAGGAACTGAAAAGAGGTGATCGTGATTTAGATTAGCCTTTGCCCTAAATACTTACGTCGAAAAAGAGTAGTACTGTATACTACTCTTTTTTTTATACCTCTTCTATTCCTATATAGATTTTTCCTTTGTTTGGTGCAGAAGAAGTCTTACATGATATTTTATGATAACTACCTAAAAACCTGATACTTTCATTTGAGTTGGCAATTAATTTGCTTTAAACATATTTTATAAAAAATTGGACTATTTTAGATCTGCTTAATAAAAAATCCGTTTAAATCTGACAACCCATTTTGAAGTTTTCGGAGAGTATGGAGGTTATTAACAGAGTTGAAAGCTACCGTGGGCAGCGATATATTACCTCAGCCGGACGGAATAAAACCCCGTTTATCCAAAGGGTAAAAAAGAGACTGGAAGGCTCCTTTAGCTATGGCACACCTGAGTTCTTTCTCTTCAAGAACAGCTATGCCCGGATGAGGCAAACAAAGTATTGTATTCAGGACTATGTGCTGAAAAGCAAGTATAAGGAGATAGCCTACAGAGAGGAGTTTCAGCAGGAACTCACCTTCGTGCTGCCTTTTGCTTACTGGCATCATCTGAACGGCACGCTGGGCAGAACCATCTCCTCCAAATTCACCAAGGAGCTATACTTCTTCAGCGAGCAGCACGAGGAGAGGTATGAGACAAGGGTAGACAGGTATATAGGTAATAACTACGAAATACCCAATATGTACCACTGCCCCACCGTTTCCTTCTCTAAATGGGCGCAGGTACCCTTAAAGCAGCATTATAAGAACGACCTATTTATCTTTAGTAAACCGCTCCTGGTTATAGCCAACAAGTATAACACGGAATGGGGGAAAGGGCCTATCAACTATTTCAGCATTGCCATGCTGGGTGAGATACTGGACAGGTACAGCGATACGTACCAAATCGTGTATAATCGCCCTGGCGCCAAGTATATTGTGATGGACAACAGCGATATCCTGGAATTGAAAGAGGCGGATTTCATCAGGAAAAATTACCCTGAGGTAGTGCTGGCAGAAGACCTGTACCAGGCAAATAGGACGCATGTGAATAACTACAACCACTTTCAGTTGATGCTTTACGCTAATTGTGATCGCTTCCTGTCAGTGCACGGCGGCACGGCAGCTCTGGCCAGTTATTTCGGTGGCAAAAACATCATTCTGTCTAAACGCGGGCATGAGCACCGCTACAACGAGTTTAAAACTATTTTTCCAGCTCTATCTGGCGCAGAGGTTTACCACGCGAAGAGTGATGCAGAGGTGCTGGAGTTGCTGAAGCGGCACTATTAAGCCTATATGTACCTTCTGTACCTGCTATCATCGGGCGTATGTGGCCTGAGCTTTAATTCATGAAGCGCAATTTTTGCGATCAGTCTTGCTGCTTTAAAACAGAGCCTGGCGTCAAGGTACATGCTTAATGCCTTTCTAATGTTTGCCTCTACATATTTTCTGTTCCCTGTTTTTTCCCAAAGCGCCTGGGCAATATTCAAACCATAATTCGAAAAGTTTTTCTGTGCTTTCATCAGTACCTGCTTCCGGTGTTCTGGTGGCAGGTGCTGTTGAATGAGTTGGAGCAGATAAGCGATGTCCTCGATGTATTCCCCCGTCATGATCTTTGTGCCGGAAATAGAGCTGGAATGCTTTCTGTACTCGGCCAGTATCTGCGAAGTAAAGGCAACTGGATAATGCTTGGCAATGCGCACCCACATTTCCCAATCCTCTCCATAGGTCACCCCGAAAAAGGAGCCCAGTTTTTCATATACCTCCCTTTTAACTGTGATGGTGGCATACTGGATGTGCTGTTTTTCACCGATGCGCAAGAGCCAGTTCTCCTGCAGACCACGCCAAGGTGCATCGTCTTTTACATGTGGATTAAGAATGTTATTCTGTTCATCAATTGTATGATGCCTGCAAAAAGCGGCTCCGGCTTCAGGGAAATCCCTGAAAAGCTGCTCCATGGCTGTATAGTATCCTGCCCGCACCCTATCATCGCCATGCAGCAGGTGCACCAGGTAGCCTCGGGCCCTGTTGATGCAAGTTTCGAAGTTACGCAGGCTGCCTACGTTCTGCGGCTGTCTGTAATACCCCACCCTGCCTTTTCCCACTTCGCGCACGATTTTCTCCACGTCGGCATCGGTGCTGGCATCGTCCACCACCTCGATCTGCATGTGACTGGCCGGAATGTTTTGAGCTAGTACGCTTTCAAGGGTTTCTACCAGGAACAGGGTACAATTATAGGCCGGAATCATGACAGACCATAGCGGGCGGTTAGGGGAGGGGGGAAGCGGCGCTATCGTTGGAGGAGAAGTAGGAATGCGTTCCATATCAAGGCAGGTTATAGTTATGAAAAAATCTCGTGCCCGAATGCGTTTGCCAGGCCTGCAGGGTTAGTTAACCTATAAATCTCATTTAAGTATTCGCACAAAACGGCTCGGGGTGTATTTCTTTAGGAGGCGTTTTAATCTACCACGCATCCTGTAAGTGATAAACTGAAGGGGAGAGGTGGTATAAGGCTGCATGGCCTGCTGTAAGAGCGCCTCCACCTCCTTGTACCCAAAGCGTTTATGCTGCAGGTATTGTTTCAGCCATTGCAGGTATTGCTTCCGGACCAGGTGATAGCTTGGAGTATGTTGTGAGGAGCCCACCAGCGAGTCTGGTCGTTGCCGGTAAAGGTTAAGATGCCCGGAAGAGATGTAGACTGGCTCAGTGAGGTAGAGTTTGCTCAGGAATACCTGGTCTTCATACATCCCTCTGAAGGTATCTTCAAATCCCCCAATCCTTAGCAGAATCTCTTTTTTAAGTATGATTCCGCACATGCACGGGGCGGCACCTTTGCCCAGGGGGTAGAGAGTGAGCATGAGTTGGGGAGGGTGATAAATCCTGTCCTGCTCAGTACCAATATATACGACCTGGTTCTCCTTTTCCGGTAGGTTCCAATCATACCAGTACACGGTTGCCTCACAAAGGATGGACACCTGCGCTTGCTGCATCAAGTTAAGTTGCGCTTCCAAATACGTTGGCTGCCACACATCATCGGCATCCAGAAAAGCTATCAGTTCTCCTTGAGCCTGTCGCAAGCCAAGGTTCCTGCTGGCACTCAGTCCTTTGTTTATATGCCCTTCATGTGCGCAGTACGTGATGCTGAGCGGGTAGGCAGCGGCATAGCGCCGGGCTATACGTGTGCTGTTATCAGAGGAACCATCGTCAATGAGTAGCAGCTGCCAAGCTGTATAAGTCTGGTGAAGCACGCTTTCGATCGCCTCTTCCAGGTAGCGCTGCTCGTTATAAAAACAGGTGATGATAGATACTTTAGGCTTCATACACACGTATTGTCAGGCGTTTATCCAGGTGCTCATGAGTTGATCAAGCTGCCGGCCGCTCCAGTCATCGACAAGGAACCTGCCCACCCCGTAGCCAGGAGTGCCGTGTTTTACAGGGCAGTTGCTGGTGGTGACAGCAGCCTTAAACCCGGCCTTGGCTGCCAGGCTGGCCGTATTCTGGGTGTAGCTTCCATAGGGGTAGGCAAGCAGGCTCACGGTTGTAGCAGCGCAACGCTCCAAAAAAGCCTTACTTTCCAGCATCTCCTGCTGCTGGGCCGCTGCTGGCAGACAGGCAAGGTCCGGATGCGAAACAGTATGGGCGCCAAGGGTAAACAACTCGTGCCGGGCCAGTTCCTCCAGTTGTGCTGTGTCCATGCTATAGGTGCTTTCCTTCTGGAGGGAAGCACCCGCCCAGGCCTTTAGCTGCTGCAGATAGTGCTGCTGCTGTTGGCTCGGAAGCGGCCTTAGGGCTTCCCATAGTTGGAGAAAGAGGGAGGCTCTTGCTGTGGGTGGTGCTTGTACATAAGCTTTCCAGTGGCGGTGCTGTTCCTGCATTGCCTCCGTCAAGTGCCCCTCTATTCCCAGATCAAAGCTTATGGCGGTGTGCGCTACATGGAGATTTAACTTGGCGGGTAAATCCTTGGAGGAGAGTATCAGGTGCTCCAACTCATCCCACCAGAATGCTTTTTTGCTGCCTATGTTTCCTGAACAGATAAAGAAGGTCGCTGGCAAGCGGTATTGGACAAGCAGAGGTCTGGCCACCAGGAAGTTGTCTGCATAGCCATCATCGAAGGTGATGGCGACGCTGTTTCTTTTTACCTTTTGCCTGACAAGATCATCTGCCAGCTCAGCCAGCGGGATGACACGCCACTTGGTGTGCAGCATCTGCAGATGCTGCTCAAAGTGGTGGGGGCTGACAGCCAGCCTCCACACGTCAGACTCCACTTGTGCCACACGGTGGTACATGAGCACCAGGCCTCTGGGCCGAAGATAACGTTTTAGGGTATGGGTAAGACTTCTGATCATGGTACCATGGGTTTGGTGGCCTTCACGGTTATGATTACCTGGTAGTGAGGGTCATCGTACATCAGTTTGGTCTTAGGTACCTCGGGCAATCCCATTCCGTACAGGAAAGCAGTGGCCGTGAACACATTCCCATAAGGAGTTACTTCTGAGATGCCTCCAGGGAAAGTTTCTTCCATCAGCCGCTTCATGGATTTGTCGGTAAAGGACCAGTACCAGGTTTCCTTCCACTCCCCGTGGTCGATGGGCGTGATACCGGGTACCGTGAGTAACAGCGCGCCTCCTGGTTTGAGGATCCGGAAACAGGTATGAAGGGCTTCTGTGAAATGGTAAATCAAATGCAGGGTTTGCGTCAGGATGATGCAATCAAAGGAGTTATCAGGGATATGGGGCGCATGACTGATATCGCCGACCAGCGTGGCACTGGGGTTGCTTTCATCCACATGCAGGATATCACTTTTAGTTACCCTTTCCCCCCCGTAGGCTAGGGTGTAGCTGTTATCCCCTATCTCCAGCACCCTTCCTTTAATGTCATGTGCCTGATCGCCCAGGAACCGTTCAATGTAGTAGCGGTCCACGGGCCCGCCCCGGTCATACCCAAACTCGGTACTAAAAGGGGTGTACCTGTGAAAGTGACCGAACCGCACGCCTCCAACGGCAGGCGTACGATCCATTGTGAAGATGGAACTTAGCTTTTTTCTGATCTTACCTGAAGGGAGTATTTGTATCATCTTGTTAAAAATGGCTATAGAACTGGTGCTGCTGCGCAAGGTATGGAGGGAAAGATCCGGGTCATTTTTTAAAAAGCTAAGGTAATCGTGGAGGGAGAATCCGTTCACCTTAGTAAGCTTGTGGGCCAACTGTTGGGTATAGAATGCTTTCCAGATGTTGATGCCATCCCTGTAGGCGGCCTGCTCTATCGTATTTTGAAGATGCTGCTGTTGCCAGGCAAGCACCTGGAGCGTTGTCTGAAGCATCAGCTTGCTATCCCCCGACATATTCGTGCCGTGTTGGCGATAAACAGCCATGAGATGGCCGTGGTGCAGGACCGGGTGCCGGCGGGTAACACGCAAGTAGAGGTCATAGTCTTCGCAGGCTTTCAGGGAAGTATCATACATAAAGTTGTCAAACACCCATCGCCTGAACATGACCGCTGCGTGCATGCCGATATAATTCCCCCTGAGCAGGTGTTGGTAATGATTGCCCTCCACCTGCCTTACCACGGGCTGCACCTGGTTAGTGGAGGGGAAAAAGAGGGTATAGCTGCCTGAGACAAATGCCAGCGCGCTGTTTTCTAGCAGCAAGCCTGCATTAACCGCCACAGCATCCGGGTAGAGACAGTCGTCGGCATCCAGGAAAACAAGAAACTCTCCTTTGCTATGCCTGATGCCTGTGTTACGCGCGGCAGACAAGCCTTTGTTTTCCTGGTAAATGTAGGTGAGAGGGCGCGCAGCCTGCGCCACAGTAGCCGTGTTGTCTGTAGAGCCGTCATCCACAACAATGATCTCAAGCGCAGGATAGGTCTGTTGCCGCACACTGTCAATAGCCTCGTGCAGGTAGTGCCCATGGTTATAACAGGGGATGATGACGGAGACCAGGGGAGACTCTTTCGTATACATCAGGGCTAGTTATTTAGGTGAGGGCTTAGAAAATCGGCTCCTGTTTCTGTGGTAATAGACCAAGCCAGAAAGCATACCTTGTACTTCTACCCACACTGTACTTAACCTGGAACGGTACCGGGGGAATCCCCTGATGATCATTCTTAAGTAGTGTTTAGGTAGCACCTTTGATAAGTGTTTTTTGTAATTGGCCTTATGGTGCTGGTGTTGTTGAAACAAGGCAGCTGCCGTAAAGCCGCGCATGTAGTAATAAATCTGTTTTTTCAGCTCCTTAAATTCTTTTCTGTGCTCATGAAAGACCGCTGCTCTTGGGTTATAGTGAATAGTATGGCCATGAGCCAAAATTCTGAACCACATCTCCGAGTCCTCGCTGCAGCCGGAGGCACCCGCGCCTAGTTCTTGGTGGAAGAGCCCTACTTCCTCGAAGATCGTTCTCCTAAACGCCATATTGGCTCCCGCTCCTATTTTCCAAACGGGCGGTCCAAAGGGTAGGGTAGTGCTGAAGTAAGCCGCGTCGTAAAGAACATCTGCATAGCCCCGGTTAAAGCTCCAATGTTTCTCAAAAATTAACTGAGCCTCTGTCTGTAGTTCTGACACTATGACTAAGCCCGTCATGGCAGCTACATTGCTTTCCTCAAAGGTTTGCCATACTCTGTATACCCAGTCGGGGTGCACCGTCACATCATCGTCAGTAAAGGCAATAATGGGGTGAGATGCTGTTTGTATGCCGGTGTTTCTGGCATTGGAAAGCCCTGGCCTTAGTTCTCTTACATAGCGCACATCACGAAAAAGTGCCACCACGTTTTTCGTAGCATCATCGGAGGGGGCATTATCCACTACTACAATCTCCTCTGGCAGGCACCTTAGCTGATGAAGGGTGGATAGGCACTTATGCAAATGGTTGGCCCGGTTGCGGGTGCAGATGACAACCGATACCGGCACCCTCGCCGGTATCTTGTCGGCTGCACTGGTTGTGAAGAATGATGCCATCAGGCTGAGCCATTCTTCTGTTTTCCCGTCGGCCAGGAGGTGTTGCCAGCAGCCCCCCAGCTTATGGGCCTTTCTTATGTATACTTTAACAGCTGGCTTTATGGCTTCTATCAGCCTGTCGTGATACTCCTCCTGCGTGAGTTGGTGACCGGGTTCTATAAACATATGGCCTAAGGCAATGGAATCCCACCAGAATACCAGGTAGCTGCCAGGCCTTGTGTAAAGCGTATGCAGCGGGGTGTCTAGCTGGTCGAGGTGAATATGGGTGATCTTATATAATGGCTGTTGCTGCATGCTGTTACCTGCTTGTCTGTAATTCCTTGTTTTTGCTCTCTAACCTGAAGGGGAACTTAGGCCGTACGGCACCCCACCATTTTTCAAAGTAATGTATGTCTCCACGGTAGTCTTCCACGTCGAAAGAAAGGCATTCGTCCAGGTTATACAGCGGAACGGAAGCCTCCTTGGCCACCGTTAGCGTAATGTAGTAAGAGCCGTCGTTGAGGAAGTTTCCCGGGATGGTACATTCCCCCTCCACGATACCTTGCTGGCAGTCTGCAGCAGGGGAGAGCAGGTCAAAGATGCAGTCGCCCGTGTAGGAGTAGAGTACGATTCCTACGTTCAGGCTCAGGTCACCTTGCATGTTCCAGAACTCAAACCGTACCGTGAGGGGCGTGCGCACATCGATAATACCATCCGAATACGCCACATGTGGAATAAGTTCTACCTGCTTAAAGCGAATCACCTGATTCCCTGGAGCCTCCTGAGGAGTTTTCCATGCTTTCCCCAGTTGTAGCTTCTGCAGGCTAGCGATGTATTTGTTCACCACGGAGGAGGAGGGGCCCATGTCTCTCATAATTCCTTTATTCAGCCAAATAGCCCTGTCGCAAAGGGTATTTACTGCCTGCATGCTATGGCTGACAAAGAGGATGGTTCTGCCATCAGTCTGTGAGACTTCCCGCATTTTTCCAAGGCACTTCTTTTGGAAGTCGGCATCCCCTACTGCCAGTACCTCATCGACAATCAAAATGTCGGGCTCCAGATGGGCCGCCACTGCAAATGCCAGCCGCACATACATGCCCGAAGAGTAGCGCTTGACGGGTGTGTCGATGAAAGCCTCTATGCCGGAGAAGGCTACGATCTCATCAAACTTGGCTGCTATCTCAGCTTTATTCATCCCCAGGATATACCCGCTGATATAGATATTCTCGCGCCCGGTGAGCTCTTTATTGAACCCGGTTCCTACTTCAAGCAGGCTGCTGACCTTGCCCCTGCCTTTCACAGAGCCGGTCGTGGGCTTTACTATCCGGGAAATGATTTTCAGTAATGTTGATTTACCGGATCCATTACTGCCAACAATGCCCAGTGATTCTCCCTGTTTAACATCAAAGTCAATGTGCTGCAAGGCCCATATCTGATCGGCTCTGGCATCAGGCAACACCGCGCTGTTCACCTGAAAGAAGGGGTCCTTTTTACCGAGCACATATAGGTTCCACCAATACTGCAGGTCCTGACGGAAGGAGCCGGTGCCAATGCTTCCGAGCCGGTATAGCTTGGAGATGTTCTCCACCTGGATGATCTTTTCTGACATACCTTCTCCCTATACTACGTCTATCAGTTTGTCTCCCTGCTTGTTAAACAGCAGCAGCGCCACGCTCAGGAAAGCAGCGGCAAACAGCACACTATACAGCAACTGCACAAAAGAAACCGTGCCTTCCCCCAGCAGCGAGAGGCGGAACGCTTCAAATAACTGCGCCAGTGGATTTAGCCGGACGATCCATCGCACCTTTTCCGGAACTGCGGAAAGAGGGTAGATAACAGGCGTTACATACATGAGCAGGCGCACCCCTAAACTGATGATATAGCCCATATCCCGGTATTTGGCTGTGAGAACCGAGAAAAACAGCCCCATACCCAGGGCAAGCACCGCTGTGGCGGTAACGACTACCGGGAACCAGAGCAGGGCCACCATACTTATGGGTGAGCTTAAGCCTTGGAACCACCAGTAATAGGCGACAAGCAACAGCAGGAGCATGAGTTGAATCAGAAAATTATAGAACTGGGTGCTTATCACGGAAAGTGGCACCACCAGGCGCGGGAAGTACACCTTGCTGAAAAGGTGGGCATTGTCTTTAAACGTGGTGGCTGTACCTGTAAAGCAGTCGCTGAAAAAGCTCCACAGGATGATACCCGAAAAGTAAAAGAGTACGGGCGGCAAAGTGCCGGTCGAGATGCCAACGAATTTACCGAACACCACTACATAGGTAGCTAAGGTGAGTAGCGGAGGGAAAAGGATCCAGAAAGGACCCAGGATAGTTTGCTGATATCTTAGTAGAAAGTTTCTTTTGACCAAGCCAGCCATCAGGTGACGGAAAGACCATAGCTCCCTTAGGTTGGTCCCCCAGTAACTGGTTTCGCTCGTAATCTCCCAATCCCAATGTGATTTCAATTCAGACATGAAGCTCCCCGTGATTTATAGTATGCCAACATATGGAGCAGTTCAGCTATCGTAGCTGCTTTTTGCCTAACTGCTGGCTTATTGAGAAATATCTCTTTGGGTACCTTTTACGATTAATTGCACTTTAAGTCTAAATTTTTGAAATAAACTTAAAAAGTAATTCTGATAGCTTTTGTTAAAGAAAAGCTGGAAGGGGAGGAGCAATGCAGCGACGCAGGGGATAATAAAATCAGAACGAGCAGGTAACTTGTTACCTGCTCGTTTGTAGTTGCCCCTGGCACTCTTTCGTAACGAATAATTACTGCTTGAGCAGCTTAAAGTGGTAGGTCTTATTCCCGATGTGGGCCGTCAGGATATAAAAAGATGTGTCTTTGAGCCCGCTCAGGTTAAGCGGCAGCCTGGTAGAGCCCTTCGGAAGTAGTACAGATTTGTGGAGGAGCTTCTTGCCTTTGGTGTCGGTCAGGGTCACGATCAGGTTCTCTTCTTTCTCCATTTCAAGCTCCAGCGTAACCATCTCTGAAAAGGGGTTTGGGTATACTGAGAGGGACAGTTTGGACTGCCCAAAATCTACTGCTCTCACGAAGGAGTAGGTGGTGGTGCCATCCAGGTCGATCTGGCGCAGGCGGTAGTACCTTGCCCCATACTTACCGGGCTCCTTATCATGGTAAGTATAAAGTTGCCGCTGAACTGAGTTGGGTGACTTGCTCTTTACAAACCCAAGCGCCCTGAAGTAGCTGCCATCCTCAGATACCTCCACGTCAAAGCCATGGTTGTTTTGCTCCGAGGCCGTTTCCCACTGCAGCAGCACCTCCATGCCCTGTTTCGCTACTGTAAACTTGGCCAGCGAAACAGGCAGAGGCGCTGGCATTGACTGGCTGCTGGCTACAGTAAAAGGGGAGAAGGAGTTAACCCCGCTCAGGCTGATACGGTGCGAGCCGGCGGAGGGGCCCTGTGTTACCTTGCCTAAGCTACTTTCCATCACCTGCCACTCGTCGTTCTCGTAGTGGCTTACATAGCTTTGGGCGCGGTTAAACGTCTCTGGCTCATCATCAGTAGCCCACTGCAGGATCATCGTTACATCAGAACCACCCTTCGTTTCCTCCTCTATCTGCCATATCTTCCTGATCGTGATCTCATGATCAGTCGTGTCCCCTGTACTTGCAGCGCTTTCCTCCACCCGGATACTGAAATTATCTACTACACCATCGTTACGGAGCGAGACGGGCGCGTAGCCACTGGAGGTGCCAACCGGGAACACCTTCATGAGCCCTGCTGCCATTCCTGCATAAGTTAGCAGGCCTGTGCCGTTTGTTATAATGTAGCTGCCAGCATTGTAATTCAGTATGCTGCCACTCTCTTCTATCAATAGGTTGTTGTCGCCCAATTGCAGCTTGCCCTGTTTTAAGTCGAGGTGATTGCTTATGGTAACGGAGCCAGCCAGTTTTCTGGAGCCCCCGCCCTGCAACAGCAAACTGCCGTAATTGCCTGCGGGTATGGTTTGGGGCGCCTCGCTATTAAAAATGATGCTGGAGTTTGGGTGGATACGGAGGTTGGCCGTTTCTAAAGTACCGTGTAGCTCCAGAGCGGCATCCTGTTCAATGGTAAGGAGGCCAACAGCGTCTAAATCATGCACAAGGCCGCGTTGCCCTGTTTTTATACTTGGGAAAGCTGGTGCGTTGGATGGGATACTGGTGTTGATGTGTGGCGTAGGTACACAGGTGCTCCAGTTCTGGCCGTCGAACCAATCGGTGGTGCCGCTGGCTCCTGTCCATTGGGTTGCGTCGGTGTCAATAACCTGCACGGTATGGTGCGCGGCCTGCGGCTGTCCCTGTGCGTCTGTATAAGTATAAACCAATGCGTGGTTGCCAACACCCGCTGCCTGAGGAGTAAAAAAACCTTCTTCTGTTACCCCAGGGCCAACGTAAATCCCGCCTGCTGCATGGCCGAACGAAAGTGGTTGCGGCCCTCCGTAGAGACAGGCTTTACTATTGTCCGTGACCTGATGGGCTCCTATGCAGAGATCGGTGCGTTGGGTGATGCTGTTGCCCCAGAAGTCTGTTTTTCCGGTGTTTAGACCGAAGTCAGCCTGCAGGTTAAGCCCTTTGCCAACCAGGGCAGAGGTAATGTCCAGTTCATAACCCTGCAATGTGTACAGGAACTGCGGGTTGGAGATGGTTATACTTTTGCCGGGGCCTTTCAGCTTCGGGTCCAGGGCGAACCCGAGTGCTATGCCGTTACGCGATTCTTGTGAGGTAGCCGTGCGCCAAGCGGAAAGTGATTTGTGCACTGTACCTCCCCAGTTAAAAGTAGCCGTAGCACCAGACGACCAGTAATTATTGCCTTCAAAGCGCACGTTAGCCGTAACATTAGAGTCCACTTGCACCAACCTTACGCCGCCAGTTGTCACGAACAGGTTGTTTCGGAAAGTTGCAGCCGTTGCACCACCAGCCTGCACCCATACTGCCTTGGGTGCCCCGCTTGTTGCCGGCGACAGGTAAATGGTGTTGTTGTAGATCTGGGCATTTTGGATGCCACCGTTTGAGCCGGAGGACCAGAGGTGGATAGCGCCATACCCGTTCTTTCTGCCATCGTTCTCACTGATATTGTAGCGGATGGTCAGGTCCTTCATCTCCTTGGCCTTATCAAACTGCGCTAACAGATAGCCCGCCCCCTCGTTATCATGGGAGTAATTATACTGCAGTATGCAGTTCGTACTGCCTCCGTCGATGTCAAATCCGCCGCCGTCCTTCGTGGTTCCCGTTTTGTTGTGGTGCGACTCGTTGTACTGGATGATAACATTGTTGCTGGTATAACACCAGATACCTACAGGGCCACCATTCTTCCAGGCGTTCAGCCACCCATTGTTATAGGCCTCGCAGAACTCGATCACTCCCCCGTCAACACCGCCTATTACAATGCCGTTACCGCTGTGGGAGTGTGTTTTGGTGGAGATGCCGGCGTTGTTATAAGCTTTGGTGTGTCCTACATACACATTCTGGTGCGCCAGGAGCCTATCCTGCGCCCAAACAGCTATGCCTGCATCGCCGTTATCATGGGAGGATGTATTGGTGATGGAGACATCGCGAAAGCCCTGGTCTGTGTCCCAGCTGCCAATGCTGACGCCGGCCTCGCGATAGCCGTAAACCTCCACGTTATGGATCGCAATATAAGGTAGCATGGTGTTGAGCAAATCCATGTAAATTTCCACACCGGCAGTTGTATTGACTGTTCTGCCGGCTCCCTCAAACACCAGGTTCTCTATTT
The DNA here is from genome assembly GCF_026278245.1 of Pontibacter kalidii. Lineage (NCBI taxonomy): Bacteria > Pseudomonadati > Bacteroidota > Cytophagia > Cytophagales > Hymenobacteraceae > Pontibacter > Pontibacter kalidii. The sequence continues at coordinate 3,005,376 of NZ_CP111079.1, read as the reverse complement.
TAAAGCCAGAGGTATTGTAAAGCCAGAAGCCTTTCTGGGTGCCGCTCCTGATCACGGCTCTTCCGGTGCCATAGGATCGTAGTACGATCGGGCTCTGCGGGGTTCCTTTAACTTCTTCCCCAAAGCCCAGGCTCCCCTCAAAAATCTCTTCTCCCTCAAACAGGATGGTATCTCCCGGAGCAAAATGGGTGTCGTTTACTTTATCTATACTTGCCCAGGCACTTGTTTTTGAAACACCGGAGTAACTATCGTTGCCGGCACGGCTGACATAGTAGGTTTCTGCCTGGGCACACAGGCTGCCAAGCACCATCACAAAGCTGATGGTTAAAGATAAGAGCCTCATAAACTGCAATACTTAAACATTGGAGGCTAAGTTACCCGCAGGCCTGCTGATGGAATGTACCTGTGCTGTAGGAAGCAAGTTCAGCGGGCTCTGACGCATACTTGCCCGCATGGTGCGCCAGCAAGCGAGGTGTAGAAGGGGCTATACGTAAGTATTCTGGAGGGTAGGCGTACACCATAGAGACACTAGAAGGTAAGAAATTAAAAATTGTATTAATTTTTGCAATACTTAATTTGCTAATCCCTGCAATAGTGATAATTATTTTGCTCCGAACAAAACCGCTCACGGAAAAGTGTATGAATAATGCCTTCGATGACGAGACTAGCTACTGCTGCTTAGTACATGTCGTGGCTTGCTCTGATGTGTCTATTCGATTAATAGTAAAGTGAATTGTGGGGTGTAAGAGGCGGGAGGCTTATCGTTTATACTTATGATTTTGCCTGAATAAATTATACTTTGGTTTGCACTGCAGCAGCGGCCTGCATGTTATTACTATGACAATGATTAGGTTGTAAATTTAACTTTTAGAGGATGTTAGTCCTCGGATGTCGCGTGATGTAAATGGAAGGTCTACTACTTATGGGGCGCACAAGCAAGTAGAGTAAGGGAATTGTATATAGAAGTGGCCGCTGCAGATACAGCGCTGCAACGACCACTTTCCCTGTATCGGAAACTACTTACAACCTATAACCCAGCAAGAAGTAGAGGTGTTTCGCCTTTGCGGAAACACTGTTGATGGCGGATGTATTCTCATTCACCTCATACCTGACGCTTACTAGTACTGCCTTTGCTCCGAGAGGGATAGACATGCCTGCACCTGCCGTCACGCCCAGTGTGCGCTTTCGAAAGCCGCCTTCACCAAAAGCTTCCTGCTCTCGTACTCTTGGTTCGTCCGGGTTAAAGTAATCTGTGCGGGTAGATTGCTGCGTTACCTGCACAGCAAAATTGTTTACGACTCCTGCGCTAAAGTATGCCCTTAGCTTACCATTAGGGTAAGTATACATGAACTGAACTGGCACTTTCAGGTAATCCACATCAAAAACTACGTCATACTCATAGTTAAAGCCAAGGCTGTTTCTGTAGTTGAAAGAGGCTGTCTGCCTGAAAGGCATGTAAAGCAGGTCTGCCTGAATGGAGAGCTTTTCGTTTAGCCTTGGGACGGTGACATTGGTGGTGATACCGCCCCCCAGCCCTATGGATTCGTTTTTATACTTCCCACGGCTTGCCGGGTGCTCATCGCCTTTCAGCGTAAAGGTGCTGGAAGTATAGGTGAGAGCAGGGGCAATGGTAAAGACAGGCTTCTTTCTGTCAGCTTTTTTTATGTCAGTTCCGCCGCCCACGCATTGGTTGTATGCTTCTGTTATGTCAGCCAGGGCGCTAGCCGTGAACATCAAGGCTTTAAATCTGCTCGCTTTTATCTTTTCACAGTCCGCAAAGGCTACAGCGATCGTGTTAGCATAATCCCGTTTCTTCGCTTTATATAGCTTACCCGAGTTCGTGTCTTTCAGCATAATCTCCTCGTAAATGAGTTCTATTAGTGGCTGACCCTCTTTTTTCAGGAAGTAACGGTCTCTCTGGAACGAGTCACGGTAATAGTACACGCTTGCCCGGCCCTTAACCAGCACATCCAGGAACACCCGCTCCTTTGTTGTATCCGCCTCTGCTGCCACAGGAATATCAAACGCCTCGAACAGTTTCTGCCCGTTTTCAAAGCCGTAGGCCGTTATGTCATGTGGCGTAAAGGTTTTTTCGGAGGAACGCTCCTGTTCTTTGAAAGTCGTTACCACAGAGCTGCGCATGGGCCCCCTGTAGTCTACCAAGCCGCGGACCGTATCACCGTGCTGCACAATGTAGCCGGGCTGAAAGCTTCTCTGGGCGAAGGAGAGGCTGCAAACAAAGAGTAAAAGGAGGGTAATGTAAAGTTGTTTCATGGAGGAATGGAAGTAGTTAGGGCTTGAAATATGCAAATAAGTGATTTTAGTAAAATTTACATATTTCTACTATATATAAAAGCAGAATGTAAGGCTTAAAACAAAAAACTCCCCTGCCGGAGACCAGCAGGGGAGTTTTGTATGGTTTGAGTTTTAGATGCTTATTTGTTGGTGCTGCCGTCTACTTCCTCGTAGTCTACATCGGTTACGCCGCCGTCGTTGGCTGCACCCTGCGGACCGCCAGGCTGGCCGTTGCCACCTCCTGCTTCAGCGCCTGGTGCTCCCTGGCCTTGTGTTGCAGCGTACATTTCCTGAGAGGCTGCACTCCACGCGTTGTTCAGGTTCTCAAGGGCTTTATCGATGCCAGCGATATCTTTGGCTCCGTGAGCAGTTCTCAGCTCGCCCAGCGCGTTCTCGATATTCGATTTGTTACCGGCAGATAGCTTGTCGCCATACTCTTTCAGCTGCTTCTCAGTCTGGAAGATCATGGAGTCGGCTGTGTTCAGCTTCTCGATCTCTTCCTTGGCTTTCTTATCAGCTTCGGCGTTGGCCTCCGCCTCCTTACGCATTTTCTCGATCTCCTGCTCGCTCAGGCCAGAAGAAGCCTCAATACGAATCTTCTGCTCTTTGCCTGTCGCTTTATCCTTCGCTGTTACGTGCAGGATACCATTGGCGTCGATGTCGAAAATAACCTCGATCTGCGGTACGCCACGCGGTGCCGGCGGAATGTCGGACAGGTGGAAGCGGCCGATCGTGCGGTTATCCTTAGCCATTGGGCGCTCGCCCTGCAGCACATGGATCTCCACGGATGGCTGGTTATCCGAAGCGGTAGAGAAGGTCTCAGACTTCTTGGTAGGAATCGTTGTGTTAGACTCGATCAGCTTGGTCATCACGCCACCCATTGTCTCAATACCGAGTGAGAGCGGCGTTACGTCCAGCAGGAGCACGTCTTTTACCTCACCTGTTAGTACGCCACCCTGAATAGCGGCACCAATGGCCACCACTTCATCCGGGTTCACGCCTTTAGAAGGCTTCTTGCCGAAGAATTTCTCCACTTCTTCCTGCACCTTCGGGATACGGGTAGAACCACCTACCAGAATCACCTCATCGATATCAGAAGTAGAAAGACCAGCGTCCTGAAGCGCTTTTTTGCAAGGCTCCATGGAGCGGCGGATCAAATCGTCAGACAGTTGCTCGAACTTGGCGCGGCTGAGTTTGCGCACCAGGTGTTTCGGCACCCCATCTACCGGCATGATGTAAGGCAGGTTAATTTCTGTCTCCTGAGAAGAGGAAAGCTCAATCTTAGCCTTTTCAGCGGCTTCTTTCAGGCGCTGTAATGCCATCGGGTCTTTGCGCAGGTCCAGGCCTTCGTCTTTCTTGAACTCATCGGCCAGCCAGTTGATGATCACCTGGTCAAAGTCATCACCACCCAGGTGCGTGTCGCCGTTTGTGGAAAGTACCTCGAACACGCCGTCACCCAATTCCAGGATCGAGATATCGAATGTACCGCCACCAAGGTCAAACACCGCGATCTTCTGGTCGATGCTTTTCTTGTCCAGGCCGTAAGCAAGCGCAGCGGCGGTTGGCTCGTTGATGATACGCTTCACCTCAAGGCCTGCAATCTGGCCGGCCTCTTTGGTAGCCTGGCGCTGTGCATCATTAAAGTATGCTGGAACAGTGATAACCGCTTCTGTGACCGTAGTTCCCAGGTACTCCTCGGCAGTAGCCTTCATTTTCTGAAGCACCATTGCGGAGATCTCTTGTGGCGTATATTGTCTGTCGCCGATCTCAACGCGTACGGTGTTGTTACCACCCTGTACCACTTTGTAAGAAACCTGCTTTGCCTCCTCGCTCACCTCGTTGTAGCTGTGGCCCATGAAGCGCTTGATGGAAGCAATCGTGTTCTGCGGGTTCGTGATCGCCTGGCGCTTGGCAGGATCTCCTACTTTACGCTCGCCGTTTCCGTTATCCAAGAATGCTACGATAGACGGAGTCGTGCGGCGTCCTTCGCTATTAGGTATAACAACCGGCTCGTTACCCTCCATTACGGCAACGCAAGAGTTTGTAGTACCTAAGTCAATGCCTATTATTTTTCCCATTCTATAGTTTTATTTATAGTTGCTGATTCAATTTTCTTTTAAGGTTACTTCTGTTTTAACAAGGTATGTGCCAACAGGAAGATCGCCTCTTTTTTATGTCAATCTGTCAGCACATGGCTACCCGCCCATACTTGTTGGCTGAACTGCCGGAGCAAACCTGCCGTCACTGCGACATAATTACTGAAGAATACTTTACTTACAGCAAGTGCTTCAGATTGTAAAAGCAAGTATAAACCGAAAGGGTGCTGCCAGCGAATGATTTTACAGGAAGCGCTTTTCCGGAGGGGCGCAAACAATACCCATTTCCAAGATTAGCTTCGGATGAGAATGGTGTGGTTTGAGGGGAGGGAAACAAAATGCAGCTATTACCGGAATCCGGCGCTCAGCTGCTGCACTTCCGCTTTATACGCAGGCAGGATATCGCTCAAGCCCTCTTTGGCCGCAGCATAGGTTATCTCCACCTGCTTTTCGCCTAGCCGGTAGCCTAGCAGCCCCTGCTGTTCCTCTGTCAGGTAGTATAGCTTGTCTGGCTCCGAAGCTGTGGAAACAAGATAGGTGCGGAAGTTGAAGCTGTTTTGGATGCGGTGCTGGGTGGGGGCGCGGTTCTCGAGGTAGCGCTGCGTTACCACCGTGTCCAGTGCAATGTTGCTCTGTATCTGCACAATGCTGCGGATTTCACCCTCATCAAACTTCCAGCGGTGCACCTGGTGTTGCCCCTGCTGTTGCTGGATGTAGGTGGCCTTGCTCAGGTCGAGGTTGGCCACCAGGGCGAACATTTGCAGGTCCTGTGCCACGGTTTGCACGGTGGGGCTCAGGTTGCTGTTGTCGCTGATGAAGTAGCTGTTGGCCTGCTGCAGGCGGCTGAGGTCTTTCTGCAGGTCCCGCTGCAGGCGCAGCTGAGATGAATCGGAAAGTATAAAGGAGAGGGGAAGCAGGAAACTTAGCAGTAGTGTTGACATCGGTTGGCTGATTTTTGTGCTTTATACTTCTTCCACTCAAATCCCGTGCTAGGAAATTACAGCGGCGAGCTATCCATCACCGTCCAATTAATCTTCCCGTCCTTCACTTCATACTTCAGGAGCATGTAACCGCCAATGTGGCCGTCCTCATAGTAGGCCAAGGCGTAGCGGTCGTTCAGGATGCGGGTGTCGCGGATGGCCATGGTGCCGCCCAGCACGCCTTTGGTAGGCAGGAGCGCCTCTTGCTTGCGGCTCAGGTCGTTCATCAGGTCGGTCTCCGGGTTTTTGAGGCCCTTGCGCTTCAGGCGCTGGATATCGGCTTGGCTCAGGCTGCCCAGTTCGTCCACAAAGGCGGCACCGCCCGGAGGCACCAGGTTCATCGTGTCGGGTGGCAGCACCATTTCCTCCAGCGAGTCCACGGCCGCGGTCTGCTCCTCCAGTTCCTGGTCAATCTCGGCCACCTGGCTGTCGGCAATGCTCAGGCGACTCTCAGCCTCGTTTTTCTGCCAGTAAAAGTATAGCGCCAGAAACAGGAACACGGCGGCCAGTATCCAGGGAAGTATGTTTTTCATCGTTTTATTGGTTCGTGTGATGTCAGCATAATGCGTAATAATATACCAATTTGCTAATTTATACTTTGGCAATCGCAAAAAGTGCTGGTTTTCTTAAAATTTCTGACAAAAGAAAGCCTGCTCCGGTTACGAAGCAGGCTTTATACTTACAAGGAGGCCTTTTGTCCTAAGTCAAAAGATCTTTTGTCATAGATTAAATGGTCTGGTTCACGTCGAACTGCTCCAGGTAATCGGCCACACGGCGCACGAACATGCCGCCCAGCGAGCCATCCACCACGCGGTGGTCGTAAGAGTGCGACAGGAACATGAAGTGGCGGATTCCGATCAGATCACCTTCCGGCGTCTCGATCACGGCTGGCTTTTTCTTGATCGCGCCCACCGCCATGATGGCCACCTGCGGCTGCATGATGATCGGCGTGCCCATCACGTTGCCGAAAGAGCCCACGTTAGACACGGTGTAGGTGCCACCTGCCAGGTCGTCCGGCGTCAGTTTGTTCATGCGGCCACGGTTGGCCAGGTCGTTCACCTTCTTGGTCAGCCCGTTCAGGTTCAGTTGGTCGGCGTTCTTGATGTTGGGCACGATCAGGTTACCGCTAGGCAGAGCCACAGCCATGCCGATGTTGATGTCCTTATGGCGGATGATGGTGCTGCCGTCCACCGACACGTTGATCATCGGGAAGTCTTTGATGGCCTTGGCAATGGCGTCGATGAAGATCGGCGTGAAGGTCAGGTTCTCGCCCTCGCGCTTCTTATACTCATTCTTCCACTTGTTTCTCCAGTTCACGAGGTTGGTCACGTCGGCCTCCACGAAAGAGGTAACGTGCGGAGAGATGCGCTTGCTGTCTACCATGCGGTCGGCAATCATCTTGCGCATGCGGTCCATCTCGATCAGCTCTGTGTTGCCACCGTAAGAAGCAGCCGGTTTCACCTGAGGGGCAGCAGCCTGCGGCTGAGCGGCAGGGGCTGTCTGTAGCTGTACTTGTGGAGCAGCCGGAGCCTGTGCCTGCGGAGCGGCAGCCTGGGCAGGAGCGTTTTTACGGCTCTCTACATACTCCAGAATATCTTTCTTGGACACGCGGCCTTCCTTGCCGGTACCCGGAATGTACTCCAGTTCCTGCATCGAAATGCCTTCTTCGCGGGCAATGTTGAGCACCAGCGGCGAGTAGAAACGGCCAGCGGCAGGCTGGTCTAGCCTGGCTACAGCGCCGGCAGGGGAAGCGGCAGCTTGCTGTGGCGCGGCCTCAGGTGCAGCGGCGGCAGGGGCGGGAGCCTCGGTAGTAGCAGGGGCAGCAGGAGTACCGGTGTCCTCACCATCCGTAGCGATGACAGCGATCGGAGCGCCAACGGCTACCACATCACCCTCCTGTACCAAAATCTCCTTCAGCACGCCGCTTTGCAGGGCAGGTACCTCTGTGTCCACTTTATCTGTAGCTACCTCCAGTACCGATTCGTCCTGCTCAATGGTGTCACCCACGCTTTTGAGCCATTTGAGAACGGTACCTTCCATGATACTCTCGCCCATCTTGGGCATAACCATTTCTACAAGTGCCATATGTGTCGTTATTCGTTGATCGTTTTTAATTCAGGAAAAGATGCAGGGCTCTAAAAAGGAAGTGAGTACTAACCCCTTTTCAGGCCTGTTGTATGAAAAGTTCAGACAAAGTTAATTATTTTAGCCTATTCCTCAACCGTTGGCTCCAAACTTTGGCGCAGCAGGTTCAGCACAGCCATGGTAGTGTATTCTATATTGAGCAGCCTGTTCTTGTTGTAATTGAGTAGCTTAGCTTCCGTTTTATACTTGTCGGCATAGGCGATCCAGATCGTGCCCACCGGTTTGTCTGGCGTGCCGCCATCCGGCCCGGCAATGCCGCTGGTGGCAAGGCCGATATCTGTGCTAAACTGCAGGCGTACGTTCTCGGCCATGGCCCGCACGGTAGCCTCGCTTACGGCGCCATGCTGTTGCAGGGTTTCAGGTTTTATGCGTAGCTCCCGTATTTTCACCTCGTTGTGGTAGGCGATCACGCCGCCCATGAAGTAGGCCGAACTGCCGGCTATACTCGTAAGTTTGTGGGCCACAAAGCCGCCCGTGCAGCTCTCGGCCGTGGCCACCGTCAGGCCGCGCTCTTTTAGCAACTGCCCGGTGGCCTCCTCCAACGGCACCTCGCCGTAGGCGAAAATATACTTGCCGATGAGGGGCGGCAGCTTGTCCACTTCCTGCTGCAGTTCCTGCTTTAAAATAGCCTCGTCCATCCCTTGGCCTGTCAGGCGCAGCCGCACCCCGCCCAGGTGCGGCAGGTAGGCCAGCTTCAGGTGCCCGGGCAGGCTGGTTTCCCAGTCCTCCAGGCGCTCGGCAAGTATGGATTCGGCCAGGCCCACGGTCTGTATGACCTTATGAATGATGTGCGGTGTTTTAAAGTATGATTTGAGCTGCGGCAGCACGATGTCTGTCATCATGCGCTTCATCTCAAACGGTACCCCCGGCATCGACACAAACACCTTCCCGTCCTGCTCAAACCACATGCCCGGGGCCGTTCCCAGCGCGTTGCGGACCGGCATGCAGCTTTCCGGCAGAAACGCCTGCTGGCGGTTCAGCTCCGTCAGCTCGATGCCCCGCACCTTAAAAAGCGCGGCGATGTCGGCCAGCGAGGGCTCGTGCAGCCTGAGCGACGTATGGAAGTAGTCGGCCAGCACGTGCTTGGTCAAATCGTCCTTGGTGGGGCCCAGGCCGCCGGTGATAAGGATGATATCGGCGCGGGTTTTAGCCTCGTCCAGTGCCTGCACAATATGCCCGGCATTGTCGGAGATAGAGGTAATTTGCTTTACCTTTACCCCGATCTTGGTGAGTTCAGTGCCCATCCAGGCGGAGTTGGTATCTACGATCTGGCCGTACAGGATCTCGTCTCCGATGGTGATAATCTCAGCAGTAACTGCTTTCATCTATAGTTGTGGTCTGATTTGTGTTTAGCTTTCTTAAACCTGATAAAGGTAAAGATGTTGTGGCAGCTTGCGTAAAAAACTGTCGTTATACTTTTTTCCATACAACGGATTGTTTGGCAAAGGAGATGGGCATGGCCTGCCTGAAGTATAAAGAGAGAGCCCCTGAGAAGTATGTTGCCGGCTTGTAATTTTTTTCACTTGGAAATTCTTTTGTCCTGATATTTAATTAACGGAATCAATACTTACCCTTTATGAAGAAACTGATTTATACTTCTGCACTTGCCCTGGCGCTTGGCGCCTCTGCCTGCACCGTAACCGACCTGCAGCGCACCATGGATGGCGTGCTGGCTGGCACCGCGAACGCACCGCTTACCCAAACCGAAGTGGCCGCCGGCCTGAAGCAGGCGCTGGAAGTGGGCATTACGAACGGTGCGAAACAGGCTTCCCAGACGGACGGTTTTTACGGAAACTCCCTCATCCGGATCCCATTCCCGAAGGATGTGCAGCGTGTGGAGAACACCCTGCGTCAGGTGGGTTTGGGCAACGAGGTAGATAAATTCATCCTTACCCTGAACCGTGGTGCCGAGGACGCGGCCAAAAGCGCCGTGCCGATCTTCGTGAGCGCCATCAAGCAGTTAACCATACAGGATGCCTGGGCTATACTTCGTGGCGACAAGGACGCTGCCACCAATTACCTGAAGCGCACCACCTCGCAGCAGCTGTATGATGCCTTTAACCCGGTGATGGTCAAGTCGCTGGAGAAAACGAACGCCACCCGCTACTACGCCGACCTGGTGAACCAGTACAACAAGATCCCGTTGGTGCAAAAGGTTAACCCCGACCTGGACGATTACGCCACTCAGAAAGCCATAGACGGCCTGTTTACGCTCGTGGCAGCGGAGGAACTGAAGATACGCGAAAACCCGCTTGCCCGCACCACCGAGCTGCTGCGCAGGGTGTTCTCCCAGCAGAACCAGTCGTAATCAGGTATCATATTTAGCCTTTCGGTTGCACCTGCTTTACCTGAGAAGTAGAGCGGGTGTTTTATTTTGTGGAACATAAACCGCTCGAGGAAAGTACAATACAGCAAATTTGTTGGAGCGCTACGTCATACTTTACACCACGGCTATGGGACAGAAACCTTTTCAATACACGGCACTTACAAAAGAGAAAGACCTGGATGTTTTACTGCAGGAGATAGGCGATGCCCGTGTCGTGATGCTGGGGGAGGCTTCGCACGGCACTTCCGAGTACTATACCTGGCGCACGGCTATCTCCCGGCGGCTGATACAGGAGAAGGGCTTTCAGTTTATTGCCGTGGAAGGCGACTGGCCCGAGTGCTATGCCGTGAACCGCATGGTGAAAGGCTATCCCAATGCTGGCAGCAAGATTGCCGAGGTGCTGGAAGTATACCGCCGCTGGCCTACCTGGATGTGGGCAAACTGGGAGGTGGCGGCGCTGGTGGAGTGGCTGCGGGAGTTTAACAACCAGCGCAAGCAGGGCGAGAAAGCCGGGTTTTACGGGCTGGACGTCTACAGCCTTTGGGAGAGCCTGGAGCAGATCGTGCGCTACCTGGAGAGCAACGACGGGCAGGCCGCCGAGGCTGCGCGCCTGGCCATCAACTGTTTCGAGCCCTTTAACCGCGACCCCCAAACCTATGCCCGTGCCACCGCCTTTGTGCCCACCGACTGCGAGCGCGAGGTGATTGAGATGTTGCAGAAGGTACAGCAGCAGCGTAGCTTCGGCAACGACCCCGAGCAGGATTTTAACACCAGGCAGAACGCGCTGGTGGCGGCGAATGCCGAGAAGTATTACCGGGCCATGATCAATGGCAGCACGGACTCCTGGAACGTGCGCGATAGCCACATGATGGAGACCCTGGACCGCCTGCTGGAGTTCCACGGTCCCGACTCCAAGGCCATTGTCTGGGAGCACAACACGCACATCGGCGATGCCCGCTACACCGATATGGCAGACAATGGCATGTATAACATCGGTCAACTGGCCCGGGAAAAGTATGGGCGCGATAATGTGCGTCTGGTGGGGTTTGGCACCTACCAGGGCACCGTGATAGCCGGCAAAGCCTGGGGAGCACCGATGCAGAAAATGGACGTGCCACCCGCCGTCAGCGGCAGTTGGGAGGAGTTCCTCCACAACGTCAGCACCGAGGATAAGATCATACTTTCCAGGGACCTGAAGCATGTGCCGGAGGTGCAGGATTATATCGGCCACCGCGCCATCGGGGTAGTGTATGATCCCAAGTATGAGATGTTCGGCAATTACGTTCCCTCCATTATCCCCGAGCGCTATGATGCCTTCCTATACTTTGAGGAGACCGAGGCGGTGCACCCGATCCGCATGAAGAGCCGCGGCGCCAAAGAGCCGGACCTGTATCCGTGGAACTACTAACAAATGCTGCTTAAGCAGCTACAAAGACAGCGGGGAGCTGCCATGGTAGCTCCCCGCTGTCTTTATACATTTGAACAGGGCCTAATAGCCAGGATTCTGCGCCAGGTTAGCCGTTCTCACATCCGTGTCTGGTACCGGTAGCAGGTTGTGCTTGCCCTCCATATAACCGAGCGGCCCCAGCTCCTGTGCCGCCAGCCCCCAACGCACCAGGTCGATGTACCGGAAGCCCTCAAAGGCCAGCTCCAACTGCCGTTCCCTTACAATGGCATTGAACAGGTCCGTGCCAGAAACCATCACCGCCTCGAGCCCGGCTCTTTGGCGCACTTTGTTCAGTTCTTCGCGTGCCCTGGCCTCATCGCCCAGGCGGTAGTAGGCTTCGGCAGCCATCAGCAGCACATCCGCGTACCGGATCAGACGCCAGTTGGTGCCATAGTTCAATTCCGCAATGGAGCCGCCCTCAGAGCTGGTCTGATTGACGTAGGAGCCATACTTGCGCTGGAAGTAGCCCATGTAATCATAAGCATTGGGTTCACTCCAGTTGCCGCCCATTGCCTCCAACTCCTCCTCTGACATAATGGTGTTGATTTTTCGCTCGGTATCGCCTGCCTCGACAAAGGCCTGGTATAACCCAGGGCGAGGTGTGTTAAATCCCCAGCCGCCAATCAAAGAGTCCTGCGGTGCCTTGGTATAGAAGTCGGAGCGTGGTCCCATCAGCTGTATGTGGATGTTGCTTTCCAGGTTGCGGCCGTTGCCCCACGGAAAATTCCCCCAATCATAATTTGCATCGTTGGAGTAAGCCACTTCAAACAAAGACTCTGGCCCAAACTCCCCTTCCTGCGAAAATACGGTGCTGAAGTTCGGCTCCAGACTGTACTGGCCGGAGTTGATGACCTCATCAAACAGCTGGGCAGCCTGTTGCCACTCCTCCTGGTACAGGTGCGCCCGGCCGAGCAAGGCCTGTGCCGCCCCCTTGGAGAAGCGGAACCTTTCTCCGCTACCGTAGGTGCTCTTCAGGGGTAGCTCGGCAATGGCCTCGGTCAGGTCCTGCTCTATCTGCGCGTATACCTCCTCCCGGCTGGCCCGCTGCTGTGCGTTGTACTCACTTGGCGGGATGTCACTCACTATCAGCGGCACATCTCCCCAAAGCGAAACAAGGTCTAGGTAGTAAAGCGCCCTCAGTGCCTTGGCCTCCGCGATCAGGCGCTGGCGCAGGTCTGTTTCAGGGTCAACTCTGTTGATGACCTGGTTGGCCCGGTAGATGCCGTAGTAGCTCATGCTCCAGGCACCCAGCACCGCGTCATTTTGGGAGTCGAACGTGTAATCGTCGAGGGTTTGGTAGCCTGGCTGATCCCCTGGGCCGCTGCCCCCGGCGTTACTCTCATCCGATAGCAGGGTTTTGACAAGGTACATACTGGCCCAGCCCCAGTTGTAGTGCGCCTGCAGCATATCGTAGGCAGCGGCCGTGGCCCGCAGGGCGTCCTCATCAGTTTGGTAGAACTCCTCCTGCGGCAGCCTGCCCGGTATGTCTGACTCCAGAAAATCTTCCTCGCAGCCTGTTGCTACCAATAGTGTGAACAGGCTCATCATTGCTATTTTCAAAATATACTCTTTCATGGTCTTTCTTGGTTAAAGGTTAGAAGCTGAACGTAAGGCCCACCAATGCTTTTCGGGGAACAGGGTACACGCCTCTGTCAATGCCAAGGCTGTTCACATCGTTACTGCCTGCCTCTGGGTCCAGGCCAGGGTAATCGGTAAAGGTGAAGAAGTCGTCCAGCGACACATAGAACCTGGCATCCCGTACGCTGATGCGCTCGGTGAGGGTGTTGGGCAGCGTATAGCCCAACTGCAGCTGCCGGATACGGGCATAGGAGCCATCGAAGAGCATCAGGTCGCTGTTATACACGAAGGTACTGGTGGTGTTGGGGGCAAACCAGCTATTGGTGCTTCCCGGCCCGGTCCAGCGGTCTTCGTAGAAAAAGGCGGGCCTATTGGCGGTCGGGCGGTCTACACGGTTGAAGGCCAGCAGCACGTCGTTGCCAGACTGGCCCTGGATAAAAGCTAGGAAATCAAAGCCCCTGTAGCTGAGGTTAATGCGGCCACCGTACACGAGCTCTGGGTGTGGGCTGCCGATAAAGGTCTGGTCGTCCGGCGAGATCTGGCCATCGCCGTTAACATCCACCACGATGGGGTCGCCGGGCGCAGGGTCATACCCTGTGATGTTGTTTTCGCTCAGGTACTGCCCTATCTCGTCCTCTGTCTGGAAGATGCCCGCTGTCTTGTAGCCGCGGAAGTACCAGATCGGAAAGCCCTCTTCGAAGTAGGTAGCCGTCCAGCCCGTGCCGACGCCTGTGCCGGCGATGCGGGTAACGTTCGGGTTCAGGAAAGTTACTTCGTTGTCCAGCGTGGTCAGGTTAGCGGCGAATTCATATTTAAAGGCATTCTCGTCGTTGTTGAAACCAAGCTCGAACTCCCAGCCCCTGTTCCGTACATCACCGCCGTTCACGAAGGGCAACACGTTCCCGATAAACCGGGGGGGCGTACCAGGGGTGATCAGATCCTTCGTGGTCTTCACGAAGTAGTCGGTGGTGAGGGTGAGCCTGTTCTGGAAGAAGCCCAGGTCCAGGCCAACGTCAACCTGCTGGCTTGTCTCCCAGGTAAGGTCCGGGTTGGCCAGCTGGGCCGGCTCAGCCACCGTGATGTAGCCGCCATTGCCATCGGGGTAGCGGATACCCTGCGAGGTAATTACCGCAGCCCATTGCCCCAGGGTCAGGTTAGACAAACTTCCGTTCTGGCCCCAGCTGCCGCGCAGCTTTAGGTAATTTAGTACATCGCCGGCAGGGAAGAAATCCTCGTTACTAAGCACCCAGCCTACGGAAACAGAAGGGAAAGTGCCCCACTCATTACCAGGAGGCAGGAGCGAGGAGCCATCCCGTCGGACAGTCAGGTTCAGGAGGTACTTATTCTGGTAGTCGTAGGAAAGTCTTCCGTAGAAGGACTCCAGGGTGTTGGAGGTCTCTGTTCCGGCGATTCTGTCGTTGTCATCAGGGGTAAAGTCGGGGAAGGCAAAGATGTCCTGTTCCGCAAATAGACCCGAGGAGGTGCCGTTCAGCCGGTTATACCTCCGCTCCAGCGCTGAAACACCGGCTAGCAAGGTAAAGTGGTGCGAACCGATGGTACGGTCGTAGGTGGCATAGTTCTCCCACTGCCAGGTAAACCAGTTTTCGTTCGTGTCGAAGGTGCTGGCGGCGGTGTTGAGCCTTTCGGAGGAAAACCAAAAGCTCGGGCTCCAGCCATGGTTGCGCTGGAAGGCAGCGTCGATGCCAAAGCGGGACGTAAACGTGAAGCCTTCAAAGGGCTTGATGTCGGCAAAAAGGTTTCCGACCACCTTGTTCTGCACCGTCTCGCCCCGGGTGATGGCCAGCTGCGCCAAGGGGTTGCCCACCTCACCTCGGATGTACTGCGAAAGCCCGTAGTAGTTCCCGTTGGCATCCCGCACTAAGGGAAATCCCGCATCAATGGCCTCCTGTACAAAGGGTGGCAGGGCACCGGTATACAGGGTAGGGGTAAGCGGATCAATCAAAATAGCATTGCTGATCACACCGCCGAACTCATCGTCTTCCTGTATGCCTGTGCGCTCGAAGTGGGAGTAGGAGAGCCTGTTGCCAATGTTAAGCCATGACTTGATCTCGTGGTCGGAGTTGAGCCTGGCCGTATAGCGGTCGAAGCGGGACCTGTCCCCACCCACAATACCGTCCTGGCGGAACATAGTGCCGTTTACCAGGAAAGATGATTTCTCGCTACCCCCGTTAAAGCTGAGCGAGTGCCGCTGCATGGGGGCTGTCTCAAAAAGCTCATCGAGCCAGTCCGTGCCCTGCACACCTGCTACCTCGGCAGGGTCTGGTATCGTGCCCGCCGTGTTCGACTCGCTGAGGTAGGCCGCATACTGCTGGGCGTTCATCAAATCCATCCTATCCCCGACTGACTGCACCCCATACTGGCCGCTGTAAGAAATGGTGGAGGGGGCTCCTTTATTCCCTGTTATGGTTCTGATAATCACGACACCATTGGCACCCTCCGCGCCATAAATGGCAGCAGATGCGGCGTCTTTCAGTATTTCTATCGAGGCAATCTCGCTAGGGTCCAGGTACTCAATGCCGCCGGTTCGCATGCCATCCACGATGTAGAGGGGTTCCGCGTTACCATTGGAGCCGGCGCCGCGAACCCTTACCCGCATGCCGCTGCCGGGGGCGCCGGAGGCCGGCAACACCGTAACGCCGGCCGTTCTACCCTGCAAGGCCTGCTCTACCCTGGTAGAGGACACAGTGGCTATCTCCTCCTGCCGGACAGAGGAGATGGCGCCGGTAACCAGGCTCTTCTGCTGCGTTCCGTAGCCTACCACGACCACCTCTTCGAGTGCCTCGGCGTCCGGGGCGAGCGAAACGTTTATCGTAGACCTGTTGCCTACCGGAATCTCCTGCGTCTGGTAACCGATAAAGGAGAACACGAGGGTACCCTCTCCGCCAGGTACAGCCAATGTATAGTTCCCGTTAGCATCAGAAGAGGTGCCCCGTGTGGTGCCCTGCAGCATCACCGTTACACCGGGCAGCCCGCTCCCTTTTTCATCCGTCACCCGCCCGGTTACAGTTACATCAGCTGTTTGCTGAATCAGTGGCCTTGGCATAGACCAGGCTTCTGTATAAGTTGTTGTGCTTATACAGACAGCCATTGTTATGCAGCCAATTGCTGAATAAAATTTTGCCTTCATAGATTAGTTGTAAATAGTTATACTTAAACAAGGATCTCAAGCCCTACATGATAGAATGGCAAACTATTTTTGGTACTTTGTGAACATGTAAGGTCTGGAAATCTGGTTCATGAATAGTATTCATGTACAGGGTTATAGCCCCTTTCTGGCATGCCTTGAGGAGCCCGGGCAGAAACATGTGTCGTACCGGGCGGTATGGGGCATAGTTATCCTTGTGGATTTGGTAAGAAAGGGTAACGTGGGGTAAGGTTAGAAAACCGCTTCGTGTGCATCATCCATCTCCTCTTATCCTGGGTGTATTCTAACTTTTCAGTGTATGGTTTTACGATTTGTTTTTGTAAAAGATCAATATATAGTTGGATAATCGTGGGCCTAAAAGCTGTTGCCAGTTAAAAAAGCCGCAGATGGGAGCAAACAGAGTGGGCTGGCGTTGCTAATGAACTTTCACGCCGGCCGCTGTTGCTGCTCCTGGATTAGCACGTTTTCAGGCATATTTATTTTCTGCCTTTTTGGCTCAGGCAGTAGCAAGAAGCTTTTGTTAAAGCAATGCCTGCCTTTAGACAAGGTAAGCAGAGGTGGGATTTGAAATAAGAGAGTACGTTGTCATGCTGGTGTACGTGCTGCCCCACCTCAAGGCTGGACCCGGCGAGGCAAGCTATAAGCATTGCTACTTTAAGAAGTGGGAACTGCCGATACACCCTTCCCTGGATGGGCCAGGGTAAACACTGTAATGTAGGGGAACTATAGACGGTTTTAGGGTATAGTTAAGCCTTGCCTTGGCGCAAGTTATGAGGGTAGCGCAGTGGCTAATGCCTTCTCATGGCAAAAAGGCCCTCAAGTTATACTTGCTTGTTGCCTTTATACTTCAGCATCATCCAAAGTATAAATTTTATACTTGCTGTGCCTTCTGTTACAGCCCAGAGGACTTCCTTATAAGTAGGCGGGCAGGATTAGCCTGAAGTATAAAGGAGGGCTGTCACTCTGAAAGAAGCCTTCTGGTATAGACTGTTCTTCCCCCGGAGGGGAAGCGGATGCGATTTACCCACCCGGATCCTCAAAACAACTTCTGAGTTTTCAGCATCCGGGAGGGCAAAGTAGCGTGTGCTAAGGCTGATACCCCCTCCACCCGTTCTCCACCCCCGAATTACCCCCGCATGATTAAGTAGCCGATATAGGCAAAGTATGTCAGCAGGAAGATAACGCCGTTCGCACGGTCGATGGCGTTGCGCTTGCCGATGGGCATGGCAAGTATGAGCATGGCGCTGGCCAGGATCATCATGACGATGTCTGAGTTGTTCATCACGTTAAAAGGCAGCGGGCTGACGATGGCGCTCACGCCCAGGATCCAGAGCAGGTTAAAAATGTTGGAGCCCACCACATTGCCCACGGCGATATCGATATTACGGCGATAGGCTGCCATGGCCGACGTAACCAGTTCCGGCAGCGAGGTACCAATGGCCACCACTGTCAGGCCAATAAACGATTCGCTCAGACCTAACGCCTGCGCGATGTGCACGGCGCCGTCTACCACCCACTTGCCCCCCAGAAACAGCCCCACCATTCCAAGCAGTATGAGAAGGATGGATTTGCCCATTGTCATCACGGGGGTATCCTCCTCGGGCAGCACCTCATCTTTGTTAGTTCTGGCTACGTTGTAGATGTAGACCATAAACATCCCGAAGAAGCCAAGTAATATGGCCCCATCCAGGCGGCTGATGTAGAGGTCGTAGCGGTTGTTGAGCAGGGTGGCGTTAGCCAGAAAGCCCACCAGCAGCGTGGCAATCAGGGAGAAGGGAATCTCGGTAAGGATGGTATTGCGTTTGATGGGCAGCGGGCAGATGAGCGCGGTGACCCCAAGTATGAGCAGCAGGTTAGCTACATTGCTGCCAAACACGTTCCCGATGGCCAGTTCCGGTTGCCCCTGCAGGCTTGCCATTACGTTCACGATCAGTTCCGGCAGCGAGGTGCCGAACGATACGATTGTCAGGCCCACCACCATATCAGGTAAGCCATAGCGTTTGGCGATAGAGGAGGCCCCTTCCACCAGCACATCGGCACCTTTGATCAACAATACAAAGCCAATTGCAAAGAGAAAGTATAGCAGCATATGGGTTGGTTTTGTGTTAACTATGTGTGGTTACGTGGATTCAAAAAAAAACGGCCGCCCAGGAATACCCAAGGCAGCCATCTGATATATGCATTTATTCGGTTCTACGCCATGTTGTGGTATACGGCCTGCACGTCGTCGTCTTCCTCAAAGCGCTCTATCAAGCTGAGCACCTCTTCCTCCTGCTCCTCAGTTAGCTCGGTACGGGTAGTCGGGATGCGTTGGACCTCGGCGCTTATCACGTTGAGTCCCTTCTCCTCCAGGCCTCGCTGCATGTTGCCAAACTCGGTGAAAGGCGTTTCGATGATGATCTCGCCTTCGTGCTCGTAAATGTCCTCCGCGCCGAAGTCGATCAGCTCCAGTTCCAGCTCCTCCAGTTCAGCCCCTTCAGAGGAGATCTTGAAAATGCCCTTGCGGTCGAACATGAAGTCCAGGGATCCTGTTTTGCCCAGCGAGCCGCCGCCCTTCGAGAAGTGCATACGAACGTTGGCCACGGTCCGGTTCAGGTTATCGGTGGCGCACTCCACCACTACGGCGATGCCGTGCGGCGCGTAGCCCTCGTATACTATCTCCTCGTAATCCTTCTCCTCTTTAGAGGAAGCACGCTTAATTGCCGCCTCAATGCGGTCTTTGGGCATGTTCACCCCTTTGGCGTTTTGGATAGCCGTTCTGAGGCGGGAGTTGGTATCAGGGTTAGGGCCGCTTTCCTTCACGGCCATCACTATTTCTTTGCCGAGGCGCGTAAAGGCCTTCGACATTTTATCCCAGCGTTTAAACTTACGGGCTTTTCTGAATTCAAATGCGCGTCCCATTGTGTGCGTTTTGTGTGGTTACAAATTTAACCAGCTTCCGTGTAAAATGGTAGTTTTTTAGCTATTGGTTATTAGTTTTTCGCTGGAGTTTGATATTCCTACTATGGCGGCGAGTACTCAGCACTGCATCACGTTTGCCTGCGCAGGAAAGTAGATTTTGAAACCTCCGAAAGTATGGCAGCGTGCCTGGCAAGTATAAAATTCAAGTTTCGGTTAAGCCAAACCTACTGATAGAAGAGCTTTCACCATTCCCCGGCCCCTCCCTAAAAACAGGGGCGGGAGTTTTCTGATACCGGTTCCAACCACCCCTGCCCCTCCTTATCCAAGGAGGGGAGTTCTGCGACTGCTCCTGCTGAAGTATAAGTTTCATAGTTGCTGCCGAAAGCGGACAGGTCGCGACTTGTCCCTACAAGTATCAACCCACCCCTAGCCCCTCCGAGGAGGGGAATTATACTTGCCACACTCTCTATCATCTCGAGTACTCTTGAGGCGGGAGCCGAAGAGAGCCAGCGTAGCTGTGAGAGATCTATCGGGAATTCTAATGAGATCTCTCCCGTGGGTCGAGATGACAGCAAGGGAAGTGGCTATCGAATGATTCCCAGTCCTTGGGTTGAGCGCCTTGTGAGATCCGGTGCCCTGAAAGGGCATGCCGAGCGAGAGCGAGGCAAGGAGGGAACACAGCGCGATGCGGGAAGACGAGCCCTCTCGGGCTGGAGAGCACCACTGCAGGAAATGCAACGGTAGGTTTGTAGGAACTAGAGGATCAGCGGGAGCTAGAAAGGATAGCTTGGTTCCAGTTGCAGCTAGCAGCAGCAAAGGCACAAGCGGACGCTTGCGCCAGTAAAGTATAAGGTATAGCCCAGGTATAAGTATGGCTTATCAGGCCTGTCGGGTTACAAACCCGACATCATAGCAGGACACGGGTTGCAAACCCGCGCCAGCGATAGAAGGATAGCAGCGATGTATAAAGTATAGCAGCAAGTATAAACGTATGGCTCTGGTAACCGGCTGGTAGCAAACCCAACACCATTGCAGGGTACAAAGCTGAAGACTTGCGGCAGATAAGGCTAAAAGTATAGCTTAAGTATAAATCAGACTGCGAATAACGAACAACGATCAACGAGCCCTCGGCACCACGTGATAGTCTGATATGCGCAGCTGCTGATCGCAGAAGCTATACTCGTGCTGTATGTTGGAGCCGACAATGATCAGGCGACCTTCCTTGTTCTGGGCCACGTGCTCCTGGTACCAGGCCACGCCCTCCTGGTCAAGGTTGGTGGTAGGCTCATCTAAAAGCAAGAGAGAGCTGTTGGAGTAGATGGCCAGCCCCAGTTTCAGGCGCTGCTTCATGCCCGACGAGAAGTCCTTCACAAACTTATTCCTGGAGCGCTGCAGACCCATGCGGTCAATAAGCGCTGCGTTCGTGAGCTTGTGGCGAAGCGGTTTGAAGCGGGTATGGAAGTCCAGCATCTCCAGGAGGGTAAACTCCTCCACCAGCTCCAGGTAGGGGGCCGTGAGGGTGAGCTGGCGGTATACTTCGTCCTGCGGGATGCTTCTGCCGCCGGATGTATAGGCCAGATGCCCCTCGCTTGCCAGGTTATGCCCGGCCATAATCGTAAGAAGAGTGGATTTACCGGACCCGTTATGCCCTAGGATGGCATAAGAGGTTCCTGAATCAAACGTATAAGTCAGTTTCCGGAAAATCCACTCGTAGTTGTAGCGTTTACCTAAGCCTGTTAGGTTAACTTGCATCTTTTGCGAAATAGCCTTTAATGATACCGCGGCCGGAGTTGCGCACAAAATTGATGATCTCGTCGCGCTCCTTGCTTGGGGAGAGTTCCACCTCGATCTTATCCAGGGCCTGACTGTTGTTCAGGCCGTTCATGAACAGGATACGGTACACGTGCTGTATCTCATTTATCTGCTCGCTCACGTAGCCCCTGCGGCGCATGCCGATGGAGTTGATGCCAGCGTAGGAGAGGGGTTCACGGGCAGCCTTCACGAACGGAGGTACGTCCTTGAGCACCAGTGAACCACCGGATACAAAGGAGTGGGCCCCGATCTTGGCGAACTGGTGCACCAGCGTAGCGGCGCTAATGATGGCGTAGTCATTCACCTCCACATGGCCGGCAATCTGCACCGAATTACCGATAATGCAGTTATCCCCAATCAAACAATCGTGGGCCACGTGGGCGTAGGCCATCACCAGGCAGTTCTTGCCGATAACGGTTTTCATCTTGTCGATAGTGCCGCGGCTCACAGTCACGTACTCGCGGATAACAGTGTTGTCCCCGATGTGGGTGGTAGTTACCTCGCCGGCAAACTTAAGGTCCTGCGGGATGGAGGATACCACGGCCCCCGGGAAAATCTTACAGTTCTTGCCGATGCGGGCTCCTTCCATGATCACGGCGTTGGATCCGATCCAGGTTCCCTCGCCGATCTCCACGTTCTTGTGGATTGTTACAAACGGCTCAATAACAACGTTATGCGCAATCTTGGCTTCTGGGTGTACGTATGCTAATGGCTGGTTCATGCGTCTTTCTTTACTATACTTGCCGACATTTCAGCTTCCATCACCAGTCGCCCGCCTACAAAGGCCTGGCCGCTCATTTTGGCAATGCCACGCTTGATAGGAGCCAGCAGTTCACATCTAAATATTATCGTATCGCCCGGAATAACCTTGCGCTTAAACCGGCACTTGTCTATCGCCAGGAAGTAAGTCCAGTAATCCTCCGGGTTCTCCACGGAGTTGAGAACAAGAATCCCGCCAGTTTGTGCCATGGCCTCAATCTGGATCACGCCCGGCAGCACCGGATTGCCAGGGAAGTGGCCCTGGAAGAATGGCTCGTTCATGGTTATGTTCTTAACGCCCATAACCATCGTTTCGTCTAGGTGAATTATTTTATCGATCAGCAGGAAAGGGTAGCGGTGAGGCAGGGTGGCTGCTATCTGGTTGATGTCCATCACCGGCTTTTTCTTGGGATCGTACGTAGGCACGTTCTTGATCGTGGCCTCGTGGATCATCTTCTTCACCTTTTTGGCAAAGGCGATGTTGGCGGCATGGCCAGGGCGTGCCGCCAGGATCTGCCCCTTTATCGGCCGGCCAATCAGAGCCAGGTCGCCGAGCAGGTCCAGCAGCTTGTGGCGGGCCGGTTCGTTTTTGAAGCGAAGTTCTGTGTTATTCAGAATGCCTTCCTCTTTCACTTCTACTTTCTTCTTCTGCAGCAGCTCAGAGAGGTGCGTCAGCTCCTCGTCCTGCACCACCCGGTCCACGATCACGATGGCGTTGTTCAGGTCGCCGCCTTTAATCAGGTTCTGCTTGTAGAGCATCTCCAGCTCGTGCAGGAACACGAAGGTACGGCAAGGGGCAATTTCTTTCTCAAACTGGTCCAGGTCTGTGATGGAGGCGTGCTGGCTGCCCAATACAGGCGAGTTATAGTCTACCATAACGGTGACGCGGTAGTCATCCAGCGGCAGGGCGGCGATCTCCACGCCACGCGCATCATCCTTATAGCTAAGGCCTTGCGTTATCTCGAAGAAGTTGCGTAGTGCATTCTGCTCCTGCAGCCCCGCCTCGTGCAGCGCTTTTACAAACTCAATGGAAGAGCCATCCATGATTGGGGGCTCCGGGCCGTCCAGCTCTATGAGTACGTTGTCTATCTGCAGGCCAACGAGCGCCGCCAGGGTGTGTTCCACGGTGTTGACGCGGGCGCCGTTCTGCTCAATAGTGGTTCCACGGGAGAGGTCCACCACATTGTCCACATCAACGTTCACAGTGGGCTTGCCAGGCAAATCGATGCGCTGGAATTTATGTCCATGGTTGATGGGGGCAGGTCGGAACGTCATGTTCGAAACCACGCCGGTGTGCAACCCAATGCCCGATACAGTTACCGGAGCCTTAATGGTGTGCTGTTTATCGTTCATTCACGTATTTGTAGTCGTGTTATTGCCTCTGATGCGTAAGCAGATGCGCCGCTGCCGCACAATGCGCCACCCGTTTACCAGGCAGTGCTTCGGCTCTGCAAACTTAAGATATAAAATAGGGTATTGCCAATTTTTATAGATAAAGTAGCGTCTTGGTATCCGTACGTGTGGGCAGGGGCTACATACAAGGTATAATAGAGGATCAGTAGCTTATTGTTGCGTTCTAGCCAAACGGCCGTTAAGGCCAGTCCTTGTGTTGATTTTATACTTTCTTAAGAGGCTGTTCGGGTAAGTCTGGAATCCTTTCCCTGCCTTCCCTTAGAGGGCAGGGAAAGGAAATTCCTGAGAAATTAAAATACCTTTAAGTGTGCCGGTTTATACTTTCTCCTTTAGTATTTCCAGTTCGCGTTGCAGCTCCGGCAGTTTGCGGAACACGGTCATGGCGCGCAGGTTCTGCTTGTAATCGAAGGCAGGGGAGCCCTGTATGATCAGCCCTTCTTCCTTTACCGACTTAGAAACACCGGATTGGGCGCCGATCGTGGTTTTATTGGCGATGGTAATATGGCCCACCACGCCCACCTGGCCTGCTATCACGCAGTTGTTGCCTATCTTGGTAGAGCCGGATATGCCGGTTTGGGAGGCGATCACGGTATCAGTACCTACCTCTACGTTATGCGCGATCTGCACCAGGTTGTCGATTTTAGAGCCTTTACGGATGATGGTAGCGCCCATGGTGGCGCAATCAATGGCAGTGTTAGCTCCGATGGAGATATCATCCTCCAACACAACGTTGCCTATCTGAGGCACTGCTTTGTAAGTGCCGTCCGGCTGCGGTGCCCAGCCGAAGCCGTCGCTGCCGATCACAGCGCCGGAGTGGATGGTGCAGTTGCTGCCCACCACGGTGTTGGCATATAGCTTCACACCGGCAAAAATGGTGGTATTATCGCCGATCTGCACATTATCCCCGATATAGGCCTGCGGGAAAATGCGCACGTTGCTGCCGATTTTACAGTTGTTTCCAATGTAGGAGAAGGCGCCGCGGTAATGGTTTTCGCCGATCTGGCTGCCCTGCCCCATAAAACAAGGCTCTTCCACGCCAACTTTTGAGGCTAGCAGTGCCGTCTGGTAGTAGTGCAGCAAGGTGGAGAAACTGGAATAGGGGTCTGCCACCCGGATAAGGGTGGCGCCGGTTGCCTTCTTAAGCTCCAACGACTCGGAAACGATGACAACGCTGGCACTGGTACTATATAAATAGGACTCGTACTTCGGATTGGAAAGAAAAGCGAGGGCGCCCGCCTGAGCTTCCTCGATTTTGGCTAAGGTGCTGACCTTGACAGAGCTATCTCCCTCTACCTTGCCCTGCAGCAGGTCAGCTATCTGTTGAACAGTAAATTCCATGTTGTAAAATTAGAGCAAAAACTCAAAAACGCCAGTGCTTTGGGGGTGCAAACTTAACAAAAAATCCCGCCTTCGTATGCTGCTTCCTGCTTATACTTTGTGAGGGAGGTACTATCCTTTCTTTTAATGCCTAAGAGTAGAACACAAGTATGAGAGGTTTGTTTTGTGTTTCCTTATGATTCAAGAGTTTAGGAATCATGTTCCGGGAGAGGTAATAAGTGAATTTCTGGGAGTATGGGAGCTGTGATTTAGTTTTTTCTGGCTGCTTGCTGTTTATCCACGGCTTTACTGCCCCTCTCTGGCCTGTGCCTGTGCCACTGCAATCCCCTTGCCTGTTTCTTGGCGTAAGTCTCCAGATAAGTGTCTACCCAATGATGTTGAATCTGTGACTCGACTGACTTATTAAGCCACACTTGCTTTGGCTATACTTTATACTTGAGCTATACTTTTACACTTCAGCTATACTTCCATCCTTCACTCGCACCTTTCGCTGGCGCGGGTTTGCAACCCGTGCCCTGCTATGATGTCGAGTTTGTAACCCGACTGGCTTGAAAAGCCTTGTTTTAAACTTCTCTGGCGCAGGCGTCCGCTTGTGCCTACCTCTAGCCTCTGCTTGTCTTAACTTGAACCAAGCTATCCTTTTTAGCTGCCGTTCATCCACGGCTTTACAACCAACTTGTTTCATTTCTGGCTTTCTGCTCTCAAGCCCGAGAGGGCTCGTCTTCGGGCATCGCGCTGTGTTCCCTCCTGCGCCAAGGCGCTGCCCTTTCAGGGCACCGGATCTCACAAGGCGCTCAACCCAAGGACTGGGAATCATTCGATAGCCACGGCTATACAATAGGAACCAAACTCCCTCCCCTGTTCTTAGGGGAGGGTTGGGTGGGGTGACAATTCCTCTCGGGAGGAGCGGTTTCATACTTGTAGGGACAGGTCGTGACTTGTCCGCGCAACGGCAGCAACTATGAAACCTATACTTTAGCAGCAGTAATGACAGGCTCCCCTCCTTAGACAAGTCTTGGATCCCGGACTTGTTCCGGGGGAGGGGTAGGGGTGGTTGGACCCGGTATAGCAGCCAGATACTCGCGGGACCTCCGGACACCGCGAGGTGCTTAGAATACACAGTTTCTGAAAGGCTGGGGCGGTTGGAACTAATGTGTCACTACAAATGCGCCACTTCCTTAGGATAACAGACAAAATGCTTCTCTACCTTATAGCTCAGGGCGCGAATGTTAGGCAGGTCAGAGGCCTCGGCTACGTCTACCACATAGCCCGATTTGGTGAGCATATCGATCGTCTGGCCCTCCACGTCATAGGCGTTGTTGCCAATCTTGCCTGAGATCATGAGGTATTTTACCTCCTCTTCCTCCAGGTTATATTTCTCCTGCACCAGCTCCTTTATACCCAGCATCATGTCCGGATCTATGGGTTTGGCAGAGATGAACACTTTAAAAAGCTTGCGGCTCAGTATACTTTGGGCCAGGTATGAAAGTATAAAGTCCGGGTGCATAGCCCACTCCTTTATACCGCTCCAGATGTCGTGGTCGTCGAGGGAAACGAAGCGGCTCAATATACTTTTGTCGCGCTTAAAGTCATCCATCGTCAGGTCAGAAGAGAGAAAGAAGCGGAGGCAGGGACTTGCCGGCACATCCACGCCACGCTGCATCAGCTCCCTGGCCCGCTGCACCACGCGCAGCACCATATTCTCGGCACTGATCACGGTCTTGTGCAGGTACACCTGCCAGTACATCAGGCGGCGGCTCACCAGGAAGTTCTCGATGCTATAGATGGCCTTTTCCTCCACCACCAGCTTGTCGTTAGCCACATCCAGCATCTTAATAATACGGTCGGCTCCGATCTTACCTTCGTAAACGCCCGTATAGAAGCTGTCGCGGTTCAGGTAATCAAGACGATCCACGTCCAGCTGGCTCGATACAAGCTGGTGGAAAAAGCGTCTGTGGTAATTATCTGTGAAAATATCGATCGCTAAGGCCAATCTTCCGCCAAAGTGCTCGTTTAGCAGGTGCATGATGTGCAGCGAGAGGTGCTCGTGATGCACATTTTTGAAGATAGCCGTCTCCAGGGCATGCGAAAAAGGGCCGTGCCCCACGTCGTGCAGCAGGATGGCGATAAGCGAGGCCTCGTATTCGGTATCGTTTATTTCGTTATTTTTACTGCGCAGGGTCTGAAGCGCCGTGTCCATCAGGTGCATGGCGCCCAACGCGTGATGAAATCGGGTATGGAGCGCACCCGGATATACCATCTCCGTAAGCCCCAGCTGCTTTACGCGGCGAAGGCGCTGGAAATACGGATGCTCGATGATATCAAAAATAAGTTCTGTCGGGGCCGTGATAAAGCCGTAAACAGGGTCGTTGAAGATCTTTTTCTTGTTCACAAAACCAGTGATTTGGATGTAGGTTAACTAACCAGGTATATATACCGCAAGTTTTCAACTTGTGGTGGTAAAGAGGCTAGTTTTTAACTTGCACGATTTATTAATGTTTACGCCAGTTCAAAACTGGCCCCAAATTTGGCCACAAGATACAATCTTGCGGCAGAACCAGGTGTTCTTCCTGATAGTGCCTTCATCCCCATGGAAGGGGGTGGGGGATGATAAATTCTGCGCAGTAAACTGCATCAGCTCCAAGAGTTAACAACTGCGCTGTTCAGCCGTTTAACAAATTGAATCACGGCGTTTAGACCGATAACCAATAGCAAACATCCAGCAACGAAATAAATACTATGCAAAGATACAATATTTTATGGGCCGATGATGAGATCGACCTGCTCAAGCCGCACATCCTGTTCCTGGAAGACCGCGGCTACGACATCACGCCGGTTAACAGTGGCGCCGACGCCATTGAGGAATTCCGCGACCGCAATTTCGACATCGTGTTTCTCGATGAGAACATGCCCGGCATCAGTGGCCTGGAGACGCTTAATGAGCTCAAGACCATACGCCCCGCCGTGCCCGTGATCATGATCACCAAAAGCGAGGAAGAGCATATCATGGAGGAAGCTATCGGCTCCAAGATCACCGATTACCTGATCAAGCCCCTGAACCCGAACCAGATCCTGTTGTCGGTTAAAAAGGTGCTGGAGAACAAGCGCCTGGTGAGCGAGAAGACCAATATGAGTTACCAGCGCGATTTCCGGCAGCTGGGCATGGCTTTCGGCGAGCGCCTGAGCCAGCAGGAGTGGGCCGATATCTACAAAAAACTGGTGTACTGGGAGCTGGAGATCGACGAGACGGAGAATAAAAGTATGGCCGACGTGATCAACATGCAGAAGGATGAGGCTAACTCCAACTTCGCCAAGTTTATCATGGATAACTACGAGGACTGGATGAACGGCGATGAGGAGGCCCCGCTGATGTCGCACCAGCTGTTTAAGCAGCGCGTGTTTCCGATGATGAAGGAGAGTGACCGCCCGGTATACTTTGTCCTGATCGATAACCTGCGCTACGACCAGTGGAAGGTGCTCGAGCCGCTCATCTCGGAATACTTCTCCGTGGACTCAGAGGAGATGTTCTACTCTATCCTTCCGACCACCACGGCCTATGCCCGTAACGCTATTTTCTCAGGCCTGCTACCTACCGAGATTGCCAAGAAATACCCGAATATGTGGGTAGGCGACGATGAGGAGGAGGGCAAGAATCTGCACGAGGCCGAGCTCCTGGACCTGCAGTTCCAGCAGAACCGCATCACCGACAAGCATAGCTACCACAAGATCACCAACGTGCAGGCGGGCCGCGACCTGCTTGGCAAGTTCAGCAATCTGGACAACAACAAGCTTAACGTGATCGTGTATAACTTCGTGGATATGC
Organism: Pontibacter kalidii; assembly: GCF_026278245.1. Taxonomy (NCBI): domain Bacteria; kingdom Pseudomonadati; phylum Bacteroidota; class Cytophagia; order Cytophagales; family Hymenobacteraceae; genus Pontibacter; species Pontibacter kalidii. The sequence continues at coordinate 2,977,297 of NZ_CP111079.1, read as the reverse complement.
TCTCGCATGCCCGCACCGACAGCAACATGGTGCGCGAGCTGGCTCCGGACGAGTCGGCCTACCGCTCCATCACCAAATCCTGGTTCCTGCACTCGCCGCTGTTCGACACTTTAAAAGCTATCGCCGAGAAAAAAGGCCGCCTCATCATCACTACCGACCACGGCACCATCCGGGTAAAAAGGCCATTCAAGATCATTGGCGACAGGAATACCAATACCAACCTGCGCTACAAGCACGGTAAAAACCTGGGCTACACTGATAAAGATGTGTTTACGGTGCGCAAACCGGAGCGATTTTTCTTGCCAAAGGCCAATGTTTCCACTACGTTTGTATTTGCGATAGAGGATTATTTCTTCGCCTATCCGAACAACTATAACTACTACGTGAACTACTACAAAGACACCTTCCAGCACGGGGGCGTGTCGCTGGAGGAGATGATCATACCGTTTATCACACTGACACCGAAGAATGTTTAATACAGGAGTTGAGCGGGCACACATCAGGATGTCGTCGTTGGAAGACTTGCCAGCGGCGGCTTCTGTGCTTTTAGAGGCGGCGGCATCGGAGCCTATCATCCTTTTTGAGGGGCCGATGGGCGCCGGCAAAACCACGCTTATAAAAGAGGTTTGCCGGCAGCTGGGGGTTCAAGAGAACGTGAGCAGCCCGACCTTTGCCCTTGTAAACGAGTACGAAGGGGAAAATGGGAAACTAATTTACCATTTTGATTTTTATAGGATTAACGAAGAGCGCGAGGCCCTGGACATAGGTGCGCCCGAATACTTCGAGTCTGGCAAACTATGCCTGATCGAGTGGCCCTCCCTGATACCGAACCTGCTGCCGGAGCACTACCTGCTGGTAGAGCTAGAGCCTGATGCGGAAGGGAAGGAGAGGAGTTTGAGAGTTTGGGAGTTTAGGAGTTAGAGAATTGGGGAGTTAGAAAGCCTGTAAGTTAGAAGGTTAGAAAGTTGTTATTCCCCTCCTGGGAGGGGGTGGGGCGGGTTTATACTTGTAGGGACAGGTCGCGACCTGTCCGTGCGAGGACAGCGGCTATAAAACTTATACTTTAGCAGCAGCAATGACAGACTCCCCTCTTTAGACTACCGAGAACGCGAGTTCGAAGGTAGCGACCGCAGCTCTGAGGGGTAGGGGGGCGACAAAGTGAACCTGGTACAGCTGAGATTAACTATTTCAGGAAAAAGTCCCCCTTCAAAGGGGGACTTAATAACGTTTACAAACAAATAAAGTATGACGGAGAAGTTCGCCGTAGAGTTTGGGAAGATAGCGACAAGCCAGGCTTTGTACCCGAAGGAGTCGATGCTGGCGGTGGAAGACAGGCGTCGCAGCCTGTTTATCGGCATTCCGAAGGAGTCGTCGTTCCAGGAGAACCGCATCGGCCTGACGCCGGATTCCGTGAAGCAACTCACTGATCAGGGGCATCGCATCCAGATAGAGGCAGGTGCAGGAAGCCCCTCCAAATATTCCGACAACGAGTATTCTGAGGCGGGTGCCCGTATTGTTTACTCTACCGACGAAGTATACGAAGCGGACATCATCCTGAAAATCGCTCCCCCTACCTACGACGAGATAGAATACCTGCGTCCGGGCCAGACACTGGTTTCAGCTCTGCACTTTGGTAACCTGACCTCTGATTACATCAACGCCCTGCTCCGCAAGAAGATCAATGCCATTTCCTTTGAGTTGATCCGGGATAAATCAGACGCCAAGCCCGTGGTGCGTGCCATGAGCGAGATTGCAGGCAGCACCGTGATGATGGTGGCCGCCGAATACCTGAGTAGCAGCAACGAGGGCAAGGGAATTATATTGGGGGGCATTACGGGGGTGGCTCCAACCAAGGTAGTTATACTTGGTGCCGGCTCTGTGGCCGAGTTTGCAGCCCGCGCCGCACTGGGCCTGGGTGCCGAGGTGCGGGTGTTCGACAACCACATCTACAAACTCCGCCGCCTGAAGCACAACGTGGGAGCGCAGATCTTCACCTCTACCCTCGACAAAGCCATCATGTACAACGAGATCAAGCAGGCCGACGTGGTGATCGGCGCCTTCGTGGCCGATGAGGGGCAGATCACCTGCGTGGTCGAAGAGAGCGTGGTGGCCCAGATGAATCCCGGTTCCATCATCATCGACGTCTGCATCGACCAGGGCGGCTGCTTCGAGACCTCCGAGATCACGTCCCACTCCCGCCCCGTCTTCCGCAAGTATGATATCATTCACTACTGCGTCCCCAACATCCCTTCCCGTGTACCACGCACGGCCTCGCAGGCACTTTCTAATATCTTCACGCCTATCTTCACCGAGTTCTCCAAGTATGGCGGCATCAACGAGGTGCTGTTCATGAACGAGCACTACCGCAGCGGGGTCTACATTTACAAAGGTAGCCTCACAAATGCGCATATTGCCAAGCGGTTTGGGATGAGGTATAAGGAGCTGGGGTTGATGATTGCGGTGAGGAATTGAGTTTGTTTTCTCTTAAAGAAGAACGACAGCTTTTAAGGCTCCCTTCCTTGGAGAAGTCTTAGATACCGAACTTGTTTCGGGGGGTAAGAGTGGTTGGAGCCGGTTCCTGCTTTTTCAAGACAGCAACTTGCATTGTAAAGACAATGAAGATGATCATGCATAAATGCTCAGAAGTAGCAAGAACCTGGTTGATGTTGTCATTCTATTAAAGATATGATATTTTCTTAGGGAATGCTGCTAATGTAAAAGGTTAAAGGTAACTTTGCCTCTGCATAAAATTGCACTAAGTATTCCAAATGCAAAAGAGGCAGGGATACCTGGTGTGAGTGCTGGCACTGTCTGAGTCGGCAATTAATGTAATAAAAGAAGTATACAAAGTATTCTAATGGAAATTATCAATACACCTCTCCCCGGGTGCTACCTTATTAAGCCTGCTATATTTGGAGACAATAGAGGTTATTTCTATGAAAGCTTTAATGAAGCAAAGTTCAATAGACTGATTGCTTCCGATGTGCATTTCGTGCAGGATAACCAATCTTTTTCTACTTATGGCGTCCTAAGAGGGCTTCATTTTCAGAGAGGTGCCCATGCACAGGCAAAATTAGTACGGGTATTACAAGGAGAGGTACTGGATGTGGTAGTGGATTTGCGGCCTGACTCGCTTTCCTTCGGAAAACACTATTCAGTGGTGCTGTCAGCAGAAAACAAGCTGCAACTTTTCATGCCGAAAGGCTTTGCTCATGGCTTTGTAGCGCTTAGTAAGGAAGCAGAGTTCTTCTATAAGTGTGATAGCTATTATAATAAAGAGTCAGAAGGAAGTGTTTTATACAGTGACCAGGATCTAGGAATAGATTGGAAAATACCATCTGCTGAAATCATTGTTTCGGACAAAGATAAAGAAAGTGAGTCGTTTGCAGCTTTTAAGAAGTGTATAGCTGAAAAGATATAAACTGGTTTCCAAATTTAAACAGTTGAAAAAGAAAATATTGATTACGGGCGGTGCCGGCTTTATCGGCTCGCATGTGGTGCGCCTGTTCGTTACCAAGTACCCGGGCTACCAGATCTACAACCTCGACAAGCTGACCTACGCGGGTAACCTGCAGAACCTGTCGGACATCGAGGATAGGGAGAATTATACTTTCCTGAAGGGCGACATCGTGGATGCGGCTTACCTGGAGGAAATCTTCTCTGCCTATAAATTTGATGCCGTGATCCACCTGGCCGCCGAGTCGCACGTGGACCGCTCTATCTCCGACCCGCTGGCCTTCGTGCAGACGAACGTGATCGGCACGGTGAACCTGCTGAACGCGGCCAAAAAGCATTGGGCGGATGACCTCAGCAAGCACCTGTTCTACCACATCTCTACCGACGAAGTATACGGCTCGCTGGGAGAAGAGGGACTGTTCACCGAAGAGACAGCTTATGATCCGCGTTCGCCCTACTCGGCCTCCAAAGCCAGCTCCGACCATTTCGTGCGGGCCTGGCACCATACCTATGGTCTGCCGATCAAAATATCCAACTGCTCGAACAACTACGGGCCGAACCACTTCCCCGAGAAGCTTATTCCGCTGGCGATCTACAACATCAAAAACGAGCGCCCGGTGCCGGTGTATGGCAAGGGCGAGAACGTGCGCGACTGGCTCTACGTGCTGGACCACGCCCGCGCCATTGACCTGATCTTCCACGAGGGCAAGCTGGGCGATACCTACAACATCGGCGGCGTGAACGAGTGGAAGAACCTGGACCTGATCGAGCTGCTCTGCGACCAGATGGATGAGAAGTTAGGCCGCGACAAGGGCCACTCCCGTAGGCTGATCACGTTTGTGAAAGACCGCGCCGGCCACGACCTGCGCTACGCCATCGACTCCTCTAAGCTGATGGACGAGCTGGGCTGGAAACCGTCGGTGACCTTTGAGCAGGGCCTGAGCAAGACGGTGGACTGGTACCTGGAGAACCCCGAGTGGCTGGAGAACGTGACCTCGGGCAACTACCAGAGCTACTACGAGCAGCAGTACACGCACCGGTAAGTGTAAGACTTTAAGTAATATTATGTACTTGTTTATTAACTTCTGTAGAAGAGGATCTTTTAAAATCAATTATGAGACAAAGGGGAACTGCTATCTTATATATGGCAAAGCAGAGTTAGATAGTAGCATCATAAGAAGGTACACTTTCCCTAAACAGTATGTATCACCCGATTTCAAATTATAGGCTTTTCGTTTTCTATATTTTAGCCAGGTTTAAAGATTCTATGTGATGCAAATAGCTTATATAATTCTAGTTGTTTGAATAAATATTAGTAATAATGAATCCTTATCTATACATAGTAGGTACGATAATTTTTACAGTTTATGGTCAAATCATACTCAAGTGGCGGTTAGGTCAAAAAGGTGTTCTACCTGAAACCTTAGCTAATAAGTTGATCTTTCTTGTAAATGCTTTATTGGATCCCTTCATTTTTTCAGGTTTTGCTTCTGCATTCATAGCCTCACTTTTTTGGATGGCAGCAATGACGAAGTTTGAAATCACAAAGGCTTATCCATTTATGAGTTTAGCGCCTGCTATAGTTCTTGTAGTTGGGGTCATTTTCTTAAATGAAAACCTCACCATAGGAAAAGTTGTGGGGCTAATATTTATATTTATTGGTACTATTATAACAGCGAAGCTATGACTAATTACTACAACTTTCATATTTCGGTGATTAGTCCAGTGTATAAAGCTGAAGCAGTTTTGGAAGAACTTGTTTCTAGAATATCTTCTTCTGTAGAGAGCATTACAGACAATTATGAGATTATCTTGGTTGATGACCGTAGTCCGGACAGATCTTGGGAGAAAATGGTTGCTATCGCTAATGCGAATCCAAGAGTCAGAGCAATTAGGTTAAGTAGAAACTTTGGGCAGCATTATGCTATAACAACGGGTATTGATATTGCCAGAGGGGAATGGATAGTGGTTATGGACTGTGACTTACAGGACAAACCGGAAGAGATTACTAGTCTTTATAAAAAAGCTTGTGAAGGGTTTGATGTAGTTCTTGCAAGAAGGTTCGAAAGAAAAGACCGATTAGTAAAAAGAATGTTTTCTAAAATATTTTATAGAACATTAGGATACTTAACCGGAACACATCAAGATGAAAGTGTTGCAAACTTTGGCATCTACAATAGTAAAGTTATTTCTTCTGTAAAAAGTTTAAGAGAGAGCATTCGGTACTTTCCTACAATGGTACAATGGGTAGGTTTTGAAACAACAAGTATAAATGTTGAACATGCGGAACGAAGTCAAGGAAAGTCAAACTATAACTTTGATAAGCTGTTAAGACTCGCATTAGATATAATGCTTGCATTTTCAGACAAGCCAATTCGTATGGTAATCAAATTTGGTCTTTTTATCGCTCTGTTATCATTTGTATTTGTAGGTTTCACTCTGTACAAGTGGTTAAATAATGATATAGAGGTTCTAGGTTATGCAAGTTTGATTATATCTATATGGTTTCTGACTGGCTGCACTTTGGTCACAATTGGTGTGGTAGGGCTGTATGTTGGAAAAACATTTGAGGGTGTAAAAAATAGGCCATTATATATTATTGATAAAGATGTATCCTGCTCACTTGAGCAAATACAAAAATATGACAAAGAAATTTCGAATTGTGAGGTTTAGTTAGAACTAGATTCGCTACCATCGTTGGTAAAAGTTATAATTGTTAATCTAGTTCAGATGTAGGATTCTACAAATTAACACTCTGAAAAGGAGTTGAATCAATCAAAACATATATTACTATCACTTTAGAGTATGCATTCTGCACAAAGCACTTCCACAATTCAAAAATATAAAGCTGTTGACGAGAAACCATCTCGATTAAGGGGAATAAAAAGTAATCTTCAAAGGTCAAAAGCTGATCTTATCTTCTTATTTATATACTGTATTGTATGCTTTCTTATTTTTTATGCGATAATATACCTGCGTATTGGCACAGATTTACAGTTACATATTAAGTTACTTAAAGAATATGTGTTGCATAACTCTTTCCCCAATCCTCCTTTATACTATTTATCAATATATATTCTAGATTTAGCTTTCTCATCGGGTTTCAAAATCTCTACTATAATAGTACTTACCTTAGCTTCGGCATACAAATACTTTATAGTCGCGAACTATATTGCAGAAGATAAAATTCAGAATAACAAGTGCCGCATCATTAGGTCTTTAATAATTTTTCTACTTATGTTTTTAGGGCCGATTATAATTTATCCATGGGATGGTTCTAGATGGTACCTGGGAAAGTTTACCTCAACGATATGGCATAATTCTACGACAATATTCATGTTTCCAATAGCAATATTATTGTTTATAAAAAGCATAGAACTTTTTCGGAGAATTCACTTTAAAAACATTCTTTTTGTATTATTTTTGAGCGTCTTGTTAATCTTATCAAAACCAAGCTTCCTTTTTGCATTAATACCCTCTTTACCAATGGTTTATTTAATTGAGGTAAAGAGGATTGATAAGAAATTTGTTCAAATCTCTGCATTGATGGCTCTAGTGTTTGCTCTTCTTCTAGTTCAAAAGGAACTAATATATAATAGTGAATTAGATAATTTGGCATACAATGGGGATGAGTCTGGAATCACGTTAGCTCCCTTTAAAGTTTGGTTAATCTGGGCAAACAACCCATTGATAAGTATATTAAGTAGTTTTGCATTGTTGATTACTATCGTGACTTTGAACTTTAGAGTAATGGTCAATAAGCTTGATTTCAAGTTTGCATCAGTGCTCCTTATGACCTCTCTAGTAATTTACTTTTTATTGGCTGAAAGTGGACCGAGGATGCTACACGCTAATTTCTATTGGCAAGTTCCTGTGGCTTTTTTAATATGTTATATGGTTGTTATAAAGATATATTTAAAAAGTCTTTGGAGTACATATGGAGGCATCATTTCATGGAAGGAAATAAAGCTAAAAGACTATTTTATATTAACCATGTATTCAATGCACTTAGGTAGTGGTTTGTTATACATAGCGAAACTCATCATCTTTAAGCACTACAGGTAATAAAAGATTTAAGCATCGACTTTTATATACATTGCTTTTACCAATAACAGTTAACAAAAGGAGCTAACCACAAGGGGAAGGTAGCAGTTCTTTCTGAGGCTTTGTCCTTGAACGGAGTAGAAAGTTAGCTTCACAATGTCGAAAGCTTAAAGTAAATTTATTTTAGTTACTGGTTATTAGATGATTGCTTAGTAAGTGGCTTGCCCTACCTTGGTGTTGTCTAGAGTCATACAAGAAGTGTTATGTTAAATAGGTGTTCCTAAAGTATTTTAAAATGGTCACACATTCTATTGACTACCATAAATAAAATAAGTTGATAAATATTATAGTGTTCTTATAAAGTATTATTCAGTCCAAATGAAAGGAATTATACTAGCAGGGGGATCGGGTACTCGCTTGCACCCATTAACTTTGGCTATAAGTAAACAATTAATGCCAGTTTATGATAAGCCAATGATCTATTACCCGCTCTCAACCCTTATGCTATCAGGTATTAGAGAGATTCTTATTATTTCCACACCATACGATCTTCCCCTTTTTGAGCGCCTTCTTGGAGATGGAAGTAGTATAGGATGTCGTTTTAGTTACGCTGTGCAGCAGGAGCCGAATGGGTTAGCGCAAGCTTTCGTAATCGGGGAAGAATTTATAAATAAAGACAAGGTGGCCCTTGTGCTTGGAGATAACATCTTTTATGGGAGTGGAATGAGTAAATTACTCCAGGCTAATAATGACCCCGAGGGTGGGGTAATATATGCTTATCACGTGCACGATCCTGAACGTTATGGTGTGGTTGAATTTGACCAAAGAATGAAAGCGCTTTCTATTGAGGAGAAGCCGATAAGTCCGAAGTCTAGTTTCGCAGTGCCAGGACTATACTTCTATGATAATGAAGTTGTAGAAATAGCTAAAAATCTAGAACCAAGCCCTAGAGGCGAGTATGAGATAACTGATGTGAATCGAGAATATTTAAGAAGAGGTAAGCTAAAGGTTGGACTTCTTAATCGTGGAACTGCTTGGCTAGATACAGGAACTATTGAATCACTGATGCAAGCTGCTACTTTTGTCCAAGTGATAGAAGATCGTCAGGGACTTAAAATAGGTTGTATAGAAGAGGTAGCTTGGCGTATGGGGTATATTGATGATAGCCAGTTAAAAGAGATTGCTGAACCACTTAGGAAGAGTGGTTATGGAGAGTATTTGCTTAACTTGATTGGCCAATTAAAGTGAAATGGAACTTAGACATCTAGACTGGGACTCGAATTTCTACGAGAAAAAAATATATAGGTGTGATATATCAAAGGATTGCAGTTTTAATGATTTATCGAGATTAAAGCAAATAGATGCAGATCTAATATATATATTTATACCTGATACCTTGTATAACGATAGGTTGTCAACAGATTTAAATAATTACGGGGCAGTCCTTTATGATAAGAAAGTGACCTTCCAGAAAGAAGTACCGAAAGTATCTCAAGTCATTGAATTCAATATTAACTTTGAAGAGGTTGAAGTTCTAACTTCTGAGCTAGAGGACTTGGCTATCCAGAGTGGTGAGTTTTCTAGGTTTAAGGTTGATCCTAAGCTAAATTTCAAATTTAAAGAAATGTACCGCACTTGGATGGATAGGTCAGTGAAAAAACAAATAGCAGACAGGGTAATAGCTGCTAAAGATGACACTGGGAAGGAGGCAGGATTTATATCTTTATCAAAAATTGGTTCTGTTGGGAAAATAGGTTTAATAGCAGTTGATAAAAGTTGTAGAGGGAAAAAGATTGGAACACAACTGCTTTATCAAGCTGATGTTTTTTTCCAGAATTCCGGGGTAAGTAGTTGTGAAGTTGTAACACAGTTAGATAATTTCCCCGCTTGTTCTCTATATGAAAAGAATGGATACTTTAAGAAAAGAGTAGAATATATTTATCATTATTGGAAATAATTAAAAAAATGCAAATACCATTTAATAAACCACATTTAACAGGTAAAGAGGCGCATTACATGTATGATGCAGTCTATACAGGAAAATTATCTGGTAATGGTAAATATACACAACAGTGCCAGAACTTCTTTAAAGAGAAGTATGGCTTTGGAAAGTGCCTCCTTACAACTTCTTGTACTGATGCTCTGGAAATGGCTGCAATACTTATTGATATTCAGCCAGGTGATGAAGTAATAATTCCTTCCTATACGTTTGTATCAACTGCGAATGCTTTTGTATTAAGAGGCGCAAAAATAATTTTCGCAGATAGCCGTAAAGATCATCCTGGAATTGATGAAGATATTATAGAGAATTTAATTACAAAAAAAACTAAAGCCATTGTGCCAGTACATTATGCAGGTGTAGCATGTGACATGGACAAAATAATAGATATAGCTAATCGATATAATATTTGGGTGATTGAGGATGCAGCTCAAGCCATAGATAGCTACTACACGGGTAAAGATGGTATAAAAAGAGCATTGGGTTCGATTGGCCATTTAGCAGCCTTCTCTTTTCACGAAACTAAAAATATAATCTCGGGAGAAGGGGGAATGTTGGCGATTAATGATCCTAAGTTTGAGAAAAGAGCTGAGATAATTTGGGAGAAGGGTACAAACAGATCTGCATTTTTTCGTGGAGAGATAGACAAATATGGCTGGGTTGATGTAGGGTCATCTTTTTTACCTTCCGAAGTAATTGCAGCATTTCTATGGGCACAGTTAGAGAATATTGATAGTATTCAAGTTAAAAGGAAAGAAAACTGGTATGCTTATTGGAATGCAATAGTAGAGTGGGCAAATATAAATGATGTCCAACTTCCTTTTATACCCTCTAATGCCACTAATAATGCGCACATGTTTTATTTTGTATGCAAAAATGTAGAGCAACGTTCTACTGTGTTGGCAAAGTTGAAGGAAGCTGGGGTTTTGGCTGTTTTTCACTACTTAAGCCTGCATAAGAGCCAGTTCTATTCTGGAAAGCATGACGGCAGAGCATTACCTAATTCAGATTATTATTCTGAATGCCTAATAAGGCTTCCATTGTTCTATGATCTTTCTCTTGAAGACATAAACAGAGTAATAGAAGTTTTAAAAAGATAAGGGTAATGATTTTTCACTTTGTTGTTGATGAAAAGGTTACAGATCAAGTAATTGAAAACTTTGATATTACTGATGAAAATGTATTCGTTATATTTTGTAGCAAAGGAACGGAAGAATTTAGACATATAAGACGAAGTGGGGACAATGTTTTATATTTTGATTACCAAGTAGATGATATAAATGCTTTAGTAAGTTTATACAAGCCTGAGGCAGTTATACTTCATGGATTACAGCATGTATTTGCTGTAACAATACTAAAGTTAAAGAAAGAACTAACTATTGGTTGGTATGTATGGGGCTTTGACATTTATGGCTTACCGAAAATAAAGCCATATATATATGCTCCCCTAACAAGCAATTTACTTTCAAGGCTCGATAAAGGTCGAGCAGTAAAAGTACTACTCAAGCAGAACAAGTTTATTAGGAGTTTTTACTCAAGATTCATAGATAAGTCTCCCGATTATGTCTCAACTAAAATACAGGCTCTAAAAAGAATTTCATATTGTATCTCCTATATAAAAGAGGATTATGATTTGTTTTCCCAACACTATCCTAATAAACTGACATTTGTCCACTGTGCTTTGAGTAGCCTTGATCAATACTTGGCAAATAAAGTATCTCAAGTACTCTCAAAGAATGCAGGAAACATTTTGATAGGTAATTCGAATTCATTTGAATCAAATCATTTAGATGTATTTGATATACTTAATCATAATGACTGCAAGGCTTTGATAAGTAACTCTAAGATTTACGTCCCACTTAGCTACGGCGGCAATGAAACTTATACAGAAGAGGTCGTGACTAAGGGTAAATCACTGTTTGATAATCAGTTCCAGCCCTTGCTCAGCTTCATTGATAGAGAGGAGTATGTAAAAATTTTAAAAACATGCGCTGTTGGTATATTCTACCATTTTAGGCAACAGGGAATGGGCAACTTAATAGCCATGCTGTATTTAGGCTCAAGAATTTATATGTCGCATAAAAATCCGGCATACCATTTTTTTGTAAAAAATAAAGTTTTAGTTTTTGAGCTGGAAACAGATTTCAAAGTGTATGGTTGCAGCCAACTTTCTATAGAAGATAGAGAACATAATAGGTTAAGGCTGGAAGATATTTTTAGCAAAAATAAAGTTGCTACAGATGTTGAAAACTTATATAAAGTGCTAAAAAGAAGTAAAAATGAAGTTAGTATAAGCGAAAGGAGAGAGAATCTTATTTAATGAAAAGCCCGCTCTTTGGCGGGCTTTTCATTAAATAAGATTCATAAAGTCGATTATGATGAATAAACTTTGAGTAAGCAAAAAATAATAAAGCATACAAGAAGTATGTTCTTATTGCAACACGCCTTAATTAAAAACTTGGTACTTTTGGAGATATATATGCAGTTTTATTGTTCCTCCGTGTTATTTCTGTTGAGAAGTTTAAAGTTCGTAGATAATTCAAAAGAGTGGATAGTTCAGTAATTCAGTACCTTTTTGAGTAATTTTTGCAGGAGATATTACATGAATACTAAAACCCTTAAGGGTAGAGTTGCAAATGGGGTTTTCTGGAATACTGTGCAACTAGTGGTAAACAGAGGATTTGACTTCTTAATAAAGTTAGTACTTGCAAAATTGTTATACCCTGAACAATTTGGTTTAGTAGGTATGGCTGCTGTTTTTGCTAGTTTTGTACAGGTATTCAATGAGTTAGGCATTGGGGCTGCGCTTGTTCAGAAAAAGGACGCAGATCTAAGAGAGGCACATTACCATACAGCATTCTGGACAGGAGTAATTTGGTCTTCCTTTTTGTACCTTTTAATAGCTTTTGTGGTTGCTCCTCTGGCTGCCGCCTTCTACAATGAGCCGACATTACAAAGAATCATTCCTATCCTAAGTATAGGAGTCTTGTCAAGTCCGGTAAATCTGGTTCATAATGCGCAATTAGTAAAAGCGATGAACTTTAAAAAACTTGCTTTCATTAGTAACGCTTCCAAACTGTTTTCTGGTATCTTATCTTTAACCTTAGCACTTTTGGGAGCAGGAGTATGGGCTCTTGTTTTCAATTCTGTGGCATCATTTATTATAGCAATGCCATTGTATTTTAAAGCTACAGGCTGGACGCCTAAGTTTATGTGGGAGGAAAAGGCTTTTCGCGACATCTTTGGTTTTGGGATATATACAACTGGTACAAATGTTTTTAATAACTTAACTTCCAACATAGATTACCTATTAATTGGAAAGCTAATGAGTGCCTCAGCTTTAGGTACATATACCTTAGCATTTGTTCTTACAGATACTTTTAGAAGTCAACTAATGAGCATAATGAACAAAGTTATGTACCCGGTTTATGGACAAAAACAAGATGACTCTCATGCTCTAAAGAAATATTACCTTAATGTTGTAAAGTATAATAGCCTAGTTGTTTATCCAATCATGGTTTTCATTTTTGTACTAGGTGAACCATTTGTTTTAAAGATTTTTGGGAACAGGTGGGTAGACACTATTATACCCCTGAAGATTCTAGCCCTATCAGTTATGGTTCATATGATGGTGAACAGTAATACCTCTCTGATTCGAGGTCTTGGTAAACCAGGACTTGAGATGCGAATACAGTTATTTAAGACATTATTAATATATGTACCAACGATAGTAGTTGGTATTCATTATTACGGAATAACAGGTGCTGCTTGTGCAATTCTTTTAAATAAAATCCTAAGTGTATTTATAGCACAATATTTCTTAAAGAAGTTAATTGATTTAAGTTTAATAGAACTCATAAAGGAATTGCGAGTGCCAGTGCTTGCTTCATTAATTGCTTTTGCAGCTTCTCGCTTACTTCATGAATACAGTGTTAATTTTATCGTATGTGCTGTTGTATTATTATTTACATATATAATAGTGGTTTGGTTAATGATGAAAGAGGAAATAATAAGTCAACTTAGGAGTTTAGGTATCTATAAGCCAAAGGATAAAATAATATGATCAATAAATTAAAACGAAAAGGTAAATCTCTTAAAAGTGTATTCGTAAATGAAATGCTACCAAAGTTTTGCTATAGGTCAAGGTGGCTTTCAAGTGTGTATTATATTGTGAGTACAAAATTTTCGAGAGAGCACCAAGCTGTGTTAGCGGGTAGATTGAAACATCAAAAAGAAGCCAAGAAACTTAAATCAAACTATTATTTATTAGTAAGGAACACACACCGGCTTGAAAAGGGGCTTCTAATGAAGCCTAGGAGAGCTGTGTTTGCAAAAGACTTCATATCAGAAACAGTTGATTCCTTTGGAGGCGTATGGCAATCAAATAAAAATGATTCAAATAATCCTCAGCTCAAGTGGTTCCGAGATGTATTGATTGAGTATTTCGAAATATCTGGAGAAGATAAAGTCGTAAAGCAGAACCACGAAAAGTTCAAAGCTATATTAAATGGGGCGACTCTGGAACAAGATTTATCTAGAGAACTGAAATCTATACCCTACTTTAGAAGTGCCGAACAAATTAGCGATATAACCTTTGAATCTTTTTTCAAACTCACAAAACAACGTCGATCCGTAAGATGGTTTTTGCAAAAGCCTGTTTCCAGGGAATTGATAGATAAAGCCATTCTAGCTGCAAATCAATCCCCAAGTGCATGTAATAGACAGCCTTTTGAATTTAGAATTTTTGATGATCCTACCCTTGTACAGCAGGTTGTAAAGATTCCAATGGGTACAAAAGGGTATGGTCATACCATTCCCGTAATTGTAGTAGTTGTTGGTAACCTGGATGCTTATTTTGATGAGCGTGACAGGCATGTAATTTATATTGATGCTTCCTTAGCAAGCATGTCTTTTATGCTTGCTCTAGAGACCTTAGGTCTAAGCAGCTGCCCGATAAACTGGCCCGATATAGAAGAGAAGGAGACAGAAATGGAGACGTTTCTGGACCTAGAACCGCATCAAAGACCCATTATGTGTATAGGTTTAGGATATCCAGACTCAGAAGGAATGGTAGCTTATTCAGAAAAAAGACCATTAGTTCAAATAAGAAGATACAACTAAGAAGATGTTTATAGAATTGAGAGGAGTCGAGTTTGTAAATAAAGGAGCTGAGTTAATGCTTTATGCTATACTACAAGAATTAAAAAAAGAATTTCCCAATGCAAAGCTTGTTATGGAAAAGAGTGGCCGGGCTCCCATTGCCAAACAAAGAGAGCTAGGTATCCTAACCAAATTTAGATTCTCTAGGCATAAAAAGCTTGTAGACATTCTGGAAAAAGTTATTCCTAGCGCGTTATTAAATGCAGGAGGCTATGTTAAAGAAAATCAAATCCAGATAGTTCTTGATGGGTCTGGTTTTGCATTTGGAGATAAATGGGGAGCTAACAAAGCTGGATCAAGATTGGCGGATCATATAGTTAGGTGGAAGACTGAGGGCAAAAAAGTTATACTTCTTCCACAGGCTTTCGGCCCTTTTGAAGATGAAAAGTTAAGGGCAAAGATGAAATTGATAATAGATCATGCTTCTTTAGTTTTTGCAAGAGACAAAATATCTTATGATCATCTCTTAGGATTATCGGCAACAAAGACAAATATTAAGCAAAGGCCCGATTTTACTAATCTAATTAAAGGTGACGTGCCTGCTTACTTTGAAACATCTAAAAATGAAGTAGCAATAATTCCGAATTCTCAGATGATAGCAAAAGTAAAAGATGCTGGTGAAAAAGAAAGATACCCTTCTTTATTAGAGAATGTAGTAGAATTAGTTAGGGAAGAGGGTTTTGCTCCATTCTTCTTGATACACGAAGGAGAATCAGATAAAGCAATTGCTGATGTAGTCAATAAAAAAATAGGTCAACCAATACCTGTAATAGTAGAAGATAACCCTTTGAAAGTAAAAGGAATAATTGGAAATAGCAAAGCTGTAATAACTTCGAGATTCCATGGACTTGTCAGTGCACTTTCACAAGCTACCCCTTGTTTAACTACTGGTTGGAGTCATAAGTATGAAATGCTTTTGGAGGATTATGATTACTCTGAAGGAATGCTATATACAGATATGGCTACTGATGAACTAAGAAGCAAAATTAAATATATATTAGAACCATTCTCGTCTAACGCAATTAAAATAAAATTAGAGGAAAAATCTTTAGAGCAGAAGAATCAGACTAAAGTCATGTGGTCTGAAGTAGTGAAAATGATAGCGCAATAGGCAAAAATGTTGAACCATTACCACTTATGTTATTGTGATTCGATACTCACTAACTGTAAAAAAAGAAGACTAAAGAAGTGAAACCGCTTACTATATCTATTATAATTCCTACTTACCATGACTGGAATCGGCTTTCTCTTTGTCTTCAGGCATTAGAGAGGCAATCATACCCAAAAGAGTTCATTGAAATTATTGTGGTCAATAATGCCTCAGATGATCAAATCCCTGAATGGCTTGATATACCTGATAATTGCAGAATAATTGTTGAGAAGGAAAGAGGATCTTATGCGGCCAGAAATACTGGGATAAAATTATCTGAAGGCGAAATCCTTGCATTTACAGATTCTGATTGTATACCTGATATAAATTGGATTGAAAATGCGATTAGGTATTTTAAGGAAGGGCCAGGAATTCACAGGATTGGAGGCAGGGTAGAGTTATTTTATCAAACAGATAAACCTAATCTGGCTGAAGCCTACGAAACAATATATGCATTTCGGCAGGATCTATATGTTAAAGATGGGGGAGCGGTTACCGCAAATATGATATCTCGTCGTAACGTTTTCGAGGAAGTTGGGCTTTTTAATAGTAACATGTATTCAGGAGGTGATAATGAATGGGGACAAAGAGCAACAGCAAAAGGCTTCAACATTGTTTACGCACCAGAGGTTATAGTCAAACATCCCGCAAGAAACAAAGTAAGAGATTTAGTTCGAAAGGCGAGACGCATCTCTTCGGGCTTAAGCCAAAAGCGAAAGTCTAAAGTTTCCACACACTTTAAAAAGTTAGTTCGGCTGATATTTTTACCTCCTTTTGGAGAATTGAAAAATATTTTTTCCAACCGTTATGCCATAACCAGTTGGAAAAAAATAGCTGTGTTTTCCCTTCGTTACTACATTCTCCTGGTGATTAATGTCGAAAACATAAAATTTCATTATGGGGCAAAACCATTCACTGATACTATTTAGGATAAATTTTTAAGAATAGATTAAAAACAGTTCATTAAAGAATCTCTAGTAATCTAATTCAGCATAGTAATTAAGCAGAAGATATAAGTAAGTAACAGATCTTCCTAAAAAATAATGACAAGTTCGAATACTAAAGGATCAAGTCCTTTCAATATGACAGATTTATATCCTACACAGGTTGAAGACAAGCCTTTAGTTACCATAGTTACACCTGCTTTCAATAGAGGTGACATCATCACAGCTACCATTGAAAGTATCCAAAGACAGAGTTACAAGAATTGGGAGCTACTTATTGTGGATGACGGCTCAACAGATAACACAGAGGAAGTAATAAACCACATTAGAAAAAAAGATGAGCGTATAATTTTCTTTAAAAGACCCTCACATCATAAAAAAGGTGCTAATAGCTGTAGAAACTTTGGAATTCAAAACGCTAAAGGTGAATTTATAAAGTGGGTTGATTCAGATGATTTATTAGACCCTGATGCCCTTCAAAAGCAAATCGACACTTTTAAAGATAATCCTGGTTTGAATGTATGTTTTTCTCATGGTAGGTTCTTCAACAATGAAACATTTGAGCTAGAGGAAAGATGGTCTCGCAAGTTATCCTCTGATGACCCTTTGTGGGATCATATAAGGAATGAACTTATGTGGCCTATTGGAGGGCCACTTTGGAGAAAAAAGTTTGTGGAAAATCTTCCTTTTGACATTGATTTGAAGAACTCTCAAGAGTGGCTTATGCATGGAATACAAACCCTAAGGCTAAAAAATGATGAATATATAATTCTCAAAGATATACTCTACTTGATTAGGAGAGGCAACATTCGCATGAGTTCAAGTAAGTCAAGTGAATATTATTTTAATCAAGCGAAGGCAAGAGTAAAGCTATTATCACATATTGACATAAATTTTCAAAATAGGAAATATATAAAGGAGCTAATAAAACAATACCTCATTTACAGCCTTCATGGGTGGAAAAATCGATTCTGAATAGGGGTTTAGATGAACTAAAAGTAAAAACCATAAATGTTATTCCTTTTGCATGAGAATTGCCAGAGTTTGTACCGTATTAGATTTTGGAGGAGTTGAGAAGAGACTTGTAAATGTGGCAGAGAGCTGTCCGGAAGGTGTTGAAACAATCTTTATTGCACTAGGAAAAGGTGGATGGGCATCGCAGAAAATAGAGCTATTAGGAAAGCAAGTTATTTGTCTTGAGGAAGATTTTAAGATACCTAATGTTTCATTAATTGTTACTCTTGTAAAGCTCTTCAAAAAGCTGAAACCAGATGTTGTACATACATCTGGAGCGGAGGCAAACTTTCATGCTCAACTAGCGGCATATATAGCCAGGATACCAAAGCGCATAAGCGAGGAAATCGGATTCCCTAATCACAATAGAGGGTATCGTTTTATATTTAAGTATATATATAGTCTATCTGATAAGGTTATATGTATATCTGCGTCTGTTGCAAATAAAGTGATAGGACTAAGGGAGGCAACTAGAGAAAAAATTAGTGTGGTGTATAACCCAATTAAGTACAAAGAATTTAAAAGGGATAATGAAGAACAACGTGACCGTATTCGCTTTGTTACTGTTTGTCGTTTAGATAAGATTAAAAATCTTGACAGATTTATTCGAGTATTCTCTACACTTGTAGAATCTGGATCAAATTGTGAGTTGATAATAGTAGGCGACGGGCCTGAAAAAGGAGCTTTAACAGATTTGACCAAAGAACTCTATTTAGAAGATAATATAAAGTTTGTGGGCTTTTCTAATGAACCGTCCTCATTCTTGTTGAATTCTGATTTTTTTGTTCTGCCTTCCTACTCAGAAGGATTGGGTAATGCAATTATGGAAGCTATGCTCACAGGCTTACCCTGCATTGTTTCAGAAGTTGGAGGAGGAGTAGAACTGGTAGAGGAGGGGGTAAACGGATGGTTATTAAACCCTCATAGTGAAAGTAATATTTTAGAGAAACTAAATTTAGCTTTGTCTATCGATGCAGTGGCTGCAAAGAAAATGGGTGAGCGGAGTCAGGAACTGCTAAAAACTAATTTTTCTCCAAAAGTCCATTGGGAAAAGTTAATGTCATTGTATACTGCTTAGGAATGAATAAAAAAATAAAAGTTCTCCACTGCATTGAGTCGATCCATTCAGGTGGAGTGGAGAAAACTAGAGAAATTTTTGCACGCTTATATGATAAGAATAAATATGAGCTTAAGATTGTATGTACTCGTGCAACCGGGCCTATCGTCGATTCTCTAAAAGAAGAAGGCGTTGAATTAATAGAGATTGGCATACTTGATAAAGTTTGGAGGTTTAGCCGCTATAAAGCTGTTTTAAAAGTCATAAGTGGTTACAAGCCCCATATAATACATGGGGCAGTTTTTGAAGGAGTATTACTGGCATCTATCGCGGGTTATATAGGTCGAGTACCTGCTATAGTATTGGAAGAAACTTCTGATCCACAAAATAGAACTAAAAAAGCAACTTATCTTTTAAAGCTTCTATCAGGACTATCAGACAAGGTTATAGGAGTATCTCCTGCTGTTTATTCTTATTTAAAAGATGTTGCAAATATAAAGGAATCTAAGCTGCGTCTGATAAATAATGGAATCTATCCTCCTGTGCAAATTTCTAAAGATTCTGTACAGAGTTTGAAGGATACATTAGGAATCCAAGATGATGATATAATTATTGGAAGCGTAGGTCGCTTACGCAACTTCCATAAACTCTTCACTGATTTGATTGATGCGTTATCAATTTTACATAAGTCAAATCCAAGAATAAAAGTACTAATTGTTGGAGATGGGCCAGATAGGGAAGAGATAGAACAGCACATTCTTAACAAAGGATTATCTGACCATGTGATTATAGCAGGCTTTCAGCCTGATCCCCATCCTTTTTTTGAAATTATGGACATATTTGCCATAGTCTCCCATATGGAGGCCTTTGGACTTGTTGCAGTTGAGGCCATGTTCCATAAGTTACCTGTTATAGCGACCAATGTAGGGGGGTTAAAAGATGTTGTGTTACATAATGAAACTGGCTTATTGGTAGAAGCCCATCATCCAGAGCAAATTGCTAATGCCATTAACACACTTTTGTCAAACAGACAGTTAATGGTGGAAATGGGAGAAAGAGGATTTGCAAGAGCAAACAACCAATTTAGTGCCGGCAGGTATGTAGAGGAATTGGAAAATCTCTATAGTGATTTAATTGCAAAGAAAGGAATAGAGCTACCTGCTGTGTCGAAAGCTTTCAAGTAAATGAAGAAGAATTTGCTATTTATATGTTGGGATGGGCCACAAGTGAACTACTTAGAGGGCTTATTTCTTCCTATATTTGTCGGCTTAAAAAGAAGTTATAATATCTATATCATACAATTTTCTTGGGCAAGCACCGAGAAAGTAGCTCATCTAAGTAGAGTTTGTGAGTCAGCGGGTATTACTTATGCTCATTTCCATGTTCAGCGCAGGCCACATCCGCTTCTGGGCTCTCTGATTACACTATATAAAGGCACCAAGTTTCTCCAAGATTTTGTGAGGCAACACCAGATAAATATTGTTATGCCCCGCAGTACTTTCCCGGCTGCTATGGTTTTAAACGTGCTCCATAAGCATAGTCACTTGAAGATGATCTTTGATGCAGACGGCTTGCCTTTAGAGGAAAGGGTCGACTTTAGTGGGCTAAATCCGAGAGGCTTTCAGTATAAACTGCTCAAGTCCTTTGAGACTAAAGCTATTGAAAGGGCAGACGTGGTTATTACCCGTACAAATGCGACCGTTGAATTCTTGGCAAATAATATGCCTGCCATCAAAAGTAAGTTCTTTACAGTTTCCAACGGCAGAGATATTAACTTTTTTAAAGATAATCATACCAGATCAGTTGTAAGGAGTTCATTAGGCATTCCGGAAGAGGCTCTGATGCTAGTATATGCCGGATCTTTAGGTCCACAATACTGCGTTTCTGAAATGATGCATATCTATCAAGAGGTAGCTTCGCAGATGAATAATGTCTACCTGTTGATCCTAACAGGTAACACAGCTTATTTAGACAATTCTGCCTTCACTAAATTTATAGATGAAAGGGTTCTTGTTAAAAGTGTTCCTTTTCAGGAGGTACCGAGTTATTTAGCAGCTGCAGACGTTGCATTGGCAATAAGGCAGCCTTCCTTCTCGATGAAAGGTGTGGCACCCATCAAAATAGGAGAGTACCTTTTAACAGGTTTACCAGTAGTGGCTTCTGCTGGAATTGGTGATACTGAAGCAATATTGAAGAATAAATCATGTTGCTTTGTACTAAAAAATCATAAGCAAGAATCCCTGCAAAGTGCAGCTAGTTGGATAGGGGAAGTATATAATAAATCTACTCTAAAGGAGGAGGCAAGGGCTTTAGGTATAAAAGAGTTTAGTCTGGAAAATAGCATAAAAACCTATACTATGGCATTAAGAAATTTAAATTGAGAGTTTTATTCTTTACTAAGTATACCCGCCTAGGTGCAAGCAGCAGGCTAAGGACTTTCCTATATTTACCTTATTATCACCACAATGGCGTGGCCTGTAAGGTAAGTCCTCTGTTTAATGATGATTATTTACATTGTATTTACAATAAGAAGCCAGTCTCAAAGCTTAAGGTTCTAAAAAGCTACTTGAACAGACTTTTACAGTTATTCACTATATGGAAGTATGATATTGTTGTAATAGAAAAGGAGTTGTTCCCGTACTTACCGGCGACAGTTGAAAGGATCCTATCTTTTTTAGGGGTAAAGTATATTGTAGACTACGATGATGCGATTTTTCATAATTATGATATGCACCCCAACAAATATGTTAGGGCTGCTTTGGGTAATAAAATTGCCCAAGTCATGAAATACGCAACTTTGGTGGTAACTGGTAATGAATATTTAAAGGCTTACGCTGTTAGAGCAGGAGCCAAGGAAGTAAGTTTTATTCCCACTGTTATTGATACGTCAAAGTATCGTATAAAGTCCAAAGCTAACGCTAATGAAAATATAACGATAGGATGGATCGGATCCCCATCTACATTACAATATTTGAATCTTATTAAATCTGTATTAGAGGAACTGAGTGCTTTGTACTCTTTTGAACTAGCTATTGTTGGCGGAAAATCCGGCATAGGGCTGCAAGGGATTGAGAAAGTTTTGGAATGGTCTGAGGATAAAGAAATAGAGATGATCCAAGATTTTGATATTGGTGTTATGCCTTTGAAAGATGAACTGTGGGAGCTTGGAAAGTGCGGTTATAAATTGATTCAGTACATGGGATGTGGTGTTCCTGTAATAGGAAGTCCTGTCGGTGCCAATAACGACATTATACAGGAGGGTAAGAATGGTTTCAAACCTACAAATCTGGAGGAATGGAAACAGGCATTTCAGGAGCTTTTAGAAAATAAAGAATTGAGACGTTTAATGGGTGCCAATGGAAGAAGAATAGTGGAGGAGAAGTACTCGCTTCAGATTACTCAAACGCAGTGGCTGCATAAAATACAGGCAGCTTCAACTAGTCAACAGAAATAATCAGGTAGTCTAGCCTCGAGACTCTCAGTTTTATCTGTAAATAAAAAGCTATGGGAATACAAGATCTGGTATTTATTCTACTAATACTTTTTGCAGCTCCGGCATTAATTAACTACTACGCTAAGATAGAGGGAGTCGAAAGCAAAAAGTACCTGGTATACCTGTGGTACTATCACTTATTCTTTGGACTAGCATATTTGTTCTACGTGACCAATTTTGGTGGCGATGCCATGGGATACTGGCGTAGGAATGAGGTGCCGCTTAGTGTATACTTGCGTGGAGGAGCTGGCACTGCATTTATGCATGTTTTTACCTATCCATTTGTGTACGCTTTAAATTTAAGTTTTTTTACAGGCTCCGTACTGTTTTCGTTTATTGGATTTCTTGGCGTTTTATATTTCTACCTAGCAGCTTCACGTTTAGTAAAGCATAACACCAAGGTAGCTGGATACACTCTTTTACCATGGATATTTTTTTTACCTAATATACATTTTTGGTCTGCAGGAGTAGGAAAAGACACACTGTCCTTTTTTTGCGTTGGTCTCTTTCTCTATTCTTCATTAAAACCCATGATACGGGCTCCAGGAATTTTGCTGAGTTTGTTTTTGGTTTATAACGTACGTCCTCATATGGCCATATTTCTTTTGCTTGCTTTTGGCTTGGGCATCTTTTTAGATAAGAGATTAAATACCATTTATAAGTTTCTTTTAACATTGTGCTTTGCTGCTGGTGCCGTCATGTTATTTGATGATGTGATGGAATATGTTAAATTGGATGAGGTTTCCACAGAGAGTTTAGAAGAGTTTTCAAGTACCAAACAATCTCAGTTAAGTAGAGGGCATACAGGTTCTAGTGTGGATATTTCTTCTTATCCTCTTCCTTTAAAAGTATTTACTTTTCTTTTCAGGCCTCTTTTTATAGATGCACATAATATTGCCAGCCTTCTAGCTTCAGTTGAGAACTTAATATTACTTTTTCTAACATACGTGTTGTTCAAGTCCAAACCTGTTAATTCATTCAAAGAGGCTCCTTTTCAAGTAAAAGGTTTAATTTTATTCGTTTTGATTGGAGCAGTGGCCTTCTCAAATATACTGGGGAATATGGGTATTATGATACGAATGAAGAATATGTTCACGCCCGCTTTGCTTATTTTTATAATTTGGGTGTTGAGTTATCAAAAAGGATTAAAAACTACAGAGGGAGAGACGGTAAAGGAGACTATACCAAGAAGAAAGCTAAGGCTTGTTGGGCCAAAAATGGATTGAACATACGTTAAACTGTTCCGACGGCAGTCAATTAAACATCACAGTGCAGGAGATTCAAGCGTATGTGCGGGAGGGGAATTTAGAAGCTACAGAAATCAAGAACTAGTAATATCTAACCATCCCTAGCCCTCAGAGCTACGCTCGCTACCTTCGAACTCGCGTTCTCGGGAGTCTAAGGAGGGGAGTTATATACCTTCCGAATTTATCGCTAAATTTGTACAATACAATATTTCCTACACCCTCCCTTGTTTTGAGGTAGGGGCCCTCAATAAAGAGGAGGGCAGGGGAGGGGTAATCATGCCAAAGCTATTCCGAATCACGACAGTACCGCTTTCACTGCAAAAGCTCATCACAGGGCAACTGCCATACATGCGTTCGAAGGGTTTTGAGCCGCTGATGATTTCGGCGGATGGGCCGGAGAAAGAATCGGTGGTAGTGGAGCAGGAATGCGGGCATGTGCTGGTACCGATGACACGGAAAGTAACTCCCTTGCAAGACCTGCGCTCGTTGTGGGCTTTCTATAAGCTCTGTAAAAACCATAAACCCCATATCATTCATTCGCACACACCCAAGGCAGGCATTGTGGGCATGCTGGGGGGCAAGCTGGCAGGGGTGCCGGTGCGCCTGCATACGGTGGCAGGGCTCCCGCTGATGGAAGCTACCGGACTGAAGCGCCGTGTACTGGATGCTGTGGAGAAACTGACCTATGCCTGCGCCACCAAAGTATACCCAAACTCTACTGTACTGAAAGACTTTATACTTCAGAGCGGCTATTGCGGCCCGGAGAAGGTAAAGGTGATCGGCAATGGTAGCAGCAATGGTATCAATACCGCTTTCTTCAGTGCGGAGACGCTGGATGTGGCAAAGCTCGGGCAACTCAGGCAGGAACTGAACATACAGACCGGAGATTTTGTGTTCCTGTTTATCGGCAGGCTGGTAAAGGACAAAGGCGTTCGGGAGCTGGTGGCAGCCTTTAAAACCTTGCAGGCGAAGTATAAACAGGCAAAGCTTCTGTTAGTAGGTCCGCTGGAGCAGGATCTGGATCCCCTGCCGCATGAAACACTTCAGGAAATTGAGCAGAATGAGCGAATATTATCTGTAGGCTTCCAGAACGATGTGCGGCCGTACCTGGCGCTAAGTAATGCGCTGGCTTTTCCGTCGTACCGCGAAGGCTTTCCGAATGTGCCCATGCAGGCAGGCTGTTTTGAGCTGCCCAGCATTGTAACCGACATCAACGGCTGCAACGAAATTATTGTGGAAGGGGAAAACGGGCTGATCATCCCTCCGAAAAATGAACAGATGCTGCTGGAGGCTATGGAGCAGCTGTTAACAGATAAAGCGTTATACCTGCACCTGAAATCGAATGCCCGCCGCATGATTGTGGAGCGTTACGATCAGCAGCATTTCTGGGAGTTGCTATATCAGGAGTATGAGGAACATTTGAAAAAACATGAACTGGCTATACCGAAATTTTCTTAAGCGCATCCTCGATTTTATACTTAGCCTAACGGCTTTTATCGTGCTGCTGCCGGTTTTTCTGGTGGTAACGGGCTTGCTGTACTTTGCCAACCAGGGAAAACCTTTCTTCCTGCAGCCGCGGCCTGGCAAAAACGGGAAGATATTCCGGGTGATCAAATATAAAACTATGAACGATCAGAAGGATGCGCAGGGGAACCTGCTGCCCGATGAGGTGCGCCTGACGCCGGTGGGTGCATTTGTGCGCAAAACGTCTCTGGATGAGATTCCGCAGCTGCTGAATGTGATCAAAGGGGATATGAGCCTGATCGGTCCTCGGCCTTTGCTGGTAGAGTACCTCCCCCTTTACAACGAAGTGCAGCAGCGAAGACATGAAGTTAGACCCGGAATAACTGGTTGGGCGCAGGTAAATGGCCGCAATGCTATCAGTTGGGATGCAAAGTTTACTTATGATGTGTGGTATGTAGACAATATGTCACCCTGGCTGGACCTGAGGATCATCTTTATGACTATCTTTAAAATATTTAAATCGGAAGGCATTAGTGCGGAGGGTGTAGCCACGATGCCGAAGTTCCAGGGGAATGATAGGTGATGAAAGGGATCACAATTTAAATTCTGTCTGGTTTCGTAGGGACAGGTAGCGACCTGTCTGCACAACAGCCTGGCTATAAAACAATGTGTGTAAGTATAGTAAAGCTTCCACTCTTTGCTATTCCGGATTTGTAATCCGGGACCTGGTTAACTGCGGATTTCAATCCGCCTGCTTGTCAGCATCTACGGCCCTTGCATTTGCGGATTTCAAATCCGCGGCTAGTTGCTTTCGGATTACAAATCCGAAAGAGCGGGTCTAGTGCGAGGTTGTAGCTCATACTTTGGTTCTATGAAACATTTGATACGAGCTACAAGCTCGCACCAGCGGAGACATACAACTCACTCTTTAACTCTCTAACTCCTAAACTTTCTAACTTCCAAAATGTACCTATACGGAGCCAGCGGACATGCTAAAGTCATTATTGATATCCTGCAAAGTACAGGTGAGTCGGTAGCGGGTTTGTTTGATGATAACCCGGACCTGAAAGAGTTATGCGGGATAAAGGTGCTGGGTAAATTCAAGCCAGGCCGCGAACTGGAGGAGCCGCTGATTATCAGCATTGGCAACAACCGTATCCGGGCCAGCATTGCACAGCAGTTGACAGTAAAGTATGGACAGGCTATCTCCAATACTGCTATCCTGTCGCCGGGTGCTTCGGTGGGTGAAGGTACGGTGGTGATGCAGGGAACCATACTTCAGGCGGAGGTAGAGGTGGGCAAACACGTTATTATCAACACAGGAGCCAAAGTAGACCACGATTGTGTGGTGGGAGATTTTGCACATGTGTCGCCGGGTGCCGTACTTTGCGGGAACGTGTCGGTGGGCGAAGGCACCTGGATAGGAGCCGGGGCCGTGGTGATACCGGGCGTAAAAATAGGCAAGTGGTGCCAGGTAGGGGCAGGGGCAGTCGTCATTCGTGACATTCCGGACAATGCTGTAGTCGTAGGCAACCCAGGCAAGATTATAAAATACTGTTGATATGAACGAAAAAATCTGGCTCTCTTCCCCGCACATGGGCGAGAATGAGTTTAAGTACGTAAAAGAGGCTTTTGATACCAACTGGATCGCGCCGCTCGGCCCGCACGTGGATGGCTTTGAGCGCAACCTGGCTTCTTACTTAGGTGAAGGTGTGCATGTGGCGGCATTAAGTTCTGGCACCGCTGCCCTGCACCTGGCCCTGATCATACTTGGTGTGCAGGCGGGTGATGAGGTGATCTGCCAATCGATGACCTTCTCAGCTTCGGCGAACCCTATTGCCTACCAGGGCGCTACGCCTGTATTTGTAGACAGCGAGGAAGAGACCTGGAACATGTCACCGGAGCATTTGGAGGCTGCCATTCAGGACAGAATCAGCAAAGGCAAGAAGCCAAAGGCAATTATTGTAGTGCACCTCTATGGTATGCCCGCACAAATGGATCGTATCATGTCCGTTGCCGACAAGTATGAGATACCGGTGGTGGAGGATGCAGCGGAGGCATTAGGCTCCTCTTACAAAGGGCAAAAGTTGGGCACCTTCGGGGCTATGAGCATCCTTTCCTTCAACGGCAACAAGATCATCACCACTTCCGGTGGCGGTGCACTCGTGTCTAAGAATGAGGAGTGGATTAAAAAATCACGCTTTCTGGCTACACAAGCCCGCGACGCGGCTCCGCACTACCAGCACTCACATATCGGCTACAACTACCGCATGAGCAATATATGTGCCGGTATAGGCCGTGGCCAGATGGAGGTGCTGCCGCAGCGTGTGGAGAAGCGCCGCAGTAACTATAGCTTCTATAAAGAAACGTTTGCAGCGCTAGCTGCAGTAAGTTTTGCAGAAGAACCAAACGTTGACTTCTACTCTAACAGGTGGCTAAGCACGGTGCTGGTAGAAGGGGAAGTGACGAGGGAAGACATCCGCCTGCACCTGGAGAAGGACAACATCGAGACACGCCCGCTTTGGAAGCCGATGCACCTGCAGCCTATTTTTGCGGATGCACCTTTTTATGGCGATGGTACGAGCGAGCGCCTTTTCGAGCAGGGCCTTTGCCTGCCCTCCGGCTCTAACCTAACTGATACGGATCTGGACCGGGTGGTGTCGCAACTAAAGCAGCTATACGAGGAAGCCAACGTATAGCTCCATACTTCTTCGTATAAGTATAAAACTCCAGTTGCGATTTTTTGCTTTTATAGAGGTGTTTACCTGCCCCTGCTCCTCAAGGAATATGTTTAGGGCACAAGTTCAATAAAAACTATCCTCTCCCGCGAGCTTTCAACTCATGGTTCTCCGTTCCGGCAAGCTTTTAGCTTGCGATGTCTGGAAGGAAGTAGGGGTTATACTTGTGCTAGCTGAAAGCTTGCTTTATTGATAGCCACAAGATGAAATCTTGCGGCAGGAACAAAATGTGTCCTGTTCGTAGCCCCGGAAGGATTAGTTAATCGCAACGAAGGTTATTTAAAGTATAAACCCCCGGTCTCTGTATGGCGCCGGAGGTTTACACTTTATACTTATGCTCAGGAATTCACCCCTGAACTTATCTTTACAAAGACCTTGTGCCTAACATGCCTAATCTCGTCCTTCTTTTACAGATGAAATGGTACATGAGGTGACGCAGCAAGCTCTTCGTTCCCTTCGGAAGATCGGGCTATTATCATTTTTGTCATCCTGGAAGGATCTTGTGGGCCAGTCGCAGCAGCTTCACCTCCCGGGGAAGGGACCCTCTTTTTTCTCAGCTTTCCTTACAGCATGACAGTAGACTTTCCGCTCGATAGCTTCATTTCCCTTGCCCCCTTCAAAGGTAGCAACTCCAGTCATAACGAACTTCTACGAAACATCAACTGAGAAATTAAGCTTTGCTAGATGGCAACGCAGAGATGTTTCCTTATGTATTGGTGTGTAACATAATCAGAAAAAAGATCGGCGCGCTCAGTTTATGTTAATCCCCGAGCCTGTTAAATAATAGTATTATTGGCTATAGTGACGTAAAACCAGGCCATTTTTATTGAAATTTAACTTTCCGGGGAACAGCCAAATAGCAGCCTCAGTCATTGCCATACATGTACGTCTTGAGCTCAGTCTCCACTCCGCTATTCTTTATAAATACTTATCCACAATAATGACTTGACTTTACTGGCTTTATATCGGGATTTTATGTTATATTTGCACAGTTTTTAGTAAAGGATGTATTTTACTTTGCTAATATTCTATTTCTGGCGTTAAAAGGTGTTCCGGCCAGAAAAGTCCGGATAAGCAGCATAAGTCAGGTACAACCAAAGCCTGCTCTTTGCGTTCATATCTACGGATTGCAGTATTGAATACCGCTCTACGCACATAATTATTTAACATTACCTATATAGTACAGGTGTTGTTAGTATATTTATGTGTCTTATTTTGTTTGGTATTGGTTGAATAGTTTTACAAAAGAATACAGATTTGCCTTTTTTGTAGGCGTTGTAATAGGCGGCTAAGGTGTAGGTAGATGCTGTAAGGGTCATACTATATGAAAATTTTACTTAATAAGTCACTGCCGAAATGGATAGTGCTGTTAATTGACCAACTGATCATGAGTTGGTCTTTTGCCCTTTCGTTCTTTATCATAAAGCAGTTCCACTTCGAGGAGATCATGCGGGGGCACTTCCTGGTATACATTGGCCTTTTCGGGCTTGTATCGCTGATCACCTTCTATACCATGCGTATCCATACCGGCCTTATCCGGTATTCCAGTATCTACGACATTTACCGCATTTTCACGGCAGTGCTCATTGCCAGCCTTTCCTATGGTGCCCTGATAGGTCTTTGGGTGGCGCCTGTGCATGGCATCGACTCAGTTAACATTTACCTGGTGCTGCTTATCAGCTTCTTTGTTTCCTCCACCTTGCTTACGCTGGTGCGGATGGGGGCAAAGGCCCTTTTCCTTTTCTTTAAGCGCGGTGCCCCGGGGGAGCGCGAGCGGGTGCTGATCTACGGTGCCAACGGCTACTCTATCCTGCTGAAGCAGGCCCTGGAAACCAGCGGCACGGGGCGTTTCCACATTGCGGGTTTCCTGGATGAGAACTCAAATAAAGTTGACAAGAACATTCATCAGATCCGTGTGTACCACATCGATGATATTGAGCGGCTGCAGCAAAAGCTCAGGGTGGATAAGGTGATGGTGTTTGCCGATGACCTGAAATCCGATAACCAGAAGCTGTTTGTAGAGCGATGTGTGGAACTGGGGGTTAAAGTACTCACCGTGCCCCCAACCGAGCAGTGGATGTCAGGTCAACTGAGCATGAACCAGATCAAGGATCTGAGAATAGAAGACTTGCTGCAGCGTCCGCCTATCGTTATAGAGAATGATCGTATTAGCAGCGACCTGCGCGGCAAGCGGGTGCTGGTAACGGGTGGCGCTGGCTCCATTGGCTCTGAGATCGTACGGCAGGTGATGAGCTACGGCCCCGAACTGCTGATCGTGTGCGACCAGGCGGAGTCGCCTCTGCATGAGCTGCAGCTGGAGATGGAGGAGCAGTACCCGGACAGCAAGATGGCTATCTTTATCGGAGACATCACCAACTCAACCAGGATGTACTCCATGTTTAAGGAGTACACACCAGATGTAGTATACCATGCTGCTGCGTACAAGCACGTGCCGATGATGGAGAATAACCCTTGTGAGGCGGTGCTGACAAACATCTTGGGAACCAGAACCTTGGCGGACCTTTCGCTTACCTTTGATGTGGAGAAGTTTGTGATGATATCCACGGACAAGGCGGTGAACCCCACTAACGTAATGGGCACCTCCAAGCGTATCGCAGAGATCTACATACAGTCGCTAAACAACCTGAACCACGGCAAGGTGAATGGCAACAAGCACCCGTACAAGCAGGTGATGCAAACCAAGTTCATCACCACGCGCTTTGGCAATGTGCTGGGCTCTAACGGTTCGGTTATCCCACGTTTCCGCCAGCAGATTGAGCGGGGCGGCCCGGTTACGGTAACGCACCCGGACATCACCCGCTACTTTATGACCATACCGGAGGCGGTTCAGCTGGTGCTGGAGGCTGGCACGATGGGCAACGGCGGTGAGATCTTTATCTTTGACATGGGGGAGCCGGTGAAGATCGTGGACCTGGCCAGAAAGATGATCAAGCTGGCTGGCCTGATTCCGGATGTGGACATCCCGGTTACCTTCACCGGCCTGAGACCTGGAGAGAAGTTATTCGAGGAGTTGCTGAATGAGGAGGAGCTGACCATTCCAACCCATCACTCCAAGATCAAGATATCCAAAGTAAGGAACTACCGCTACGATGATGTAGTGACCGACATTGACGAGCTGATGCAGCTGAACAAGACCAAGGATGAGCTGATGGTGGTGCGGAAGATGAAGCAAATCGTGCCGGAGTATATCAGCAAGAACTCACGTTTTGAGGAACTGGACCTGCAGGTAAACTAACAACGCTTAAGTATAAAACAGAGAAGCTCGCTGGTAAAGCGAGCTTCTCTGTTTTATACTTGCTCATACTTTAATGGCACCAGCGTAGAGTAACTGGACTCCGGCTTTATACTTTGCCACTCAACAGCAGCACTTTCCATGCCTTCTCAACTTGATTATCTTCCAGCAGTTTTTTGCCTAAATACTCCAGTTGCTTACTCAGGCGGGTGGAGTCGTTTTTATACTTGGAGAAAGTATAACTCACCAACGGATCTTGTTTGAAAGCCTCTACCTCTGCCTCTGAGGGGACAACTTCAGAATTACCCAGACGAGCCAGGTTATTACCGGTAAGTATGCTGCTGTTGCGGATGAAACCAGGAAGCTGATCTATGCCGATGCCCTTGTTGCGAATAGGCTTGGGCAGTTCGAAAATACAATCACCGTTGGCACGCAGGTAGTAATCGCCGCCCATACGGGCCACGGCATCCAGCTTATACGGGTCTATCTTGCCTGCCTCATCCAGTATTTTTTCATTCACATGTATCAGCAGCACCTCGCAGATTACCAGGTTGCCGGCCCCACCCTCGGGCCCTAGGCTGATCACGTCATTCACCTTGCACTCAAAAGCTACCGGGGCCTCTTTTACGCGCGGCGGCTGCACAAGCACTGAGGCCTCCGGGGTTAAGCCCGATTTAATAAACTCGTTAATACCACGATCATACTCGGTACTGGCCAGCGACATCTGCTCCACAATACCATAGTTGGCGATGTTAATCACTACCTCACGCGTTTCCAGCACGTTCTCCAGCGTATGCTTGCTGGTATTGTCGCGCACACGGCGGGCAGGGGAGAAGACAAGTATGGGTGGCTTGGCGCTAAACACGTTGAAGAAGCTGAACGGGCTCAGATTCACATTCCCCTCCCGGTCAGTAGTGCTGGCAAAAGCGATCGGGCGGGGGGCTATGGCACCCAGCAGCAACGCATGTACCTCAGCTGTTTTAACGTCCTGTGGGTCTACAGTCTTCATAGGGAAGTTTGGGAGTTAGAGAGTTTGGAAGTTAGAGAGTTTGGGAGTTAGAAAGTAAACCTTAAACTAATAACGAACAACTAATAACCAATCACTACACCGCCGGCAGTACCTTTGCTTTCACCTCTCCAAAACCAATGCGGATGCCGTTACGTTCTCCGAAGCCGCGCATGATCACCCTGTCGCCGTCGTTGATGAACTTGCGCTCGGAGCCGTCGGAAAGTTTAATGGGGTTGGTACCACGCCAGGTCAGCTCCAGCATCGAGCCATAAGAGTCCTTCTCGGAGCCGCTGATGGTGCCGGAGGCGTACATATCTCCTACCTGAATATTGCAGCCGTTGCTGCTCTGGTGCGCCAGCTGCTGGTTCATGTTCCAGTACATGTACTTATAGTTGGAGCGGCAGATGCTGTTCTCCTCACCACCCTCCGGCTGCAGCAGCACCTCCAGCTTAATGTCGTAGTTGTGGTTGCCGGTGAACTCCAGGTAGGGCAGGGGTTTTGGGTCTTGCACGGGGCCTCTTACTTTAAATGGCTCCAGCGCGTCCAGCGTTACCACCCACGGCGAAACAGACGAAGCAAAGCTCTTCGCCAGGAACGGTCCCAACGGCACATACTCCCAGGTTTGCATGTCGCGGGCTGACCAGTCGTTGAACAGCACTAGTCCGAAGATATAATCATCCGCCTCGTTTGGTGTTATACTTTCTCCCAACTGCGTTTCGCGGCCGGTGATAAACGCCACTTCCAGTTCGAAGTCGAGCAATCGGGTAGGGCCGAAGGTAGGAGCCTCCGCATCCGGTGCCTTTGTCTGGCCCTGTGGGCGGTGAATATCAGTGCCCGACACCACAATGGAAGAAGCACGCCCGTGATAGCCGATCGGGATGTGTTTCCAGTTGGGCAGCAGCGCGTTCTTTGGGTCGCGGAACATGGTGCCTACGTTGGTGGCATGCTCGATGCTGGAGTAGAAATCAGTGTAGTTGCCCACCTTTACCGGCAGCAGCATCTCGGCTTCGCTCTGTTGTACCAACAGGGCCCGGATTAAATGGCTGTTGCCGCTGATCTCGTCGTTATCGTTGCGGAGCAACTCTGACACCCGGTTGCGCACCGCACGCCATATAGGTTTGCCTAAGGCAATGAAATCGTTGAGGTACGGGCGGTGGAATACGTTAGGGTCTATGTCGATAAGCTCGAAAAAATCGCGGCGACCCAGCTCGCAGAGGTCCAGGATGTACTCCCCAATGGCCACCCCCACGCGCGGGTCGCGATCGGGTGTGCGGAAAATACCAAAGGGCAGGTTCTGAATGGGAAAATCGCTGTTGGCATCAATCTCGATCCAGGAATGCAGAGATGGGTCGTTGGCTCTTATCATGGTATGGATTAGTTCTGGTTAGCTTGTAGTACAAATATAGCTTTTTCGGCTGCTGATTCAGAATGGTTAAGCTGATAATCCTGATTTTATACTTGCCTGGCCGGAATTGAGCGGGACTCTTAAGTTCTCCATTAAACTTCACGATGGCGCGAGCGTTCCCGCCTTATCTTGTCCTCTCGCTGGCGCGGGTTTGTAACCCGTTTCCTACTTATGGTGTCGGGTTTGTAACCCGACTGGGCCAGAGGCCCAATCTATAGCCAGTTACTAGCATGGACTCCCGCATCATATACTGCTATTTTGCAGAATGACACGGCTCTGGCTTTGAGAAGAACTGATTTATACTTGAAAACCGATAATACATGAATACCAAAGTATGGCAGAAGTATGAGGTATGAGCCACAAGCTATCCGGCCATTGTTGGTGTTATCACCAACAATTTAGACTTCGGCTATTTTGTTTGCTGGTGAAAGCACGCAGCAAGGGCATCAGGATCAGCTTAAGGAACCAACAACGTTAAGCGCTTCCAGCTTTAGAACGATGTTCTTTGCAAGTAAGACATC
Organism: Pontibacter kalidii; assembly: GCF_026278245.1. Lineage (NCBI taxonomy): Bacteria > Pseudomonadati > Bacteroidota > Cytophagia > Cytophagales > Hymenobacteraceae > Pontibacter > Pontibacter kalidii. The sequence continues at coordinate 2,943,343 of NZ_CP111079.1, read as the reverse complement.
AACAAAACTTAAATCGAAGCTCCGGATGCGAAGCAAAGTATGATTCCTAAAAAATGTTTTGTTTATACATCAGTAGCATCTCTTCACTAAGAACCAAAACAAAAAGGTGTGGCTACAGCAGCAGCCACACCTTTCGGTATACTCTAAATACGTAAGCTTATACTTTACAGCTCGGTAGGAGTCATGTTGATGGCTTCTACGGCTTTAATCTCAGGGACTGCACGCAGCACCGACTGCTCTACTCCTGCTTTCAGTGTCATGGTAGACATGGGGCAGGAGCCGCAGGCACCCAGCAGTTCGAGTTTTAGCACCATCTCGTCTGTTACCTCCAGCACTTTTACGTTCCCGCCATCAGCCTCCAAATAAGGTCTTATCTGGTCAAGGGCCGACTCGATGCGGAGCATGAAATCCTGATCTACGTTTATGGCTGCCATTTATTCTTTAGGTTTTAATTTCTACTGGTTTTGTTTTGGCCATGGTGGCGTTTCGCAGCGACACCTGCTGGGCTACAGCCTGGGCCAACTCTTTGAAAACACCGCTGGCCGGAGAATCGTTCTGCAATACCACCGGAGTTCCTTCGTCGCCACTCTCGCGGATGCTCTGCACGATTGGCACCTGGCCCAGCAGGGCTACGTTGAACTTCTCGGCAAGCGACTGTCCGCCGCCCTGGCCAAAGATGTAATATTTATTCTCCGGAAGCTCAGCAGGTGTAAAGTACGCCATATTTTCCACAATGCCCAGCACAGGCACGTTAATCTGCGGCTGTCGGAACATCTGCACACCGCGCACGGCATCTGCCAGGGCTACTTTTTGCGGCGTGGTCACGATCACCGCACCGGTTACCGGCAGGGCCTGCACCATCGTCAGGTGTATGTCGGAGGTTCCCGGAGGAAGGTCCAGCAACAGGTAGTCCAGCTCGCCCCATTCCACGTCAGAGATAAACTGGCGTAGCGCAGAACTGGCCATCGGGCCTCTCCAAACCACCGCGCCATCGGCTGGTGTCAGGAAGCCGATCGACATCATTTTGACGCCGTACTTTTCTACCGGCTGGATGTAGTTCTTGCCATGGTCTCCCTGTACCATGTACGGGCGCTCCTGCTCCACACCAAACATCGTCGGGATGGAAGGGCCGGAAATGTCCGCATCGATCAGGCCGACGCGGGCGCCGCTCTCGGCCAGCGCAATAGCCAGGTTAGAGGTAACGGTAGACTTGCCTACACCGCCTTTACCAGAGGCAACGGCGATGATATTCTTCACGCCACGCAGCACCTCGGAGGTGTCGCCACGACCGGAAGTAACGCGCGAGGTCATGTTCACCGTTACGTCTGCTTCTTTATCCACCATCGCGTGGATGGCGTTCACGCAGGCGTTGCGGATCAGGTCTTTTAGCGGGCAGGCTGGCGTGGTCAGGATCACCGTGAAACTGACGTTTTTACCATCCACCTGCACATCCTCTATCATGTTGAGCGTCACCAGGTCCTTGCCCAGGTCCGGCTCCTCCACATAGCTGAGGGCTTTTAGTATATCTTCTTTTGTGATAGCCATAGTATTGTTTGCGAATGCCCTGCAAAGGTACGAACAAATCTTCCTCCTGAAAAGGCAAACTTTACTCATGCAACAAGTATAAGCTGGTAATAGTTTTAGGGAGGGAGACTTGTAGATGTGGAAATTAGAAGATTTGGAAATAGAGTGTTTGCAGCAGGTAAAAGTACAGACGCCGTTTGCTGCGTATGAGCACCGGAAGTAAAGTATGTATACTATGAGAGAAACAGCGATAGAAGTACGGCAAGGCGATATTACAAAGGTAGAGGTAGGTGCCGTGGTGAATGCGGCCAATAACAGCCTTCTGGGCGGCGGAGGTGTGGATGGTGCCATCCACCGCGCCGGCGGCCCGGCTATTCTGGAGGAGTGCAAGCAGATCCGGGCGCGACAGGGCGGCTGCCCCACCGGAGAGGCCGTGATCACGACAGCCGGAAACCTACCTGCCAGGTATGTCATCCATACTGTAGGCCCCGTTTGGAACGGCGGACGCAAAGGCGAGCCGGAGTTGCTGGCCAACTGCTACCGCAACAGCCTCAGGTTGGCCGGGGAGAATAGTGTGGAAAGTATAGCTTTTCCCAACATCAGCACGGGGGTGTATGGTTATCCAAAGGATAAAGCCGCGAAAGTGGCGGTGGAGACGGTAAAATCATACTTGCAGGAGCACAACACAAGCATAAAGCGGGTGGTATTTGTGTGTTTTGATGAGGAGAATTACAGGTTGTATGAGGGGTTGCTTTCCAGTTGATGATTGGCGGTAGGTTGTAGGGCCATACTTTATACTCGATTGGCTATTCTTATACTTTCTTAGTCGTTGTTCCCTATAACTTGACACAGGCCATCCTTACTAGCACTTGTTCATCCTCAGTCTTACAAGCCTACAGTTGCATAATTTACTTTCTGCTCTCAAGCATCCGCTGGCGCGGGTTTGCAACCCGTGCCTTATTATACTCTCGGATTTGTAATCCGGGTGGCTTGAAAAGCCATACTTGCTACAGCTTTGCTCCCTTAGCCTCTGCTTCCTTCAGCTTGAAACAAGCTATCCTATCTAGCGACCGCTGATCCTTCAGCCCCACAAGCCTATAGTTTCATTTCTGGCTTTGGTGCTCTCAAGCCCGAGAGGGCTCGTCCTTTGGCATCGCGCTGTCTATTGAAGCTGCTCCTCGCTGCCGCTCCGGGCTGCTGAGCAAGCTCAGCACCGCATCAATAGAAGGCGCTCAACCCAAGGACTGGGTATCATTTCGATAGCTGCTGCTGACAGGGCTTGAACCGAGCTCCCCTCCTTGGATAAGGAGGGGCAGGGGTGGTTGGGCCCGGTGCTACAGAATTCCCCTCCTCGGAGGGGTTAGGGGTGGGTTTAGACTTTGTAGGGACAGGTCGCGACCTTTCCGCGCGAGAACAGCGGCTATGAAACTTATACTTTGGCTAAAGCCGTTACAGGCTCCCCTCCTCGGTTTAGGAGGGGTAGGGGTGGTTGGACCCTATAAAGGAAAGCTCCCTCTCCTGTTCTTAGGAGAGGGTTGGGGTGAGGTGATGAGGGACAGAGGTGGTTGGACCGGTACTACAGCACTAAAACTCCTCACTTTTTCTTACGCTTTCGCCCCTCTGCCTTGGGTGCAGTAGCATTTATACTTTGTACTTCCTCAGTAGCTTCATCAACAGTTGCAGCCTCACTTTCTGGCTCCAGCACATACCTGTAAAACCCGCCTCCTTTGTCCCAGCTGCAGAAAATGAGGGTGTCGCCGGAGGCAGATACACCTAGTCCACGGGCTTCGGCCCCGTCTAGCTCAGGCAGTTCCAGTGTCCACATTTTCTTGCTTTGCTCATCACGGAAGTGGAAGGTGGCCGGCACTACGCCGCTGGGGCGCACGGCGGCCCAGAGGGTATTGTTGGGGCCCACCTCGATGGCGTTGCATCCGGCAGCTATACTGGTGATGTTCTCCTGCTGCTTATACGTTATGCCATCCTGGCTGGTGTATACTTGTATGTAGGGGCTTCCGGAGTTCGGGAAGTAGAGCGTTTTTCCATCGGGTGTCATCGCAAACTCGCGGGCCAGGATGCGCTCGGGCAAGGCAAGGGTACGTATCAGTTCTAACGTATGCGGCGCCTTCTCGCTCTGCTTCAATACATAGTTCGGGTCCTCGCCGAACAACGACATGGCATAGATCTCGCCTTTGTCGTTTACACGGGGCGAGGTGATGGCCCTACCACCGGCAGGCACTTCCCAGGCGGCTATCCCTTCGCCGGTCGCGGCATCAAGCTTCAGTAAATGCCTGTTGCGCGCTACCAGGATGTTGCCGTCAGCATCTACGCTTATCCCGCCGATCGTTCTCAGAGTATACTCCTCCCCGTTGATACGCACTTTTTCCAGGGGGGAGAAAGAGGCAGGGGTGCCGTCCGGGTTCTGGATGTGCAGCGTGCCGTTGTAGCTAGCCAGCCAAAGCTTGCCCTGCTTGTCCCACTTGGCTCCGTAGCCGGCGCCTTCGGCTATTTTGCCCTCAAACTTATACTTCGGAGCCGGCACCTCCACGAAGTCCTCCAGCGGCTCGTTGCTCTTCATGAGCCTAAACGCCTGTGCCGGACCGTGGACAATGTGCTTGCCATCGGAGACGATGATACGGTGGAAGAAATTGACGGCCTCGCCCTCGGCAGCTTTTTGCAGCAGCGCATACCAGTCTTGCTCGCGGAGTTTCACACTTGCCACACGGCCAGTGCTCTTGTGCCACAACAGGTTTTGGAAAGAGGAGTCGGTAGCCAGTTGGTAAGTATAGGACACGAAATCGCCATCCGGGTCAACGGCTTTTTCCCACTTCACGCTGTAGAGCGCCTCCGTATCGCGAACGGCGTACACGTTGCGGTTGTTGTGGGAGCTCACGGCCACGGCCGCAGGGGCCTGGTTGGCAGCCGGGTAAAGCTGCGCCCTTAGTTCGCCGTCCGGGTTTTTGTCTGTTTTAATGCGGATGTGGAAGGCCCCCACCGATAGCAGTTTGTCGAAGCCGGCAGGCATAGCTATACTTCCGCTGAAGCTGCCTTTGCGCTTGTTCCTGGATCTCACCTTCATCGGCAGCATCTCTTCGCCCGGCTCTGTATGCCGACCACGGTAAAGGGCAATGGTGGCTACTTTTTCCTGCAGCCCGCTGAATTCCCCCGTAATATTTACCTTACCATCACGCACCTGCACTTGTGCTGAGCCTGTGCCGGCTGCCTGTTGAGCACTAGGTTGGTGGAAAGCGGAGAACGTGCCGGAGGCTTGGGTAGATATTCGTACATCGCGGCGGATGAGATAGCCGTTCACACTCTCGATGAACTGTGGCAGCACCTTCTCGTCAAACACTACCATGTCTTGCGAGGCTTCTTTGCCAATATCGTAGGTAGTGTAGATGAGCGTGTCCTGGTCGTAGAAGATATCAACCAGCGTGACGGTGTTTACAGGGGCTTTCTCCAGCGTAAGCCAGGAGCGCGGGCCGGAACCAGCTGCACCGGCATTCAGCAACTCCAACTGGCCGCGCTTGCCTGGGTAGTAAGCATGCTGATGCCCGCTGATGTAGGTGTGCACCCTATATTTTTCTAGCAGCTGTTGCAGCTTCTCCGGGTTGTTAAGCAGGTTACCTTTGGAGTCGCGCTCTTGCGCCACACCGTAGAGCGGCATGTGCCCTAGCACAAATCTATACTTCGCTCGCTGTGCTTCCGGTCTGGCAAACTGGGTCTCCATCCAGCGCATGTTTTCCTCGGTGATTTCCGGTGAGGAAGCCTCCCAGGAAACAAAAAAAGCCTCTCCGTGCACGAACGAGTAGTAGTAGGGGAAATGGCTCTTGTCGATGAACGTCAGGTTGGGCAGGTGCCCGGGCTTGGTCCAGTAGGTACCGGCCGCGTTGCGCTCTACGGCAAAGGAGCGGGAGCCGTCGTGATTGCCGAGCGTAAAGGCAAACGGGATGTTGGCCTTGCGCAGCGGGGTGGCGATGTGCTTGTCAAACCCACGCCACATTTTCTGCAGCGTCTCTGCCTCCGATACACCCTGGCCTGCCACCATGTCGCCGCCGCAAACCACCAGGTCCGGCTGCCAGATACGCGGGATGCGCTGCATGATGCTGTCCACCTGCCATTCGTAGGTGGCCGCGCCGAGGCCGGAGTTTAGGTCGCTGATCACAGCCAGGCGCAGGTCGCCGCGGCGTGCGGGCAGCTCAGGATACTTTTCAATGGCCACCAGGCGCACGGCATCAGCTACTACTTTTTTGCCCTCGCCCCGTCCCAAGAGCTCCAGGTGATCGCCGGGGCCGAGTATAAAATTGCCCAGCACGTTCCAGCGGCCACTGGTGGCGTAGGTTTTCTGGTTTATATACAGCGTATCGGTTTTGCCGCTGTGATGCAGCACGTAAGGTACATTTCGGGCATTGCTACTGGTGTCCACCGTCCACCAGGCCGCGAGCTGGTATTTGCCCTTGGCTATACTTTTGAAGTCATACGTTGCCTTGTTGTAGGCGCTTCCGGCAGAGGCGTGGCGCGAAAGGGTAGTGCCATAGAAGCTGGCGTGGTTGGTGTGGCGCCAGAGGCCGTACTCGGTGTAATGCTCGCTGTCGGTGTCGATGTAGGTGATGTCGCGTTTGGGCTTTGCCTGCTGCTCGGTCAGCACCAGGGCATTGGCGTTTTTGCGGAGGCTGTTGCGGTTGCCGTTCGGCACATCTGTCGGAATATTAACTACTTCGTCGGCTGCCACCATGGCGGAGGAACCCCCACCGTCCAGGTTCACCGCATCCACACAGCCAAGGTCGTGCATGAGCTTGGCCAGTTCCAGGATGGTCACCCCGGCACTGGCACCCTGGCGTCCGTCTACCACTGCCATCACTAAAGTATGGGCATCAAGGTACCCGATGGCCGTACGCGGGTTTCGGGCCAAATGCCCTGCGCCAAAACCTTCTACCGTTCCCACATCCACTAACTTGCCCTCTTTCACGAGCATCGGGCCGCCGCCCACAGCCTGGTTTGGAAGCCACAGCTTTCCTGACTTGGCAGTTGGGTCAGGCTGCCCCGGCCGGTTAGGCTGGCTATACTGGTAAATCAAATTCTCCAGCGGGCTGTGCGTCCAGGTGATCTCGGGCCGGCCGTTAACCATGCCGAAGGCGCCACGGGTGATCACGCCGCTCTTCGACTTGAAAACGCCTGGCTCCTTTAGTTCTCCGTCAGAAATATAGAGGCTTACCGACCTTGTCGCGGCAAAGTACCCGCCGTTGATGGCCAGTATCGCGTTGTGGTCCTGGTAATGCTCGAGCGTGGTTTGCCGATTAGTTGGATCTCCAACTGCCCGCAGCTTCAGGTTTTTGTCGCGCAGGTCTACCCGGGCATACATGGCGCGGAGTGGTGCCCCGTCGCTCAGCGTGCCGTTGGTTTCATATACCTTTATAGATGCCGGTAGAAGGATGTTGAGGTCCTCCCGCGGCTCCCAGGTTAGTTTCTGCGCCCAAGTGGCCGGTGCGAGAAGTATAAGTATGAACGAGGCAAGTAGCTGAAGCGGAGTAGCGTATTTCTTCATAGGGTGATCGGGGATGTAAAGTATAAGTTCAAAAATAAGCTTTTATCTATACTTTAGACGCTAAACATTGATTTTATACTTTGTTTGAGAAGCGATGCAGCCACGCCTGCCTCTCACCTGGGATCACCGCTCCCCAGCTCTCCCCAAAAAGTAGGGGAGGGAGTTTCCCGTTACAGGGTCCAACCACCCCTGCCCCTCCTTGGTTAAGGAGGGGAGCCTGTAATTACTCCTGCTAAAGTATAAATTGCATAGTTGCTGCCATTGCGCGGACAGGTCGCGACCTGTCCCTACAAGAGTATAACCCACCCCTAGCCCCTCCCAGGAGGGGAATCATACTTGCCCCTCTCCCTGTCACCTCGAACGAAGCGAGAGCTCTATCTGGAATCCTAAAGAGATCTCTCCCACAGGTCGAGATGACAAATAGCGGTGGCTATCGAAAACCGAACCCAGTCTTTCCGTTGAGCGCCTTGTAGATTTCCGGTTTCGCTTTAGCGAAATTGCGACAGCAAAGGAAATGTACACAGCGCGATGCGGGAAGACGAGCCCTCCCGGGCTAGAGGGAGCCAAAGCAGGAGGTGCAACTGTAGGCTTGTAAGTCTGGAGGATGAACAGAAGCTAGTAGGGATAGCTTGGCTCCAGTTGCGTGAAGCGGTGGCTATGGGAGTATAGCCAAAGTACAAAGGCACGAGCTACAAGCTCGCGCCAGCGAAAGGATAAAAAAGTGAGTATGAAAGTTTGGCTTGAATATGAGCATGGCCATCGGGCCAGCCGGATTGCAAGAATCAAGTACTCAAAATCCAACAGAACCCTTATCTTTGTCATCCGCTCATACTTTTTGCCCATGTCCCTCATCCCAAAAGAAATAGTTGACCAGGTTATTGCCCAGGCCGATATTGCGGAGGTGGTAGGCGATTTTGTGTCGCTCAAGAAAAAGGGCCAGAACATGTGGGCTTGCTGCCCGTTCCACCACGAGAAATCCCCATCCTTCTCGGTATCACCCGCCAAGGGCATCTACAAGTGCTTTGGCTGCGGCAAGGCGGGTAACTCGGTGCAGTTTATCATGGATGTGGAGGGCACCGGCTTTCCGGAGGCCATTAAGTACCTGGCCAAGAAGTATGGTATTGAGATACCCGAAGAGCAGCACGACCCGGAGTATGCCCGGGAGCAGAGCGAGCGGGATAGTCTGTTCATCGTATCTGATTTCGCGGCCAAGCACTTCCAGCAGCGCCTGAGCGCCCACGAGCAGGGAAGCATCGGACAATCCTATTTAAAGCAGCGGGGGCTCAGTGCGCAGACGATCAAGAAGTTCGAGCTGGGCTATAGCCTGGAGGAGTGGACTGACCTGACGGACACCGCGCTGAAAGCAGGCTATCAGCAGAAGTACCTGGAAGCATCGGGCCTGACAATTGTGAAGGAAGACGGCAAAAAGTATGACCGTTTCCGGGGCCGCGTCATGTTCCCGATCCATAACGTGTCGGGACGCGTCGTAGGCTTTGGAGCCCGCACCCTCAAATCCAACGACAAGAAAAGCCCGAAGTACCTCAACTCCCCGGAGTCCGACATCTACCACAAGAGTAATGTGCTGTATGGTCTGTTTCAGGCAAAGCAGGCCATGCGCATGCAGGACATGTGCTACATGGTGGAGGGTTACCTGGACGTGCTCTCGCTGCACCAGGGCGGGATCGAGAACGTGGTGGCCTCGTCCGGGACCTCGCTCACCGAGGGGCAGATCAAGCTAATTTCCCGTTACACCCAGAACATCACCGTACTGTACGATGGCGACGCGGCGGGCATCAAAGCCTCCCTGCGCGGGATAGACCTGATCCTGGAACTGGGCTTGAACGTGAACGTGGTTACTTTCCCGGCAGGCGAGGACCCGGACTCTTATATCCAGAAAGTAGGCGACACGGCCTTCAAAGCTTACCTGAATGAACACGCGCAGGATTTCATCTCCTTTAAAACCAGCCTCTATGCCAAGGAGGCGGCCGGTAACCCTGTCAAGAAAGCCGAGGCGATAAAAGAAGTTGTAGCTTCCATTTCCAAAATTCCGGATGCTATCAAGCGCACAGTGTTCTTCCGCAGCTGCAGCCTTATTTTCGATATTGATGAGCAGGTACTCATATCGGAGTACAACAAGATGCACCTGCAGGGGCGGCAGCAACAGCAGCGGTCTGGCGGCCCGGAGCCTGATTTTGCACCGCCGATGCCGGAAGAGGAGCCGGAAAAGCCTGCTTCTGATGCCGATGTCCTCAAAAGGTATGAGCGGGAGATCGTGCGCATGCTGCTGAACTACCCCAACCGCATGCTGGACGATGGCCTGACGACCAGTCAGTACATGCTGGAGCAACTGGAGGACATTGATTTCCGCACGCCGCTGTATGCCCGTTTCGTGGAACTGGTAACGGAGAAACTGAGTCAGGGTACGGTGCCTGTCGCGGATGATTTTATCAACTACCCGGACCAGGAGATCCGCACAGAGGCCATCCACCTGCTCTCAGACCCCTACGAACTGAGCCCGAACTGGGCCACGCACCAGATTTATGTTCCCCATGAAACCGACCTGCTGCCCTACGGAACCGAACGCGCCGTGCTCCGCCTCAAGTTCGTTTACCTGAAGTTGATGATTGACGAGGAGGCGCTGAAACTGAAAATCGTAACCGATCCGCAGGAGCAGGTGAACCGCCTGGTTGCTGTCATGAACCTAAAAAAGCTACACAAGCAGATAGGGGATATGCTCGGGATCGTGGTGTTTTAGAAGCGCTGACCCAACCACCCCTGCCCTTCCTTAACTATGGAGGGGGGGCTGTAATTGCTGTGGATGAAGTATGAGCTCCGTATCTGCTGGTATCGCGCGGGGACAGGTCGCGACCTGTCCCTACAAGTATAACCCCACCCCTGGTCCCTCCCAGGAGGGGAATTTCACCTCACCCCAACCCTCTCCTTAAAACAGGAGAGGGAGTTTTCGGCAGGTGATAGTCATCCCCCTGCCCCCTTCAAAGGGGGACTTTAGTTCATGTTACATTGCAAGAAGCTATCGAACCTGTTCCCAGTCCTTGGGTTGAGCGCCTTGTAGATTTACGGTTTCGCTTTAGCGAAATTGCGGAGACCGTAGGTCAAGCAAAGGAAATGTACACAGCGCGATGCCCGAGGACGAGGCCTCCCGGCCTAGAGGGAGCCAAAGTCAGAAATGAAGCGAGTAGGTTGTAAAGCCGTGGTTGAACGGCAGCTAGCAAGTATAGCTTGTATCAAGATAAGGAAGCCGTGGCTAAAAGAGGCACAAGCGGACGCTTGCGCCAGGGAAAGTATAGCAGCAAGTATAAAAAGACACGAGTTGCAAACTCGCGGCAGCGATGTACGGCTATGGAAGTATAAACAAGCAAGTATAAAGAATAGCCAAAATATAAGTATGGCTCTTCAAGCCAGTCGGGTTGCAAACCCGACGCCATGGCAGGATACAAGTCTGAAGACTTGCACCATGGAAAAAGGCAGGTATAAAATATAGCTAAAGTATTAATTGAAGGGGAAAGTATAACTCAAGTATAAGATCTCTTCATCCCGTAAATCCCGGTTCAGACAAGTATAAAAGTATAACCAAGTATGAGTGCTGACAGAATTGCACCGGCAAGTATAGCACGGGAAGCAGACAAACCTGAAATCCCGCCCTCCTTCAACTAATTCCCCTCCAAAACTGTTATGCATTAAAATAGCAGAATTGCGGCACAAACTTTATATTTTTGTATCGCTTTACAAAAGATCAACAGTCCTGCCGCCATGGGCGGTGCGGGCATAAAGTATAACATATGGAAACCAATACAACTGGTGATATCAGACCGCTGGACAGCATTGAGGCTGCCATTGAGGATATACGCCAAGGCAAGGTAGTGATTGTGGTGGACGATGACGACCGCGAGAACGAGGGCGACTTTGTCTGCGCCGCCGAGAAGATTACGCCGGAGATCGTAAACTTTATGGCAACCCACGGCCGCGGCCTTATCTGCGCGCCACTTACTGAGGAGCGCTGCGACGAGCTGGGGCTGGAATTGATGGTAGGCCGTAACACCGCGCTGCACGCCACGCCTTTCACGGTATCGGTAGACCTGATCGGCCATGGCTGCACCACCGGCATCTCGGCCTCCGACCGTGCCAAAACCATTTATGCACTGGTAGACCCCACCACAGATCCGCACTCCTTGGGTAAGCCAGGGCATATTTTCCCGCTGAAGGCGAAGAAAGAAGGCGTGCTGCGCCGCGCCGGCCATACCGAGGCTTCCGTGGACCTGGCCCGTCTGGCTGGCCTGGCGCCGGCTGGTGTGCTGGTGGAGATCATGAACGAGGATGGCACCATGGCCCGCTTGCCGGATTTGGTAAAAGTGGCCGAGCGTTTCGACCTGAAGCTGATTTCGATAAAGGATCTGATCTCCTACCGCCTGCAGAAGGAAAGCCTGATAGACCGTGAGATTGCCGTGCAGATGCCAACCGACTTTGGCGTGTTCGACCTGTATGCCTTCACCCAGCGAAGCAACGGTGCCAAGCACCTGGCCCTGGTAAAAGGAACCTGGGAGGAAGGCGAGCCGGTGCTGGTGCGGGTGCACTCTTCCTGCGTTACCGGCGATATTTTCGGCTCCTGCCGCTGCGACTGTGGCCCGCAACTACATGAGGCCATGCGCATGGTGGAGCGCGAGGGCAAGGGCGTGGTCGTGTACATGAACCAGGAGGGCCGCGGCATCGGGCTGCTGAACAAGCTGAAGGCCTACAAACTGCAGGAGCAGGGGCTGGACACGGTGGAGGCGAACCTGGAGCTTGGCTTTGGCATGGATGAGCGCGACTACGGTGTGGGAGCGCAGATCCTGCGTGACCTGGGTGTTAGCAAGATGCGCCTTATATCTAACAACCCGCGCAAGCGCACCGGCTTGATGGGCTACGGGCTGGAGGTGGTGGAGCGCGTGCCGATTGAGGTAGTGCCGAACGAGCATAACCAGAAGTACCTGACCACCAAGCGAGACAAGCTGGGCCACGAGATCCTGAAGAACCTGACGATCGATAAATAAGCGGTCTCACCCCCATATTTAAACCTGCACGGCAAGCCAAGAGCGAGTTGTGCAGGTTTCTTTAGTTTTCACCCACATTCGCTACGGCAAACAGGCAACCTTTCTCCCTAAAAATCATACAAAAAGTATAAGATACTGGAAATGAGCGCGTACGCGTGCTGGTGGGTGTGATTATTTGTGAGGGATTGTATCTGAAATGTTGATGGAAACTATGAAAAACAATATTTATTTAACCTCATGGCTGCTCTGTGTCATGCTGATAATTTGCCTGTTGCCAATAGGGGCATCCGGGCAGTATAGACCTACTGTTGATGTGCAGGAGTGGCCTTCGGGCAAAGTTGTACTTACTTCGGGTGATACCATTTACGGGCCCGTCACGTTTTACCGCGCACAGGAGGTGGTCAGTGTCATAAATGAGGATGGAACAAAGAGTTCTTTCTCTCCTGTAAATGTGCAATATTTTGTTGCCCAGGAGGAGCCCAGCGGCAGGTCTTATACGTTCAGGTCGCTGCCTTGGGACCTTGGCCGCGATCATACCGGTTTTAAGAAACCCACCTTTTTCGAGCAGCTCAACCAGGGCACCTTCACCCTGATCATGCGGGAGGAGTATGTGCATAGAGATGCCTCGCCGCTTTACGCGCACAACGCCTTGTATGACTCGGAGTACTATGTGCCGGGCAGCGAGTGGATAGACCAGATCAAGGGCCTGTACTACATCATGCTGCCCGACGGCGAGATTGTAACGCTCCGGAACGTGCGTAAGGACCTGCAACAGTTGTTCGGTAGTAAGTCCAGGGAGGTGAAGAAATTTGTGAAGGAGAAGAGGCTCACTTACGAAAAGCAGCACCAGCTCATCGCCATCGTTAATTTCTACAACTCCCTAAAATAAGAAACAAGTATAGCAGGGTTCTGCTAGGAAGGGATGCAGGAAGTATAGAGCCCCGGAAGGGCGGCCATACTTGACATGCAGGCTAAAACCCGTACCTTTATGGTGTTACCCATCACCCTGCTACATGCCTCACACCCAATACGACAGCCTTATTTTCGATCTCGACGGCACCCTCTGGGACTCTACCCAGACCATTGCCGATGCCTGGAATGCGGCCTCCGCCCAGTTTGACTTTGTAGATCTCACCCTTACCCGGCAGGACATTCGCAACATTGCCGGCATGCCCTACGATGCCATATACCTCAAGCTGTTCCCGAGCCTGAACCAGGAACAGCGACAGCAACTGCAGAAAACGGCAGCCAGGCTGGAGCTGGAGTACCTGCAGGAAAAGGGGGGCGAGCTATACCCGCAACTGCAGGAGACGCTGGAGATGCTGCAGCCAAAATATAAATTGTTTATTGTAAGCAACTGCCAGAGCGGTTACATCGAGACGTTTCTGCAGTTCTTTGGCCTGCAGCCATACTTTACCGACATCGCCTGCTACGGCGACCAGCGCCTGCCCAAGAGCGAGAACATCAGGTCCGTGGTGCAGCGCCATCACCTGCAGCGCCCCGTATACATTGGCGATACCCAGGGCGACTACAGTGCCAGCGAGCAGGCCGGTGTGCCGTTTATACTTGCCCGGTACGGATTTGGCGAAGTGGAGGCGCAGGTGCCAGGTATGGAGTCGCTGGCTGAGCTGCAGGGACTGGTGCAAGCAGAAAAGTGAAGGACGCGCCATACATCAAGACAGAACTGAGCCTTACCGCCGCCGAGGCCAACGTGCAGGCGCTGGTGTTTATGCTGCCCATCCTGGTGCTGTACATGGTGCCTTATGCGCTGCTATGGCCGGAGCAGTTTAGCTATCAGGTGATAGAGAACTTTGTGCTGGAGCAGGGCGGGCGAGTGTTATTCTATCCTTTCCTGATGCTGCTGGTGTTTGTACTGGGGGCGGTGGTGCACGAGTTGCTGCACGGCCTCACCTGGGCGTTTTTCTGCAAGCAGGGCATTAGATCAATAAAGTATGGGGTGCACTGGCGCTACCTTACGCCCTACTGCCACTGCCAGGAAATGCTGCCGCTGCGCCCCTACATCCTGGGTGGCATGATGCCCGGTTTGGTAATGGGGCTGCTCCCGGCACTGGCAGGTATGGTGACGGGAAATCTGCTGCTCTTCCTTTTCGGACTGTTTTTCTCCATAGCCGCCTCCGGCGATCTGCTGGTGCTCTGGATGCTGCGCCACGCCAAGTCCACCGACCTGGTGCAGGACCACCCCGAGAAGATCGGCTGCTACGTGCTGAGCAGAAGGTAGTTACTCGTTATTAGCTCCTTAACTTTCTAACTCCCAAACGCCCTACCTCTTTATTTCATTTTTGCTATATTGTAGGTTCAACCTGCTGGGTATAGGCTTGGCAGGCTTTTTAGGATCCATAGTATAAATTAAAAGATGAGAAAGCTTCTGGCACTGGCCATACTTCTGGCCATCGTAGTGCTTCCGGCAGCGGCCCAGCGCCGCGCCATCAACCCTGATTCTACGGTTACTACCAAACACCAGGTAACCATAAAAGGGCAGCGGGTACCTTATACCGCCACCACCGGCACCCAGCCTGTTTGGGGCGAGGACGGCAAAACCATCGCCGGCCTCTTTTATACCTATTACGAACGCTCCGATGTAAAAAACCGCGATGCCCGCCCCCTGGTAATTTCTTTTAACGGTGGCCCGGGCTCTGCCTCTGTTTGGATGCACATTGCCTACACCGGCCCACGCCTGCTCAACATCGACGAAGAGGGCTACCCGGTGCAGCCTTACGGCTTCCGCGAGAACCCTGAATCCATACTTGACATTGCCGACATTGTGTTTGTGAACCCGGTGAACACTGGCTACTCGCGCATGGCCGAGGGGGTGGACAAGGACAAGATGAAGGAGAAGTTCTTCGGCGTGCAGGCCGACGTGAAATACCTGGCCGAGTGGATTAACACCTTTGTGACGCGCAAAAGCCGCTGGGCCTCGCCGAAGTACCTGATCGGGGAAAGCTACGGTACCACCCGCGTGTCGGGACTGGCGCTGGAGCTGCAGAATACACAGTGGATGTACCTCAACGGGGTGATCCTGGTGTCGCCGACCGAGCTGGGCATTGCCAGAAGCGGCCCGGTGGATGCGGCGCTGCGCCTGCCCTACTTTGCCGCCACGGCCTGGTACCACAACAAGCTGCCGCAGGACCTGCAGCAGAAAGACCTGACCGATATGCTGCCGGAGGTGGAGGAATTCACCGTGAACGAGCTTATTCCAGCCATCGCGAAAGGTGGCTTCCTGGAGGAGGCGAAGAAGAAGGAAATCGCGGGGAAGATGGCGCGTTACGCCGGCATCTCGGAGCAAAGCATACTGCAGCACAACCTCGACGTGCCAACCAACTTCTTCTGGAAGGAGCTGCTCCGCCAGGAGGGCTACACCGTGGGTCGCCTCGACTCGCGCTACAAAGGCATTGACCGCCAGGTCGCCGGCGTGCGCCCTGATTTTAACGCCGAGCTAACTTCCTGGCTGCACTCCTTTACGCCGGCCATAAACATGTACCTGCGCGACGAGCTGAAGTATAAAACTGATGTGAAGTATAACATGTTCGGGCCGGTGCGCCCTTGGGATAACAGCAACGATAACACGGGCGAGAACCTGCGCCAGGCCATGGCCCAGAACCCGTACCTGCACGTCATGTTTCAGGCCGGGTACTACGATGGCGCCACCGACTACTTCAACGCCAAGTATAGCATGTGGCAACTTGACCCTAGCGGCCGCCTGAGAGATCGCCTGAGCTACAAAGGCTACCGCAGCGGCCACATGATGTACCTGCGACAAGAAGACCTAGTAAGCGCGAACGAAGACATCCGCGCGTTTATCCGCAGTTCCTTGCCCAAAAAAGGCCAGCCGGCTATGTACTAGAGGAATTCAGAGTGAGGTGTAACCTATAGCAGCAGGAGCAAGTATAAGCCAACATCTCACCTTAAAACACTAAAAGCCGCAAACACTCCAGGGTGTCTGCGGCTTTTGCTTTCTGCCGTTGCAAGTATTAAAGGTTACTCTACCGGCACCAGCCTATAGATAACTCCGGGCTGTTCCACGGCTACATACAGGTAGCCATCCGGACTCATCTTCACATCGCGCACGCGGCCAATGTTCTTGAGTAGCTTCTCCTCGCTCAGGATCTTATTCCCATCCATTTTCAAGCGACTCAAAAACTGGAAGCGCAGCGAACCTACCATCAGGTCTCCTTCCCAGTTTTTGTAGCGGCTGCCAGTAACGAAGGCCATGCCTGACGGGCCGATGGAAGGTACCCAGTAGTACAGCGGCTGCTCCATCCCTTCTTTCCTGGTTAGCTCGGTTAGCACGGTGCCATTGTAGTTGATGCCGTAGGAGATAACAGGCCAGCCATAGTTTTTGCTTTTCTCGGCAATATTCACTTCGTCACCGCCTCTTGGGCCATGCTCGTGTGTCCACATGGCGCCGGTTTGCGGGTGCAGCGCCATACCCTGTATGTTGCGGTGGCCATAGGAGAAAGTGCTGGCTACAGCGCCTTGTTGGTTCACGAAGGGGTTATCCGAAGGAATACTGCCGTCGTCCTTGATACGGTGTACCTTGCCGGCGTGGCGGGCCAGGTCCTGCGGGTTTTCGTCGTGGTTGCCGCGGTCGCCTACCGACAAGTATAAATAGCCGTCGCGGTCGAACTCCAGCCGGGAGCCGTAGTGGTGGCGGGTTTTGGAGTAAGGCAGCGCCTCAAAGATCACCTGCTGCTCCGTCAGTTTGTTTCCGGCCAGCTTAGCGCGCATTACGGCGGTGGTAGAGAGGGTATTGCCGCCTTCCTCTTTAAGAGCAGAGTAGGAGAGGTAGATGGTATTGTTCTTCGCAAAATCCGGGTGCAGCTCCACATCCAGCAAACCGCCCTGGCCCTGCGAGAGCACCTTTGGCGCGCCTTCTACTTTCTGCAGTTTCTTATCCTTGGAGTGGCGGTAGAGAGTGCCTGATCTGTCCGTGATCAGCATGTCGCCACCCGGCAGAAAAGCCATGCCCCAAGGCACATCCAAACCGGTAACTACCGTGTCGAGGCGGAAATGCTGCTCCTCCGACTCCTGTACAGCCGCCACTGTTTTCTCTTCGCCAAAATCATAGGCCTTTACTTCTTTGATACCCTGCTGTATATAGGCTACCAAGCCGTTGATCTGCTCGTCGGTGAATGTCTCGTCAAAAGCAGGCATGCCCTCGTCCGGATAACCATGTTTGATGGCCTTGAACAGGTCTTCGTCGGAGCTGCCGTGTTTCCACTTGCGGTCGGCAAAAGCCTCCAGTTCCTCGCCGTGGCAGCCGGAGCAATAGCTAACGTACGAAGCCTTAGCGCCCTGCAGGCCGGCCTCCGGTGCAGCAGTAACCACGGCGTTGGCAGCAGCATCGGTGGAGGCAGTGGGTGAGGAGGTGCTGTTGCAACCGCCAAGGCCAAGTATGGCGGCAGCCAGCAAAGTATACAGGTAGGTTGTTTTATTCATGCAACTTTATTTTTGTCAACTAAGAGTAAGTATAGTTCTCAACAAATATAATTATCCTGCCGGACTCTGAGAACATAGTGCTAGCCTTTGCAGGTGATTTTAAGGAGATGGTCTTTTATACTTATACTTTCTTCCAGTGCCGCAGCAACGGGCCATCTTCCCCGAGCACCGGATCGGCAGTGGGCAAAGTCACTTGCACGATATTGCCTCTCTTTTCCTCCGGATCGTCTTTTTCAGTGCAGATGTCATAGTTTTCCTGCCTGGCAGGATAGGCGCCTACCACCCTAAAACCGGGGGCGGAGGATTTTAGGCAATGGCCTGTCCCAGCCGGCAGCACCAGCATGTCGCCAGCCTTTACCTCCAGCACTTTGCCGCCCGGTCCGCCAAGTATAAGTATGGCTGAACCCGCCGCCACGCCCAGCACCTCATGCGACGTGCTGTGGTAGTGGTGGTAACCGAACACGCCGTTTACCCAACTGCCGCGCCAGTTATTTTTGCTGAAGGCCTCTTTAAATTGACTTTCCAGGTCATCGTGCCGTGTAAATACCTGCTGATACACCAGCAGGGGCAGCTGCGGGTTGTTCGGGATATTGCCGTGAGGCTGGAGTAGATAAGGGGTTGGTGATTGTTTCGTCATAATTCCTATATTTATACGTAACAATTACGTTGCTTGCCCTGAAGGTTAAAACAAACGATAAAAATTTATACTATGTCCCACGGAACAGCGCCTTTGCGCATACTGGTAGTAGGCTGTGGCAACATGGGCGCCTCACACGCCCAGGCTTACCACGCCCTGGAAGGCTTCGAGATCTGCGGCCTGGTCTCCACCGGCAGCAGCAAAGAAGCTTTGAACAAGCAACTCGGGGGCGGTTATCCCCTGTTCAGTGACTTTGAGGAAGCCTTACACGACACAAGCCCGGATGCGGTCTGCATCTCTACCTACCCGGATACCCACGAAGCTTTTGCTATAAAGGCCCTGGAGCAGGGATGCCATGTATTTATAGAAAAGCCTTTGGCCGACACGGTGGCAGGTGCCGAGCGGGTAGCTGAAGTCGCCCAAAGGGTGAATAAAAAGCTGGTGGTGGGGTATATCCTGCGGCACCATCCTTCCTGGGAGCGCTTTATCTCGCTGAGTCAGGAACTGGGAAAACCCCTGGTGATGCGCATGAACCTGAACCAGCAGAGCCACGGCCGCATGTGGGATGTGCACCGCAACCTGATGAAGAGCCTGAGCCCGATCGTGGACTGCGGCGTGCACTACATCGACGTGATGTGCCAGATGACCAGGTCCAGACCGGTGCAGGTGAGCGCTATCGGGGCACGGCTTACGGATGACATCCCGGAGGGCAACTATAACTATGGCCAATTGCAGATACACTTCGAAGACGGTTCGGTAGGTTGGTATGAGGCTGGCTGGGGACCGATGATGAGCGAAACCGCCTTTTTCATCAAAGATGTGATCGGGCCGAAGGGATCAGTAGCGATCGTGGCCCGGGAAGCGGGGAGGACCGGGAAGTCGGACTCGGTGGCGGCGCATACCCAGACCGAGGCGCTCCGTTTTCACCATGCCGGGCTGGATAAGAATAACCAGTTCCTGAATGAGGACACCTGGATAAACCTGGAAGACGAGCCGGACCACCAGGAGCTTTGCAACCGCGAGCAGCGCTACTTCCTCAAAGCCATACAGGAAGACCTGGACCTGACAGAGCATATCGAAGATGCGGTGAACAGCCTGCGCATCGCCTTTGCCTGCGATGAGTCGGTGCGGACGGGGCAGGTGGTGCGCCTTAGCTAAATTTATACTTGAAACCCGCCCTTCTATCAGGAGGGAGGGCTCTGATCTATACTTTACACATTCGCCTATGCATTCATCTACAGACCGACGTAAGTTTATTAAAGCCGCCACGGTGGCTGGTATCGGGCTTGGCCTGTCTGGCAGCGCCTTTGCTGCCTTTGCCCAAGACCGACCTGCCAAGGAAATTAAAGTGGGCATTATCGGCCTGGACACCGAGCACAGCGTAAAGTTCACCGAGATTTTCCACGATCCCAACGCCACAGCAGATGTAGCCGGTTTCCGGGTGGTGGCTGCCTATCCGTATGGCAGCCGGGACATTGAGTTCAGCGTGAACGCCATACCTGCGGCTACGGAGAAAATGCGAAGTATGGGCGTAGAGATCGTCGATTCCATCAAGGCCCTGCTGCGCAAAGTAGATGTGGTGTTGCTGGAAACAAACGACGGGCGGCTGCACCTGGAGCAGGCCCTGCCGGTTCTGAAGGCGGGTAAACCGGTGTTCATAGACAAGCCTATCGCCGCCTCGCTGGCCGATGCGGTGGCCATTTTTAAGGCTGCTGAAAAGTATAAAGTGCCGGTGTTCTCTGCATCCTCCTTAAGGTACATGGAGAGTGCGCAGCAGATCCGAAATGGGAAGATTGGGAAAGTACTGGGGGCTGATGCTTTCAGTCCGGCGGTTATCGAAAAGACGCACCCCGACCTGTTCTGGTACGGAGTGCACGGGGTGGAGGCACTTTTCACGGTGTTGGGGCCTGGATGCAAAAGCGTGCAGCGTACGTACACGAACGGGACTGATGTAGTTGTGGGGCTGTGGGAGGATGACAGGATCGGTACCTTCAGGGGCATCCGCGCCGGAGCGCACGACTTCGGTGGCACCGCTTTCGGTGAAAAGGGAGTTGCCACTTTCGGGCCCTGGCAGGGCTACCGTCCGCTGGTAGTGCAGATTGCCGCGTTCTTCCGCACAGGCAAGGCGCCCGTTAGCCCGGAGGAAACGCTGGAGATATTTGCTTTTATGGAAGCAGCAGACGAGAGCAAGCTCCAGAGTGGGGCTAAGGTGAGTTTAGAGAGCGTGATGCAGAAAGCCCGTGCCGCCGCCGACAAACAATTGAATGCTGTTAAAGGATAGCATTTTAGCCTTGCAAGTAGCACTACTATACACCAGTACTGAATTTTAGATATCCACACTTGAATAATATGAAAAAGCTATCCAGAAGATCCTTCCTTGGAAACAGTACCTTTCTTTCTTTTGCCGGCGCCTTGGGCCTGATGCCGCTGTTTGCCAGCGCCCAGAAAAAACCTAAAAGCAACTTTGTGCACCACGTCTACTTCTGGCTTCACAATCCGGACGCTGCAGAAGACAAAGCCAAGCTGATTGAAGGGCTGAACACGCTGAAGGCAATCAAGCAGATACGACTTGCTAAGATTGGAGAACCCGCCAGCACCAACCGCGAGGTGATCGAGCGGGGCTATGCCGTATCGTGGCTGCTTTTCTTTGATAACCTGGAGGAGCAGGAAGTATACCAGAAGCACCCCGTTCACCTGAAGTTCGTGGAGAACTACTCGCATCTGTGGTCGAAGGTGATCGTGTATGATTCGGTGGATGTGTAGACCCCACCCCAGCCCCTCCTCCTTTATCAAGGGTCCCTACCTCAAAAATAGGAGCGGGAGTTTTCCACTACCTGGTCCAACCACCCCTACCCCTCCTTAGCCAAGGAGGGGAGCCTGTCATTGCTGCTGCTGAAGTATAAATTTCATAGTTGCTGCCGTTGTGCGGACAGGTCGCGACCTGTCCGCACAGGTGTAAACCCACCCCTGCCCCTCCCGAGAGGGGAATTACACCTCACCCCAACCCTCTCCTAAAAACAGGAGAGGGAGTTTATACTTGCTCCTTTCCCTGTCATCTCGAGCAGAGCGAGAGATTTATCCAGAATTCTAAAGAGATCTCTCCCATAGGTCGAGATGACAAATAGCCATGGCTATCGAGTGATACCCAGCCTTTGGGTTGAGCGCCTTGTAGATTTACGGTTTCGCTTTAGCGAAATTGCGGAGACCGCAGGTCAAGCAAAGGAAATGTACACAGCGCGATGCCCGAAGGCGAGGCCTCCCGGCCTGGAGGGAGCCAAAGTAGGAGATGGAACAGTAGGCTTGTAAAGCCAAGGACGAACAGCAGCTAGCAAGGATAGCTTGTGTCAGGTTACGGGAGGCAGTGGCTAATAGAGGCACAAACGGACGCTTGCGCCAGAGAAAGTATAAAATATAGCTCAAGTATAAGTATGGCTCTGCGAGCCAGTCGGGTTGCAAAACCGCGGCAGCGAAGGGAAATGTTGCGGTCGCAAGTATAAAGGATAGTTTCAAAGTAAAAAATTGGCTTTCCAAGCCAGTTGAGTCACAGACTTAACGCCACAGTGGGACACAAGTCCAAAGACCTGCGCCAGATGGTGCCAGAGTATGAGCATTAGTAAATTATAACCTCACACTTCCCTTCAAAACCATATCTTGCTACCTTATCCATACCCATACCAAATCACCAACTATGAAGAAAGTACTTATATTCTTGCTGGCCGTGAGTATCTGGGCCTGCACCTCCACCCAAACCGAAACCACACAGGTAGCCAGTATGGACCAACTGGCCGAACGCTATGTGAAAACCCTGCTCCGGTTGGGCCAGTACGACAGTGATGTAGTAGATGCCTACTACGGCCCGGAAGAGTGGAAGCCTGCCGAGGCAGCCGCAGACTCGCTTCCGGCAGCAGAGTTTCTGAGCGAGTTCAGGGCGATACAGGAGCAGCTACAGGCGCAGGATACTGCCAGTCTGTCTGCAGACGAGCAGCGCCGCCTGGCTATGTTTAAAAAGCAGGTGCTGGCCGCTATTACCAAAGTAGAAATGATGCAGGGCAAAAAGTATAGCTTTGATGAGGAGGCTAAACTGCTCTACGATGCCGAGCCGCCGCACTACGAACTGGCCCACTTCGATTCCATCCTTACCGAGATTGACCGCGAGCTGCCGGGCAAGGGAAGTATAACCGAGCGCTGGGAAGCCTACCGTGCCAGGTTCGAGATACCAAAAGCCAAACTGGATACTGTGTTCAAGGCCGCTATTGCCGAAGCCCGCAGCCGCACCAAAGCGCATTCCAACCTGCCGGAGCGTGAGCATTTTAAGCTGGAATTCGTGACAGACAAAGCCTGGTCGGGCTACAACTATTACCAAGGCAAAGGCTACAGCCTCATCCAGATCAACACCGACTTTCCCATCTTTATAGAACGCGCCATTGACCTGGCCTCGCACGAAGGTTACCCGGGCCACCACGTGTTTAACGTGCTGCTGGAGCAGAACCTGGTGGATAAAAAGGGCTGGAAAGAGTACTCGATTTACCCGTTGTTCAGCCCGCAGAGCCTGATTGCGGAGGGCAGCGCCAACTACGGCATTGAGGTGGCTTTTCCGGCGGAGGAGCGCCTGAAGTTCGAAAAGGAAGTGCTGTTTCCGTTAGCCGGCCTGAATGCCGCTGAAGCTGATCGATACTACAGTATTCTTGCCAAAATAGGTCAGCTGGATTTTGCCGGAAACGAGGCTGCCAGACGCTACCTGAATGGCGAGATTAGCCGCGAGGAAGCCGCCGATATCCTGGTAAAGTATAACCTCTACCAGAAAGACCGCGCCCTGCAGCGCACTCGTTTTATGGATAAGTACCGCAGCTACGTGATCAACTATAACCTGGGCCAGCAGCTGGTGCGCGAGTTTATAGAGGCAAACGGCGGCACCAACGATAACCCTGAAAAACGCTGGGAGCTTTTCAGGGAGCTGCTCTCCAACCCTTACTCGGCCTCCATGCTGCAAAAGTAAACTTTCTTCCGGAACCATAGTTGTATATAGAGGCAGCCGCCCACCTGGATAAGACGGTCGTAGGTGATTTTAGTCATTGGCCGGACGGTGGAGGCGGGCTACCTTTATACTTGTAGAGGATGTTTTATCTATAACCGGACTAAAAACTATGGCAACTAAGAACATGATCGGCATTGATGCTGAACAGGCAGCGCAACTGGCCGACAAATTGAACAGGCTGCTGGCAAATTATCAGCTGTTTTATATCAACGCGCGGGGCTTCCACTGGAACATCTCGGGAAACAAGTTCTTCGAGCTGCACGCCAAGTTCGAGGAACTCTACAACGACGCTATTGTGAAGGTAGACGAGATCGCGGAGCGTATCCTGACGCTGGGTCACACGCCTTTCCACTCCTTCTCATCATACCTGGAGAACGCCACCATACAGGAGGTATCCAATGTGTCGGACGGTGATGTGGCAGTGCGCGAGGTGCTGAGTGCTTTTAAGGTGCTGATCGAGGCAGAGCGTGAGTTGCTGACCCTTTCTGCCGACGCCGACGACGAAGGCACCAACGCCCTGATGAGCGACTACATCCGGGAGCAGGAAAAGCTGGTGTGGATGTACTCGGCCTACCTGAGAGATTAAGGTTTTATACTTTGGCAATGATAAGGAAGCCACTCCATTTAGAGTGGCTTCCTTATTTTATAAAAACAGGTAAGGTATTTTTTATACTTAGTTATATTAATCTAGTATATCAGATAGTTCAGTTCCGTCTATACGACTAACGGTAGGTGACTAAAGGTAATAGACTCCTGTTACCCTCTAGTTATCAACAATGCCCTTCCGTGTAACCCGACAAAAGTTCCCAGACGATAAGGTAACGGGGATAATCTGTTTTTCACTGAAAGTCATAACTTTAAGTCATGATAAAGAACTATCTAAAAATCGCTATACGGATACTCTGGAAAAACAAACTTTTTTCATTGGTCAATATACTGAGCTTGTCATTGAGTATGGCGGTTGGTGTTATTCTTTTTACAGGCCTAAAAGCCGAGTACGATACAGACCATTTTCATCCAAAATTAAATCAAATAGTACGGATACTCACGCAAGAAACAAATGAGGGGGAACAAACCAAATGGGCAACAGCTCCATTGCCGTTGGCAACTCAAATGGAAAGCGTCTCCTTTGTTGAAAAAACGGTAAAAGTACGTCTGGCAGGAAAACACAACTTGCAAACTGACGGAGGTGATGTACCTATTGACATAAAATTTTCAGAGCCTTCTTTTTTTGATGTTTTTGGCTTTAAATTGATGTCAGGCAATGCACAAAGCCTTACCAATAATCCCACTTCCCTTTTTTAACTGAAAGAACAGCAGAAAAGATATTTGGCAACGCCAATGCTTTAGGGCAAACTGTTCGATTTGAAAACTTAGGTTTTTATACCGTTGAGGGAATTATCCAGGACCCGCCTTTAGAAACACACCTGCCCATTGAGGCAATGCTCTCTATTAATGCTGCTGTAATGCTTGAAAAAAAAGGAGCAATCAGTAGTAGTTCACAAAATTGGGGAGACTTCAAGGGTTCAGCCATTTACGCACGTTTAAAATCAGAAGATAATTTAAAGCAGCTCAATGCCACGCTCCAAAACTATAATCGGAAATTGGATAAGAGCAATCTTCAATTTTTGGCACAACCCCTAGAAGATATTACCCCTCGAAACATAGACATTAAAAATGACTACTATGCGGGCGTCGATTGGACGGGCATAAATACGCAACTGTTATTAATTCTATCCTTAACCCTTTTATCTGCTTTCAACTACATCAGTTTGACATTGGCGCGCGCCTTCTCACGAGCGCGGGAAGTAGGTATTCGTAAAACGTTAGGCGCAACAAGAAGACAGATTATTGGGCAATTTTTAATGGAGTCGATCCTTATTTCCCTGTTTGCTTTGCTGTTTACAGTGCCATGTGTTGAAATTCTAATGCCCTATATACCCGAAATGGATGTGGCGTTTTCTTATGATGCAACCTTGATTTTAGGCTTGTTAACCTACGCAGTTATCACTGGCTTAGTCGCAGGGGCATTTCCGTCATGGCTATTGTCAGCGTTTCAGCCCATACAGGTTTTGCGTAAAATGAAAAATATAAAGCTGTTTCAGAGTGTTGCTATATACAAAGCTTTGGTTGTCGTTCAATTTTCAGTGACCATCATGCTGATGATATTATTTGTCATATTAGTTGATTTTGAAAGAAGAAACAATGCAACCATTAGTTCAATCATGACACCTAATATCCTGACACTTGATTTGAAAGGTGAAAAATATGACATTCTCCAAAACGAAATAAGCCAGTTAAGTCAAGTAGAAACGACTTTGGCGACTAACTGGTATTATGATCCTTTTAAAATGGGCAATAGTTCAGTACAATTACATGATAAAACTCTGAAAATAAATTATGTAAGTATTGACCCAAAAACAATTGAAACAGAAGGTATCAGCTTAAAATCCGGGCAAAACTTCCCTGAAGATATGCCCCAAAATTCTGAACAATATGTGCTGGTGAATGAAGCTGCCGCAAAATTATTGGCTTCTGAATCAGAGACTTTAGTGGGGCAAACTCTATTATTGGACTCTGCCTATGTACAAGTCATTGGCATCATGCCCGATCATGTTTTTGATGAACCATCCCCTTTAATATATCGGTATTTGCCAAATGAAATAGCCACTCTGATCGTCAAAGTAAAGCCAAATACAGAATTGGTAGTGACCAAAGCCCTTCAAACCTTATGGGAAAACCATTTTCCGGAAAAAACGGCAAATATTCAATACTTAAAAGACCGCTATACAGGAGAAAACAGTAGAGAGAGAATAGGGTTTTTTGGATTCTTTGCCCTTATAGTCATGATAATTGCTGCTTTGGGCATTTTAGGCATAGCTAGTTATTCCGTAGAAGTACGCACGAAAGAATTGGGTGTAAAAAAAGTATTGGGAGCAAGCAACATAGAATTGGTGTGGGCAGTTACCCGTAATTTTGGCATTCTTATCCTAATTGCCGGACTTATTGGCGTTCCAGCAGGCTTGTTTTGCGGTGATTTATTACGAGAAGAGATGGGAAGTAAAGTTGATTTGAGTCTTATAAATGTAAGCATAGGCTTTGGTTTGGTTGCCATAATCGGGCTACTAACTGTGCTATCCCAAACCATTCGAGCAGCGCATATTGAACCTGTAATAGTTTTAAAAGCAGAGTAAAAAAGGGTAAGGTATTCATTCCCTTTGTGCTCTTTTCTGCCGTAAACGTGACCAAGCCAAACAACCCTAGGTAGGTTATGACGATGGCGCGACAATCAATTCTATTCGGCGACACCATGATGACAATGTAACGACCGACTACAAGTTGCTGACAAAATGTTTATGCAATGGTGCGGTGAGGTGTCAAAGTACTCAATAAATGTACAGGTGAAACAAAAGAAGTCAAGTCTGCACAAAAGGTAACTTCCTAAACGGTGCTATCCACCAGGAATATGGCATTGACTATTCAGTAAAAGGTGAAGCAAGGGTGAAAGAAATTCTATTGAACTCAAAGAATAGAACTTTTGAATTGTCAGACGAAAAAGCTTTGAACAGCATTGGTTTCAACGTTTATACCGATGAAGAACTGAAAGGAATGGAGAGTAGAATGGAAGCAGGAAGTTCTACTTATAGAAATGATAAGGAAATGACCATGCTCGCACACATTCACTTCAACAGGGGTATCAAAAGCAGCGAAAGTAGTTGTTGGGGTGGTAAGTTGGAGAATGAGAAAGAATGAAATTGCCGAACCAAGTGCACCCTCTATACTTGGGCT
This sequence comes from Pontibacter kalidii, assembly GCF_026278245.1. NCBI lineage: Bacteria > Pseudomonadati > Bacteroidota > Cytophagia > Cytophagales > Hymenobacteraceae > Pontibacter > Pontibacter kalidii. Next base: position 2,916,311 of record NZ_CP111079.1, on the reverse strand, counting down.
ACGCCTCATCCATCGGCTGCACCAGTATGTTACAAGCTCAAAAAAATCTCCATGCCCCTTTACTTATGCCAGTTTCCCATATGCTCGGCGTGTGTTTTCAAGTATGATCCCGGCTTGTAGAAGGTATCATAAAACTCCAGGTCAAGGTGGTGGGCCTGCAGGTAGGTGATGACGAATATGGAGGGCACGGTACCGGGAAACTTGCCGAAGGTATCATAGATATACTGCGCCTGCAGCGCCACGCATTCCCTGAACTCTTCAGAATGTACTTCTGCCGCACCCCGTACCTTGGCCGACGCTTTCCAGGGGCCTGGTGTGGCGGCGTTAAAAGGGCCGCCATTGCCAAACTTTCGCTCGCAAAGGGCATCCACGGCAGCGCGCATAGTAGGGTAATGGGGTGGGCAAAAGCCTTCCATCACGCCATCCAGGCCTGTGGGGTTAGGGTAAGGCCACCTGTCGTTGGAGTCATACCTGAACCCTAGTCCCGGCACGGCAGGATTACCGCTAGCCCCGAGCATACTAAACGGATCGATACCGTTGAACATCCAGCCACCCAGTCCCATGGCCTGCAGCATCAGGGCACCGGCATAGCAGCTGGTGCTCAGTTCTGCCGTCAGCTCCGCCATCGACCATTGCTCCAGGAACGTGATTGGCCAAACGCTGCTGGGATCTGCCAGGTGACTATATTTTTCGATACCGGGGATAGAGCGCTTGTGGATGTCGTCGGTGAGCACCATGCCGTTCTGCAACATATAGCAGATGGCCAGCAGCACGTGCTGCGAGAGATCACCCACCGGAATCACCAGCAGCGTTCCCGGCTTGTTCACCACCCAGGTATTGTGCGCCTCCACAAAAGGCACCTCACAGGGGACACCTACCCGGCTATCCTGCAGTTTTCTTACCTGGCTTTTCAGGGCATTCACGACTTCATCCAGGTTCAGATTTCCCTCGTTGTCGCGCTCAGCGCTGGCGGGCGCATCGCGGTTGTCGAGCACGTATACGCCTTCGTCGTCGGTAAAGAAGGTCTTGCTGGTATGGAAGCCTGCCGCTGAGGGAAAAGTGCGCCCCCCGGCAGCCCCGGCGTAGTTGGACAGGTGCGGCGCATAGCGCTCGGCCCGGAAGATCATGTGGTGCCAGCTGGTGTTGCCGGCGCAGGCCGTTACCACCAGCAGTTTCTCCAGCTCCGAGAGGGGCACAGGCGCGTGCTTGGATTTGTAGGCAAATACCCCGTCCGGAATCTCGGCCCCCATAAAGAAACGGCGCGAGCGGCGGCCCAGCAGCGCCTCCACCAGCCCGAAATCCATCATTTGCTCAAAACCCTTGGGTACGTCCATGGCTGCGTTTTATACTTTGTTTTACTATAGCTGTGGGGCAATGTTGAGCTGTTGGCTAAGTATAAAACGCACTGCTGCTAAGTTTTTCAGAAGTATGTTTTGTGCTGCTGCCCAGGCACGGGAAGTATGGCAGAAGTGGCTTTTTTGCTACCTTGGTCGTAAAGATTTTTTACCTGAGACGCAATCAACATGAAAAGAATAAACCTATACCAGGTAGATGCCTTCACCGAGAAGGTATTCGGGGGGAACCCGGCCGCCGTGTGTGTGCTGGATGCCTGGCTGCCCAACCAGACGATGCAGCAGATAGCCGCTGAAAACAACCTGGCTGAAACCGCTTTTGTCGTACCGAAAGGGGAGGACTATGAGATCACCTGGTTTACGCCCACGGTAGAGGTAGCTTTGTGCGGGCATGCCACCCTGGCTGCCGCTTACGTGCTGTTTACCTACACTGGCTATACTTCGGAGGTGATCCGGTTTCACTCGCGCAGCAGCGGTTTGCTAACGGTTACAAAGCAAGGTGATGCGCTCACAATGGACTTTCCGGCAGATGTGCTGGAGCCCGCCGAAACGCCGGAGGCCTTGGTCACCGCGCTGGGAAAAGCCCCGCAGGAAACCTACAAAGGCAAAACCGATTACCTGCTTATTTATACTTCGCAGGCGGATGTGGAAGCTTTCAATCCGGATATTGCCCTGATCAACACCGTGCCGGCTAGGGGCATTATTGTTTCGGCACCCGGTAATGAGGTAGACTTCGTATCACGGTTCTTCTGTCCGCAGGTGGGCATCGATGAAGACCCCGTAACCGGCTCTGCCCACACCACACTGACGCCCTACTGGAGCGAACGACTCGGCAAAAAGATGACTGCCAGGCAGCTTTCGAAGCGCCAGGGAGACTTGCAGTGCGAGTTTCTGGGCGATAGGGTAATGATCACCGGGAAAGCCGTGACCTATTTGAAAGGAGAGATAGAAGTGTAAACTACCTTATAAAACAGAACAGGCCACCTCAGAGGTGGCCTGTTCTGTTTTATAAAATACTTGTGTTATACTTCGTCCAGTGCTACAAACAGCTGCTCCTTGTTGCGACGCACTTTCTTGGCTGTGGCCAGGAAGTCAGCCTCGGTATGGCGGTAGCCAAGTGGCAGGAGGGTAACGCTGCGCAGGCCTTTCTCCTTCAGGTTGAGCAGCTCGTCCAGGGCGGCTGGGTCAAAGCCTTCCATTGGAGTAGCGTCCACGCCTTGTTCGGCAGCGGCGGCCAGGGCAGTGCCCAGGGCAATGTAAGTCTGGCGGGCAGCCCACTCATACTTCTGCTCCTGCGTACGGCTTACCACGCTGCCCATCAGGCTGGCTTTGAAGTCAACCAGGGTATCTACCGCCACGCCACGCACGGCGGCAATGTTCTGCATATACTCATCTACCTGTGCCTCAGTGATGTCGTTCCAGGCGGCAAAAATAAGCAGGTGCGATGCTTCCACGATCTGCGGCTGGTTGTAGGCCACTTTTTGGATCTGCTGGCGCAGCTCCGGGCTTTCCACTACCAGTATTGTATAAGGCTGCAAGCCCATGGAAGAAGCCGACAGTCGGGTTGCTTCCAGTATGTACTCAACTTTTTCTTGTGGCACGCGCTCTCCCGTCATGCGTTTGGTTGCGTAGCGCCAGTTCAAATGCTGTAAAAGACTCATTAAAGTGATGTTTGTGTTGATAAATAATGTACGTACATGCGAATGTACTATCAAAACAACTTCTCTGCTACATAAGTTTCAGTTTTTTTCTGGTTGATGTTGCTGCAGATTTATACTTATAGACCCAATGGCAATTTACTACTACCGTAAAGGTGTAAACCCACCCCTGCCCCTCCCGAGAGGGGAATTCCTGCAAGTGTATTATAACTCCCCTCTTCGGAGGGGCAGGGGTGGGTTAATCGCATCTTAGGTTTATACTTTTGAAATGCAAGAAGCCACCCCTCAGGGGTGGCCTCTATACTTTATACTTGCTCATACTTTACAGCGGCAGCTTCACGTCCTGCATCAGCCGGCCTACCGGATAGAGCTGATGGGTGTACTCGTAATGCGGCGTGTTGCGGTACACAAAGTCGAGCTGGGCACGGGCGTTTTTGGCAAACTCCGGGTCCTGCTTTTTGCGCGCTTCCAGTTGCTTGCGCAGCTCGGGATTTTGCTTCAGATACTGGGCAGCCAGGTCCTCAAACACGTAGCTCGAGAAATACTCCTTCTGCATCAGGATCGAATCAAAGAAGTTCCAGTTGAAGTAGGAGTCCACGGCCTGCGGCTCGAGCACTTCCACCAAAAAGCGGTTGGCCTCCTGGTTGAGGTACACCACGTAATCGCCTTTGAAGTACTGGCGCGGCATACGCTTGGTCTCCACTTTTACATCCGAATGCAGGTAATGGCCTTCGTAGGGGCGCTGACCAGTTTTATAGTCGGTGATGTAGTAAGTGTCGAGCGTCAGGATGGTGTCGCGCTTTAACTGCTGCATTTGCACGTTATTTAGTTTCAGTCGCTCGATCACCTCTCGCCAGGCCTGCGGAATAACATAGGCTACCGGCTTTTCCACCGTCACAGTCGGCACAAACTCATCATAATAATTGATCTTCTTGCTGTAGGGCGACTTACGATCATAGTATAAACGCTCCAGTCCGCTTACCTCGCTGGGTTTATACTTTGCCTCGTAGCCCAGGAATGGGATTTGCGCTACTTTGGTAGTATCAAGCCTCCAGTTAAGCGGGAACTGCTTTTGCGTGAGCGTCTGCTGCTTGGCCTGCTGGCGCAGTTTGCCAATCTCGTCGGCATCGCGGTGCACCGTCTCAATCATGTTCTCCATGAGTTTGTAAGTGGCCTGCACGCGCTGGTTAAAGGGCTTGAGCATGTGCGTTTCGGGCACAAATCCGATCGTGTTGTAGAGCGCAGTGTAACCCGTGGCATAACGCGGCGACTCCATAAAGCCGATAATGCCCTTGTCCGGCGTCTCGTCTACGGTATTCATGTACGGCACCATCGGGAACTTGTCCTGCTTCATGCCCTCATACAGCGTGGGCACCATTTTACCGCTCAGGTATTTGGCCAGCGTTGGATTGAGCTTGTTGTGCTGGGTGGCGATGAGTGTCATCACGTGCTGGTAATCGGCTCCGTTGGAGGTATGGTTGTCCATGAACACGTCCGGGTCCCATTCCCGGAAGATCTGCTGAAAGGTCTGGGCGTTGCGCGAGTCGGTTTTGATGTAATCGCGGTTCAGGTCCAGGTTGCGGGCATTGCCCCGGAAGCCATACTCCTCCGGCCCGTTCTGGTTGGTGCGGGTGTGGCTGTTGCGGTTCAGGGCACCGCCGATGTTATACACCGGAATGATGGCCAGTACTACGTTATCCAGCTGCTTGCGCAGCTTTTTGTTTTGCAGGTAATCGCGGGCCAGCATCATGGTGGCGTCGATGCCCTCCGGCTCACCCGGGTGTATGCCATTCTGTATCAGCAGCACCCGCTTGTTCTTTTGTTTGATCGAGGCGGGGTCAAAATCCTTGTCGGTGGAGACGATGACCAGGTGTAGCGGCTGGCCCACGTCCGTTGCCCCGTAAGGCAGCATCTTTACTTCGTCGTAGGCTTCGTCGAGCTTTTGATACCATGCGATGGCTTCGTCGTAGGTGGCGGTCTGGTTGCCGCTGCCCTGCTCGTAAGGCGTTTTCAGGTTGGGTTTGTCTTTATCGGGTGCTCCGGTGCTTAGCAGCGCCGCAAGTAATAAGGTGGTTAGCATAGTATGGTTTTGCGTAAGAACAATGGGCAATGATAAGGATTTCTGAGGGGAAAAGGTAGCAAGGAGGAGGGGAAAGGTTCGGGGGGAGGTGAGTTGGCAGGCAAGCGGAGCCACAGACTGCGGAAAAAGCGGCTCGGGCAGCAATCTGCTCTACCGCTGCGGGGCTGGCTTGTAAAAGGCACAAGGGCGGAAAAACACAGTGGCCACCCGGTAGGGTGGCCACTGTGCAAAATCTAGAAAGACACCGGTTCCTTTTAGTGCTTCTCCACTATTTCTCCGCAGGCTACCGGAAGAGTGGCTATGTATTCAGCTCCCTCCGTGCCGGCGGGGACCACCATATTATCCTTCACATAGGCGCCGTGCAACACGATCACACGCTTGTCCAGTTTAAGGTTTGCCATGGTCTGAGTGCCTTCGTAGGCGGCATCAAAGGCCGAAACCAATGCCCTTGTGTCAACCTTCTCTACATAGCTCAGGTTTCCGCCGGCGTTGGCGTTCGGGAAGTTTTCTACACTCAGGGGCACCAACTGGTCGTCCAGCGGCACAATAACCGGCCCATAGGCGGGCAGCCCGTCAGCTAACGTGAGCAAGCCATCCTCGCCGGCCGCACTTGGGTCGGGGCAGGTAGCGTTCTTGTCCTCCATAACAAAGCCGTGGATGTGCTGCGGGTGCACCATGTTTGGCACCATGTTGCTGGCCTCCACAATCACCTGGAACTTGCCGTCTTCTTTCATCATTATCTTGGCCGTGCCTGTCACCCCGGAGTTATTGAGCGGGCTGAGATATGCGGTGTACTTCATCTCTTTGTCCTTATCATCGTCTCCGTCTTTGATAATGTCGTCCAGGTCGCCCATGTGCTCGCAGCCGGACAGGAAAAGGATACAAAGTGAAGCACTCAGCAAGCCTTTCGCATAGGACATGGATTTTCTGACAGTGGTGTTTATCGTTTGTTTCATAAAAAAAAGTATTTGGGTAAAAAAAATAAAAGTGAATCCTGTGAGAGTTATAAGGGTTGCATCGGCTCTCTTCTGTTCCGCATTCCTGCAGGCGCCTCGCCCACAAGCGGCTCTAGCCAACCTGATCTTCTGGCAGAGTCAACTGTTTCTTTTATAAACTGCTGTTGCCTGATGCTCTGGCCTTGTCTCAGGCGTGCTTCAAACGGGTGGGGTGCCTTCTTTTAGGTGATCTTGTGTCCTTTGCCGGTCTTGCCTGAGGGCCTTTAGGTAACAGGGAGCAGGGCGCATATTTTGCCGCTCAGGTCCTGCCCAAAGCCGAGCAGGTAAGAGTTCAGGGTAACAGCAGGGGGGATAGATATCGCAGAAGTGTTATGGAGCGGCCGGGGAGCCAGGCTAAGATATAAACACCAGCCCGTTAGGTATCTCATAGCTCTTACTCCAGGCGCCGAAAATGTATCGAGCTTTCAGGTGCGGCAGCTTTCCATCGTCAAGGATAAGGCGTCATGTATATGTTGGCAGCCCGCCGTGGCAATGAAGTTACAGCAGCAAAAGCCAGCAAGCCGGCAAGAGGTTTGTGGTAGGGGCTTTCCGGTGTAGTTCCGTTGCTCTTAGTAAAAATTATTCGCATAGCGATGAAATTAGAATAATTATATGTTCTGGTTTTTGCCTGTGCAGTCACAGTACCAAAGATATAGTAAGGTTTAGTATAACTTATCTTTTGTTATATAGTAAATTTGTGTTTTAAATATGATTTTTAGTTGACTTTATGTTGCTTTAAATTGTGTTATAAAATGGTGGATAAGCGGTTGTTGGACACTGTTCTTTTGATGTAATTTATATGTGACGTTAGAAAAGTATAATTATATTACGGTGGGTTTGCCGGGAAGTTGCTTGTTTGTTTCTGCTGCAAATTGATGGCGGGGTTGAAGCAGGAAAAGCAGCGCCTTTAGCATTAGGCTGCCGAGGCTGTTTGCGGAAGGGGAGATACTGAAACGGACCGGGAGTGAAAGACCGCAATTGGCAGGGACAGGAAAGCGTGCAGCCTGTAGGCTGTATATCCCCGGCAGGGTTGTATAAACGCCTGGGGCGGCCTGGTTCCCCTGCTGCAGGTCCACAACTTGGAAAGACAGGTGGCGTCCGGTTATAAAAACAGGACGCACCCTTTACTCCTGGAGGGAAGTACCGCAGTCTTACGCGTAGTATCGGCGGGCTCGGCTTTTATCTTTCTGGAAGAGGTGGTGGTCGAAGCTGTACTTGCCCGGGCCAATGAGCAGGAGCGAGAGGAAAAGTATGGCTGCCTCCATGGCATGGGAGTAACCTCCAAAGCCATCACCTCCGGCTACGTGTTTTAGGGTGGCCACCACCATCGTGATCAGGAGCAGCAGGGTGGCAGGGCGGAAAAGCAGGCCCAGTACCAGCAGCGCGCCTCCGGCTACCTCCGCAAATCCAGCCATAAAGCCCCAGAAAACCGGTGCAAAACCTATTTCCAGCAGCTCCATGTTTTGCCCTATCGCTTCCCAGCGTTCCGGGCCTCCGGCCAGTTTCGGCCATCCATGAAGTATAAACATAACACCGATGCCCACCCGGAGCAGCAGCAATCCGAAGTTTTTTGACCTGTAGCCTGCGCGAAGTATAGCCATGGTGGCAAGTATAGGAATTTACCGTGAATATAGCAACCTGCTAATATACTAAGATTTTTTTGATCAGCAGATTGGCCGGCACGGTGGAAGCATCTAGCCTGGTGAGTTGATCGCTTGGGAGGGAGTTGTGCTCCAGTATAAAACTCATGCCGGACCCTGGAGACAGGGCAACGAGGTTGCCTTCCTCAAAGGTAACAGATTGGATGTTATAGGCCTGCTGCAGCTCGCCATACTTGGAGCCAATGCCTATACCTTTGGCCGTTTTGAAATCGGGGTTGAGCACGCTGATGCGCCATACGTGGCAGTTCTCCTCGCATGCCTGCTCCACTAAAATCCCTTTAGGCTGATCTTCCGGGCGTAGTACGTAGGCCGTGCTTTGCGTGCCTTCTAAATTTAACGTGGTGTCCTTTATACTTAGGCCAGGAGCTATCTGCTCCCGCATCTGCTTTATGGGCATGCCGATCTGTATGTTTCCTACGCGCTGCTTCCCCACTACAAAAAGGGCAGGGTCGGGCTGGGCAACAGCTTCTTCGGTGGGGCCAGGGAGCATGGGCGATTCGGTGGCTGTTGCCGTCTCTTCGTCTTCAGCCTGCTGCGAGAGGCAGGCTGCCATGCCCGCTCCCAGCAACACCGCGTAAAATATCTTCTTTAACATGGTAGTTTTCGTCTCTTTATTTAATAGTTGTAAACCTTGATGTACAGCAGCGGGTTGTAGTATATTAGCGTCAAATACAAAATCGTTTAATTCGTCACACATCAACTGAAAATAATTAAAATGGCTAAACCATTAATCTTAGTTTCCAACGACGACGGCATCACCGCACCGGGTATCAGAACGCTGGTACGCGTAGCCATGCGGGTAGGGGAGGTAGTAGTAGTCGCCCCTGATTCGCCGCAGTCGGGTATGGGCCACGCCATCACCATTGGTAACACGCTTCGTTTAGATAGATCAATTGCCCTGGAGGATCTGGGCGTAGAAGCCTACGAGTGCTCCGGCACCCCGGCCGATTGCGTGAAGCTGGCCAAGTTCCACGTGCTCAAGGACCGCCAGCCCGACCTGGTAGTGAGCGGCATCAACCACGGCTCCAACTCCAGTATCAGCGTGCTGTACTCCGGCACCATGTCGGCGGCCATTGAGGCAGCCATCGAAGGTTTGCCTGCTATTGGCTTCTCGCTCTGCGACTACGGCCACGGGGCAGACTTTACCCATACCGAGGAGTTTGTGGAGAAGATCATCCGCGAGGCGATCGAGCACGGCATACCGGAGAACACGGCCCTGAACGTGAACTTCCCGAAAAAGGGCGGCGAGCCGATAAAAGGCATCAAAGTCTGCCGCCAGGCCCGCGCCAAGTGGCAGGAGGAGTTTGATGAGCGCCTGGACCCGCACAACCGCAAGTACTACTGGATGACGGGCAGCTTCGTGAACCACGACAAGGGGGAGGATACCGACGAGTGGGCGCTGGTGAACAACTATGTCTCCATCGTGCCCTGCCAGTTTGATATGACGGCCCACCATGCCATGAGCATCATCAACGAGGATTGGAATTTTTAATTTTATACTTCCAGGTTAAAGCAATCGCCCCTGCTGATTCGGTTCAGTAGGGGCGGTTATACTTTAGGATTTTACACCTACTCTTTCCTCTTTCTGGCTGAGGCAGGTGCCATGTCAATGGGGATGGTAAAGCGCACCGGCACTAGTTTTTGGTTCTGCATGCCTGGCTCCCACTTACCGCTCATCTTATAAATTGCTTTTATACAGGAAGCGTCTACTTCCGGGGAAAGACTCTGCACTACCTGCACATCGTCTACAGAACCATCTACCTCCACAATAAAGCTTAAGATAACTGTACCAGCCGGCGGGTTTTTAGGCACTTTGATATGAGAGCCAAGAAAGCTGAACATAGCCTCGTCGCCGCCTTGGAATTGAGGGAGCCGTTCAACGTAGGTCCAAGTTTCTTCTGTTGAGACTGCTGTTGAATCTTGGGCAAAAGCTGCATTGGAAAGTATAACTACTGCGGTAAATAGAGTAGCCGTAAATAACTTGTTCATCTGTGTGCGAAATGTAAGAACCCAAAGATATTGCTTCTTTCGTTTATAAGCGCCGGGAGCCTGTCATTTTAGCTGAATAGTATAAACCCCAAACGCCAAGGGAGAGAACCGTAGCCGAAACACAGCTTCAGTATAAGTTACGCAACTCTCATTTTACCTTTAGTTCAAACTTCCGGGCCTCTTCTTTCTTATTAACTATCACAATCTCATACTTTCCTTTCGGCAGCGCAAGATATGAAGGACTAGTCTTTGCTCTAACTTCAAGTATGTCTACGGGAACTGCCTCAGCTATCTTCTCTCCATTTTTAAAAGCTATCACCAGAACAGGAAAGGTAATATCAACCTCTTTCAAGTTAATGTCCACGGGTCTATTGCCATTCTCAAAAAGCCAGCTGGGCCTCTCATGTATGTAGGAGGTGAACGGGTGAAGCACCGCTATATCGGCCCAGGTTTTGCCACGCTCGAACCGGAAAGGCTGGTTCTCCTGATCTAGCAGAACGGAGGGTTGAGCGATGTTGAAAGCTTTAAGAAGTGGGTGGCTCAGTTCTGGTTTGCTCTTTTCACTATAATGCACCTGGTCTATCGTTAATGGATCCATTCCTGTAAACTCTGCCAGTCTTCCGGCCATCGCTTTCTCCCACATGTCGTGTTCCCCCTCCACCACATGGCCAAACCCACAATGGATCAAGAACTTTTCGTTTGGCCGGCTCTTTATAGCTTCCTGAATATTTCTAGCCTGATCTATTTCCCGGGGTTTGCCGTTGCTGCGCTCAGTCGTCTCATAGGGAAACAGGTTATACCCGATCTCCATCGCCACCCTGATGAGGTTCCCAAACTGAGGGTCCTTGGTGTAGTGGCCGGTCTCCATAACGGGGTACTTTCTGCTATGAAGCAGGTTGTCTTTTAGTTCCCCGTTGGTTAAGGCTTCTAAGCCAAGGTTTTTATACCCCTTGTCGTAGAGCTCCTGGAGAAGCGATCTGGTAAATACCCGGTGAAGGGAACTATGGTGGGCCTCGTTTATAAGGATGACCTGGTGTGACTTTGCCTGCTCCACAATATACTTCAAGGCTGGAACTACGCTGTATTCTGAGCGAAGAGAATCTATCTCACGCTCCGTATAAGGTGCAAACTTTCCAGGGATTGCCATATCCCACTGCTCCAACGCTTTCCTGTAATCGCCCTTCGTGGCAAAATCTGCTGCTGCCAATTGATACTTCCAGGCAACTGTGTCTTTCTCCGTTCTCTCCGTTATGTCAGCGCTAAATTTGTAGTTATTCTTAAAAGCAATGGTCTCTATTGGTGCTGTACTTTTACACCCTGCTACCAAGGACAACACGGAGAGAATGAAATAGAACACACCACCGGACTTCGTTTGACGCTTCGTACATGTTGTCAGAATTTTTACCAGCGGGTTAATAGGAGGTATGTATCGCCTCATGCGTTAATTCCTTATTAAATCAATAAGCGCTTTTCTACTTACCTCCTGCCTCACTACCTACAAACTGCACCGGCAGCGCCAGTTCTGCGGCTACAGCCTGCCCGTTTTTAGTAGCAGGCTGCCATTGGCCGGAGGTAGCTTTTACGGCTGCTGCTGCGGCCTCTGCCAGCTTGGCAAGTATGGTTTTGTTCTGCAGGTTAAAGGTGGAGGCATCCATGTAGTCGAGCGTGGCGTCGGGGCCCACGGTTTTCTTTAACTTGGTACTAGCTAGTTTGATGTTGGACACCGTGCCGTCTTTCTCTACTGTGAACTTTACCACTACGCGGGCGTTCAGGTGCTCTTGCTTCGCCTCCTCCGGCACTTTCAGGTGCTGGTTTATCGTTCGCATCAGCGCTTGCTGCCCGCCCTTAAATTGTGGCTGCTGGTCTGGCCCGGCGGCATCGGCAGGTGCATTCTTCATGGCAAAACGTACGGGCAAAGTATACTGTACGGCTACTGTTTTGCCATTCTGCTTGCCCGGCTGCCATTTACCGTCGGTCATCTTCGCCACGCGGGTTGCCTCGGCATCGGTGCTGGTGCTCAGGGATTTTACTACCCGCATATCGTGTACGGAGCCGTTGGCGTCTATCACAAACGAAAGCACCACCAGCCCCTCCACACCGGCTTTTATGGCATCGGCAGGGTAGTTAATGTTACTGCCCAGGAATTTCATCATTTCCGCTTCCCCGCCCTTGAAAACAGGCATCTGTTCCACGTAAGTGTAAGGTTTTTCTGATGTTTGCGCCAGTGCGGATGGGGCAGCAGCGAGTATAGCCATACTTAGCAGTGCGGCAGCGGTTAGTTGTCTGAATGTGTTTTTCATGATTTTGTATGTTTTAAGGTTTGAGAAAAGACAATAGGTATCCTGCATCAGCCCAAAACGAGCTGAAAAAGGTCTTTCAGGAAGGATAAATTATACTTTACCTGATGGCGAAGCGGACGGGCAACGTATACTGGACGGGAACTGCTCTGCCGTTCTGCCTGCCGGGGTGCCACATGCCGTCCATCTTTTCTACCACGCGGATGGCTTCCTCTTCAGTGCCATCGCCCAGCGACTTCACCACCGTGATATCGTGCAGGCTGCCATCAGCTTCTACCACAAAACTCAGCACTACCAAACCCTCGGTACCGGCGTCCTCTGCCTGTTCAGGGTAGCGGATATTTTTACCTAGGAAAGCTAGCATTGCCTCATCCCCGCCTTCAAAGATTGGCATCTGCTCCACATAAGTATAAGGCTGTTCTCTGGATGGGGCAGGAGCAACCACCTCAGCGTCTCGAAGGGGGGCAGGCGGAAGCTTGCTTGTCAAGCTATCTGAGGCAGCGGTTAGGCCTTGGTGTTCGGCCGTAGCCTGCTGTCGGGCAAGCAGAAAGGTTAAGACCAGTAAGAGCGGGGCGGCGAGCAGCGGGCGTATCCAGCTTGGTTTGCGCCCCTGCAGTTGCAGCATGTGCAGGCGCTTAAGCACCTGGGGCTTGGTAAAATAGCTGCCTACCGGCAAGCCCATACTTAGCAGGGCCTCCCTTGAGAGGAGCGAAGTATACTTTTGTGTTTGGTGCCTGGTCACCACGGCGTCGTCGGCCTGGTATTCGTGCACATCGCGCAGCTCCTGCTTTAAGAGCCACACGGCGGGATGAAACCAAAGGATGGCCGAGAGCACTTCGTATAAGAGCACATCCCAGGTGTGGCCATACTTCACGTGCGCCAGCTCATGGGCCAGGACCTGCTCCCGCTCCTGCGGGTGTAACTGCTCCTGTAGTCGGCTCAGGAAAATATTCTTGCCAAAAGCAAAGGCGGGGTAGGGACTGTTCAGGTGGTATAGGTTTATCCCTTCGGCCTGCCGGGCAAGTGTAGCCTGTGCCTTCAGCTGCCGGATCTGCCACAGTTGCCGAACCAGCTTAAAAAGCACAAGCGCCACACCCAGCAAGTATAAACTTAGAAGCGCCGTGTTAACCAACTGCACTGTTGCCGCAGTTTCCGCCGCTGCCGGGGGATAGGGGTTCACAACAAGCTCATCCAGTTGCACTGCCTGCAGTGCCTGGCTGGCAAAAGTATCCGGGGCAAGTAGGGTAGGCCACTTGATGAGGGGGAGCCGCAGCGCGATAATAGGGGCCAATAGCAGGTAGGCCCGGTTAAAGCGGAAGCTGTTCTGGCCCCGTAGCACCAGGATGTAAAATAGGTACAAAGCCAGCAGGGCTATGCTTATCTTTAATGTGTAATTAAGTATGGCTTCCATCGCTGTCGCTTTTTTCGTCCAGATCCTGTTTTACGTGTTTAAGCAGCTGGTCGAGTTCCTGCACGTTCAGGTTGTTATCCTTGGCGAAGAACGACACCAGCCGCTCGAAGGAGCCACCGAAGTAGCCGCTCATAAAGTTCTTCAGGAAGAAGCTCTTATACTTGTCTTGGTCTACCAGCGGGAAGTACTGGTGCGACTTGCCGAAAGCCTCGTGCCCCACAAAGGCCTTTGTTTCGAGTATACGCACGATGGTAGACACGGTATTGTAGGCTGGCTTGGGCTCCGGCAACTCCTCCAGAATGTCGCGCACAAAAGCCCGCTCCAGCTTCCAGAGCACCTGCATGATCTCTTCCTCTGCTTTGGTCAATTCTTTCATAGAGGTATAACTAACTGTGATGATGTAGTAAAGATATAACTATATACTTAGTTTCAAAACTAAAAGTTTAGTTAATATAGAAAAATAATAAAAAAAGCGGCTCCTGAAAGTATAAGAGCCGCTTTTAGACATTAAAAAGTTTTCTACCCTGAGTAGCCGGGGTTCTGCGTCAGCTCTCCCTGGCTGGCGTCTATCTCCCTCCTCGGAATTGGCATCACCAGTTCCGGCGAGTTCCAGGGGATGGTGTAGGCATCTCCCTCCAGTACGTCTTCAGTGCGTTTGATGTCGTGAATCCTGAAGCCCTCGAAGGCCAGTTCCAGGCGGCGCTCCAGCAGCACATCCTCCAGGGTAACGCTGCTGAGTAGGGTAGCGCCGGCTCGTTCCCGGATGCGGTTTATGTCCTCGAGCGGGGTGGCGCCCACCGCCGAGCCCAGCCTCAGATTGGCCTCTGCACGGATCAGGTACATCTCGGCCAGCCGCACCACCGGAATGTTTTGGCCAAAGTCCGTCCACTTGCCGGTTTGGATGTCGCCATACAGGAAGCCCTCGTAAATGAGCTCGGAGAGGCGGGCATCCTGCTCTTCGTAGAGGTCGTAGGAAAGCACGGCAATGTCCCCGCGGCCAATGCCTTCCAGGTCGGCATAAAAGGTGGTGAGTCCGTCGTTGGCGGTACCGGCATTGTTCTGGTCATTCTGCTGTATCTCCCAGATGGACTCGGCGGTGTTATCGTTGCGGAAGATGGCCGTCACGCTGGGGTTCAGGTTAAAGGGGCCTTCCTCAATTACGCGGTTGGCTTCCTCAAGCGCTGCCGCGTACTCCTGGCGCTGCAGGTGCAAGCGGGCCAGGAAAGCACTAGCGGCATAGGTGTTAGCCCGTTCCTCGTTCAGCTCGGGCAAGAGTTCCTTGGCGCGCTCCAGGTCCTGCTGTGCCTGGGCATATACTTCGGCCACGGTGTTGCGCGGGGCGAAGGTTCTCGCCTCCTCTTCGGTGGTGACAGCGGTGGTGCGGATCGGCACGCCCAGGTTGGTGTTCGGGTCACCGTCGTTCCAGGCCCTGCCATACAGTCTTACCAGCTCGAAGTGCAGCATGCCACGCACAAAGAGCGCCTCGCCCTCCATCCTGTCGCGGGTAGCGGGGTCGCTGACGATGTCCAGCTTGCTCAGGATAATGTTGGCCAGGTTGATGGCGGCATAAGCCCCCACCCAGGTCCGCTGCGCCTCGATGTTGTCGGAAGTCATGGTTTTGTTGGCTACTTGCCGGTAACCGGCAAAGGTACCGTACCAGGCTACGTTCTCCTCCGCCCCAAGTAGTTCGGGCAGCAGCAAGAGGTTGGTGCCGTATAGCTCAGGCCCTCCGAGTATGGCATACATTCCGATCACGGCACCCTGCAGGTCATCTTCGGTAATGATGGCATCCCTGGCGTCAATCGACTGCTTGGGCTCCACATCCAGCATGTCTTCGCAGGCCGTGGAGCCGAGGCAAAGTATAAACAGGGCGGCTAGTATTTTATGTCTCAGTTTCATGTCGTTTCAGGCTAAGGGTTACAGACCAATGTTTACACCAATCGTGAAGGTTTTGGCAAGCGGAGGGGTGTAGAAGTCGTGGCCAAGGTTCACGTTGCTACGGCCGAAGTAGGTGGTGTTCACCTCCGGGTCGTAACCGTCGTAGTCGGTAAAAGTGGCCAGGTTGGTTGCCTGCACGTAGATTCTGGCCGACTGCAGGCCAACTCTGTCGGTGAGGGTAGCCGGAAGCCGGTAGCCCAGGTTCACATTGTTGATCCTCAGGAAGGAGCCATCCTGCACCCAGCGGGAGGACCTTCCCCCGCCGTTGCTCGCCAGGTAGCGGGCCTGCGGCACATCGGTCACATCACCCGGCTGCTGCCACCGGTTCAGCTGGTCCTTGGTCTGGTTATCGAAGTAGTCGCCGTTTACCGACTGGAAGAACCCGGCCATGTTGAAGATGTCGTTTCCGGACACGAATTGCAGGAGCACGTTCAGGTCGAAGCCCTTGTAGGAGAAGTTGTTGGTAAGGCCCCCGGTAAAGTCGGGGTTCGGGTTGCCTACCCGCTGCTCCTCGGCCAGGCTATAGTTGCTGGTGGTCTCATCGCTGCCGGCCTGCACATAGTACAGCGCATCCCCGGTCTGCGGATCCACGCCGGCATACTTCGGCCCCCAAAATACCCCCATCGGCTCGCCTTCGCGTATCTGACCAAGCCCTCTGGAGTTGCCGAAAATCGTGTTGCCGCCTAGGTCAGTCACCTTGTTTCGGTTGAAGGCAATGTTAAAGTTGGAACTCCACAGGAACTCGCCCACCAGGTTCTGCGTGTTCAGCACAAACTCAAATCCCTTGTTTTCCAGCTTACCGATGTTCTTGGTGATGATGGTATAGCCGTTGTAGCCCGGGATGGGCAGGTTGAGCAGGAGGTCTTCGGTATTCTTGATGTAGTAGTCCACCTCCCCCGTAATCCTGTCGTTAAACAACCCGAAGTCGAGGCCTACATCCAGCTGCTTGGTCTTTTCCCAGCGCAGGTCCTCGCTCGGCAGGCTGGCGGGTACCAGGCCGGCCAATTCTTCGTAGGCAGCGGCACTATAAAGGGCTAAGGGGGCAAAATTGCTGATCTCGGCGTTACCCGTTAAGCCATAGCTAGCCCTCAACTTCAGGAAGCTGAACAGGTTGGACCCGCTCAGGAAGGGCTCCTGCGTCAGGATCCAGCCGGCAGAGGCCGCCGGGAATGCTCCGAAGCGGTTGCCTGACCCGAACCGGGAGGAGCCATCCACGCGCACGCTGCCGCTGAACAGGTACCTGTCGCGGAATACGTAGTTGGCACGGGTGTAATAAGAGGCGAACACATAGCCCGTCTCGGAGGAGGAGCCGCTCGTAATGCGGGCGGCGCTGGCAATTTTCTGGAACCTGTCGCTCGGGAAGCCGCGGGCCTCGACCGAGGCAGCGCTCGTGTTCGCCCGCTGGTAACTGAAACCGAGCAGGGCCTCCAGCTTGTGCTCACCCCCGAAAACGCCGTTGTAGGTGAACGTGTTGTTGGTGTTGTAGTTGGTGGAGGTCAGCTGCGAGTTGTACCCGTAGCCGGAGGGCCCCCCGTCCTGCGTTTGCCTGCCCAGGTAGAGCTCTTCCTGCAGGTTGAGGAAATCGATGCCATGCTCGGTTCTGAAGCGCAGGTTCTGCAGTACGTCCACTTCCAGGAACGCGGTACTGATCGTGCGGTAGGTCAGGGCGTCGTTAAAGCCGTCGCGCTGGTCGATCAGGTTGTTGTAGTAGAGCGTCTTGCGGTTAAGCTCCCCGGTTTCCGGATCGATCTTGGGCTGAATAGGAGGCAGGGCGTTCAGCTGGATGACATTCGAGAAGGCATTGTCGTCGGATACGCGCTGGTTCAGGGTGCGGATCAGCGAAACGTTGGTCCCGATCCTGACGCGGTCGCTGATGCTGTGGTCCACGTTGAAGCGGCCGGAGGCCCTGTCGAACTCGTTGCCCACCAGGATACCGTCGGTGGTGTTATAGTTACCGTTGATGTAGAAGCGCGTCTTCTCGTTGCCGCCGCTCAGGGCGATCTCATACTGCGATACGCTGCCAGTTCTGAACGGTTCTTCGCCCCAGTTCTGGTCGTACGGGGAATTGATGTCGAGGCCGTTTCTGGCGAAGACACTGGCAGGGTCGCCGCCTACGTTCTCGATGGCCTCGGAGAAGAGCTCGATGTACTCCTCGGCATTGAGGAACTCCCGGATCTTGGTGGGGCGGCTGAAGCCGGTGTAGTAGTTGAAGGTAACGTTCGTCTTGCCGGCCTGTCCGCGCTTGGTGGTGATGATCACCACGCCGTTCGAAGCCCTGGAGCCATAGATGGCGGCGGCCGAGGCATCCTTCAGAATCTCGATGGAGGCAATATCGTTCGGGTTAATGTCAGCGATGGGGTTGAGTGGCTCGGAGTTGGACGTTCCTAAGTCGGATGAGGTAACGGGTATGCCATCCACCACATAGAGCGGCTGATTGCTGGCCGAAACCGAGGCGGCCCCGCGGATGCGGATGTTGATGCCCTGCCCCAGCTTGCCGCTGCCCTGGTTAATATATACGCCGGCGGCCCGGCCCTGCAAAGCCGTCTCCAGCGAAGGCGTGGGAATGTTGGCGATCTCCTCGCCGGATATCTGCGCGATGTTGCCGGTCAGCTCCTGCTTCAGCTGGGTACCGTAGCCAACCACCACTACCTCGCTCAGCTGCTGCTGATCGGGGCTGAGCTGCACGTTCACAGTAGCTCTCCCGGCAACGGGCACTTCCTGTGGGGCCATGCCGATGAACCGGAACACGAGCGTGGCGTTTGGCTGAACGGTGAGGTTGTATTCGCCGTCACTCCCCGTCGTGACGCCATTCGAGGTGCCTTTCTCCAGCACGGTTACACCCGGAAGGGCAGCGCGGTCGGCGGCGGAGGTAACCCTGCCGGACACGACCTGGGTCTGAGCCCATGCCACCGGGAGAAGCATCAAGAGCATCAGAAGGGTAAGTAGTACATGTTTCTTCATAAAGCTATGCGTTTGTGAGTAAAAGAGATAAAAGCGCCTGTTTGGCGGCAGATACAGGGTTATAACCTCTCTGTTCCTGTATAAACCGAGGTTCATATGGGAGCAGGAGGTGACAGTTAGCCTGGCCTATACTTTGAATGCAGTGCTAGAGATACTAGGATTTAAGTATGTTTAGATTATACTATGCGGTGAGATGTAAGTTGCATATATTTAAGTATAAATTTATTTATACTTCGAAAGCATATGCACCGCCAGGAAGCTGTTCCCCCCGTTTATACTTGCCTGCCAGCCCAGACGCTTCAGCTCCCGGAGTATAAAGTTATTGAGCAAGCCATGCGCCACCAGCACGGTGGTGTGGTTCTGGCGGGCGTCTTGGTCCAGAAGCTCGGCGGCTCTCCGGGCGCGGGCGCGGGCCTGCCGGAACGTCTCGATGTCGCGGCTGTTGAAGCCCAGGAACCACAGCACACGGGCACTCAGGAGCCACAATTTTATGGGCAGGCGCAGGAAGGGAAGAGAAAAGATGCGCCGTTCAAACTCCCGGAAGGTGGCGTCAATCCTGAGTTCTACCTCCTCCCCGAAAATGGCACGCGCGGTTAGTTGCGAGCGCACCAGCGTGCTGCAGTATACTTTCTTTACTTGCTTATAGGGAATGGCTTCATGCTGCAGCACGAACTCCTCCACCTGGGCCGCATCGTAGTCAGCGATGTACTTTCGGGCGGCCTCCACATCAAAAAAGCCACTGCGCTTCACCCGGGGCTTGGCGTGGCGAATCAGGAAAATGCGGTTTGGAGCAGTGTTCAAGTATGGGCAGTGTTGGTGATGGTATAAAGTACCGCCAACGGGCTGCTGTGGTTGCTTTTAATTAAACAGAAGTACCGGTTGCGGAAAGGTCGGCGAACACGCGCTGCCTGATACCCGGCCACTCCGCCTTCAGGATGCTGTAATAGATGGTGTCGCGGCGGCGGCCGTCGTGCATCTGCGTGTGGCTGCGCAGCACGCCCTCCTCGATGGCACCCAGTTTGAGCATAGCGCGGCGGGAGCGCTGGTTCAGCACGTCGGTCTTTAGCTCCACCCGCTCCATCTGCAGCACCTGGAAAGCGTACTGCAGTAACAAGAACTTACAGTGCCGGTTGAGACCGCTGCCACGGTAGTCCTTGCTGAGCCAGGTCCAACCAATCTCCAGGCGGCTATCAGGTATGGAGATATTGCCATAGCTGGTGCTGCCGGCTAGTTGCCCGGTAGCCTTATCCACGATCATGAACGTATAGCGGGTGCTGTTGGCAAAGCCACGCGCCACGGTCTCAGCCCATGCCTGCAGCTCCTGCTCATTGCTGATGCGGCCAGGCATAAAGCGCCAGATTTCCTCCTCGAAGGCAATGGCTCGTACGCCGCTAGTATCAGAGGGCTTGTAAGGG
This sequence comes from Pontibacter kalidii, assembly GCF_026278245.1. Lineage (NCBI taxonomy): Bacteria > Pseudomonadati > Bacteroidota > Cytophagia > Cytophagales > Hymenobacteraceae > Pontibacter > Pontibacter kalidii. The sequence goes on along the minus strand of NZ_CP111079.1, from coordinate 2,896,554 downwards.
CGTAGCAACACGCGGCTGTCCTGTAGCAGAATGTCTTTGCGGAAGTCCATGGGAAAAGTATAGCTGTGGGAGGGCAAGATACGCAGTTTATACTTGGTGGCAAGTGTGTTCGGTGCAAGTGAGGCACCCTGGAGTATAATTAAACCGGGGGCAGGGATTTACCATGAAAAACCATCCGTTAGAGTTTGAAAAGAATTCCTTACCTCCTTTTTAAGCCATAAGCTGGAAATACCTATAGCATCAGTGGTAAGAGCAGGTGATTTTGCCGTAAAAGCTATATTGTGTAGTGGCAAAGGTAAATTTTTGGTAGAGGGGCTGTATGGATGAGTGGAGAAGATTTCTACCCAGAGTCGCAGATTTAATCATGCCGCTTAAGGCAAGAATAGGAATTATAGTGCTTTTGGCTATAGTAGCAGCTGGCATAGGGGTTATAGAGCCTTTAATACTCAAATATTTCTTTGATGAAATAATTGCAACAACAAACAGTCCCACTGAAGTAATTGCTTTCACGGCTATTGCCCTTCTGGTACTGTCCGTAATGCGGGAGCAGGTTAACGGAGTTCACAACTGGCTTGTCTGGAAAGTGAGGCTGAAACTACAGACAAATCTTCAGGCAGCAGCAATCGCAAAACTTTACTCTCTTCCCTTGTCCTACCATCAGCGAGAAGGTGTAGGCGCCACCATGACAAAATTCGAGAGGGCTATAAATGGGTTCGTGGCCGCCTTCAGTGAAATTGCCTTTTTCACACTTCCCACCCTGGTTTATTTATTCGCCTCTATGTACGTGATGTTCCAGCTAGACTGGAAGTTATCCTTAATCGTGCTGTTTTTTGTACCGGTTCCGGTGTTGATTGGCATGTGGGCTTCAAAGGAGCAAATACACAGGGAAAAATTCCTGATAGAATCGTGGACTAAAATCTATGGCCGCCTCCACGAGACGTTTTCCTGCCTGCTAACCGTTAAGAGCCTGGCAATGGAAAAGGTGGAGGCAAATAATTTCCTTTCCAGGATTTCCAGTACAAATGAGTACGTTCTCAAAGGTGTTAACACAGACACTAAAGTAGAAGCCTTCAAAAACATATCGATTACAGTGGCTCGGGTAGCCGCCATTTTCTACGGCGGCTACTCCATTGCCAGGGGGGACATGACGCTGGGAACATTAATTGCTTTCTTAGGCTACATCGGAAACTTATTCGTGCCGGTGCAGGGAGTTACCGGTGTATACCAGACGTTCAGAAAGGCCTCCGTATCCTTGGATATACTAAACAAGATTATGGAGGTAGAGGATCCGGTAGCTGATGGTAAAGTCGCCTTTGAACTTCACAACATGAAGGGGGAGGTGACTTTTGAAAAGGTTAGCTTTAGCTACCCTGGCAATAAACGGGTGTTCTCTAATATAGACCTACAAGTAAATGCAGGAGAAACGATTGCCATAGTAGGACCGAGTGGGGGAGGTAAAAGCACACTTATGTCTTTAATTCTGCGACTTCACAACCCCACAGATGGGGTAGTTAAAATTGATGGATGCGATATCCGCTTGCTAAGGCAGCAGTCACTACGGGAGCAAATAGGGATTGTACTGCAGGAGTCGTTGCTTTTCAATGATACCGTCGGTAATAATATCGCTTACGGTACACGGCATGCGGAGCAGGAAAGTATAGAAGCCGCAGCTAAACTTGCCAATGCCCACGAGTTCATTTTGGAGCTGCCTTTAAAGTATGATACTGTAATTGGCGAAAAGGGAAGTAACTTATCGGGAGGACAGAAACAGCGGATTGCAATAGCAAGAAACCCGGCGATTTTGATACTTGATGAAGCTACGTCGGCCCTTGACTCGGAGACTGAAGCATTGGTGCAGCAGGCTTTCAGGCGGTTGGTAAAAGGCAGAACAACCTTTGTGGTGTCTCATAGAATGGCCAACATTGTTGATGCAGATAGAATAGTTATACTTAAAGATGGAAGCATCTCCAAAATCATTACGGCTAAAGAAGACATTGAGAGGAACCAGGTTTACGCCCATACCTGATGTTATTTTGCCTGTAGATCCCTTTACCAGCCATCCCGGTGCAATGCTTTAGGTGTCGAAGCCCGGATTCTGAAGATAGTGTATCCCTTATACTTAAGTTAGAACAATAATTAGGCTGTATTTATATAGTAGTGTAGCAGCATCTACAACCCTATTTACCTCTGCTACGTTGTAGATAACAGTTTATAAAAAGCTATTTATATATATAAGGAGGACAAACTTTAGCGACGAACGTGCAGCACTTGAAAGGCAAAAAGGCGGTGATAAGTGGAGGAGGTTCCGGCATTGGAAGAGCCATTGCAGAGCTGCTTTCTGAAGATGGAGTTGCCACCGCCATAGCCGACCTGCACCTGCCACCTAGCCTTCCTTCTGGTATGCTTCCGGTTACATGCGATGTTGCCGACCCCACTGCCATAGACAGCCTTTTTTCAGAGGTGCAGCAGCAGCTGGGTGCGCCAGACATACTCGTGTGCAGTGCAGGCCAGGGGGTGCATGAGAAGCTTATCGAGGGGGACCCGGAAAAGTGGCAGCAGGTGATAAACACCAACCTAATGGGCACGCTGCGGATGATCCGCGCCTTTGTGCCGGGTATGCAGGAGAGGGGAGCAGGCGATGTGGTGATTGTATCATCGGTTTCGGCAGGGCAGGCATATCCTTACGGGGGAGTGTACGCTGCCACTAAGACCGCGCTGGCTGTAGTTGCTGAAACCCTGCGCCAGGAGGTACTGCCCGGTATTCGTGTCACGGTTATAGCCCCAGGCGTAACCGATACAGCCTTCTTTGAAAATACCCTGTCCGGAAGCCAGACAGTAGAGAGCATAGGCTATGGAGCTATCACACCAGGGCAGGTTGCCGATGCCGTACTTTATGCCCTGCGGCAGCCGCCCGGGGTGTCCATCAACAACATCACCCTTAGGCCTACGGCACAGGCTTTTTAGCACCAGCCGCCGTCACTCAACAGCATCAGCACCCACAACAAGTAATACAGACTAAACAGACAGAAACACCTAACTATGAAGAACAGAGTATTAATAACCGGAGGAGCCGGGTTTATTGGGTCTCACCTGGCAGACGAACTGCTGCAGCAAGGCTATACCGTTAGAGCACTGGATAATCTGAGTGAGCAGGTACACGGCAAAGACTGCCAGCGACCGGAATATTTGCACGAGGAGGTGGAGTTGCTGGTAGGGGATGTGCGTAACCCGGAGGATGTAGCCCGTGCCCTGGAGGGGGTGGACTACGTGTTCCACTTCGCGGCCATGGTGGGTGTGGGGCAGAGCATGTACGAGCTGCGCGAGTATACGGACGTAAACAATATCGGAACCACTGTATTGCTGGAGGCGCTGATCAAGAACCCGGTAAAGAAACTGGTGGTGGCCAGCAGCATGAGCATTTACGGCGAAGGCCTGTACAAAGCCCCTGCCGGTGAGTTGACCACCGTGCAGGAGCGCCCGCTGGAGCAGCTGAAGGCCGCTGATTGGGAACTGTACAACGAGCAGGGAGAACAGCTGCAGCCGGTGCCAACGCCTGAGTCCAAAACCCCGTCGCTCTCCTCGGTGTACGCGCTTAGCAAGTATGACCAGGAGCGCCTTTGCCTGATGGTGGGTCGCGCCTACAATATCCCGACCGTGGCGATGCGCTTCTTTAACGTGTACGGCACGCGCCAGGCGCTTTCCAACCCCTATACCGGGGTGCTGGCCATCTTCGCCTCGCGCCTTCTGAACAACAATTCCCCGATGATTTTCGAAGACGGGTACCAACAGCGTGATTTTGTGCACGTGCGTGATGTGGCACTGGCCTGCCGTCTGGCCATGGAGAAGGAAGAGGCAACTGGCAAGGTGTTTAACGTAGGCAGTGGCAATAACTACACCATCCGCGAGATTGGCGAGCGACTGGCCGCCGTAATGGGTAAACCCGAGCTGAAGCCAGAGATCACGGGTAAGTATAGGGTGGGGGACATCCGCCACTGCTACGCTGATATCTCGCTGGCCAGGGAGGTGCTGGGCTTTTATCCGCAAGTAGAGTTTAATGCCGGGCTGGAGGAGCTGGCCAACTGGCTGGAAGGGCAGATCGCCTATGATCGTGTAAGTGAGGCAAGCGCCGAGTTGGCCGCCCGTGGGTTAACCGTTTAAGCACCCGACCCAAAACATCAAAAGAGAATTTGAATGAAGATGAATACAGATACACCAATAAGCAACAGCAAACCAAGTTTACCGATGGTGGGGCTGGTAGAGTGGTTCAGGCCCGGTGAACATGAGCATGTAAAGGAAACTTTGGCGAGTTTAAAGGAGCTGGGCGTAACGGAGCTGCGCACCGGCGTATCCTGGGCCGATTACTATACCCCCGGCGGGAAAGACTGGTACGACTGGTTGATTCCTACCCTTGCCAAGGAGGTAAACCTGCTTCCTTGCTTTTTGTATACTCCGCCTAGTATAGGCGAGAAACCGCGCACCTCCTCCCCCCCAAAAGATAGAAAGGCCTATGCCGATTTTCTGGATGTGTTCATCTCCAGGCACGGCCAGCACTTTGAGTGGGTGGAACTCTGGAATGAGCCGAACAACATGGTGGAGTATGACTTTACGCAGGACTACGGCTGGCATAAGTTCGCTGAGATGATTGGCGGAGCGGCTTACTGGTGCCAGCAGCTGGGTAAGAAAACCCTGCTGGGTGGCATGAGCCCGATAGACCCGAACTGGCTGCAGACCATGTACGACCATGGCGTAATGCAGTACATCGATGCCGTGGGCATTCACGGCTTCCCTTACGTGTTCGACCAGATGTGGGACGGCTGGGAAGAAAACATAAAGGCCGTGCGTGGGGTGATGACGCGCAACAACTGCAAGGCCGAGCTCTGGATAACGGAGGCCGGCTTCTCTACCTGGCAGCACGATGAGTACAAGCAGTTGCAGGAGTTTCTGGAGGTGCTGAAGGCCGATGCCGCCCGCGTGTACTGGTACGCCGTGAAGGACCTGGATGCCAACCTGCCTACTGTCGGGGGCTTCCACCTGGATGATCGTGAATATTATTTTGGTCTGAAACGTGCCGATGGCACAAGCAAATTGCTGTACAGGCTATGGGCCCGCCACGGCCTGGAAAAACTGCACGAACTGGAGTACGTGAAGCGCACCATAGACGATAATACAGAGCCTTATACCTTGATAACCGGCGGAGCCGGCTTCGTGGGCACCAACCTGGCCAAGCGCCTGCTCGAGCAGGGCAAGCGCGTGCTGGTGTTCGATAGCCTGAGCCGGGAAGGCGTGGAGAAAAACCTGCAGTGGCTGCACGACACCTATGGTGATAAACTGGAAGTATACGTAGGTGACATCCGCGACATGCAGGCCGTGCGCAAAGTGGTGAAGCGTGCCGAGCAGGTGTTTCACTTTGCCGCCCAGGTAGCCGTGACCACCTCGCTGGACCTGCCGATCAATGATTTTGAGATCAACGCGCGCGGCATCATTAATGTGCTGGAGGCGATACGGGAGCAGGACAACCCGCCCCCGCTGGTGTTCACCTCCACCAACAAAGTATATGGCGGCCTGGAGGATATGGAGTTTATCTCCAACGGTTCCCGCTATTACCCTGCCGATACGAACGTGAAGAAGCATGGCATCTCCGAGAAGCGCCACCTTGATTTCCACAGTCCGTACGGTTGCTCCAAAGGCGCTGCCGACCAGTACGTGATCGACTATGCCCGTACCTATAACCTGCCGATGACGGTGTTCCGCATGAGTTGCATCTACGGTCCGCACCAGTACGGCAACGAGGACCAGGGCTGGGTGGCGCACTTTGCCATCAAGGCGATTGAGGGCGAGCCGGTAAACATCTACGGCGACGGCAAGCAGGTGCGCGATATCCTGTTCGTGGAGGACCTGGTGGATGCCTTCCTGCTGGCACAGGAGCATATGCCCCGGATAAGCGGGCAGGCCTTTAACATCGGCGGCGGTCCTTCAAACACGGTTAGCCTGCTGGAGTTGCTCAAAACCATCAGCAAGTACCGTGGCAAAGAGATCCAGCTCAAGTTCGGCGACTGGCGCCCCGGCGATCAGCATTACTATGTGTCCGACACGCGTAAGTTTCAGGAAGCCACCGGCTGGTATCCGAAGCACAATGTGCAGGAGGGCGTGGCCAAACTATACCAGTGGCTGTGCGAGAACCGTGGTTATGAGGTGCCGATGACACTCTCCACCGTTTTAGAGAAAGAGGAAGAACCTGTTAAAAAAGCTGCAGTAGCTTAACCGATGCAAGATACCCTTACAACAGATCAGAAGCAGGGAGCCGACACCCGGGCTACCACCATGAAAGCGGCCGTTGTAGCATCGCCGCAAAGTATAAAAGTAGAAGAAACCGCCCTGCCTGAGCCACAGGCAGGGCAGGTGCGCATACGTCTGCAGGGCTGTGGCCTCTGCGCCTCCAACATTCCTGTGTGGGAAGGCCGCGAGTGGTTCAGCTACCCGGTAGATGCCGGCAACCCGGGCCACGAAGGCTGGGGTGTGGTAGATGCCGTAGGGGAGGGCGTAACTGCCGTAAAGCCCGGCGACCGCGTGGCAGCCCTGTCTTATAACGCCTATGCCGAGTACGACCTGGCCGATGCCGACAAGGTGGTGAAACTGCCGGAGAGCCTGGCAGGTAAGCCGTTCCCAGGCGAGCCGCTGGGTTGCGCTATGAACATCTTTAAGCGAAGCGAGATTCAGGCGGGGCAGACGGTGGCCATACTGGGCATCGGTTTCCTGGGGGCGCTGCTGGTGCAGCTGGCCAAAAACGCGGGGGCGCGGGTCATTGCCGTCTCGCAGCGGGAGTACTCGCTGGAAGTTGCCCGGGAGTGCGGCGCCGATGAGGTGATCAAAATGGATGATCACTATAAAATTATAGAAAAAGTTAAGGATCTGACAAACGGAAACTTCTGCGAGCGCGTACTAGAGTGCACCGGAAAGGAGTGGCCGCTGAATCTGGCTGGCGAACTGACCGCAGAGCGTGGCAGACTGATCATCGCCGGCTTTCACCAGGACGGCATGCGTCAGGTAAATATCCAACTTTGGAACTGGCGCGGTCTCGACGTCATCAATGCGCATGAGCGCGATCCGAAAGAGTACATCAAAGGTATAAAAGCAGCCGTGAAGGCCGTGGAAGAGGGCAGTATGAACCCTGACAGGCTTTACACGCATGCGTATACTTTAGATAACATAGCAATAGCATTCAAGAACCTCACAAGCCGCCCTGAAGGTTTTGTGAAAGCCCTGATAACCTTTTAAATATGACGGAAACTGTACTTGACACGGCAGAAGCCCTTTCTGCATCTTCTTCTTCTCCTAATTCAAAACCGAAACTTGGCTTTTTAGGCGTCGGCTGGATTGGCCGTAACCGCATGGAGGTGATCGCCAGGCACCGCGCTGCTGAGGTTGCCTGCATTTCCGACACGGCAGCCCAAAATGCGGAAGAAGCCCTGAAGAGTGCCCCGCAGGCAGAGCAGGTGGCCTCCCTGGAGGCCATGTTGCACAAGCCGGAGCTGGAGGGCATCGTGATCGCTACGCCAAGCGCTTTCCATGCCGAGCAGAGCACACTGGCACTGGAGGCGGGGAAGGCTGTTTTCTGCCAGAAGCCACTGGGCCGCAACGTGGAGGAGACAAGGCGTGTGGTAGAGGCTGCCCGCAACAGCAATAAACTACTGGGCGTGGACCTGTCGTACCGCTACACCAGGGCCATGCAGGAAGTATACAAGGTAGTGCAGAGCGGAGAGTTAGGCCAGATTTATGCCATCGAGTTAGTATTTCACAATGCCTATGGCCCCGATAAAGCCTGGTTTTACGAGCCAAAGCTGTCTGGGGGCGGCTGCGTGATAGACCTGGGGGTGCACCTGGTGGACCTTGCGCTGTGGAGTATGAATTTCCCGAAGGTAAAGCACGTACAAAGTCACCTGTATGCCAAAGGCAAACCCATCAGCATGGTGGAGGGCAAGGTAGAGGATTATGCCGCTGCCAGCATCGAGCTGGAAGGCAATACGCATGTGCAGCTGAACTGCTCCTGGAACCTGCCCGCCGGCCAGGAGGCTATCATCAGCGCCACTTTCTATGGCATCCATGGCGGTGTAGCCCTTAAGAACGTGAACGGTTCCTTCTACGACTTTGTGGCTGAACGCTACCATGGTACTAAAACCGAGCAGCTTTGCGCCCCACCCGACGACTGGATGGGCCGTGCCGGCGTGGCCTGGGCAGAGCGCGTGGCCAGTGGCGAGGGCTTTAACGAGGAGGCGGAGGAATTTGTGAAAGTAGCAGAGGTATTAGATAAAATTTACGGAAGATAAGAAGAGAACATGGAAGCAAACCATCCCTCAAAAATATTGATGACTGCGGACACCGTGGGCGGTGTCTGGACGTATGCGCTGGAGCTTATCCGGGCGCTGGCCCCATTTAAAACGCACGTTTCGCTCGCTACCATGGGAGCCCCCCTTTCGGAGGAACAGCGTGTGCAGGCCGATGACATCGACAACCTGACCATCTACGAGAGCGAGTATAAGCTGGAGTGGATGGATAGCCCCTGGGAAGACGTGGAAAAGGCCGGTGAGTGGCTGCTGAAGCTGAAAGAAGAGATACAGCCTGACCTGGTGCACCTGAATGGCATGGCGCACGGTGCGCTGGACTTTGGCGTGCCGACGGTGGTGGTGGTGCATTCCTGCGTGCTGTCGTGGTGGAAAGCCGTGAAAGACGAGGAAGTACCACAGGAGTGGGACAAATATAAGGAGATGATCACAAAAGGCTTGCAGCATGCCACGATGGTGGTAGCTCCCACGCAGGCGATGCTGCACCAGGCAGAAGCCTTGTATGGGCCGTTCCAGAACAGCACAGTGGTATACAACGGCCGTGGCCAGCATACTTTCCAATTCGGTAAAAAAGAGCCTTTTGTATTTAGCATGGGCCGTGTGTGGGATGAGGCCAAGAACATCTCGATGCTGGCGCACATTGCCTCCGACCTGCAGTGGCCGGTATACATTGCCGGCGATGCCCGCCATCCGGCCACCGGCAAGGAGGTCCAACTGGAGAACGTACATTTTCTGGGCCAACTGACGGAGAAGGAGGTATCAGACTGGCTTTCCAGAGCCTCCATTTATGCGCTGCCAGCTAAGTATGAGCCGTTTGGACTGACCGTTCTGGAAGCAGCCATGTCGGGTTGCGCACTGGTAGTAGGTAAGACCGACAGCCAGGCCGAGATTTGGGGCAATGCCGCCAAGTACGTAAACCCGGGCGATGCCGACGAACTGCGCGACACGATTAATCACCTGATCGAGGACGAGTTCGGTCGCAACATCATGGCTTGCCGCGCCGTGAAACGCTCCCACGGCTACACTGCCGACCCCATGGGCCAGGACTATGACCACGTGTACCGCCAGCTGCTGAAACAGACCGTGACGGTGTAAATGGTGAATGAGCGATTGAGTGGATGAGTGAATTCTTTCCATGTCATCCTGAAAGGATCTTGTTAGCCAGTAGCAACTGCTTTAATACTTCGCCACCAAGATCTTTACAAGATGACAGAAGTGAAGATGTACGATTCACTCATCCACTCACTCAAAACTCACCAACCCAACAACGAATAACCAACAACAAAATGAACATCACCCTTTTCTACCACTCTATACTTTCTGACTGGAACCATGGCAACGCGCACTTTCTGCGGGGCATTGTGCGGGAACTGGAGGAGCGGGGGCACCAGGTAACCGTATACGAGCCTGAAAATGGCTGGAGCCTGCAGAACCTGGTAGAGGTCTACGGTAAGGAGAAGCTGGACGAGCTGCAAACCTACTATCCTGGGATCAGCACTAACTTTTATACTTTAGAAAGTATAAACCTGGATGAGGTGCTAGCAAATCCTGACCTGGTGCTGGTGCATGAGTGGAACGAGCACGAACTGGTGAAGCGCATTGGCGCGCACCGTGCTGGCGGCGGCAAGTATAAATTGCTGTTCCACGACACCCACCACCGCGCCGTAACAGCGCGTGAAAGCATGGCCAAGTATGACCTGACACACTATGACGGCGTGCTGGCTTTCGGGCAAAAGATCCGCGATTTATACTTGCAGGAAGGCTGGACCCAGAAAGCCTGGACCTGGCACGAAGCCGCCGATACCTCCGTTTTCTACCCGCATGAGCGGAAGGAGTTTGAAGGCGACCTGGTATGGATCGGTAACTGGGGCGATGAGGAGCGCACGGCCGAGCTGCACGAGTTCCTGATAAACCCGGTAAAAGAGCTGGGGCTGAAGGCAAAGATCTACGGCGTGCGCTACCCCGAGCATGCCCGCAAAGCACTGGCCGATGCTGGCATAACCTACGGGGGCTGGTTACCGAACTACAAAGCCGCGGAGGAGTTTGCCAAGTATAAAGTGACGGTGCATGTGCCGCGAAGGCCTTACGTAGAGGCGCTGCCGGGCATCCCGACCATCCGCCCGTTCGAGGCGATGGCCTGCGGCATTCCGCTGATCTCTTCCCCTTGGGATGATGCCGAGAACCTGTTCACGCCGGGAGAGGATTTCCTGGTGGCCCGCAACGGCGAGGAGATGAAGCAGCACCTGCAAACCATCATCAACCATCCTGAGAAAGCAAAGGAAGTAGCCGGCCGTGGCCTGGAAACCATCTGCAGCCGCCATACCTGTGCCCACCGTGTAAATGAGCTGGAGAGAGTGTGTGAGGAGCTGGGCATAGCCGAGTCAAAAGTATACATCACCCCAAAAGAGCAAATTCTAGATGAAGAATAAGAAATTGAAGATCGCTTTTTTCGGCTCCAGCCTGGTATCTGCTTATTGGAACGGCGCCGCTACCTATTACAGAGGGATCGTAAGAGCCCTGAGCGAGCGCGGCCACCACGTTACCTTTTATGAGCCCGATGCCTACGAGCGCCAGCAGAACCGTGACATGGACGACCCGGACTGGGCAAAGGTGGTGGTGTATGAGGCGACCGAGGAGGCAGTGTATGAATGCTTAGAAGATGCCCAGCAGGCCGACATGGTGGTAAAAGCCAGCGGTGTGGGCGTGTTCGATGAGCTGCTGGAGCGCGAGGTGCTGAAGCTGCAAACCGAAGAGCGCCTGGTGGTGTTCTGGGATGTGGATGCCCCAGCCACTTTGGACCGCGTGCACAACAACCCCGAAGACCAGTTGCTGCAGCTGATTCCGCAGTACGATATGGTGCTGACCTACGGCGGCGGCGACCCGGTGGTAAATGCCTATGAGGCACTGGGCGCGAAAAAATGCGTACCGATCTACAACGCCTTAGACACCGCCACCCACTTCCCCGTGGAACCTGACACGCGCTTTGCCTGCGATCTGGCTTTCCTAGGCAACCGCCTGCCCGACCGCGAAGCCCGCGTGGAGGAGTTTTTCCTTAAGCCGGCGGCGCTGGAGCTCCGCAAGAAGTTCATCATCGGGGGCAGCGGCTGGGGCGATAAGCAGATGCCGGATAACGTGCACTACGTGGGCCACGTGTACACCAAAGACCACAACGCCTTTAACTGCACGCCAAAGGCCGTGCTCAACATCAGCCGCGAGAGCATGGCCCGCTACGGTTTCTCGCCAGCCACGCGCGTGTTTGAGGCAGCCGGGGCTGGCGTCTGTATCATCACCGACTACTGGGAGGGCATCGACTTTTTCTTCGAACCCGGAAAGGAAATATTGGTAGCCAGGGACGGGGCGGAAATAGCTAAAATTATGGCTTCTTTATCCGAAGAAAAGGCAAAGAGAATAGGAGAAGCTGCGTATAAGAAAGTACTGGCTGCGCATACGTACCATCACCGCGCAGAGCAACTGGAACAATTGCTGTACGCGAAAGTTAAATCTACAAACAAAGCATTCGTATGAATATCGTAATTCTTGGCTTATCCATCACCTCCAGCTGGGGCAACGGCCATGCCACCACGTTCAGAGGTTTGGTAAGAGAGCTACACAAGCAGGGCCATCAGGTTACTTTTTTAGAGCGGGATGTGCCTTGGTATGCCGGCAACCGCGATTTGCCCAACCCGGAGTACTGCCGCACGGAGCTCTACAAATCAGTGGATGATCTGAGAAACCGTTTTACGGAGGAGGTGCGCCAGGCCGATATGGTGATCGTGGGCTCCTATGTGCCGGAGGGTGTGCCGGTAGGGGAATGGGTGGTAAAGACTGCCCGCGGCATCAAGGCTTTTTATGATATTGATACGCCGGTAACACTGGCTAAACTGGAGCGCGAAGATTACGAGTACCTGCACCCGAACCTCATCCCGAAGTATGATCTATACTTGTCTTTTACCGGAGGGCCAACCCTAAGTCTGTTGGAGCAAAAGTATGGCTCGCCGATGGCACGCGCGCTTTACTGCTCTTTCGACCCGAGCTTATACTTCCCGGAGCTGATGGAGGCAAAATGGGACCTGGGCTACCTGGGTACCTATTCCGACGACCGCCAGCCGCCGCTCGATAAGCTGATGCTGGAGGCAGCGCGGCAGTGGCCGGACGGCAGGTTTGTTGTGGCTGGTCCGCAGTACCCGGCAAGTATAAAGTGGCCCCAAAACGTGCAGCTGATCCAGCACCTGCCGCCCGCCGAGCACCGTAACTTTTACAACAGCCAGCGTTTCACCTTAAATATCACCCGCGCCGACATGATCAAGGCAGGTTACGCGCCAAGCGTACGCCTGTTTGAAGCAGCGGCCTGCAGCACCCCGATCATCTCCGATTATTGGGAAGGCCTGGAGACGATCCTGGAGCCCGGCAAGGAGATTTTAATCGCGAAAGACACCAAAGACACGCTCAGGTATCTGCGCGAGATCTGCAAGTCGGAGCGGAAACTGATTGGCGAGCGCGCGCGCAGAAAGGTGATGGCGCACCATACCGCTGCCCACAGGGCACAGGAACTGATCAGCTACGCCGAAGAACTGATGACACTGGAAAATCCCTTTGCCAACTCCGAGGTAAGCCAGGAAGTATAGCACAAGGTAGGAACAACGTATAAAAGCTGCCGCCTCCGGACTGTGCCGGGGGCGGCAGCTTTGCGTTTATGTATCAATAGCTGCTGCACCTGCGTAAGCTATCTCATACATTAAATCAAGAATTGCTATATGTTGGAGATAGAAGCGATGGGCCCCTGGTTCCATAACCTGCACCTGCCAAACGGAGCGCAAACTGCTCCGGATCATTTTTTAGGAGATTTCCCCCGCTTTAAGTGGCGGGAGCTGGAGCCCTACATTCCGGAGGACTTGTCAGGATGGGAAGTACTGGATATTGGCTGCAACGCGGGGTTTTATAGTATAGAACTGGCCAAGCGCGGTGCCAATGTGCTGGGAATCGATGTGGACCCACACTACCTGCGGCAGGCGGAGTGGGCGGCAAAGCAGTTCGGATTGGAGGATAAGATTGAGCTCCGGCAGATGCAGGTTTACGATGTGGCCCGCCTCGACAGGCAATTCGACCTGATCTGGTACATGGGCGTACTCTACCACCTGCGCTACCCGCTGCTCTCGCTGGATATCCTCTCTAAGAAATGCCGTGGGCAGATGGTGTTCCAGACCTTAACCATGCCGGGAAAAGAGGTGGCCGACGTGCCGGACGATTTCGAGATAAACGACCGCCAGCGCATGCTGGAGGAGGGCTGGCCCAAGATGGCCTTTATTGAGAAGCGCATGGCCGGTGATATGACCAACTGGTGGGCGCCCAACCATGCCGCCATCCTGGCCATGATGCGTTCCTGCGGATTCAGGCTGAAGGAACAGCCAGGCCACGAACTCTACATGCTGGAAGTAGATGAACAAATGAAGCAGCAGCAGCAATGGAACGAATCGGAGTATCTCTCCGCCACTGGCCAGGATTGGCAGGAGGCGGTCCAGCAAAAAGTGTCCGGCAAAAACGAGTATATGGTGCGGCAGAACGGAAAGCAGGAGTAGGGGCAGGAGCACCACAAAGTATAAACTTCCGCCATGCTTCTTGCGTGGCTTTTTTACGCTGAGAAAGTATAACTTGCATGTATGAGTGATAAGAGCAATGCCCCGCAGCCCTGGAAGATCCTGAAATCTGACATGGTGGTGGATGAGAAGTGGTACAAGCTGCGCCGCGATGAGGTGGAACTGCCTAATGGCCACGTGATGGATGATTACTACGTGAGTGTGCGCCCGAATGTGGTACTGGTGTTTCCGGTGACGGAGGATGGGCACGTGATTTTCGTGCGGCAGTATAAACACGCAGCCGGTGATATTTTTATTGAGCTGCCCGGGGGAGTGATAGATGAGCACGAGAATAATCCGCTGGAAGCCGCCCGCCGCGAGCTGTTGGAGGAAACCGGTTATACTTCTGAGGAGATGGAGCCGCTGCTGGAGGTAATCGACAATCCCACCAAAGACACCAACCGAATTTATTACTTCCTTGCCCGCAACGCCCACAAAATAGCCGAGCAGGACCTGGACGTAAGCGAGCATATCGAAGTATTGAAGGTGCCGCTACAGGAGGTAGAAAGTATGATCCTGAGCGGTAAGGTAAATGTGGCAGGCTCCATTGCCTTAAGCCTGCTGGCCCTGCGGAAGCTGGGGGTGTAGGCATACAAAGCAAAGGTTCATCATACCTGGTCCAACCATCCCTGCCCCTTCTTGTCTAAGGAGGGGCAGGGATGGTTGCGATTTCAGAAGTACAAGCTTCATGGTTTGGGCTAATCAGGGTCATCCCCCTGCCCCCTTCCAAGGGGGACTTGGTTCAAGTTGCATAGCTGCAGCTATCGAATGATACCCAGTCCTTGGATTGAGCGCCTTCTAGATTTCTGGTTTCGCTTCAGCGAAATTGCGACATCAGGAGCAAAGGAAATGTAGACAGCGCGATGCCTTTGTCGGGGGGCCTACCCCCAGGACGAGCCCTCTCGGGCTGGAGAGCGGAAAGTATAAATGGAACAAGTTGGTTTGTAAGTCAGAGGGTGAACGGCAGCTAACAAGTATAGCTTAGTTCACGCTGAAGGAAGCAGCGGCTAGTCAAGTATAGCCGAAGTATGAAGCATAACTCTCCGAGCCAGTCGGGTTACAAACCCGACACCATAGCAGGACACAAGTTGCAAACTCGCGCCAGCGGAGGAACTAGAGGATCAGCTGTAATTTTAAAGTATAGCTTGTGTCCAGTTACGGGAGGCAGCGGCTAAGCGAAGGCACAAGCGGACGCTTGCGGCAGGGAAGTATAAAAAGCTTAGCCTGCCATACTTTTATACTTTCGCAAATGGATTCTCCGGCTTTACCAGCAGCACTTTCTCGCGCTCCACCACCACAGAGCCGGGAGGGGAGCCCTTGGGTTTGCGCACCCATTTCTTAGGAGTGTAGATAACCGGGCACAACGAGTCGGTTTTGCGCTTGCTATAGTAAGCCGCCAGCTGCGCCGCTTTCTCCAGCACGGTGGAGGGGATGGTTTTGCCGGCCTGGTGCTTGATCACTACATGCGAGCCGGACACATCCTTGGCATGCAGCCACATATCCTCTTTATAAGTATGGCGCTGGGTGAGCTGATCGTTATTCTGGGAGCTCTTGCCTACCAGAATCTTGTAGCCTTCGCTCTCGAATACCCTGAACGGTATTTGTACCTGCTCCTGCTGTTTACTGCCAAGCAGATGGGTATACTCCCGTAAGTATGCTTTCAGCTCCTTGTAGTTCTCCACCGCTGCCAGCGCCTGCAGCGCATCCTCCAGCACGATGAGTTCTTCCAGCTTGCGTTCAACCTTCTCTTCCAGCTGCTTTACCTCCACGTGCTGGTTCTTAGCCTTGCGGTAGAGGCGCTCGGCGAACTTCTGCGGTGTTTCATGCTGCTTCAGCCTGTAGGTGCGGGTCTGGTCGGTGTAAAAGTCATACAGCTCCACCTTGGTGCTGCGCGACGGAATGTTGGTGAGGTTGGCCATGATCACGTCGGCGGTCTGGGAGTAGGAGCGGTCGTGCCGCAGCTCCTGCAGCTTCTGCTCGCTCTGCTCCATCACTGTTTTCGTAACATGCCGCTTGCGCTCCAGTTGTTGCTTTGCCTGCTCATACTGTCGTTCAAAGCCTGTCTCTGACAAGTAGAGACGGGTAAAGTGGTCGGCCGCATCCAGAGGGCTTTGGTAGGTATGAAGTACCTGGCCGAGGGGTAGCAGCGAAAGGCGCAGCTTGCCTTGCAAACGGATGATATGGTATTCCTCCGGCGCTTCCAGCACCTCCAGCATACTTTGCACCAGCTCCCACTTCTCCTCCAGGGTAGCGTGGCTGTAACCGCGCTCCTCCAGGTATAAAACCGGAAGCTCCCCGAAGGTAGGGTATACCTTGCGCAGGTTGCCGTTGGCGGCGGCAAAGGCGGCTAGGTTCTGCTGCAGCGGGCGGTCCATCTGCAGCGGGTTCAGGTCGGCGTCGGCGGCAAACTTGTTCTGGAATAGCTCCACTGCCTCTTCGCCCTGGTAAAGTATAATGTTGGAGCGGTTGCCGAAGAGCTTGAACAGCAGCAGGTATCCTCCCGAAAGTATAAAGTAAAAGCTCCGTTCGTTCTGGTGCTGTACCACATCCTCTACCATTTGCCCCTGCAGCTGTTGCATCAGCTCCACCGTGTTGGCACGCGCCCTCCTCAGCCCGGTAGGGAAGGAGAGGGAGGTAAACTGGGAGCCAAGCTGCGCCCGGATATAGAGCTCCTCCTGCGCACGGGCAAAACCAAGTATCAGCTCATCCTTGTTCTGACTGAAAGCCGTGACCGCCTGCATGCCTGTAAGTTTAGGCTTCAGTGCCTGCGCCAGTTGCCGTAAGAAGTAGAAGTTCAGGTGCATGGTTGTAGGGGCGTTTATGCGTATCAGGTATCACGACACATGTATCACGATTTTTTTAAATTTACACGACTAAACTAAGTCAATATATAGCTAAAGTCGTGTTACGTGATATCTGATACGTGATACGCCAAAAGATTATATTTCAAACTGAAGCCCGTCGTAGCCGAGGCGTATGAAATCGGGTAGCTGGAGCTCCACCTCGCGGTGCAGGCCCATCAGGTGGCTGATGTGGGTGAGGTATGCCTGTTCCGGTTGCAGGTCTTCCAGCAGGGCAACTGCCTCTTTCAGGGAGAAATGCGAGATATGGTGCTCGTGGCGCAGGGCGTTCAGCACCACTACTTTGGAGCCGCGCACCTTTTCTTTCTCTTTCTCGGAGATTCGGTTGGCGTCGGTGATGTAGGTGAAATCGCTGATGCGGAAGCCTAGCACGGGTAGCTTGTAGTGCATCACCCGGATAGGTATAAAGGGCACACCCTCTACCTCAAACGGCTCCAGGCCAATAGGGCGCAGCTCTACCTGCGGGATGCCGGGATACTTGTAGTCGGAGAAAATGTAGGAGAACTCCCGCTTCAGCTGCTCCAGTACGCGCTCCTCGGCGTACAGGGGGATGTCTTTGTGCTGCAAGAAGTTGTAGGCACGGATGTCGTCGAGGCCGGCGGTGTGGTCCTTGTGCTCGTGCGTAAACACCAGGGCGTCGAGCGTTTTAACGCGCTCACGCAGTACCTGCTGCCGGAAGTCGGGGCCCGAGTCGATGATGATGCTCTTGCCATCGACCTGCAGGTGCACCGATACCCGCAGGCGCTGGTCACGGTAATCCACAGAACGGCAAACCTCGCAGTTGCACCCGATAACTGGTACGCCCTGCGAGGTGCCCGTGCCTAGTAATGTTATTTTCAATTGGCGTTCTCCCCGTTTCGGATTTCGTGGTACAGCTGCCTGGTTTTATCGCTCAGGCGGCTCTCATCCACAGAAATAGTGCGAAGGATATCGTAAAGGCAGTTGATCTTCCCCTCCAGGCTGTAGTATTTGTTCACTACCGCCACCTTCATGTCTTTCAGCACACAGTAGCCGGCTTTAAAGTTGCCTTTCTCGTAGCGCAGCACAAAATCCGACTCTGCAAAAATATCCTCCAGCTTGTTTAAGAATGGCCGCGTGTACTTAAGCTGCATTTACTTTACTGTATACTTCTTAACTGTTTCCACCAGCATGTCAAAGTCCAGTGGCTTAGGCAGGTAGTCGTTAATGCCCACGGCCTTAAAGTCTTCCATGCTGTAGTTGTTGGCGTTGCCTGTTACCGCGATGATTGGAATAGTGGCAATTTCAGGGTCTTTGCTGGCGCGAATTTCCTTGGTGCAGTCCATGCCGTTTTTCACCGGAATGTTCAGGTCCATCAGGATGGCGTCGATCTTGTTGGATTCTACCTGCTTGAGCACCTCTCCGCCGTTCTTGGCAGTCAGGATCTTGTAGTTCTGCAGTTCCAGGATCTTCTTAGTTAGGTTCAGGATAACGGAGCTGTCCTCAGCGATCAAAATAGTTTTGCTTTCTGCCATTGTCTAACTGAATATAATGTCCTTATAAGTTCTTTTATAGTTTTCGTACTGCGTCTGTAATCTGGAGAAGTTCTCGTCGACCTGCTCCAGGTTGTCATGCTTAATGTCGTGTTCCAATTGCTTGGCAAGCTCTGCCAGCGGATTTATGCCAAGTGTGAAGCCGGTACCCTTAAGTTGATGCAATGTACTTAAAATCCCTTTGTAATGTTGTACATCCAGTTCTTTTTTGGCTTCCTCTATCAATCCGGCGGCTTCTTCCTCAAACTCGGAATATAATTGCTTGGTAAAATCCTCTCCGCCTATTTCTTTCAGCTGCTCCACCACAGCCAGATCAATGATCGGCTCCTGGTTTTCAGGTTCACTTTCTGCGGCCGCGGTTTCCTCCACCGCCGGCTCCCAGGCGTTGCTTTCCCATTTGCTGATCATGGCGTGCAGGTCAGAGCTTTTCACCGGCTTGGAAACGTAGTCGTCCATGCCCTGGTTCATGAACTTCTCGGCATCATCCTTCATCGAGTAGGCCGTCATGGCGATGATAGGAGGACAGCCGGCACCCAGTTTCTCCTTGATATGCCTGGTGGCCGTTACACCGTCCATCTCCGGCATCTGGATATCCATAAAGATGATGTCATACCTGTTACTGGTGGCGTAGTCGATGGCCTCGAAGCCATTGGAGGCGATGTCGGTTACACAACCGAGGCGCTCGAGCTGTTTCTGGGCCACTTTTTGGTTTATCTGGTTATCATCCACCAGCAGCACGTATGGGGTAAACTCCAGCGAGCCCACCTCCTGATGCTGCTGTTGCTGGCGTAGCTGCTGCTCCTTTACCTCGGCCGCGCTGGCTACGCGCACCTTAATGTTGAACCAGAACACACTGCCATCCCCGATAACGGACTCCACACCAATATCGCCGCCCAGCAGGTGGGTAAGCTGCTTGGAGATGGCCAGGCCAAGGCCGGTGCCGCCAAAGGTCTTGGTGGAGGAGTTGTCGAGCTGGGTAAAATCGGTGAACAGCAGCTTCTGGTCTTCCGGCGTAATGCCGATACCGGAGTCTTTCACCCGCACCTGCAGCCTATAGTACTCTTTATCCAGCTTGCTGGCGCCCACATGTATACTCACATCACCGGCATTGGTAAACTTGATGGCGTTGGAGGTAAGGTTCGAGAGCACCTGCAGCAGCCTTGTCTCGTCTGTTACAATGTGGCGCGGCACCTCGGGGTCGATGGTATAGGTAAATTGGAGGTCTTTCTGCTGTGCCCGGTTCACGAACAGGGAGTGTATCTTGCCCAGCGTTTCGTGCAGGTCCACGCCGCTCTCGTGCAGCACCAGCTTGCCGGCCTGTATCTTGCTCAGGTCCAGGATGTCGTTTAGAATGGCCAGCAGCGCGTCCGAAGACTTGCGCAGCGTATCGATGTACTCGCGCTGCTCCGGGTCAGTGTTTATCTGGCTCATCAAATCAATCATGCCGATGATGCCGTTCATCGGCGTGCGCAACTCATGGCTCATGTTGGCCAGGAACTGGGTCTTCACTTTCAGCAGGTTCTCGGCCTCCTCCTTGGCGCGCAGCAGGGCGATCTGTGTGCGCTTCAGCTCAGAAACATCGCGGATCACACCTTCCAGACCCATAGGCTCACCAGCATCATCGTATACCAGCCTGGCATCAAGCACGACCGTTTTATGGCTGCCATCCTTACAAATCATCTCTACCTCTATATCCCGCACGTTTTGCTGCTCCAACACCTTATTAATAAGGCGGGTCCGGTCTTCAGAGTTTGCATAGAAGTCCGTTGTTTTCTTGCCAAGCGCCTCTTGCTCGTTATAGCCAAGCAGTTGTGTCACGGATGGGCTGACAAGCAAGAGGTTTCCGGACAGGTCGGTACGATAGTACACGTCCTGGAACGACTCAAAGATATTGCGGAATTTCTCCTCGCTCTCCGCCAAGGCCAGTTCCGATTTCTTCTTGTCCGTAATGTCCAGGGCTATGCCGGAAATCTCCTCAAACGAGCCATCCTCCATGTAGATGGGGTGCAGGTATACTTCGCGCCAGCTTTTCCCGTGCTCCAGCTCAATCTCGAAGTGCTGCGGATGGCCTGCAAATACCTGTTTATACTTATCCTCCCAGTACGCATAAGAGTTTTCATGCACCATGGAGTCATTATCGATGCGGATAAATGGGCTCAGCTCATAGCCGCTTCGGTCGGAGAAGGCCTGGGCAAAGTTGCGGTTAAACGAGGTAAGCTCATAGTTGCGGTTGATGGACCACATGTGGTGCGTGCCCGACTCGAAAATAGCGTTGAGCCTGGCGTTCTGGGTGTTTATCTGCTCCTCGTTGCGCTTGCGCTCGATGGCCAGGGCAACCTGGTTCGAGATAAAGTGCAGGATCTCGATATCGGTGCTCACGTAGGCGTCCGGGTTCTGGTAGTCCTGCAGCGTAATAACACCGATGATACGGTCGCCAATGGCCAGCGGAGAGCAAAGTATCACCTCGGGCACTGCCCCAAAGAGGGTAAGCGCTTCGCGGTCCGCCAGCTCCAGCAGTTCCTGTTTCTGCATGTATAGCGGCTTGCCGGTAGCAATGATGTACTCCGACAGCCCCTGCGAGAACGGACGCCTGGTCTGGGTCTTAGAGGCTTTATCCACAAACTGGTCTACCAGGTAAACAAAGCTGAGGTGCCTGTGCTCGTTATCGCACAGGGCGATGTAGATGTTGCGCGTCTCGATGATCTTGCTCAGCTCGCGGTGAATGGCCGAGTAGAGCGAGTTCAGGTCTTTACTGCTGATGGCCAGGTTGGCGATACTGTAGTATACTTTCTGCAGCCGCTCGGCCTTGATTCGGTCTGTGATGTCGTGCAGGATGGCGCGGGTGGCCACGGGGCGGCTATCCTGCCAGCTGCAGGTGATACTTCCGATCAGGTGCACCGGCTTACCCGCCTTGGTCAGGAACACAGTCTCGATCTTGTTCACATTCTCGCCCTTGTAGAGGTTGCGCAGCTGGTAGATCAGCTTGGCCTTGTAGTAGGGGTGCACAATGTCGTTGAGTGTGAGCGACTCAATATCGTGGTCGGTGTAGCCGAGGCGGTCTTTCCAGGCCTTGTTTACAAAAATGAACTTGTTATCGACCGAGATATTCTGGATAAGGTCATGGGCATTGTCGAAGAGGTCCTGCAGGCGGATCTTGTTGTCTTTCAGGGCCTCCATGGCGATGCGCTTGTCGGTCATGTCCTTGCCCACGCTGGTGATGCCGGTAACCTGCCCTTCGGGGCTATACTCGAACATGCTGTTCCAGCGGATGGTCTTCAGCTGACCCGACTTTGTCAGTACGTCGCGCTCGTAGTAAGAGCTGAGCTGCTTCGTCTCCAGCGCTTTCCTATAGTCCTGCAGGCGCTGCGCGCGCTCCAGCTTTGGCACCAGCAGTTCGTAGAAGTTCTGGCCTATCAGCTCTTCCTCGGTATACTCCACGTACTTCAGGAAGAAATCGTTGGCAAAGGCAATGTTTCCCTTGGTGTCGAGGCTGTAGTAAATCAGGTTTACTTTGTCCAGGAAGCTGCGGAACTGGTTCATCGACTCGTGCAGCACCTCCTCCTGGCGCTTTGTCTGCTGGGTCAGCTTATGCTGGGTGATGTCGCGTTTAAACACCTGGATGTAAGCTTCCCCGTCTAGGATGAGGCGGGTAACGGTAAGCTCGGCATCGAAGAGGGTGCCATCCTTGCGGCGGTTCTTCCACTCGATGGTAGCGGAGCGGCCTGTCTCCAGCACCTCCCGCATGATGCGCGCTGTCTTCTCCGACGACCGCTCCCCATCGGGCTGGAACTCAGGAGAAAAGTCCATCGGTGTTTTGCCCACCAGGTCCTCGCGGGTGCAGCGGAAAAACTCAATGGCTTTGTCGTTGCACTCAATCACTGCCCCGTCCTTGAAAAGAAGGATGGCATCATAGGAAGCCTCAAATAGCAGTTTATACTTGTCCTCGGTGTGGATGAGTTGCTGCTGCAGCCGGTGCCGTTCAATGTAGTTGCCAATGGCGCCGCCGATAAAGTCCAGCAACGAGAGGAAGGACGGTGTCACACGGGGCTCGCTGTTTGGCCAGATCAGGATCAGGGCCAGCACCTTCGTTTCCGAGAAGATTGGCACAAGGGTGAGCGTGCGGTGAAACCTGTTTTGCAGCTGCTCCTGCAGGCTGACTGCCGCGGAGCGCTTGTGTTCAGATCCCAACTGCTGAAGCTGCTCCTGCGTAAGATGCAACTCCTCTGGCAACACGGGCTCTCCCACCTCGCCGGCCGAATAAGAAAGCCGGGCCACCCTGTTTTCGAGGGAGTTAAGCGTATACACGCAGCCGCCCTTCACATCGCTTTTATCCAGCAGCTCATCCAGCGTGTTGTGCAGGATGTCGTGCTGGCTGTCCGAGGAGGACAGGTTGGTGATAAGCTGGTTCACAAACTCGAGCTGGTGGTTCCGGAAGCGCACATCCTGCTCGGTCTCGATTACCTCGTTGAGGTTTTTTACTGATCCGTAGAGGATATCCTGCGTCTTAAACTTGCCCCGCTGCAGCGTAATCTCGATGGGCAGCAGGTTGTGGTTGTCTTCGTGCAGCCACCACTCAAACTTCTGCTTGCCTTCCTCCAGCGCCTGCTTCAGTTGCCCCCTCAGGGCCACCCGCTCAAATAAATTCAGTTTAAACGCCCGGAAAATAGATTTGCCCGTCAGTTGCTCCTTGGTCTGCCGCACCAGCTGGAGGGCCGTCTGGTTGATGTCAATGAAATTCCCGTCGCAGTCGAGGAGGAACATGGGCTCTGAGTTCTCCTCAAATACATCATGGTAACTGTCGCCATCGTAAGGGAGCAGGGCGGTGGCCTGCCCGACATTAGCCAGCTCCACGCACACAAACGTTTCGCCCTGGAAGTGCACCATGCGGCAGCTATAGGTAAAGGAGCCGCAGTGTTTATCCTCGCCGCCCTCCTCCGCATCCACGAAACCGGTCAGCTTTCGCTGCAGCTGCAACTCCTCCAGCAGCCCGTTAAACTGCTCCGGCGAAATGCCAAGCAGGCTACGCAGGCTGCGGGTAGTGCTGAAGTCAGAATCACTGGGCCTATAGTTGCTGGTTTGTGCGTTGGCAGCCAGCACCTGGCCATTCGGCTGGGCCACTACTACGCCATGCGTTGGCTTGGCGAGCTGCACCAGCACCTGCAGCAGGTTAGAGGCCGCTAGTACAGATTTCTCGTCAGGTTGCTGGTTTAAAGTATGGGGCATGATTAGTTTGTTTCTAGTAGTAAGTATGACAGCATACGAATGACACTGGGCCAGACGCGAAGGCTATGCTAATTTTATAAATAAAGCGATAATTTAGCAAAAAATTGCTTTGATGGCCACCGCTCTTCCGAAGTATAACAAACCGCTGCTGTAGTTTGTGCATTTTGCAGACAATGTGGGCGATAGTTTTACAAGTATGATTTAGTGGGAAAAGGTGGCCGGTAGCTTTACGGAACGCATGAAGAGTATAAACAAGCAGCAGAAGCACCTGGTAGTGGTGGTAGGACCCACGGCGGTGGGCAAAACGGACCTGTGCGTGCAACTGGCCAAGCACTATAGAACGGAGATCATCTCAGCTGATTCCCGGCAGTTTTACAGGGAAATGAGTATCGGCACGGCCAAGCCTACGCCCGGGGAGCAGCAGGGGGTAAAACACCATTTCGTGGATTCGCATAGTATAACCGAGGAGTACAGTGCCGGTGCCTTTGAGCAGGAGGCGCTGGCACTGCTGGAGCGGCTGTTTCAAAAGCATGACGTGGTGATCCTGACGGGCGGCTCGGGGCTGTATGTGCGGGCGGTGCTGGAGGGGATGGACCAGATGCCGGAAACGGACCCTGCGGTGCGGGAGCAGCTAAGGGAGCAGTACGAGCAGAAGGGGCTGCAGCCGTTACTTGATAAGCTGCAGCAGCTGGACTCTTTCTACTTTGAGCAGGTGGATAAGGCTAACCCGCAGCGGGTGGTGCGGGCGCTGGAGGTATGCCTGAGCAGCGGCCAACCATACTCCTCATTCCGGAAGAGCGGACAGCAGGAGCGGCCCTTCAACAGCATCAAAATAGCCCTGAACCGTGACCGTGCCGAACTTTACAGCCGCATAGACCAGCGCATGGACCTGATGCTGGCGCAGGGGCTGCCGGAAGAGGCGGAGCGCCTGTACCCGTACCGCCAGCACAATGCCCTGCAAACCGTGGGCTACAAAGAGATCTTCGACTTCCTGGAGGGCAAGTATGATTGGGACGAGGCCGTGCGCCTGCTCAAGCGCAACAGCCGCCGCTATGCCAAGCGCCAGCTCACGTGGTTCAGCAAAAATCCGGAGGAGTATACCTGGTTTCACCCACAGCACTGGCAGGAGATAGTGGCGTATATCAATGAGAGAATGAGAGAATGAGAGAATGAGTGATTGAGTGGATGAGTGTAAGTATAAAAGAATTCACTCAATCACTCTTTCTCTCATTCAAAATTAGAACGGATAGCCGATAGCGATGTTAAGCACCATACCGTAGTCGCCGCTAAAGCTGCCATCGAACTCGTCTAGCACGAAGCGCTCCCCCTTGGGTAGGAAAGGCACCCGTACCGGTATCCCCAGGTCCAGGCGGATCACGAAGAACTCCACGTCGATGCGCAGCCCCACGCCGGTGCCCACCGCCAGCTCGCTCAGAAAGTCCTTGGCTTCAAACTTAGCTCCGTCCTTATCGGTTTCCCGCAGGTTCCAGATGTTACCGGCATCGGCAAAGACAGCGCCTTTAAAGAACCCGGCAATCGGGAAGCGGTACTCCAAGTTGGTCTCCAGGCGTATGTCCCCCACCTGATCAAAATAAGAGAAGGCAAGAGTATCTGGAATGTTATAGGTGCCCGGGCCAACGCTACGTGCCCGGAAGGCCCTGACGCTGTTAGGCCCGCCGATGGAGAACTGCTTCACGTAGGGCATGGTTCTGGAGTTGCCGTAAGAGTACCCCACGCCCGTTGCCAGGCGCCACACCAGCTGGCTCTCGGTGCCCAGGTTCAGGTAATGGCGGAAGTCGTTATCCACCAACACATACTGCGCAAAGCGGTCTTTGTACAGCACCCGTGGCTCTTCCGCGGTTGGCTTGGGCTTACCCAACAGCGACTGAAACCCGCTCACTACGTTGCCTGACATGTCAAGTGTAATCCTGTCGAAGATGTTGCTGGTGCGGTCTTTATCCATCTGGTTGGTGTAGGTCATCTGGTAAATGCCGCCCACGATAAACTGGTTCTCAAAGCTACTTCGCAGGTAGGGGTTTCTTGCCAGCAGCGCACCAAATATCTCAGTCGTATCTGCCAGGCGCACATACTGCAGGTTGATAGGGGTGGCATCGAAGGTCAGCGTTTCTTTGGGCCGCCAGGTATAGCCGTAGGTGGCGTTGTAGGAGTTGAGTTGATAAAAGTCTGCTCGGCTCAGGAAGTTAAAGCCAAGGCCGATGCGAGTTTGCGGCACATACTCGGTGCGTAGGTTGCGCAGGTTAAAGGGCGATACGATCCTGGGTATGGCCAGCGTGGTTTGCACGCCCAGCTCGTAGGAGGGGATGCCGCTTTTCGCGGGGGCCTCCACGCCCTCGGGCGCCTCTCCCGTGCCACGGCCGCCCACCTGCGACTCGAAGCTGCCGGTGAAATCCACGCTCAACACCTCGGAGCCCCGGAAGGTGTTCCGGTTTTGGAAGGACACCTTAAGACCCGGCCCGGCAAAGTTGTTCGACTTGGTGACCATCTGCGCCTCCGCCCGCAGCGATTTTTTTAGTGCAGGGGTAAGGAATATAAAGGCATCCAGCTTGTCGCTGTTTGTCGTATCCGGCTCATAGTCGATATTCACGAATTTGTAGGCTGCCAGGCCCGAAAGGCGCTTGATGGTCAGCAGGTGGTTCTCGCGGGTATACAGGCTGTCCTGCTCCAGGAAAACCCCATCCAACAGGTGGCGCGCCTTCATGTGCTCCTCGTTCGGGATATAGTGGTAGCCCTGGAAGTCAATGGTGTCGCGCACCGCTAGGCTGTCGCCGAGCGAGTAGTTGGCGAAGATAAAGATATCGTCCAGGGCGTAGGGCTGCAGCGCCTGCGACGGGGCGATGTTTTTTATCCGCATCAGCACATCCACCTGCCTGTCGCCGACGGTGGTGTCTGCGCTGAAAATAAGCAGGTCGGGGCTGAAGTAGTAGTAGCCTTTGTTCTTGAGCTCGGTGTCGATCCGGAGGCGCTCATCGGTCATCACGCTCAGGTCATAGGGCTCCCCAGACTTCAGCAAGGAGGCTTCCCGCGTCTGTTGTATCGCCTCGTGCACCTGCAGCGAGTCGCTCAAAGTATACTTTATATTGCGCAGGCGGTATGGTTCTCCCACCCGGGCCGTCCAGGTGATGGTGGCTTTCTTCTTGGTTGTGTCCACCTCCGTGGTGCTGCCTACGGTGTTGTTAAAGTAGCCCCGGTTGTGCAGGCGGTTGCTCATGACCTGGCTCACGCTGCCGGTATCCACCTGCGAGATAAGCACCGGCGGCTCTCCCAGCTTGGTCATAATCCAGTGCTTCAGGCCTTTCTCCTTCTCGGTATAAAAGGCGTTGTAAATGGCCAGCTTAGGGCGCAGGCCAAGTATAGAGGTGTTGGGCTCAGGGCGCACGGTGGCGCTTAGCTCGGTCTCCAGGTCAGCGCTGCGGTTGCTGCTGTCGTTCTCCCCTTTTACCTTCACACTAAACCCGGTGAACAGCGCATCGTCCTCAGGCACGGTCTTGGTAACGCTGCAGCCGGCCAGCAGCAGCCAGACCAGCAGCAGGGGTAACGTGCAGGCGTGTTTCATCCTGAGCCGGGGGTAAGTTTTTAGCATAATTTTATTTTGTACCTTCTTCCTTAAGTTCTGCCTCTAGTTCTTTTTCCTCCTCCCTTATTTTCTTGGCCGCCTCCAGCCTGCGCTCCTCGTCTTTTCTGCGCCGGCTCTCCAGGTCGCGGAACAGGTCGGAGAAGTTGTTGTACTCGCGCACGAAGATCAGCGCCAGGCCCGTGGCCCGTACGTCGCCGCCCTCAATCACGCCCTCATACTGGTTGCGCTGGAAGGCGCGCACCCGCAGCCTGCCGTCCTCGGTCAGGGAGTACTCCACAGAGATGTCGCCGCCAAAGCCGCTCATGGTCTGGTTCGTCTGGCTGCCCCCCTCCAGACCGATGTCGGTGCCCACCCGTACGGTGAGCCTGTCGTTGAGGAACTGCTGGCGCATGGCCACGTTCAGGTCGGTGCGGCCCTCGGCCGAGCCGGAGGAGTAATCCTGGTAAGAGTCCACGCCCAGCTCCAGGCCCAGGCCGCCGGCGTAGCGGTTGGTGAGCTGGTTGAGCTGGTCCGTCATTACCTGCCCCAGGCTGTTGCGCGCCGTGGACTCAAAGCCGCCGCCGGAGCTGGTGAGCGGGTCTGGGGCCATGAAACGGTTCAGCACCAGTAGCGAGAACACCTGCTTGTTCAGCTCCGACTCATCCTGGCGCAGGTTCCCGAGGCTGGTTGTGACAATGGCTGGCACGCTGCCACGCTCTTCCTCCGGCACTTGTATGTCAAAACTGATTTCCGGGGTCAGCAGCTCGCCTCGCACAAACACATGCACTTCGAAAGGCACCTGGTTTCTAAGCGCGGGGTCTTCGTATTCGCCGATCTGTGTTGAAACGAGTTCCTGCGGCGCTGCTTCCACGTTGTAGATGGCGGTGATGTCCATGGTGGCCAGCAGCGGGTCGCCCGTCCAGTTGATGTAGCTGCCTTCCACGATTTCAAGCTCACGGGAAGCCAGGTCATAGAAATCCATGCTATACTTTCCTTCCTTCACCGTAAAGCGCCCCGACATGTTGATCTCGCCGCTCGGCCGCATCCCGATGAACAGCGGATCGGCGGAGCCCCGCACCGTGAGATTATCGCCCGTGGTAGGGTCTATGATGATCGTGATCGCGGTCGCATCGGTCACCGTCAGCTCCGCTTCCACATCAGCGCCCACAAAGCCGGTTACCTCCGCGGTGTCGCCTTGCTGCTCGGTGATGATGCGCGTCATCTCGGGGTTCAGGTTCACGAATTCCACAATGCCCTCCCGTTCGGCTGCGCCCACCTCATCGGCAGGTATAACGGTGGTAAAGTCAGAGCCATCCAGCACGCGCGCCTTCACCCTTATTACCGGCAGCATCATGCTTCCGGTAATGGCGGCATCGGCACCCACGTACACGGTGCCGTAGAAGAGGCTGTTGTCCTGGGCGGTGGAGTTCAGGGCCAGGAAGCGCTTGGTGTTCACGTCCAGGGCAAGTTCGAAGTCGGTGTAGGTCTGGGTAAGGATGTTCCCGTTAACGATCAGGTCGTTGCCCAGAGAGTCGGTGATGGTGAAGTTAGGGAAGCGGATGCCCTGCTCGTTGAACTCCAGCCGCTCGTTTTGCAGCGTGAACAGCGAACCCAGCATGGTAATGTTAAACTGGGCCTGGTTAAAGTTCAGCTGGCCAAGTATATCGGGCTGGGCCAGGGTGCCGGTAATGCGCAGGTCGCCGGTGGCGCTGCCATCCAGTTGGTCCACCATGCCTGCCATGAAACCCTCCAGCGAGGCCATGTTGAGCTGGTCTATACTTGCGGTCATGTTCAGGAGTGTGGCATCTGCCTGTGGCTCCATATAGCCGTTTACCACCACCTGGTTGTTGTTCCCGGTTAGGCGGGCATCCACGTTGTAACGGCCGCCGCTGCCGCTGCTGGCATTCAGGGCCAGGTCGCCCACCGGCACGCCCTCGTAGGCAAACTCCGTGATAGTAAGGTCGGAGGTGAACGCCAGGTTCCCCGCCAGCATGTTCCGGATGGTGGCCGTGCCGTTTATCGTGCCTGCGATCAGGCTGTCCTCAGGGGCCTGAAAGGTGCGCATGATGTAGGCGATGTCCAAGTTGTCGAAGCTTGCCTCCAACGGGGCGTTGGGTGCTACCGGGCCGGTGCTGTTTAAGAGAATTCCCTGGTTGCTGTGCTGCAGCCGGATGTTGTTGGCGTAAAGCAGGTCTGTGTCGAACTGCAGGAAGTTGTCCTCCGACACAGTCCACTTGTCGCCGTTTATCACCAACTGGTCGGGGTTAAAGACGAAGCGGTAGCCGCGGCCAAGGCTGCTGACTACGCCACCCACCACAAAGCGTTCCCCCTGCTGCAGGCTGTCACCGGCAATAGCCAAACGCACGGCAAGTTCATTATCGCGGGCGGCACCGTCCAGGGAGATGTTGTCCATGTTCAGGGAAGGGGAGAGTAGCCGCTGCAGGTTCAGCTCATAGGCCAGTTGGTTTCTGTCGCCGTTCACTGCCAGGTCCAGGTTCTGTAAAGTGTAATCGGTGTACACGATCCGGCTGATGCGGCCATCCAGCTCCAACTGCTGGTTGTCGCCGTTATAGCTCGCTGTGATGGGCGTGGCTGGCTGCAGCTGCTCCAGGCCAGGCACAAAAGCGGTGATAAGGCCGGTTTGCTTCAGGTTGATGGTGGCGGTAAAATCGCCCAGGTTCAGGTTGGCAGGGTAGGGCGGATCGGGTTGCAGGTCCAGGTAATTGGAGAAGTGCTTCTGCAGGGCTGTTGGCAGCGTAGCCAGCGTGTTCTGAAACTTCATGTCCGCATCCACCACATCAGACTGCACCACTACCTCGGCGGCCTCTCCGGTTTGCTGCAGCGTCAGCAGCAGGGTGTCGATCGGGAAAGTGCTGCCGTTGTGGGCTATGCGCAGTTCCTGGGCCTCCAGGCGGCCGCTCAAGGTGCTGGCATCGGCACCCGTAAAATCCCCCTGCAGCTGCCCCTGCACCGCCAGCGGCTCGGGGTACAGGTTTAACGCATGCAGGTTGGCCCGGTCCAGATCAAGGTCGAACGTATAGGCAGGCTTCTCTGTGTCGCGCAGGTTAAACTTGCCATCCAGGTTAAAGGCCAAATTTTCGTCGTTGGCGGTGGCCCGGACGGTGTAAAGGTTGCGGTCTATATTGGCGGTCAGGTCGATGTCCTTATAACTATAGTTGCCATAGTCGAAGAGCTTTATGTTCGCCTTTACGTTGGCGCGCATGGTTTCCGGCGTAAGGCCGGTGCCGCTGGCCTGGGCCTCCAGGGCTACCTTCCCAAGGCCCAGGCTATCTACCAGCAGCTGGTTCAAGTCAAAGCCGCCGCTACGTACAGTGGCCGTAAAGCGCTCGTTAGCACCCATGTCCACGTTGGCCACCACATTGCCAAAAGAGGTGCGCAGGTTGGCGTTGGCGTCGAAGCTGGTGAGGGAGCCTTTGTAGTTGCCCGTCATGCTCATCTGGGACGGCAGCCGGAAATCAGGCGGAATGGTACCCGCAGGCACCAGTGCCTGCACATCGGTGCGGGTGGTGGTAAAGCGGTCTATGTCCAAGTCTAAGTATAAGTTATCCGGATCCATGGCATTGCGCACGGTGCCGCTCACATCTACCCGGGTATCGCGCAGGCCTGCCAGTTGCAGCGTCTGCACGCGCAGGTTTTCCATAGGCCCCTCAGCCCGTGCCGTAACCTTGATGTTGGAGTTGGCTATACTTCTGAAGGATGGGTTCTCAGCCATGTCCGGCATAAAGTATAGTACATCCTGCATCCCGATGTAACTGTTGTTGATGTCTATGTCCAGCCCCAACTGCTCCGGGTTGTTAGCAAGCGCCTCCAGCGAAGGGTAGGTCATGGCCATTTTGTTCTGCAGATGGCTGTGGCCGGTTCTAAGGTCGAGGTCCGTAAGGCTGGTGTGCGTGGAGTCGAAGATGATATCGGCCTCAAAGTTTTGCAGCGCAAAGCCGCTCTGCTCCTGCAGTGTCAGTTGGTTCAGGGTGGCCTCCGTGCGGCTCAGGCTGTAGCTAATGTCCTGCGCATCCATAAGAATGTCGGTGAACTTCAGGTGGTCGTAGTCCATACCGCGCGGTTGCCGCGGAGCATTGAAGTTATCAAAGGCCACGTCCAGGTCCGACACATCCAGGTCGCCCAGGGTTACCACCCAGTTTACCGGCTGCCCCTGCGCCTGCTCCACCGACTTGTCCAGTTCTTTCACAGTGCGCTCCGGGTTCACGGCCAGCGAGTCGGCAGGTTTATACTTTTCCTGCACATACTTCAGGTCCGTGTTGTGCAGGGCAAAGCTTTTCAGCTCCACACGGGCATTCTGCAGGTCTATGTTGTCTGATACTACTTCGGACTCTCCAAGCGCCAGCTCGATGCGCTGCTCTGCCGGGTGGCTCAGGTAGCTGAGGCGGATGTTCTCCAAGGCCAAGCGGTTCAGACCGAAGTCCATCTCCAGAGGTTCGTAAGCGGAGCTGTCGGGAGGGGGGAGCTTGGTCTGTTCGTAGGCTACCCAGGTATCGGCCAGGCGCACCTCATCCACCAGGTAGCGCTGCTCCTCCAGGTTCAGCTCTTCCATGGTGGTGGTGAGCTCGCCCACGCGTGTTTTGATGTAGTTGCCGCCGGCATCATCCCGAAACACGACATACACATTATCCAGGTTGATAGTGCCCAGCGTTAGCTGCAAGGCCGTGGCGGTGGTATCGGCGGGTTGTGCGGCAGCGGTGTCGGTGGCGAAGGCCTCCATGATGAAGTTGAAGTTGGTGGTGCTGTCCTCGCGGATGTGGAGCTTGAGGGTGGCGTTGTCCAGGTCCACCTTGCTGATATTCACCTCACCCTTTAAGAGCGAAAGGATGGCCATGTCCACGCCGAGGCGCTCGGAGTACCAGAGCGTGTCCTGCTGCGGGTCCTCTACATACACGTCTTTCAGTACCAGTGCGTTGCGCCAGTCCGTGGTGAAGCCGCCAATCTTCACCTCTGTGCCCAGGGTGTTCTGCAGGTAGTTCTCGCCCTGCCTGGCCAGGAAGTTCTGCACCCCCTGAAACTGAAGGGCGATGATGATCAGAAGGAGCAGGCCTACGATAATGGCCAGCGGCCAGAGGATGACCTTCAGGGCTATTTTAGCTATATGTTTGGCAGAGGCGATAGTGTCACAGTTTTAGTTCGTGTATGCTTTTACGGAAAAGTGGATGCAGGGATAGGATTTATGGAATGGCCATCCTCTTTTTTCATCGGCCTGGCAGCGATCCTCCGTTGCCCCAGATGCTGTACGGGGACAACGGCAATATGGATTATCAAAGAAAGCGGGTAGGGGCTGTATTCCTGCTGTGGCCGCTGGGCAAACAAAAAAGCACCCCTGCCTAAGTATAAATAGCTTAGGCAGGGGTGCTTTGATAGGTGGAACCGCTATGGGTGGGCTCTTACAGCGGCTCTTATACTTATACCGAAAGGATATTGACCATCTTCAGGTAGTTCGGGTTAATGAGCTTGTCCTTAGTGATGGTGTCGATGAATGGTGTGTAAACCAGTTCGCCGTTAATGATGCCGGCCATCTCGCACTTGCGGCCCGCCAACAGGCCTTCCACGCAGGCAATGCCCAGTTGGCTGGCCAGCATGCGGTCTGCGGCGGTGGGGGCACCCCCGCGCTGCACGTGGCCGAGTATGGTTACGCGGGCATCCATGTGCGGCAGCTCCTCCTGCACCTTGCGGGCCACTTCGTTGGCATTTCCGGCCTCATCGCCCTCGGCAATGATCACGATAAAGGATGTTTTGGAGCGGTTCCAGCCAGTACGCAGCGTGTCCACTACCTGCTCTATACTTGTATCGGCCTCCGGGATCATCACAATCTCGGCGCCGCCGCCTATGGCGCAGGGCATGGCAATATAGCCGGAGTCCCGGCCCATCACCTCGATAAAGAACACGCGGTCGTGGCTGTCTGCCGTGTCACGTATCTTATCGATCGCGTCGAGGGCGGTGTTCACGGCCGTGTCGTAGCCAATGGTGTAGTCTGTTCCGTACAGGTCGTTGTCGATCGTGCCGGGGGCACCCACTGTCGGGATGCCGAACTCCTCGTAGAAAATATTGGCCCCGGTAAAGGTGCCGTCTCCGCCGATGCACACCAATCCCTCAATGCCGAACTCCATCAGTTTGTCGTATGCCAGCTTGCGTCCCTCGGGTGTCACGAAGTCCTTGCTGCGCGCCGAGCGCAGAATGGTGCCGCCTTTCTGTATGATGTTGCTTACCGAGTGGGAGTCCATCTTGTAGATTTCGCCCTTGATCATGCCCTTGAAGCCCCGGTGGATGCCATATATTTCTACCCCATGATAAACGGCCGCTCGTACAATTGCTCTGATACATGCGTTCATACCTGGCGCGTCGCCGCCCGAAGTAAATACTCCAATCCTCTTCATGGTGTTGTTGTCTCTGTTAGTTGTGGTAATGTTACTCAAAAATAGAAAATCGAAAGTTATCTAAAGTTTAATTTATGCGAGACATCCGCCCTGGTCGTTATAACTTGAAAGGCAAGTATAAAAACTGCCGCGATTACACGACTTTAAATAGCGAAAACCGTATGTTATACCGACAGACTTCACGCTTGCCAGGCGGTGAGGTTCGTAGGCTTAGGTGGCAAGGATGTTCCCTAATTTTTGGAGCAGGCCGTGTCAGCACAAATTAGAGTCCAAGTAAAGTAATTTAACCTACAGAGGCAACGTATGTTCGGTTTTTTTGAGAGCGAAGAGACAAAAAGATTAAAAAGCCATATCGCCAACCTGGGGGCATTGGCTAAAGTTGATGGCCATTTGGATCCTTCGGAGATGAAGTTTATCATCGCCATCGGAGCAAAGCATGGCCTCAAACCGGATGAGGTGCGCGACTTGCTGTCGGATGTTAAGCTGAAGGCGCCGCAACTGCCCTCCAACGACTCCGAGCGCTTCGACCAGATCTACGACCTGGTGGAGATGATGCTGGCCGACGGCATTGTGGACGAGAGCGAGATGGACTTCTGCATTAACATGGCCGCCAGGCTCGGCTTCAAGAAAACGATTGTGGGGGTGCTGGTGCGTAAGATAACAATGGGTGTGAAGGATGGTCTGTCGCGCGACAACATCAAGCGGGAGGCCCAGGAACTGCTCAATTACTAATAATTGTCCTATTTATACTTTATACTTTAGGCTGTAGAAAGCAGCCTCCGGCACGTATAAACTAGAAGTACAAACCTAAACTTGCTCTTAAGCCGGATGAGGCAAAGCCCATACTCTTTTCTTTTTCTCGTTTTATCGCTCTACGGAAGCCTGCTGATGGCCGTGGCGGCCTTCTACCTGCCCGGGAATTACCACCCGATGGTGTTCCTGCTGCGGTTCGGTACGTTCTGGTTCTGTAGCTTTTTGCTGGCGATGCTGGTGTTCCTATACTATACCCGGCGCCAGATTTATACTTTGTCCAAGGTAGATAGGGCTAGGGTGATGCGGCTGAGCACGTATGCGGTTAGCGCGGGGGTGGTGGTGGCGCTGGCGCTGGCCTCTTCGCTGTTCATGCTGCGGGCGGTGTGGTAGTTGCTTATACTTGCAGCGCGATTTATACTTGCTGCCGGCTGCCTTAGCTGCTGTTTGTGCTCTGCTTATACGTATTCTTCTTTACTTACCAGCCGCTATTTTTCCCGGTTCATACCTTTCGGCTACTGCTGGTGTGCAGGGCATAGTACCTGATAGCTTCACCTCCTGCCTTGCGGCGTGCGCACCTCACTCTTTATTTTCCAGGGCAAAACTTTCAAACCCGTTATCCTGGTAAATATAAGCATTCACCTCCTGCCCGACACCAACGGCAATGGCATCGTGCGGCAATTCTACCTCGTTCATGCTGTGTAAATCCTGCACCTGCTCGCCCTGGGGCAGGCGGTAAAGGTAGTATGGGCTCTTCAACGTGCCGCGTTCGTTAAACAGAATGTCCCGCTTCAACTCTACCAACTCATATTTGCCTTCCTGCGGCTGCAGGGCGGCCACGATCACCATGTCCTTGCCTTGCTGCAGCTGCAGAGTCACGTCCTGCCGGGTATCGCCATCAAAATCGCCGCGGGCAAAGGCTGCGTCGCTGGCAAATTCGGCTGCCTGCTGCTGCGCACTGGCCGTCATCTCTGGCACCTCCCAGTCGGGATACCTCTCTGCCAGCAGTTGCATGACCGGCTGAGGCAGCGGCAGTGTAGGGTCGATTACATTCTCATCGGTACGTACAGCGTCCTTCTCCACGTTGGCAATGGAGTCGAGCGCTTTGGCGGGAGGGGCTACCTGCACGTGCTCATCCTGTACCTGCTCGTTCTCGGGAGAGCAGGCAAGTAGACAGAGGGGCAGGAGATAAAGTATACTTTTCATGGGTGTACAGGTTTTTGCTTTTATTGTACTCCCTTTGCATGCAAGCTGTTACAAGGGCCAGATGAGGGGTGTCAAAACAAGGATTACCAGGATGAGCAGCAGCGTGAGCGGCGAGCCAACCTTGATAAAATCCCAGAAGCGGTACTTGCCCGGACTGTACACCAGGATACAGGCCGGCTCAAAGGGCGTTACCAGCGACACCGAGGCCGCCAGCATAATGGCAATGGCAAAGGCCCTGGGGTCGGAGCCCAGCGTCTCGGCTGTGCTGAGCGCCACCGGCACAATCACCAGCGCCGCCGCCGCGTTCGACATCGGCTGGGTGAGTAAAACCGTGAGCACCACAAAGCCCGCCAGCACCGCCAGCTTGCCCATCGGCCCCAGCATTCCCACAATGCCCTCAGCCAGGAAATCGGCCGCACCGGAGTTCTCCATGGCCGTGCCGAAAGCCGTCATGCCGCCAATAAGTATGAGCAGCTTAAAATCGATGGCGGCGTAGGCTTTTTCGGAGCTGATGCACCTGAAAAGGATGGTGGCAAGGGCAGCCAGCAGGAAGGAAATGGAAAGCGGCAGCACCTGGAGCGTGCCTAAAAGGATGGCGACAAGGAAGCAGGAGATGGCGATGATACCTTTGCGCTTCTTAAAGAGCAGTGGCTCAAACTCACCAATGAGGGCCAGGTTGTTGGAGTTGCGTAACTGCGCCAGCCGCTCGGGGGAGCCCTGCACCAGTAGCAGATCCCCGAGTTGCAGCTTGATGCTTCCTATCTTGCTGCGCAGCGTTTCGCCGTGGCGCGAGATAGCCAGCACCACCAGGCCGTACCGCTGCAGAAAGTTTATTTCCTTTATCGTGCGGCCGATCAGCACCGACTGCCGCACCACGAGCAGCTCTGCCAGCCGGATATTGTCTGTTACCAAATCCTTTTCCAGGATAACATCCGCCATGATATCGATGCCCTTGGTTTCCTTCACCTTTATCAGATTGTCCAGATCACCTTCCACCAGCAGCACATCGCCCTCGCGTATGCGCGTGCGGAAGTCGGGCAGGAAGTTATCTTTACCGCGGATAATGTTAAGGATGCGGAAGTTGAGCGAGGTAAGGTCGGAGGCGAATACCAGCTGCCCCACCAGCGGCGACTCTGGCTGTACCACAATCTCGGTCAGGTACTTCTGCAGTTTATACTCTTCGGTCAGCTCCTGGTCTTCGTGGCTGGGCAGCAGGCGCTGCCCGACGGTCATCATGTACCCTACCCCGACCAGGAAAATTATGAACCCGACGCCCGAAATCTCGAAGATGCCAATGGGGGACAGGCCCGTCTTGGCGATATAGCCGCTCACGGCCACGTTGGTGGAGGTGCCAATGAGGGTGCAGGTGCCGCCAAGTATGGCTGCGAAGGCCAGCGGCATCAGCAGCTTGGAGGCATTGGTGTTGATGCGTTTGGAAAGGCCTACCAAGGGCGTAACGAACATGGCCGTCACGGTGGTGTTGTTCATAAACGCCGAAACAAAGCCCGTCACGACCATGATAATCAGCAGCATCAGGCTGGAACTGTGCTCGGCCAGCCGCGCCAGGCGCACGACGGCGAAATCAAGTATGCCCGTCTCCTGCAGGGCAGCGCTGAGTATAAAGATGGAAGCAATGATGATAATGAAGTCGCTGCTGAAGCCGGCAAAAGCCTCCTCGGCAGAGATGATGCGCGCGCCTGCCAGAATGATGAGCATCAGCAGTGTCACGATCTCGATCGAGAGCATCTCAGTGGCAAACAGCACGATAGCAATCGCCAGCAGTGTCAGCACAAGGGCTATTTCCATAAGGTTCCGTTGATTTTCCTATACCCTGGGAGAAAGTATAGCCCCGGTTTTTACGTGCAATTGGTGCTGCGGTTGCTGGCAGGGGGGGAGTTGGTTAGTAGTTGTTCGTGATTTGTCGTTAGGGATGAGTTGAGAGAAAGCATACTTTCCTGCCGCGCGCTTTCAGCTCGTGGCTTTGCATGGGGTCAGCTTTCAGCTGGCGAAAGTATAGCGCTTGCAGGCTTAAAGCCACCTTCTACTCTGGCGCAAGCGTTCGCCTGTGCCTTTATACTTGAGCTATACTTTTATACTTTATATTATCGCTGGCGCGGGTTTGCAGCCCGTGCCTATTATAATGTCGGGTTTATAACCCGACTGGCTCACAGAGCCATACTTATACTTGGGCTATATTTTTATACTTCTCTAGCGCAAGCGTCCGCTTGTGCTTTTTCTTAGCCTCTGCTTGCTTTAACCTGAACCTAGCTATACTTCCAAACTCCTGTTGAACCTCAAGACTTACTTGCCTACAGTTGCATTTTATACTTTGGCTCCCTCCAGCCCGGGAGGGCTCGTCTTCCCGCATCGCGTGGTGTACATTTCCTTTGCTTGACCTGCGGTCTCCGCAATTTCGCTAAAGCGAAACCGGAAATCTACAAGGCGCTCAACCCAAGGACTGGGATCAGATTCGATAGCTGTGGTAATTTGTCATCTCGACCTATGGGAGAGACCTCTTTAGAATTCCGGATAGATCTCTCGCGCTGCTCGAGATGACAATAAAGTATAGTAAGTATGATTCCCTTCCTTGGAGGGGCCAGGGGTGGGCTTATTCTTGTAAGTACAGGCTCCCTCCCCTGTTCTTAGGGGAGGGCGGGGGTGGGGTGAAACTCCCCTCCTTAGACAAGGAGGGGCAGGCGTGGTTGGACCCGGTACTCATAAAAAGAGAGGCAAGGTGTTGCGTCTCTAGGGGTATACATACTATGATACTTATTCTGCTGTCGCCTCCTCGATAGAGCGAAGTATAACGGCGCAGGCCTCGCGAATTTCTTCCTCGGTGATGACCAGCGGGGGTGCGATGCGCATGGAGTTATCGCAGAACAGGAACCAGTCGGTGAGCACGCCGTTGAGGATGGCACGGTCAATGACAGCCTTCAGCACCTCGAAGCTCTCAAACTCGGCAGCCATCATCAGGCCGCAGTTGCGAATTTCTTTGATGCGCGGGTGCACCAGCAGCTCTTTGAACAGCGCCGCCTTCTCCTGAACTCCTTCCAGCAGTTTCTCCTCCAGGATGGTGTGCAGGGTAGCCAGCGAGGCGGCGCAGCTTACCGGGTGGCCGCCAAAAGTGGTGCAGTGGCCAAGGATAGGGTCGGTTTTAAAGGCGGCCATAATCTCCTGCGGTGCAATGAAGGCCCCGATCGGCATGCCGCCGCCCATCCCTTTGGCGCAAAGCAGAATATCGGGCTCCACACCGAACTGCTCGAAGGCCCAGAAAGTGCCGGTGCGGCCAAAGCCGCATTGTATCTCGTCGAGGATCAGCAGGGCACCCACTTCGGAGCAGCGCCGGCGCAGGTGCTGCAGGTAATCGTCTTTGGCCACCCGCACGCCTGCCTCGCCCTGTACGGTCTCGATGATAACAGCGGCCGTGCGGGTGGTTATACTTTGCAGGTCGGGGAGGTGGTTGTAGTGGATGTGGCGCACATCGGGCAGCAGTGGCCGGAATGCGTTCTTGAAGCCCTCGCTTCCATTTATCGATAAGGCTCCCTGCGTGGAGCCATGGTAGGCGTTGCGGCAGGAGACAAGCTCGGTGCGGCTGGTATAGCGCTTGGCCAGCTTCAGGGCACCCTCCACAGCCTCTGTACCGGAGTTCAGGAAGTATACGTTGTTGAGGCGCGCCGGCAGGGTGGCGGTAATCGCCTGTGCCAGTTGCGCCTGTGGGGCCTGTACAAACTCGCCGTACACCATAAGGTGCAGGTACTTATCCAGCTGCTCGTGTATGGCTTTTAGCACGCGCGGGTGCCGGTGCCCCACGTTGCTCACGCCTATGCCCGAGATCAGGTCGAGGTAGCGCTCGCCCTGTGCGCCATACATGTATACCCCCTCTGCCTTCTCCACCTCTATCATCAGCGGGAAGTCTGATGTCTGCGCCACGTTCTGCAGAAACAATTGCCTCATCGAAATCATAGCACAAAGATACGTAAATAAGTGCAGAAGAAAGCGGGGTGGACGGGGACAGGAAAACAAGACAACGACCTGAAGTTACACGGGATTTGGATTGTTTTGAGTCAGTAACGTGTAATTTTTGCACAATATAAAGGAATTGGATATTTAATTACCTCATACTTTTTTCGTTCGAACATTCATTCCTAGTTTTAGTATTATCACTATTCTAAACATGTGTTTCTTTTGTGTTAACAGCCAGCTTGAAACTGGCCAACTTCTTAAATGAGCAAGGAAAACCACATTCTCAAAGACTCCTCCGAGCTACTGTCGGATAACCAGGATCTGTACAGACTGCTCGTGCAGGGGGTGCATGATTACGCCATTTTTCTATTGAGCCCAACTGGGATCATACTAACCTGGAACTCCGGTGCCGAAAAGATCAAGGGCTATAGGGCAGAGGAGATAGTAGGCCAGCACTTCTCAAAATTTTACCCGGAGGCAGCTTTACGCATCAACCACCCCGAACTGGAACTAAAGTATGCCCAGGAGCATGGCCGTTTTGAAGAGGAAGGCTGGCGCCTGAAAAAGGACGGGTCTAAGTTTTGGGCAAACGTGATCATCACGGCCATTCGCAGCGCCGAGGATGGCAGGCTGATCGGCTTCTCTAAGATTACGCGCGACCTTACCGAACGGAAGATACTGGAAGATAAACTCTCGAGGACCATGGCGGAGCTCCGGGATAGCGAAGAGCGGGCCCGGCTGCTAACAGAGGGTGTGCGGGATTATGCCATCTTTATGCTTACCCCCGACGGCATTGTGGCCTCCTGGAACCGGGGTGCCGAGAAGATAAAAGGCTACAAGGCAGAGGAAATCATAGGCAAGCACTTTTCCAATTTTTATACCCAGGATGCCAGGGAGAAAAAATATACAGACTATGAGATAAGCAAAGCCCTACAGGATGGACGCTTTGAGGATGAAGGCTGGCGCGTACGCAAAGATGGCAGCACGTTTTGGGCAAATGTGATCATCACGCCGGTCTACAACGCAGAGAGAAAGCTCCTTGGTTTCTCCAAGATCACCCGCGACAACTCGGAGAAGAGGAAGAACGAGGAG
Organism: Pontibacter kalidii; assembly: GCF_026278245.1. NCBI lineage: Bacteria > Pseudomonadati > Bacteroidota > Cytophagia > Cytophagales > Hymenobacteraceae > Pontibacter > Pontibacter kalidii. Next base: position 2,856,001 of record NZ_CP111079.1, on the reverse strand, counting down.
CTGATGCGAAAGAACAAGGAGCTGCACAAGATCAACACCGACCTGGACAACTTTGTTTACACCGCCTCCCACGACCTGAAGGCGCCCATCTCCAACCTGGAGGGACTGGTCTCTTTACTGAAGTCGGACCTGGGGCCGGACCTGGAGAAGCACCAGGAGGTGATCACCCGCATTGATAGATCCATCCACCGCCTGAACAGCATCATATTAGACCTGACGGATATATCCAGGGTGCAGTATGAGGAGCACCAGGTGGAGAAGGTGCAGTTAGAGGAGTTGATGACGGATGTGGAAGACAGCCTGGAGAACCTTATCTTCTCCTGCAACGCCGTTATTGAGAAAGATTTTTCGGCTCTCGGTTACTTAAATTATTCCCGCAAAAACCTGCGGAGCATCCTCTTCAACCTAGTTTCCAACGCCATAAAGTACGCCTCGCCTGAGCGCCGCCCGCTTATCAGAATCAAAACGGAAAAGCAGGAAGGGCAGTGTGTGCTGTCGGTGTCTGATAATGGTCTGGGCATAGATGAAAAACACAAGAAAAAGATCTTTTCGATGTTCAGACGCCTGCATACGCATGTGGAGGGCACGGGCCTGGGGCTATACCTTGTCAGGCGCATCCTGGATAACTCTGAGGACAAAATAGAGGTGGAGAGTGAAGTTGGGAAAGGCTCTACCTTCCGGTTATACTTCCATCAGCGCCAGTCCTAGTTTATACTTCTACTACAGAGCTACAGCAAGGGCAAAGTATAATTCTGATCTCTTTGTGAAGTATACCCGTACACTGATGTGAGCCAGAGGATGCGGAACAGATGTATCACTTAATTGAAAGGAGAGAAAATGCCAAGAGGAGATAAATCTGCTTACACCGATAAGCAGAAACGCAAAGCCGAGCACATTGAGGAAGGATACGAAAAGCGCGGCGTGAGCCAAGAAGAAGCAGAGAAGCGTGCTTGGGCGACCGTGAACAAGCAAGACGGCGGCGGAAACAAAAGCGGCTCGGGCAGGAAGAACCATCCAGGCAGCTAATGAAGCAAGAAGTATAAACGCAAAAGGGCCAGGAAGTATCATCCTGGCCCTTTTGCGTTTTAAGGATAGTTATTCGTATGTTCCGTTGGGATGTCGTAATCCGGTGGGGTATCGCGCAGGGCGCGGTTATGCGAGTAAGGCCGCCGCGCCATGCTGTGCCGCGACTTCATGCGGTAGTCGCCATCGCCTTTCTTGTCGTTACTTCGTTTGCTCAGGGCTACCCAGGCGGCACCCGCCAGCGCCACGGCACCTGCCACAGCCAGCACAGTAGGCACCGGGTTGCTGACCGGCGGCGGCACCGACACCACGCCATACTCATCTACCACGGCGGGCTCATGTACATAGCGCCCGTGCCTGGGCACGGCCACCAGCCAGAAATCATGCACCAACCGATCGAGTTGCTGCCGTAGCTCCTCGCCCTGCATGGGCATTCCGTGGCCCGAGGCGGCTATCTCCGGGTTCAGGTTGCTGAGGGTTTCCACGGAATGGTGGGCAGAGCCCCAATCAGGCGTGAAGTAGGCCGGTGGCCCGTGCACCTCGCGCTTCTGGGTCATTACGGCGATGGCCGATTCGCCATGGCGCGTCACGAAGGCATCCCCTACTAGCAACGTGCGGTCTTCTTCGCGGAACAGGGAAACGTGCCCCGCCGTATGGCCGGGGGTGTGCACCCAGCGCCATCCCTCCAGGCCCGGTACGCTGCCGTCCGGGGGGAGCAACTCCACGCGGTTCCTGATGTCGATCGGCTTTTTAGGGTACGTAAACGACAGATAGGCCATGGCACCGCCGCCCACGCTTGGGTCTGGCGGCGGGTAGCTGGACTGCCCGGTCAGGTACGGCAGCTCCATCGGGTGGGCGTACACGGGAACGTCCCATTCCTCTGCCAGTTCCTTAACAGCACCAACGTGGTCGAAGTGCCCGTGGGTGAGCACAATGGCGCTCGGCTTGCTGTCAGGCCCGAAGATCTCTGCCGCTGCCTGTTTTATCTTGCTTGCAGAGCCGGGCACGCCCGTATCCACCAGCACCCAGGAGCCATCGGGGTTGGCGGCGAAGTATAGGTTCACGAAGATAGTTTGGAGCCCCCATACCCGTGGGGCGGCGGTAAAAGTGTGTCGTTTTCCGGTTGTGTTTCGTGCTGCAGATGCCTCCATAAGCTTGTTTTTTTAGTGTGTAGAAACCTGAACTTATTCTTACGGAACATCTGCCAGTTAAGCTGCCAAATCCTGCGCGGGCATCAGTTTTAACTTAAATTATGGCGCTGTTCTGGTTTACAGCGCGGGAGGCACGCTTTTTGTGCTTCATTTCCTGTCTGCCGTTAAAATCTGGCGCATAGTTTCCTGGTTTGCAGGAATTATTTATATTAGAGGAAAGTTTACTTAACATGGTTAATTTATTCGTACCCCCAAGCTATATGGCCGTCTACGCAAAGTGTGTGGATGCGTCGATGCCAGCCTTCGAGCCGGAAGAGTGGATTGAGGAAGGGAAGGTGTACCCGGTAAAGCATTTCACGGAGCCCCTGAACCAGGGCGAAGGGTTTGCTGTAACGATTATGGATGAGGACGGGGTAGAGATTCACCCGTCGTCGTCGCACTGGAGCTTTGCTTCCACACGCTTCGAGCTCTACACGCTTCACCTGAACTAGACCAAAATCTGAGAATTTACGTTAACTATAAAGGCTGCCCCGTGCAGCCTTTTTTTTAACTAAATTGTTGGACAGTGTAGCAGAATTTTACCCATGAGTGCCGAAGAATTCAATGAGTTGCCGCCGCACCTGCAGGCAACGCTGGCCCTGGATCAGGGCCATTACCTGCATCATCGCATCAAGGGCTGGTGCAAAATCGACCTCTACTGGCTTCACGACTTCTATGTGGAGCTTTGGTTTTTGTATGACCTGAAAAGTATCGGCCTTGTGCGTGCCCTCACCAGCCACCGCCAGCTGGAGCCATACCTCGAAACCATCAGGCTTAAGCTGAAGACCCAGAAGAAGGATAGGTAGATCTGATAATAGGAAATGGACACGGAAAGTTTGCTGTAGCCGTATGAATCATACTTCTTCAGCCTCACCTGTCCCTGCAAGTATAGCAAGTATAAATTACATCCAATCCCTCTCAAAAGGGAAGTGCTTTTTTAGCAAGATGCGTTGGTGCGGGCCGGCAGTCCGTGCCATTTCAACGCAAGTATAATTTCTGCTGAAAAGAAGTATACCTACATCTCCCTCACCCCCAAATTTCCACTTCCCCTGGCCGGCTCATGCTCAAATTTCCTATCTTTGGGTATGAGCAGAAACTTACTTTTGATAAGCACCTCTACCACGCACGGCACCGGTTACCTGGAGCATGCAGAGCAGGAGGTAAGGGCCCTGCTGGAGGGTAAAAAGAGCATCTTGTTTATACCCTACGCCCGCCCGGGGGGGATATCGCATAAGGATTATACTTCTAAAGCGCGCGAGGCCTTTGAGAAATGGGGCGTAAGTGTGAGCGGCGTGCATGAGCATGATGATGCGGCGAAAGCCGTAAAAGAGGCGGAAGCGGTGTTTATCGGAGGTGGAAACACCTTTGTGCTGCTACGCCAGCTCTACCAGAACAAGCTGGTGGAGCCGCTGCGGGAGCGTGTGCGGCAGGGCATGCCTTACATGGGCACCAGCGCCGGCACCAATGTAGCGGGCAAAACCATCGGCACCACCAACGACATGCCGATTGTGCATGTAAAAACCTTCGATGCGCTGCAGCTGGTACCGTTCAACATCAACCCGCATTTCCTGGACCCGGACCCGGGCTCCACGCACATGGGCGAGACACGCGACACCCGCATTGCCGAATTCCACCACCACAACCAACAACCGGTCATCGGCCTGCGCGAGGGCAGCATGCTGCGCGTACAGGGCGACAGAATGAAGTTGCTGGGGCCACACACGGCGCGTGTCTTTCTGCAAAGCGATAAGCCAATGGAGTTTAAGCCTTCCGACGATATCAACTTCCTGCTGGATGTATACTAAGTATAAAACCCGGGGCATCTTGTAAGGCTTCAGGTTTATACTTCGCTGAAACGGAAAAAGGCGCCCCATTACGGTAGCGCCCTTTCCACTCTCAACTTTAGCCAATTTTAACCTTAATCGTTCGCTCTCTTGTCGTCCAGGCGCTTGAGGAGCATTTTTGTAAATTCCCGCTCACCGCGGTAAAGCTTTATCAGTTGCTTATAGGAGATGACCTTCAGGTACCTGCCAGCGTACTCTTTCTCCAGTTCCAGTTCTTTATCCTTTGTTATAAACATGTGGTCGATGCGCGACTTTGCCTCCTGCTCGCTCAGGGCGTCCACATCCTGGCGGTAGCCGCTGCGGTAGCCTTTGATCAGGCTGCGGCGCTTGGCCTCATACTCGTTGTAGAGGGGCCAGAACTTCTGCGATTGCTCCGAGCTGAGTCCCATTTTATCGGTAAGGAAGGCAGTTTTGGCAGCCTCCACACTCTCCTGGCGCTCCTGCGTGCGGCTGTCCTGGGCCTTGGCAACGGTGCTGCCAAACAGCAGGGCGCAGCTAAAAAGTAATAGAAAGGTAAAACGCTTCATGGGTGAATTAGTAATCAAGTGTGTTCAGGTGGTAGTACTCCAGCTCCTCTTCGGCAGCCGTGGCACTTACGTTCAAGACCTCAGCCGGAAGTTCCTGCTCGCGCAGGGTGCTTAGCTCGGCAAAGTCTGTTGTCTCTATGGTTGTGTAGGCACTCAGGTAATCCACAATCTCGGTATCCGACATCGTGGCCAGGTTCATGAGCTGCCTCTCCTGTCCGGCAGTCATGCTATAGTAGAAAACGCCCACGAAAACCAGCAGCAGTAACAGCAGCGGTGCTATAGCCAGGCGCAGTGGGCGCCACAGGTTTGGCAGCCAAGCCACCTGTTCCTGCTCGCTGCCAGCAGTACGCTCCATCACGCGCATTGGCAGCCGGTCGAAGTAGCCTTCCGGTACCTGGTAAGGGTTGCGCCTGGGTATATCGCTGAGCTTAAATTCTTTCTTCATTTTTATGAACTCTACCTGTTAGATAGGGGCTGCCCCCTATAGTTTAATCCTGCTTTACAAATTCTTCAATTTTTTTTACCGCGATGTGGTAAGATGCCTTCAAAGCCCCTACGGATGTGCCCAATATCTCGGACATTTCCTCATACTTCATTTCATCGAAATACTTCATGTTAAACACCAGGCGTTGCTTTTCAGGTAGGCGCAGGATGGCCTTCTGCAGTTTCATCTGCACCTCATCCCCAGCCAGTTCAGGGCTGGCCTCCACCTTTTCCATCAGCTCGGCGGTCACGTCGTTGAGGGGCAGGAAAAATTTCCGCTTTTTGCTTGAGAGGAAGGAAAGGCACTCGTTGGTGGCGATACGGTAGATCCAGGTATAGAGCTGGGCATCCTGGCGGAAGTTGTCGAGGTTCTTCCATACTTTCAGAAACACGTCCTGCGTCAGGTCGTCGGCATCGTCATGGTCGATCACCATCTTGCGGATGTGCCAGTAGATCTTCTCCTGGTACTTGCGCACAAGTTGGTTAAAGGCCATGTTGCGGCTCTCGGGCTGGGCAAATTTCTCAAGTAGCTCTTTGTCTTCCAACGGGCGGTATCGGTAAACAGAAACGGCGGGCTCAGTTTATACTTTAATTCCGAGGCAACGGCTATGATACTTAAAAACAGAGGGAGATAACGCCGTACCTCCCTCTTATGATGCTGCGCAGGTCTGGGCCTGCTTATTTCCTGCTCATGGCGCGCTCCACGGCGGCCACAATGTCATTCTCCGTCAGGCCATACTTCTCCATCAGTTCATCCGGGGTGGCTGACTCGCCGAAGGTATCGTTAACGGCCACATACTCCTGCGGGGCGGGTTTGGTGGTGGCCAGCGCCTGCGCAATGCTGTCGCCCAGGCCGCCGATGCGGTTGTGTTCCTCTGCCGTTACCACGCAGCCCGTTTTGGCCACCGACTTCAGCACCGCCTCTGTATCCAGCGGCTTTATGGTGTGGATGTTGATGATCTCGGCAGAGATGCCTTTGTCAGCCAGAATCTTTCCGGCAAGTATGGCTTTCCACACCAGGTGGCCGGTGGCGAAGATACTCACGTCGGTTCCCTCGTTGAGCATCACGGCCTTGCCAATTTCAAACTTCTGGTCGGCAGGGGTGAAGATGGGCACCACCGGGCGGCCAAAGCGCAGGTATACGGGGGCCTCGTGTTCGGCAATGGCGATGGTGGCGGCTTTGGTCTGGTTATAGTCGCATGGGTTGATCACGGTCATGCCGGGTAGCATCTTCATCATGCCGATGTCTTCCAGGATCTGGTGCGTGGCACCGTCCTCGCCCAGGGTGAGGCCCGCGTGCGAGGCGCAGATCTTCACGTTCTTGCCCGAGTAAGCCACCGACTGGCGGATCTGGTCATACACGCGGCCGGTGGAGAAGTTGGCAAAGGTGCCCGTGAACGGGATCTTACCCCCGATGGTCATCCCTGCTGCCAGGCCGATCATGTTGGCCTCAGCAATACCTACCTGGAAGAAGCGCTCCGGGAATTCCTTCTGGAAAGCGCCCATTTTCAGGGAGCCGATCAGGTCGGCGCACAGGCCTACCACGTTCGGGTTCTGGCGGCCCAGTTCTAACAAACCGTCACCGAAGCCGGAACGCGTGTCTTTTTTCTCTGTATAAGTATACTCTTTCATCTGTCTATTTTTTCTTAAGCTTATAGAGGGCGCTGCCTGGTTAAATTATACTTTAGCAAGCCTCCTTATCTGTTAAAAATCCTTACGGTAGTGGTTGCGCCCGATCGTATGGTGAAGTCCTGCACAAAAGTGAACTTGCTCGACTGGGCGGATTTCATCCGGTACACTATTTTATACTTGCCGGGCTGCAGGGCCATGGTGACCTTGCTGTTATCCTCCGGCAGGTTGTAAAGCCAGCGCTGGGCGCCACTCTCGTGCAGCTCGTACACGCTGCCGTACCCTTGCACCTGCGAGGGAATGGCCAGCTGGCCTGGCGGCGGGATGGTGATAGTGTTCGTCTCTCCCTGCTTCAGCTCCACGTTACGGAGCATGATCCGCGGCATCGTGAGTATCTCCAGGTCATACTTGCCCGCCAGGTACTTGTGCCGGTTGCCGAAGGGCTGCACGTTCAGGGTCTTCTCAGAGCCTGCCTGGCGCACGATGGCGTTCAGTAGCTTGTAAGGCGAGGGACCATCCTGGCGCAGGTATAACTCCCCCTGCGGCGCCTTTACCTTTATTATATTGTTTCTGCCCGGCCTGATGCTCAGGTTGCGCTCCAGCACCGGCGGTGTGGTGTTCACCAGCAGGTGGTAGGGCAGGAGGGCATCCACGTCCAGCACGTCGGTTTTTCCGTTGGCATCCAGGTAATGCACGTAATCATACTCTGCCTCACCGGTCAGGGCGTTCACAAAGGTCATGTTCACGCCCGTTTCACTGGGGCGGTTCTGCTCGTCAAGCAGCTCCACGCTCACGGTGGTCTGACTCAGCGCCTGCGTCACGATCTCGGTCAGCACCGTCTCAAACGTCTTGATGTCGGCGGCGTTAAAGTACTGGCCTATGCAGTTGAGCTGTTTCTCCTGCTCTGGCTCAATGCCGATGCCGATCACGAAGGGGCGCAGGAAAATACGCTTCCGCTGCAGTGCCTCGGAGGTGGCGCAAGGGTCGCCGCCGCAGGACTCCAGCCCGTCCGTAATCAGGATCACCACGTTGCGGGAGCGGTCCTCCGGAAAATCGCCGGCGGCCTGCTGCAGCGAGTAGGTGATGGGCGTGTTGCCCCGGGGCACAATGGCATCCAGCTTTTTCTTGATAGCATCAGCATTATCCTCCCCGAAAGGCACCTCCAGCTTTGTGTCCTTGCAGTCGTTACGCTCACGGCCAAACTGGTGGCCGTAGGCCCGCAGCGCCACCTCCACGTTGTCATACTGGTCGAGCGAGTCCACCAGGTGGCTGAGCAGGCTTTTGGCGACGGCCATGCGGTCGCTGTTCTCCCACTTGGCCATCATACTTCCCGAGGCATCCAGCAGAAAGAGGATGCGTGTTTTAGGCTGCGGTTTTTTATCCTGGGCAAAAGCGCCTCCCGTTGCCGAAATCATCAGCAAAAAAAGAAGGGAGGCTATACTTTTGCTCCAGCTTACCATGCGCTAAAACCAGAAGGATGTGGGCTCAGGTCCGAAAGTATAACTTAGTAATCGGATGCTTGTTCTACGGCCAGTTGCTGCAGGGCTATCTCCAACTGCTCATCGTTCGGTGCCACGCCGTGCCACTTGTGCGAGCCCATCATATAATCCACGCCGAAGCCCATCTCCGTGTTCATCAGGATAATGACCGGCTTGCCCTTGCCTGTGGTGGCCTTGGCCTCTTCCAGGGCAGGCAGCAGCAACTCAAAGTTGTTGCCGTCGGCCTCCAGCACGTGCCAGCCGAAGGCTTCGAATTTGGCGCGCAGGTCGCCCAGGCCCGCTACTTCTGCGGTAGAGCCGTCTATCTGCTGCCCGTTTCTGTCTACGGTGGCGATGATGTTATCTACTTTGTGGTGCGCGGCATACATAGCGGCCTCCCAAATCTGGCCTTCCTCCAGTTCGCCGTCGCCCATCAGCACGTACACCAGGTTATTATCGTTGTTGAGCTTCTTGGCCTGTGCCGCGCCGATGGCCACAGAAAGTCCCTGGCCCAGCGAGCCGGAGGCGATGCGAATGCCCGGTAAGCCTTCGTGCGTGGTCGGGTGGCCCTGCAGCCTGGAGTCCAGCTTGCGGAACGTGGCCAGCTCTTTTACATCAAAGAAGCCGGCGCGGGCCAGTGCAGAGTACCATACCGGCGAGATGTGGCCGTTGGAAAGGAAGAACAGGTCTTCGCCCTGGCCGTCCATCGTAAAATCGGTGCTGTAGTTCATCACCCTGAAGTACAGTGACACGAAGTAATCGGTGCAGCCAAGCGAGCCGCCCGGGTGGCCGGAGTTCACGGCATGCACCATGCGCACAATATCGCGGCGCACCTGCGCGGCGGTTTGCTTCAGCTCTTCGATGCTAAGGTTATGTGGGTTCACGGTATTCGGTTATGTTAAGAATTAATAAAATCTATTTCCGGGTCTTATCCTTTAAAGCACAAGCGGCCCACCTTGCAGAAAGAATGTTTCTACAGATGTCCAAATATAACAAAAAAACGCAGCTGCCGAAGAGGGCAGCTGCGTTAATGTTTTATTTCAGTAGCTGGGCGGCGTGCTCCTTTGTTTTTACCTTGGTGATGATGTCTTGGATTGTCCCTTCCTCATCGATGACGAAGGTGTAGCGCATGGTGCCCATGTACTTGCGGCCATACATCGATTTTTCCTGCCACACCCCGTACTGCTCCACGATCTTCTTATCGGTATCGGCAAGGAGCGTAAAAGGCAGTTCATACTTACTGATGAAGTTCTGGTGTGATTTCTCGCTGTCTATACTCACGCCGATCACTTCGTAACCTGCTTTTTTAAGGTCGCTGTAGTTGTCGCGCAGGTTGCAGCTCTGGGTCGTGCAGCCGGGGGTGTTGTCCTTCGGGTAGAAGTATAGAACCACTTTCTTGCCGCGGTAGTCGCTCAGTTTTACGGTGTTTCCGTTCTGGTCCCTGCCCTCAAACGCAGGCGCTTTGTCTCCGATGTTTAGTGTCATAGTTGTTTACGTATCAAGTAGCACGACACACGTAGCACGAAATGCACCAATTCCTGAAGTCGTGCTACGTGCTACGTGTGTCGTGCTACGGTATCAAATTAAATTCTGGTAGTATACACCGCCTCATTGCCGGCATTATCCCTTACCTTCAGGATCACCTCACCCGATAAAGGTATGTTTTTATCCAGCTTTTCGGACCAGATCGTGGCCTGTTTGTGCTCATACTTCATCAGGATCCACTTTCCGTCCACCCAGGCATTATAGGAGTTCAGGCCCGAGAGATCGTCTGCTATTTTAAAGCTGATGCCGTTGCGGCTCTTGCTGATCAACCGTATGGTCGGGGCCTTGGTATCTTCCATCACTTTAAACTTACCCATGTTCCGGGTGGTGAAGGTGATGGTGTTGCCCTCCCACTTGCCCCCGGTAAAGCCGCGGCCTCGCCCGGTGCCCAGGAAGTATACGGCAGCCTTGCTCTTGTCTATGCCGGTGGTGTCGGCCTTTAGCGTTACCTTAATGGCCTTGTGCAGCGGCGTGAAATAATCACCGATCGTGAATACACCGTTTTCCAGGCTCGTTTGTAAGTATAACGTGTCGTACAGGCTCTGTTTGTCGAAGCCCAGTTTCAGGTAACTGTTACGGAACTGGAACTCCTGCGCCGGCGGCACCATCTGCTCCAGGCCAAAGCTTGTGCTCAGCCCGCAGAAGCGCATCGAGTCGGGCAGGCCGGCGCGCAGGTCATACAGGCCCACGGCAATGGAGTTGCTCACGTAGCTGGGTACCAGCATCAATTCCTCACCGCCTACAAACAGCTCGATGTTCTTGGGTGTGGCGCTGGTATCGGCGGCGTTTATCCGCAGCACATTGCCCAGGATCTCGTAGTTTATACTTGGCTTCTTCACCGTGGCAGACCTGGTTTGGGTAAAGGCCGGTTTTTGGCCCTTCACCGTGAAGCTCAGGGAGGAAGTGTTGTTATAGGAGTCGCGGGCCACCAGCTTTACCTGGTAAACCGAGTCCGGGTGCACCTTCAGGCGGCCATCGCTGCCATTGGCCTTGTAGAGCGGCAGGTCGTTGCCGTAATCCACAAATGCTTTCTGGAACGTACTGCCACGGCGCCTGTACTGGCCGTAATTGATGTGCTGCGACACTTGCCGCGACAGCTCAAAAGGTACCCTGTCGATGTAGTGGTTATACATCTGCTCCCCGTTCACGAACAGCGTTACCTCCTGCGTGCCGTTCTTGTTGGCAGCGCCGTCGAGGCGGTCGATGGTCTGCAGTTCCAGCCCCAGCAGGCCGTGGGCGAAAACCGTGTCGGTCAACGTATAGTTATTGCCTACCTTTTTGGTGCGCAGCTCGGCCCGCTCAAACGCATTGTTTACCCTGGCGTGGATGTTAAGCGGCGCGATGCCTATACTATAAATATCCGGTGGCGTGGTGTCGATCACCTCCTTAAATGTATAGCGCAGCGGGTTGTACAGGCGGTCTTCCTTGTCGCGAATCTCGAAGTGCAGGTGCGGGCCACCCGAGCCGCCGGTGTTACCCGATAGGCCGATCACGTCGCCGCGTTTCACAGGGAACTGCCCTGGCTCCGGGAACAGCTCCAGCTCAAAAGTCTGCTTCTCGTACTGCTTTTGCAGCACATGGTCGGCCAGCGGCTGGTAAAACTCCAGCAGGTGCGCGTACGTGGTTACCAGGCCGTTGGGGTGCGTGACATAGATGATGTTGCCATAACCGTAGGTAGACTGCTTCACCCGTGAGATATAGCCGTCGGCGGCGGCGTGTACGTTCAGGCCCACGCGCTGATCGGTCTTGATATCGAGCCCGCCGTGGAAGTGGTTGGAGCGAATCTCGCCCATGGTGCCCGACAGGTAATTGCGCTCACCCGGCTTTATCGGGAAGAGGAAGTAGTCGGCCGGGGCCGGCATGGGCGGCTCTGCCGGCATCTGGGCCATGGCGCCAAAGCTGGAAAACAAACCAAGTATGGCTGTGGCAATCCGCTTCTTATTTAACTTCAAAATCGAGGAGTTTCTTGTCTTCAACATATCCTTCCAGCCTGTCTCCAATTTTAACGGGGCCTACGCCCTGAGGTGTTCCTGTATAAATAATGTCCCCTTTCTTCAGGGTGATGAATTTAGAAATGTAAGCGATGATGTCGTCAAAGGAGTTGAGCATCATCTTAGAATTGCCCTGTTGCCTCGTCTCACCGTTCACATCCAGCCTGAAACTGATGTTCTGCAGATCGGGGAAGTCTGATAACGGCAGAAACTCGGAGACAGGGGCCGAGCCGTTAAAACCTTTGGCCAGCGTCCAGGGTAGGCCCTTGCTTTTAGCTTTTGCCTGCAGGTCGCGGGCTGTAAAATCAATGCCCAGGCCTATGGCGTCGTAGTACTTATGGGCGAATTTCTGCTCGATGTTCTTGCCCTCGCGGCTGATGCGCAAAATCAGCTCCACCTCGTGGTGAATGTCGTTGCTGTACTCCGGGTAATAAAAGGGCTCGTTGTGGCGAAGGACGGCTGTGTCGGGTTTAAAAAAGATCACAGGCTCGTCGGGCACCTCGTTCTGGAGTTCGGCAATATGATCGGCATAGTTCCTGCCGATGGCTAATATCTTCATGTAAAGGGATTTTTCGGTTCTATTCTCAAAAATAGGACTTCTTACGGAGAGCCCTAGCATAATCCTCAAAAAAATATAGGAGGTGTAGCGTGTTAGGCACCTCGTGTTCAGACTTGTTTTACCTCCGGCCAGTGCAACTGCTAGAGGCGCCTAGCTTGATAACTATAAGCATCGGAGGCGTCGTATACGTGTGCAGGAACCATACTTTTTAAGCCATTGCGAATCAGTAGATCAACGTTAAAGCAGGTTTTTAAGTATAGTTTTATGCTAATTTGTTCATATAATTGCGGGCGGTTTTCAGAAATTTGGTTCAAAATTTGAATTGGGTTTTAAAAGCCATTAAATCATTAAAGACGATGTATAAGAAAATTATTGTATTCACAGTAGCTGTGGTCACGTTTGTGGCCTGTACGACGGTGCCGATCACGGGCCGCCGACAGCTTAACCTGGTGTCTGACGCGCAGATGCAATCGCTGAGCTACGATGCCTACAATCAATTCCTGAAGGAGAACAAGCTCTCGCGCGATGCCCAGGCCACGGCCATGGTGAAGCGTGCCGGCCAGCGCATACAGCGGGCGGTGGAGCAGTACATGGCAGCCAACGGCCTGTCCAGTGAGCTGCAGGGTTTTGCCTGGGAGCATAACCTGATCGAGGATGAGCAGGTGAACGCATGGGCGATGGCAGGCGGTAAAACAGTAGTATACACCGGTATACTTCCGGTGGCGCAGAACGAGACAGGCCTTGCCGTGATCATGGGCCACGAAATTGCCCACGCCATAGCCAAGCATGGCAATGAGCGCATGAGCCAGCAACTGGCGCAGCAGTTCGGTGGACAGACGCTGTCGGCACTGGCTGGTGCGCAGCCGGGTACGGCGCAAAATCTGGTGATGGCGGTGTATGGTGCCGGCTCCCAGTTGGGCCTGCTAAAGTATGGCCGCACGCAGGAATCGGAGGCTGACAGGCTGGGCCTAATTTTTATGGCGATGGCTGGATATAATCCAGAAGAAGCTGTATCTTTCTGGAAGCGTATGGAAGCCAAAAGCGGTGGTCAGGCCCCGCCGGAGTTCCTTTCCACGCACCCTAGCGCCGGTACCAGACAGGCAGATCTGCAGAAGCACATGCCTGAGGCGCTCAAATACTACAAGCGCTAATAAACTCTAACATGACCACAGACAGAAGAAGCCGTGCCCTCGGCGCCACCCTGAACAGAAGCGGGTTGCTGTACCTGCTGTTTTTCCTGCTGCTGGCCTCCTCCGCCTGCTCCACCCGCGAGTTTATACAGGAGGAGAATGCGGAGAACCCGGAAGGTGGCGAACTGGAGGCAGAGGTGCCCTATGATGGCGTGCTTCTGGCGCAGGTCGTGTTTGATACGGTAGACTATATCGTGCCGACAGAGCAGCTGATGCAACCTTTCATCAAAGAGTTTGGCGATGGCACCGTGGTAGATCGGGTGATGATCCGGAAGGTGCAGGAGACGAAAGAGGACGACCCGGCTTACTACCTGGTAGGTCTGGGCATACAGAACGGCGCTTACAGAAGTATGGCGCTAGAACTGGACCTGGCTGCCGACAACAGCCTGTACCTGAGCAGCAAGGGAGCCCGGCATATTTGTAAGTCCTCCATTGGTTGCGGCTTTTGCTACTTTACTTTCTCAGGTAACCGCATCACCGGCTGCCAGTGCTCCTCGCGGGCACCCGGCAACAACTGTGAGCACCGGTATGCTGAAGGTAACACCCTGCTGAAGGAAAACCCGAGGCTCCGCCCGAACCGTGAGCGGGATAGTAAGAAAAGTAACTAAGAAGTATAAAAACAGAAGCGGCCGCTATACTTTAGTGGCCGCTTCTGTTTTTATACTTCTGTAGGGGTTTAATTATCCCGGCTGCATACTGACTATGCTAAGATACCTTCATGCCGCGCAATCTGATGCGGGTCAGGATCTTCTTGGTGTAGAGCGGGAACTCGCTTTTCATCATCCAGTCGTAGTAGCTTGGTTCTTTCTGCAGCACTTCCTCCACCGGCACGTTTTTATACTTGCCGAAATTGAAAACCTCCTGCCCGGAATTGTTATACACAATGCGGCCCGAAAGGTCAGCGGTCTTCTGGAACGTGAACTTGTGCAGGGCGCCCATGTCGTTCTGCACCGGGTACTCGGTGATGCCTTCCGATGTCTCGTAAGGCGTTTCCTGGTAGCGTTCGAGCTGGGCCTTCAGTATCTCGTAGGTGGCCACGGTGTCGGCCTCGGCGCTGTGGGCGTTATCCAAAGATTTGTCGCAGTAGAACCTGTAGGCCGCAGACAGCGTGCGCTGCTCCATCTGGTGGAAAATGCGGCAGGCGTCCACGATGTTACGGTTCTCGATGTCAAAGTCAATATCGCAGCGCAGGAACTCCTCGGCCAGCAGCGGAATGTCGAAGCGCAGGATGTTATAGCCGCCCAAATCACACCCTTCCAGGAACTTACTTAGGTCGTGGGCTACCTGCTTAAAGGTAGGGCAGTCGGCCACGTCCTCGTCATAGATCTTGTGGATCAGGCTCGACTCCAGTGGAATGGGGATGGTAGGGTGGATGCGGCGCGTTTTCAGGATCTCCTCTCCGTTGGGCATTACCTTCAGGGCACTCAGCTCCACGATACGGTCTTTGCCGATGTCGGTGCCGGTGGTTTCCAAGTCGAAGAATACGATGGGGCGCTTGAGGTGTAGTTTCATACTTGTCTATGCTTTCAGAACCGCCTGCGTTAGCGCCTCCAGATTAATGTTGTTATAAGTGCCCGAGCTCATCAGGAGCAGGTTGGCGTTCTGCCAGTTGCGCTCCAGCAAGTGCTGCTCGAGTGCCTCCGAGTCGGTGAATACATTCAGGTTAGGATTTTTAAAGGCCTCTCTCAGCTCCTGCTCCGTCAGCGGCTCCATGCGCTTGTGTTCTAGTGTTTTGGGGCTGAAGAACACGATGGGCTCATCGGCCAGGGCCAGGGCACCGGCGTACTGCGGTATAAATTTCTTATTCAGGCTGCTGAAAGTATGGAGCTCCAGCACCGCCACCAGCTCGCGCTCTGGGAACTGCTTTTTTACGGCCTCCGTGCTGGCCTTTACCTTGGAGGGGGCATGGGCAAAGTCGCGGTAAATGTTGGCCGTGCCCGACTCTCCCAGCTTCTGCAGACGCTTGGCCGCTCCCTTAAAGGTTTTCATGGCCGCATAGAAATCTGACGCTTTCACGCCGATCTTCTTGCACACCTCCTTGGCCGCGTTCAGGTTGCGCAGGTTGTGCTCCCCGAACAGCTGCACCTCCACATCGCCGTCCTTCTTGGTATGCAGGATGGTTTTGCCGTTTCGGATGCTATGCTCGTGTACGCCGTAGCCAATGTAGGAAATATCGGCCGGGTTGCGCGGCACGCTCACCAGCTGCACCTGCTCATCGTCCTGGTTATAGATCAGGGTGCCTGCCTTCGGCGTCATCTCGGCAAAGATGCGGAACTGGTCGCGGTACATGTCCGGGTCCGGGAACACGTTGATGTGGTCCCAGCTGATGCCGCTGATCACGCCGATGTGGTGATGGTAGAGGTGGAACTTGGGTACCCGCTTGATCGGGTCCGAGAGGTACTCATCCCCCTCAATAATGATCACCGGTGCATCGTCGGAGAGTTTTACCATGCGGTCGAAGCCCTCCAACTGTGCGCCCACCGCATAATCGAACTTGCGGCCGATGTGCCGGAGCACGTGCATGATCATGCTAGTGATGGTTGTTTTGCCGTGGCTGCCGCCTATCACCACGCGCTGCTTGTCGCGGCTCTGCTCATAGATGAACTCGGGGAAGGAGTAGATCGGCAGGTTCAGCTCCTGGGCGCGCTTCAGCTCCGGGTTGTCGGCGCGGGCGTGCATGCCCAGTATGACCGCGTCCGGCCGGTCGTTCAGTTTCTCCGGAAACCAGCCTTCCTGCTCCGGTAGAATGCCCGCGGCGGCCAGTCGGCTCCTGGCCGGTTCGTAAATTTCATCATCCGAACCCGTCACTTGCTGGCCCTTGTCGTGCAGGGCCAGCGCCAGGTTGTGCATGATGCTACCGCCCACGGCGATAAGGTGTATGTGCTGAAAATCCTTCTTCTCCATATGCAACAAGTGTGTACTAATCAGGCAAAGTTATAAGTACTTGGCTAATTTAAAATAGCTATACGCTAATATGTGGATACATTGTGGATATGTGTATATTGATGTGGATATCCTGTGTAAAGCCCTGTGTGCGGGTGTTGATAGCCGGGTGGGCAATTTTTACGAACATTTTTCGGGTGCAGGATATATAAGGATATATCTTTGTGCTTATGGAGGAGATGAAAATGAATGTGCGGCCTGCGGGCAACCGCAACGGATGGCAGAAAAAAGCCCCCGTAGTTTCGGAGTTGGGCAAGAAGCCACCGCAGGCACTTGATTTGGAGGAGGCCGTGCTAGGCGCTCTAATGCTGGAAAAGGATGCCCTGACCAATGTGATTGATATTCTGCGCCCGCAGAGTTTCTACAAAGAGTCGCACCAGCGTATTTTCAAGGCCATACTTGCTCTATTCGATAAATCGGAACCTATTGATATTCTGACGGTAACGCAGGAGCTGCGCGAGCACGGGGAACTGGAGCTGGCTGGCGGCGCCTACTACGTAACACAGCTGACGACCCGTGTTAACTCTGCCGCTAACATCGAGTACCACGCCCGAATTATCACGGAGAACTCCATCAAACGCGATTTGATCTCTATTTCCTCCGAGGTGCTTTCCAGCGCTTTCGAGGATACCACCGACGTGTTCGAGCTGCTCGATAAGACAGAGGCCAAGCTCTATGAAGTATCGGAGTCCAACATCCGTAAGAACTTCGACGACATGCGCTCGCTCATGCACATGGCCATCAAGGAGCTGGAGGAAAAGCGCAAGCAGTCGGACGGTTTGACGGGCGTGCCGACCGGCCTGACGGCCCTGGACCGCGTGACTTCCGGCTGGCAAAAATCTGACCTGGTTATACTTGCCGCACGTCCGGCGATGGGTAAAACGGCCTTCGTACTCTCAGTGATGCGCAATGCCGCCGTGGATTTTGGCAAAGGAGTGGCTATTTTCTCCCTGGAGATGTCCTCGTTGCAGCTGGTGAATCGTCTGATTTCCTCGGAGGCGGAGCTGGAGTCGGAGAAGATCAAGAAAGGAAGCCTGGAAGAGTATGAGTGGGCCCAGCTCAACCATAAGATCGCCAAATTAACTGAGGCGCCAATTTATATCGACGACACGCCGGGCCTCTCGATCCGTGAGTTGCGCACCAAGTGCCGTCGATTGAAGGCGCAGTACGATATCCAGATGATCATCATCGACTACCTGCAGCTGATGAGCGGCAATGCCGACGGCAAGAGTGGCGGTAACCGTGAGCAGGAGATCGCCTCCATTTCGCGTGCCCTTAAAATGCTGGCCAAGGAGCTGAACGTGCCGGTGATCGCGCTCTCGCAGCTGAGCCGTGCCGTAGAGACTCGTGGCGGTGATAAACGCCCGCAGCTCTCTGACCTTCGTGAATCCGGCTCCATAGAGCAGGACGCCGACATGGTGTGCTTCCTCTACCGTCCGGAATACTATGGCATCACCGAGGATGAGATGGGTAACCCGACGGCTGGTGTAGGCGAGGTGATCATTGCCAAGCATCGTAACGGCTCGCTGGAGAACGTGCAGTTGAAATTTATCGGCAAGTATACTAAGTTTACGAACCTGGATAATGATTTCGGGGGGGATGCCATGGGCGGTTTCAATGCACTGCCAAACAGCACCTTCGATACCGAGACACCGGGCGCCATCCGTTTAGGCAGCCGCATGAACGACGGGGGCAGTGGTGGTGGAGGCTTCCCGACATCCAACTTTGACGAAGAACCACCGTTTTAAAGAGACTTAAAGCAATACTCGCGCGTTGTTTGTCTACGTTCACAAGTATAAACGAATAGCCAAAGGAGGATTAGCCGCTGTGCCGCAAGCCAGTGGCTTTTCTGTTTTTATAGACCTCGCAGCGTCGGAAGGTCCTGCGGGCGTCTGGCACCTGAAGTGCCTTGGTTATGGAGGGTGAAAGCCTTCTCTGGCGCAAGCGTCCGCTTGTGCCTCTCTTAGCCCTTGCTTCCCGCATCTTGACACAAGCTATACTTGCTAGCCGCTGTTCCTCCACGGCTTTACAACCAACTTGTTCCATAGTATACTTTCTGCTCTCAAGCCCGAGAGGGCTCGTCCTTTGGCATCGCGCTGGGAGCTTTTCCTGCCCTCGTCCCTCGGGCTGTCTCGCTGCCGCTCGTCACCGGAAAAACTCGCATAGGCGCTCAACCCAAGGACTGGGTATCATTTCGATAGCCACGGCCATTGCTATGGAACAAGTATAAGTCCCCCTTTGAAGGGGGCAGGGGTGGGTTTCATGCTTGTAGGGACAAGTCGCAACCTGTCCACGCAAAGCAGCGGCGATGAAACTTATACTTTGGCTTATGCAACTTGAACCGAGCTCCCCTCCTTGGATAAGGAGGGGCAGGGGTGGTTGGACCCGGTACAGCAGAAAAGAACCACAAGCCTGTATAAAGTATATAAACCTTCGCTGCGGAAACGCTTTTGGAGTAGCGTTGGTGCAGCTGTTTAAAGTATAAACCGTGGCATTTTTTTAAGCTCCTAAATTCTACTTAACTTAAGCCCCTCATTTACTACCTTTGCGATAATGAAAGTAGGAATCATCTTTGGTGGCCCGTCGCGCGAGCGCGAAATCTCGTTTGCAGGTGGCCGTACGGTATACGATAACCTGGACAAGTCTCTTTTCGAGGCTGTACCCGTGTTTGTTGACAGCCTGGGCAACTTCATACTGCTCGACTGGCAGTTCATCTACAAGGGCACCATCCGCGATTTTTACCCGCCCGTGGAGGCGCTGCCGGAGAGCGAGCACGGCCTGCAGATTTACCTGGAGTCGCTGGGTGAACTTAGTATAGCCCAGCAGGACAAGATCATAGCCAAAGCGGGTAAGCGTCTGCAGCCGAATGAGTTTAAAAACCATTTCGACTTTGCATTTCTGGCGCTGCACGGCCCCTATGGCGAAGATGGCAGCATCCAGGGTTTGCTGGAGTGGTACCACATTCCGTATTCCGGATCAGGTATACTTCCCTCAGCCATTGGTATTGACAAAGCAGCGCAGAAGGAGATGCTCAAGCAGCACGGCTTCCCGACGCCGGACTACAGAACCATACAATACACCAATTGGAGTAATAAGGAGAACCGCCGCCAGATTTTCGAGCAGCTGAAGGCAGCCCTAAGTTTGCCGCTGGTGCTGAAGGCTCCGCACCAGGGCTCGTCTATTGGGGTATCCATTATCAAGGAAGATGATTTTGATGCTTTTGAGGCCGGCATGGAGCGCAGCTTCTTCACCAAAACCATTTACAAGAGCCAGTGGCTGGCGATGGGTGAGGAGAAGCAGCTGATGAGCATGAAGCATCTCGTGGACATCCGCGAGGGCATCGGTATGCCGGTGGTGCTGGAGAATGGCCAGATCATCTACCACCCGGAGGAGCTTTTCAACCACATCAACCATACGTTCAGCGCTACCGCCACCGACAGCATCACGCTGACAAACGTGGAACACGAGCAGCAGGTGCTGGTAGAGGCCTTTATCCAGGGCCGGGAGTTCTCGTGCATCGTGGTGCAGGATGAGCAGGGCCAGCCTATTGCCCTGCCGCCAACCGAGATCGTGAAGGGTAGCGAAGTATTCGACTACCGCTCCAAATACCTGCCGGGCCTGAGCCGCAAGATCACGCCGATCAACCTGCCAACCGAGCAGATACAAGAGATACGAAAAGCCACCAGCAGGCTGTTTACGGCCTTCGGGTTCAACGTGTACGCCCGCCTGGACGGCTTTATTACCGAGGGTGGCGAGATTTTCCTCAACGACCCGAACACGACCTCGGGCATGCTGCCCTCGTCGTTCTTCTTCCACCAGGCAGCTGAGATCGGGCTGAATCCGTCGCAGTTCCTGACCTACATTATCCGCACCTCGGTGGCTGAGCGCCTGAAGACCGGGAAGGATACGGTAAGGCTGTCGCGCTTGCTGCAGCAGCTGGATAAGAGTATAAAAGACGAGCAGGCGCACCGCCAGGAGAAGATCCGCGTGGGTGTGATCATGGGTGGTTATTCTTCGGAGCGCCATATTTCCGTGGAGAGCGGGCGCAATATTTACGAGAAGCTGTCGTCTTCTGTAAAGTATGAGCCGCTGCCCATCTTCCTGACCGGAAGCAACGAGGCGCACCGCCTGTACGCTATCCCGATCAACATCATGCTGAAAGACAACGCCGACGACATCAAAGAGAAGGTGTTATACTTTGAGCAGGGGGGTAAGCCGCACCCGGTGCTGGCCCAGATTACGGAGGAGGCAGCAAGCATAACACGCAAGTATACGGGCCGCAGCCTGCAGGAGCCGCAGCGTATCTCCTTCGATCAGCTGAAGAACCTGGTGGACGTGGTGTTCATCGCGTTGCACGGTCGTCCGGGAGAGGACGGGGCGCTGCAGCAGGAGTTGGAAAAACTATACATCCCCTACAACGGTTCCGGCATCCGCTCTTCGCAGATCACCATCAACAAGTATGAAACCAACGAAATCCTGGCCAGGCATGGCGTGCCGGTGGCACATCATAAAATGGCCTGGAAAGAGGACTGGCTGCAGGATAAAGAAGCTTTCTTCCAAAGCCTGGAGGCGGAATTCAAGTACCCGTTCATTGCCAAGCCTGCCGACGATGGCTGTAGCTCTGCGGTGAAGAAGATCAAGAACCGCCAGGAACTGGAAGCGTTTACCACGCTGATTTTCCGGGAGATGGAGGAGCTGGATACGGAGTGTGCCCGCACGCTTTCGCTTGGTTTTAAAGAAGAATTCCCGAATAAAGCAGGCTTCCTGGTAGAAACGCTCATCAGCAGGAACGGTGCGAAGCACTTCCTGGAGATCACGGGCGGTTTGCTAACCAAGTATAACCCGGATGGCACGGTGGGTTACGAGGTATTCGAGGCCTCAGAGGCCCTGGCTGAGGGCGAAGTGCTGTCGCTGGAGGAGAAATTCCTGGCCGGGGAGGGACAGAACATCACGCCTGCGCGTTATGCCACTGATCCGGAGCGCCGCCAGCAGATCTCTGACAAAGTAAAGGAGGACCTGCGGCGTGTGGCCCAGATTTTGAACATCGAAGGATATGCCCGCATCGACGCTTTTGTGCGCGTGCTGGAGAACGAAGAGGTGGAGACCATCATTATTGAGGTGAACTCGCTGCCAGGTATGACGCCGGCCACCTGTATTTTCCACCAGACCGCCATCAACGGTTACAAACCCTATGACTTCATCGACCGCATCCTGACCTACGGCATAGAGCGCAACCGTATGAAGGCAGAAATTTAGGAATTAGAGACTTAGAAAGTTTGGGAGTTAGGGAGTTGAGAAGATCTATTAACTAACAATCAGCAACCAAAATACGCATGTTTAAATCGAATTCATTTTTAGGTGTGATAGGGCACCTGCTGATCATGGGCGTTGTTGTGGCGGCCCTGATCTTAGGTTTCTTTTACTATTACCTGCCCTCTACCACCAACCACGGGGAGAGCATCTCGGTGCCTAAGATAACCGGCATGCAGCTGCAGGACGCCGAAATGTTGCTCGAGGAGCAGAACCTGCGCTACTTCATCAACGACTCTACCTATAAGCCGGACCAGAAGCCGTTCCAGATCCTGACACAGGACCCTGCCCCGGGCTCCAAGGTGAAGGAGAACCGCAAGATCTACATCTCGGTGAACATGAAGAACCCGCCGATGATCAAGATGCCACGGCTCATCGACGGATCGGTGAAGAACGCGGAGCTTATCCTGAAAAGCTACGACCTGCGCAAGGGCAAGATTACGTATGTGCCGGACCTGCAGCAGAATGCCGTGCTGAAGCAGTTTGTGGATGGCAAGGAAATAAAACCGGGCGACATGGTGCCGAAAGGGGCTTTGGTGGACCTGCATGTGGGCGATGGCCTAGGTGAGACAGAGTTCGAGATGCCGAAGGTTGTAGGCATGCCGGTAGATGAGGCCTCTGTGCTGCTGGTAGGGCAGGGGCTGCAGATCGGTAACGTTTTTTATGTACAGGGCAGCAACGAGCCCGATGGTACCGTGGTTCGGCAGCGCCCTTTCGCCGAGGTTGGCGCCAAAATTCGCATAGGCGAAATGGTGGACCTCTGGGTGGCCGGTCAGGAGCCGGTGCAAGGTATAGAGTAAGCTTTGACAAAGTATAAACAGGAGCGCCTGCCAGCAACGGCAGGCGTTTTTGTTGCCTCTATACATAAAAGCAGAAGTAGTACGTTTTTAGAGACTGAGACAACCCTGTGGTTTGCATCAGAGTAGCGGAAATGCTACCTTTTGCCTTATATTTATACCTGGGATGAAAAAACAGCTGGCGCTCATACTTCTTATACTCGGCAGTGCTGCCTCCGGGGCCGCTGCACAGGCCGTGCTGCAGCCGCTGCAGCAGCAGGCGAGCCAGCCGCAGAAGTATAAACCGGTGGCAAAGCAGCTGCGGCTTGCTGCGGAGCAAGCACTTCCTTTCTTCGATGACTTTGCAGAGGCCGACAGCCTGAACACCGCGCGCTGGAGCACCACTGGGGTGTTCATCAACAACCGCTATGCGCTGCGGCCCATCACCAAAAATGTGGCTACCCTGGATGGGCTGGATGCCAAGGGCCAGGCCTATGCCCCCAATTCCTTAGCCGCCGGACCTTCTGACACGCTCACTTCTGCGCCTATACTTTTGGGAGGCCTCACACCCGCCGACTCGGTGTATCTGAGCTTTTACTGGCAGTCGGGCGGCCTGGGCGATGTACCGGACCGAACAGAGAGTAACCTGCGCTACCTGGCGCTGGAGTTCCTGGACAACACCGGCGCCTGGCAGGAAGTATGGCACCAAGCGGCAGTGGGCGAGGTGACAGATTTTGCGCAGGTGTTTGTGGGGCTTCGGGAGGCGAGGTACTTCCACAGCGATTTTAGGTTCCGATTCCGCAACGTGGGCCTGCGCAATGGTATGGCCGATGTCTGGAACCTGGACTACGTGGAGCTGGACAAGAACCGCCGCAAGGGCCAAAACACCACCCGCGACATTGCCATCAGCCAAAGTATAAGCAGGCTGCTGAAAAACTACACCGCCATGCCCGCCCGCCAGTTCCGTGAGAACCCGGAGGCAGAACTGGCCGAAGAGGTGCAGGCAACGCTCAACAACCTCGGTGATTTCCCTGGGGCCATCAGTTGGAGGGGCTATATCCGTAACGCGGGAGCCTCTGTGGCCGACACGTTCCTGCGCGAGCAGGCGCTAATACCGGCGCTGGCGCGGCAGTACCAGATCGCGGGCACACCTGGCCTGGAGAGCATCACCCTGCCCGCCACCGATAGCTTTGCGCTGGTGCATGGCATCTGGCTCAACACGAAAGAGCAGAATGCCCTGCAGCGGGCCAACGACATCACTGAACGCAGCACAGTGTTCTCTGATTACTATGCCCTGGATGACGGGACGGCTGAGGCTGGCTTCAGCTTTCTGGGCACCGGCAACACGCAGGTGGCCCAGCGCTTCGACCTGCACCTGGTAGACCAGGTAAGGGCTTTTCGGGTATACTTTCCGAGGGTAGGGCCCGACATCTCGGGTACCTCCATCACCTTCAGGGTCTGGGGCGATGCGAACGGCCTGCCGGGCGAGTCGCTGCACCAGCAGAGCTTCCAGATACAGTACTCCGACACGCTGAACGATTTTTACGAGGTGGAGCTGACGCAGCCGGTGCGGGTGCAGGGCAGCTTTTACATCGGCTGGACGCAGCCGGGGAGCAGGTACGTCAACATCGGCTTTGATAAGAATGAGCCTGCAACCGGCCGCAGGTTCACCTACACCGCTTCGGGGGGCTGGACCGAGGAAAACACGCTGGAGGGGGCCATTATGATGCGCCCGGTGATGACAGGCCAGGAGCCATTGGGCGTGGAGGAGGATCGGTATAGTGCCGCCATGCGCGTGTTCCCGAACCCAAGCCGCGGCCAGGTATACCTGAGCGAGCCCTATGAGCTGGTGCAGGTATACGACCTGCTGGGACGACAGGTACATGCTCAAAAGTATAAAAACAGCCGGGATGCCCTGCAGATAGAGCATTTGTCACCGGGAGTTTATACTTTGCGTATTCAAAATAGAAAAGCCGTTATCACGAAGAAAATAATCCTAACGAACTAAACTATGATCGCATCAGCAGACATCACCGCAGAAGAACTGAAGGAGCGCCTGAGCAAAGGTGAAACTCCTGTCATAATAGATGTACGCGAAGACTGGGAGCACCAGGAGTCTAATATACCCGGGGCTACGAACATACCGCTTGGCACCCTGCCGCAGCGCCTGGACGAGCTGGAAGACCTGAAAGAAAAGGAAGTAATTGTGCAGTGCCGCTCCGGCGCCCGCTCTGCCTCAGCCAGGGCATTTCTGATGCAGCAGGGCTTCTCCAACGTCCGCAACCTGGTGGGCGGCATCATGGGGTATCAGGCCTAAGTATAAATATAAAACAAAGTATAAAGGGAGCGGCTATAACGGCCGCTCCCTTTTTTTACAGGTTTTCTACGTTGCAAGGATTTGAGTCCTACTCAATGATAAAAGGCGCAGGGGTAAAACAGAGCAGGAAGATGAGGAACGCCAGTATACCCAGTGCCTTGCGAAGCGGCGAGAGCGGGCGCTCGTCGGGGCAGGAGGGATGGAAGATCCCCATCACGCGGGAGAGCAGCAAACCGAACACCAGCCAGCCGCTGTACCCATCAGACTCAGGAAAGACCAGCGAAATCAGCACCTGCGCCACCAGCACCACCCCGGCCAGGTATAAACTATACTTAAGCTTTGGCGTAGCTGGCTGCAGCACGAACACCAGATACAGCACGTAGTAAGGCCAAAGCCAGAAGTAGGCCTCCAACTCCGGAAAGAAGCCAGCCAAGCCGTACTGCAGCAGCAGCATGGTCAGGGTGGCGCCCAGGGCGTGGTTGCGGTTGCCCAGTAGCTTGGTGTAAGCCCAGTAGGCGAACGGTGCAAACAGCACCAGCAGCTCCTCAGACCACATGGGCTCCGTGTAGGGCGATATCACCCCAAGCCCGGCATAAAGTATAAACAGCGCGAAAAAGATAGGAGATAGCTGGTTAAAACGTCGGTATCCGATAAGCCCGTACAGCACGTGGCCGCCGTCCAGCTGCCCGATGGGGAGCAGGTTAAGCGCTGTAAAGAACAAGGCCAGGAAGCCCGCAAACACGAACGGGTAGTGGATGACCTCGTACTGGTTTGGCACCAGCGCCGGATCGGCTACGTACTGCTCGAAAAGTATGAACAGCAGGTTCTTGCCCAGCGCGAAGTTGCCGAAGCCCTGCTGGTACACATGCTGCGCATAATCCAGCCCGTAGCGCTCGTACTCCGGGTGTATGCTGAAGATGTACTCCGGCTCGGGCAGGTGGGTAAAACCATAAAACAGCAGCGGAATAGCCACCACAAAACCTGCCAGTGGACCGGCAATACCGATGTCGAAGAACTGCTTCCGCGAGAAGATGCGCTCCTTTATCCGGATGAAGGCCCCCATCGTGCCAAGAGAGGAGGTGATGCCGAACCACAGCGGGATGTAGTAGGGCAGCGTGACGGCGGTGCGGTAGTAGCGGGCCGTGAAATAATGCCCGAACTCATGCACTGTGAGCACGCCCAGGAAGGGTAGCGAAAAGTATAAACCGCCCAGAAACTCGGCCCAGGAGAGCGTACCCGTCCAGCTGAAGCCTTCGGGCCCCAGGAAAAACAGCTTTCCGTACCGCCATTCGGCCCCGGCAATAGTCGTGGTGACCAGCGTGAGGCAGAACAGCAGCAGGTGAAGCCAGGGTTGCTGCCGCCTAGAGGGCAACATCCGCAAAAAACGCGTTGATGGTTAGCGGCGGCTGCAGGTGCAGGGTATGGATGCCCAGGCTGTTGGCGCTGTGGATGTGCTGGATGCTGTCGTCAATAAACAGGGTCTCTGACTTTTGGAGGTTGTTCTCGGCCAGTATCTGCTCAAAAATGGCGGCATCCGGCTTTCGCTTGCCCACTAGGTGCGAGTAATAAGTTTTCTCGAACAGCGAGTCGAGGCTTGGAATGGTGAAGCTGTGGGCCACGATCTGGTTAAAGCGCTGCAGGTGGATGTCGTTGGTGTTGCTCAGCAGGAAAATGCGGTACTTCTTGCCCAGCTCCAGCAGCAGGTCGATGCGCTCCTGCGGAATATCGAGCAGCATGGCGTTCCAGGCCTCGTCTATCTCCTCGTCGGTGGCCTCCAGCTTGTAAGCTTCGCGCAGGCCCTGGCGGAACTCCTCGTTTGTGCAGGCGCCGGTCTCCAGCAGGTCGAACAGGTGTGCTTGCTCTTTCTGGCTGTAGGCAATGTTGCAGTTATCCTTACAGAGCTTCTGCAGCTCCTGTATGCTTTTGTCGTAGTCTAAGTTGATGATGACGCCACCCAGGTCGAAAATGATATTGTTGATTTGTGTCAGGTCCACGAAAAAATTAGCTGTTAGTATTTGAAATATTGAATGCAAATATGTAAAATTGCACTCCCATTTCAAAGGAAGCACTTCTTAAGAAGGGAAAGGGCCTATAGCTCATTCGGTTAGAGCAACTGACTCATAATCAGTAGGTGGCTGGTTCGATTCCAGCTGGGCCCACTTGAAAATCAAGCACTTACGTCCGGGAGATGTAAGTGCTTTTTTGTTTACAGGCAGGTTGTTTCTGCTGCTTTTGCGTTCATTCCTGTTCCGGTTAAAATAAACCGCTCCCGAAGTAATCTCTCTTTCAAGAGCTAACAGAACATACACTTCCCCTGCTTGCTGCTTAAACTGCCTTTATCGTAAAATTCTACACCTTTTACCACGCATCTGTAGGTACTCAGCAATTTTTTTTCCTGTGTGGTAAAGGAGGTTCGTACGAGGTATATGCTTGAATAAACCTGCCATAAAGACACCCTTTAAGGATACAGCTGCTTTGAAACCCGGTCATGGAGGAGGAGAGATTGGATTGGACACGCTAGTAATAGCATTTAGAAAAGGCCTTTTAGCAGCAACCCTGTTTTTAGTCCGATTGTATTGCTACCTTTGAGGTGAGACACGAGCTATAAGACAAGTAGTAAGGAGGGTACTTCTGACTATAGCAACAGGTGGGCCAGGGCAGCCGGGACGGGAACGGGGGCATGTACCAATATCCTCCAGGCGCATACCTATAGCTGCCCGTCTGACCCATAGGTTTGGTTTCTGGAACCCCTCTATGGATTACGTATTTCACGGGTAGTCACCCCATGTTGCCAACATGACCGGTACCCCGGAATGCTTCGGCGAAGCTTCAGCCTACGGGCCTTACTCAGAACCGATGGTCTTTCGGAGGCAGCTGCTCGGTGATGGGGCCAAAGGCAGAGCATTAGGCGCAGACGATACCCTTTGACTTCAGACAAATTCTTTAACAGACAACGAACCGGATCACAAACTCCCTATGAATGTACTTAAAAGAAACAACATAACGGTAAAAGGCAAAGGCCAGCAGCCGATGCTGTTTGCCCATGGCTACGGATGCGACCAGAACATGTGGCGCCATATCACGCCAGCCTTCGAAGAAGACTATCGGATAATTCTCTTTGACCACATTGGCTTTGGCAACTCCGACACAGCCACCTATACGAAGGAGCACTACTCTTCCTTGCAGGCCTATGCTGCCGATATCCTGGAGATATGCCAGGAGCTCGGGTTGCAGGACGTAATCTTCGTGGGCCACTCGGTAAGTGCCATGATCGGGGTACTGGCCGCCATCAAGGAACCAGAGCGCTTTTCGAAACTAGTGCTAATCAGCCCATCGCCTAGCTTCATCAACGACGGAGATTATGTTGGCGGCTTTACCAGGGAGGCGATAGAAGGCTTGCTTGAGTCGCTGGAAGGTGATTACCTGGGCTGGGCTAACACCATTGCTCCTGTCATTATGGGGAATTCTGATCGGCCTGAGCTGAGCCAGGAGCTGGCTGGGAGTTTCTGCAAGAGCCACGAAGGAATAGCCCGGGACTTTGCTCACCTCACCTTTCTCTCTGATCATCGAAAAGATTTGCCGTTGGTGAAGACCGAAGCATTGATCTTGCAATGCTCGGACGACGCAATTGCCCCTTTATCCGTAGGGGAGTATACGCATCAGCACATTCAGGGAAGCAGGCTGATGGTACTGCAAGCAACAGGCCATTGCCCAAACTTGAGTGCGCCTGAGGAAACGATAGCAGCGATGAAAAGCTTCCTGTAAAACGAACGCACTTCAACGTGCTGAAAGGAAGCCCGGGGAGGCTGTCGGAACGAGTAATTGCGTGTTTAAGAAAAAGGAACAAGTACCTTCTATAATGTATAAGGAGCTGAGGAAAGCAAATGGAGATGTATTCTGCGAGGTGAGAAGAACACCCGACAACTCCTTTGTCGCTACCAATTGGATAGGCCTACAGTCCCTGGAAACGGTTATGATCGGTGGCAAGCAGACTCTGGCGATGCTGCAAGAAAAGTCCTGCAAGGGCTTTCTGAACAGCAACCGCGAACTAGTTGGTCCCTGGGAGATAGCCGTAAACTGGCTGATCCAAAAATGGGTGCCACAGGCCAAAGCTCATGGGGTTCGTTACTACGCATATGTGCAAGGTCCGGGTATTTATGGGCGGCGCTCCTTTAATGCATTTTACGAACTTGCTAAACACGAGCTTGAGATAAAGGTATTTTCCGAAGAATCGGAAGCGGAGGCGTGGCTTCGAGAAAAGGCACGTTAGCATACTAGCACTTATGTCCGGAAGATGTAAGTGCTTTTTTATTTGATGCAATTCCTGTGGAGAAGTGCTGCTGGGGGAGGATGGTGGTGAAGTGGTGGTTCTTCTGGGTAACTGCACCCTGCGTCTTACTGGTTCATCAAAAGCAGAAAGGTATACAGCCCGGGTTTGAGCTTGAGGCGAAGCAGTTGCAAGGCCCTTTGCTTTTGTGTCTTTACGGTGTTTATAGAAATACCGAGTTCCTCAGCGATCTCCCCATTCTTCATCTCCTCCAGGTAACCCATTCTGGAGATGCGCTGGCAACTCTCGGGAAGGGTGTCCAGGGCGTGATGCAGTTCAGCGAGTACCTCTGAGAAAATAATGGCTTCATCCAGGCTTTCTTCCGTAACCGACATATGGTTAACATGCATGGCGTAGTTGGCTTTCACCTTCTGATGGCGCACTGCATTCAGGCTGGCGTGTTTTACCGTGCTGTAGAGGTAGCTTTTAATAGCCAGCTCATGTTTATCAATCTCCTCCCTCTGGTTCCAGCACTTAATGAAGGCATCCTGCGCTATGTCTTCGGCAGCCTCCTTGCTCCCCACAATCTGAGCGGAAAAGTAAACCAATCGGGCATAATAACGGTCAAAAAGCTGCTTTAAGAACAGACCCTCTTCCAACATAGACGGATCTTTGTAAATGCTCATCTCAACTAAATTTTAAGAATACTACCTTATACTTCCGGAATCTTTCCTCTGGCCTAAAGCCTTCAACTTTTACGCTTTCTATACTTTAAACAAAGGTGTTTTCTATGTATGACACCTCCTTTTGATTTTGCAGAGCCATAAACATAATTAAAAAATCGGGTTTCTTTATACTTATATAGCTATAAAAGCAAGTACTCGCTCAATTAGTATGCAGCAGCTGTATAGTTAGTTATGATGTCAAGCCCTCCTGTTGGTGTGGCTGGCCATCTTCCACACGAGCAGCTCCATAGGTTGAGGTTATCCGGAATTTTGTTCTTACGCCTCTGGATTGGTTTGACAGGCATGGTCCTTTCTTAGAGCCTTCCACCCCTTCTATTAACTTCACCAAAGCTAGGGCAAATGCTGGTTTTGGAGCTAATACAACAGGTTAAGATAATGTTACATTTGGAAATGTGGCAGTGGCCAAGCACAAAACCGCCCGCGGCAACTGCCAGGGGCAAGCACCACAGGCTTGGGCAGCCTTTAAGCCTTCGGGGCCTGCGATAGCTGTTTCTCACCAACCGCAAAAAAATTAAGTAGCCTTTCACCCACTTTGCCTTCATAGGTGTCTTTACTGCATACGACCACTATGGAGAGCAATCAAGAACAATTCGATAAAGCCAACCTCATACTGAGGCATCTGAGAGGCGAGCTTTCGCCTCAGGAGGAGAAAGAGCTGGAGCTGTGGCTAAGCAGCGGGGAAGGGAACAGACGCCTGTTTGAGAAAATTAAAGGTGAGCATGAGCAAGCGCTGGCCTTCTTTTCCTCTCTGGACACTGATGCGGCCTGGCAGCGAGTTGCTTCACAAACGGTAGCGCAGGAGGAGCAAACAAGAAGCCTCTGGAGACATACAGCCTTATGGAAGTATGCTGCGGTCATCACACTTATACTTGCTACCTCACTTGTTGTCTACCAGACACAGGTAAGGAAGCACAGCCAGCTAGCAGGTACAGCCAGGATAGCGCCGGAGCAACAGGCAGAGGAGATCCTACCGGGCGGAGATAAGGCGATGCTTACCTTCAGCGACGGGTCTTTTTTTGTGCTGGAGGAGCTGGATAACGGCACGGTGCGCGAAGAAAAAGGGGTAAGGGTATCGAAAAAGGATGGCCTGGTATCTTTTGAAATAGCCGATAACAGGAGCGAGCAGGTCTTTTTCAACACTATTTCAACACCTGTGGGGGGGCAGTACCAGGTTGTGTTGCCCGATGGCAGCAAGGTGTGGCTAAACTCAGCGTCCTCGCTGCATTTTCCTTCGGCTTTTGTAGCGCGAGAGCGGGTCGTGGAGCTGACCGGGGAGGGCTACTTCGAGATCGCTAAGAATCAACAGAAACCATTTATAGTTAAGGTAAACTCGGCGACCGTGGAAGTGTTGGGAACCCACTTCAACGTGATGTCCTATGCCAACGAAGGGCGCATTACCACCACGTTGCTGGAAGGCTCTGTGAAAGTGGGGAATGGCAATGCCACGAAGGTGTTGGTGCCTGGTCAGCAAGCTAGTATAGGAAAAGATATCCTGCTGAAAGAGGTAGATGTTGACGAGGCGGTCGCCTGGAAAAATGGACTTTTTTACTTCAATAATGCGGACATAGGTACGGTGATGCGGCAACTGGAGAGATGGTACGGCATCGAGGCGTCTTACAGTGGAGAGGTGCCAACGAAGCATTTCTCGGGCATTATCTCCCGTGACACGGAGATTGATAAGGTGCTGGAAATGCTGGCTTTGACCCGCGCGATAGAATTCAGGACGGAGGGGCGAAAGATTATCGTCTCCAGCCAATAGCAGGAAGATATACCTGCACCACTTAACAGGAGCTATAATTATGCTGCGCATTTACGCGAAGTATGATCGCTAGTACAATCACTTATAATTTGACCTTACCAATTACCCAAAACCTTTTGTATGATGAAACAAATTCTACTATTCAAGAGCAGTAGGGGGCTCGGTGAATTGCTGCCCAATCCATTTCTGGTCCTGCGGTTCGTGGCCTTGGCGCTGTTCATGACGATCCTGCAGGTGCCAGCCTATGCCTACTCCCAGGGTATCTCTATTACGGAGCAGAATGCCCCCCTGAAGAAGGTGTTCAAGGACATCAGTAAGCAGAGTGGCTACCTTTTCCTGTATAACGACGAGCAGTTGCAGCAAGCCCATCCGGTTACACTTAACCTACAGGATGCGACGCTGGAGCGGGCACTGGCAGAATGCTTTGAAAACCAGCCTTTAACCTATAGTTTGGTTGAGAACACCATCGTGGTTAAGCCTGTGGAGGAGAAGTGGCCGCAGCAGAATGCTCTTACGGTGAAAGGAAAGGTAACAGACAAGGATGGTGTTGCGCTGCCTGGCGTTACGGTAGTGCTGAAGGGGACAAACAGAGGAGCACCCACCGATAGCGAAGGAAATTACTCTATCACGGTGCCTGATGGCAACGGCACCCTTGTGTTCTCCTACATTGGTTTTCAGGCCCAGGAAGTTCCCATCAACAACCGTGTCGACATCAATGTAACACTGGGTGAAGATGCTAAGGCGCTGGAGGAAGTGGTGATCGTGGGCTATGGTACGCAGAAGAAAGCCAACCTGACCGGTGCCGTGGATCAGATAAACGCAGCGGACATTGCCCTGCGCCCGGCCAACGACATTACCAGTTCCCTGCAGGGGCTGATGCCCGGCCTGAACATCCAGGTAAATGACGGCGACCCCACGGCAACCCCTGATATCAACATAAGAGGCTTCAACTCCATTAACGGAGGCGGGCCACTCGTGCTCATTGATGGCATTGAGGGGGATATCACCCGGGTGAACCCGCAGGATGTGGAAAGCGTGACAGTGCTGAAAGATGCTGCTTCTGCCGCCATCTATGGTGCCAGAGGTGCCTTTGGTGTTATCCTGATCACCACCAAGACCGGTAAGGCGGGCGAGATGGTGGTGAACTATTCCAACAACTTTGCCTGGACCACCCCCACCACCAGAACGGATTTCATTTCAGATCCCTACAAGTATGGAAAGACCGTGGATGCTGCCCTGTTCGGGTATAATGGTACCACCTACACCGGCTACAATGACCTGGACTGGGAGACGATCCGGATGGTAGCTAACGGCGAAATTGAGCCTTTCCATGAGCTGCAGGCAAACGGAACCTATAAGTTCTTCTACAACACCAACTGGTACGATTACCTATTCAAAAAGTACCAGTATTCCAACATGCACAACATCTCCGTATCCGGGGGAACCGAGAAGTTAAGAGGTTACCTGTCCGGAAGGGTTTATGACAGGGAAACGATCAACAACATCGCCGAGGGGGGCATGGACCGCTACAACCTGAAGGCCAATGTCACCTTTAAACCTAACAAATGGCTGGAGTTGTCTAATAATATCCTCTTCAACCAGGAGAAAGACGAGGAGTTCGGCGGCTTCCGAAACGGCTACGGCGGTATTTGGAGCACAACCACCTGGTACCAACTCTACCCGTTTGCACCTAACATGATTGACGGTGTGCCTACCGACGTGTTCGGGCAGGGCGGACCGGCTGCCATGGAGTATGGGCAGAACTGGGAGCGCAAAAATATCGAGGAGCTCACGAACACCTTCAGGGCGAAGGTTAATCCCCTGAAAAATCTCGAGTTCAACTTCAACTACAGCAACAGGTTTAATAATCAGGCCAGCTCTACCCGCCTTAACGAGTTTGAGTACCTGACCAGCACGCGTCTGGATCGGCAGACTGCTGGTGTCAATCGGCTTGGCGAGTGGCGCTGGAAGGACAACTATAACGCTTTGAACACCTACGGTACTTACTCGCTGAGCGTGGCCAACGACCATAACTTCAAGCTCATGGCAGGTTTTAACCAGGAGGAGTTTGAGCGGGACCGCGTTTTTGCCCAGCAAGGGGGGCTGCTGATCAGAGATCTTGCTAACCTGGCACTTGGTACAGAGATCATGGCTGCAGACGGAGCCTCGGAGCGCTGGGCCGTACGAGGGTACTTCGGACGCTTCAACTATGATTACGACGGCAAGTACCTGCTGGAGGTAAATGCCCGATACGACGGCTCTTCACGCTTCCCAACTGAGAGCAGGTGGGGCTGGTTCCCATCGGTATCGGCAGGCTGGCAGGTAAACCGGGAAAGCTTCTGGGAGCCGCTGGAGAACGCCGTGAGTTTCTTCAAGCTAAGAGCCTCGTATGGCTCCTTGGGCAACCAAAATATCTCCACCAACACTTTCCAGCAGACCATGAGCATTGGCAAATCTAATTGGTTGGACAATGGCCAGCCCATCATCTATGCCAGCGCGCCTAACCCGCTCCCTAAAGTAGTGAGCTGGGAGACAACCAGCACCATCAACTTCGGTGCTGACCTGGGCTTCCTCCGCAATAGACTGATGGCCTCCATCGATGTGTATGAGAAGAAAACAGAAGATATGTACCTGCCCGGCACGCCGCTGCCCGGAGTTTTCGGTGCCGCTGAGCCGAGGGAGAACTTAGCCTCCCTTAGAAACAGGGGCTTTGACCTGAGCCTGAGCTATAACAACAGCTTTGAGGTAGGAGGCTCGCCACTTCGTGTTTCAGCCACGGGCAGCGTGTCTAACTTCAAAGGTGTCATTACCAAGTTCGACAACCCGAACGGCCTGATGAGCACTTACTGGGAAGGACAGGAGTTGGGACAGATCTGGGGTTACCATGTAGCCGGGCAGTTTCAGTCGGATGAGGAGGCACAGGCCTACCAGAACTCTTTTGTAAACCCTTCCAACAGCCTGGGCAATGTGTACAACTACATCCTGAACGTGGTGCAGAACAACGACTGGAACAAGCTTCGCGCCGGTGACATCAAATATGTGGATGTAGACGGAGACGGCAGGATAGACCGGGGTAACTATACTTTAGAAGACCATGGCGACCTGCAGCCGATCGGGAATGCCATGCCGAAGTTCCCGTTTGGCTTTAACGTGAGCGCCAGTTGGAAAGGCTTTGACCTCTCTGTTGCCGGTGCCGGAGTAGCCAAGCAGAACTGGTACCCAACCGGTGATATTTACTGGGGCACCTACCAGCGTCCATACTTGTCTTTCCTGAGGGAAGACCTGGTGGATAACGCCTGGACCCCGGAGAAGCCCGGTAAATACCCGCAAATTGAAAGAGGTTATGCATCCCTGAACGGCGGCCGCTCCCTGTATGAGATGAACGACTATTACCTGGAGAACATCGGGTACCTGCGCGTGAAGAACATGACCTTCGGCTATACTTTACCGGAGGCACTGACCTCAAAAGTCAGCGTGAAAAAACTGCGGGTATACTTTAGCGGGGAGAACCTGCTCACCTGGCGATTCGGGGACCTGACCAGATATGTCGATCCGGAGCAGGCAGGGTCAGCCATCAACTACTCTAACCCCGGAAGCGCTGTCGGCAGAGCTGATTTGAGATCTTATCCTATGGGTAAAACTTATTCAATGGGTATCAACGTGACCCTTTAATTCACCCTGATGATATCAACGAAAAAGATGAATAGAATATACATAACTTCCGTTTTCGCGCTAATTGCCATCCTGTTCTCGGGTTGTGAGAAAGAGTTCCTGGACCGGCCACCTAAGGATGTGGTAGATGCGGAGTTCTTCTTTAAAACGGCCACCGACCTGGAAGTGGCAACCAATGATTTTTATTCCATGCTGCCAACCACCGCGGTGTATAGCGATGATGCCTCCTCGGATAACATCCTGCCGCTGATTGCATCCGAGAGGGTAAGGGGCGGCCGCATTGTGCCGACTAACCGGGGCAGTGGGGGATGGTCCTGGGGAAAACTCCGGGACATAAACTTCTTTCTGCAAAATTACCACCAGGTGCCCGACGAGGCGGCGAAGCGCAAGTATGGCGGCATCGCCCGCTTCTTCAGAGCCTACTTCTACTTCGAAAAGGTGCAGCGCTTTGGCGATGTGCCTTGGTACAGCAAAGTACTGGAGGCTGGCGACCCTGATTTGTACAAGGCGCGCGATTCCAGGAAAGTGGTGATCGATTCTGTGATGGCTGACATCAACTTTGCCATCGAAAACATCCCGGCGGAGGTGAAGCTCAACCGCATCACCAAGTATACGGCGCTGCTGCTGAAGGCCAGAATTGCCTTGTATGAAGGTACATTCCGGAAGTACCATGGGCTGGGCGATTACGAAGAACTGCTGCAGGAAGCTGCCGCTGCCTCCCAGGAACTGATCAATTCCGGGGCCTATCGCTTATTTACCACCGGAGGGGTAAACAGCGCTTACCGCGAGTTGTTCGCCAGAAACAACCAGGACGCGACCGAGACCATACTTGCCAGAGACTTTGACTCAGAACTGGGCCAGCACAACCTGGGCTATCTGATGACGGCGCCAACCCAGGGAGCCTGGGGCATTACCAAGGACGTGATCAACAGCTACCTGATGAAGGACGGCAGCAGGTTCACTGACATCCCGGGTTATGAGACGAAGGGATTCTATGAGGAGATGCAAAACCGCGATCCCCGCCTGACCCAAACTACGGCCGGGCCCGACTTCACCGTATACGGCGAGAGCACCCGCGAGCCTGTAAACCTAAACGGTACCACCACAGGCTACCGGGTAATCAAGGCCCTTCCGTCCAGAGACCAGTGGAGCGCCGCTTACTTCGACATCATTATTTTCCGTTATGCCGAAGCCTTGCTGATACTGGCAGAAGCCAAAGCCGAGTTAGGAACCCTTACGCAGCAGGACCTGGATATCAGCATCAATAAGCTCCGAGACAGGGTCGGCATGCCGCACCTTGACCTGGCGCAGGCCAATGCCAACCCGGATCCTTACCTGGCCGAAATGTACCCGAACGTGGATCAGGGAGCCAACAAAGGCGTTATTCTGGAGATCAGACGCGAGCGCAGAATTGAGCTCTTCAACGAGGGCCACCGATGGGATGACCTCATGCGCTGGAAAGAGGGCAAAAAGATCGAGCAGCCGATGCTGGGTATCTACTTCTCAGGCCTTGGCGCCCACGACTTCAACAACGACGGCAAGACGGACGTGTTCCTGCACGATGGTAACGCGGCTGGCGCACCTAAAGAGGCCTCCACCATCATCAACGTTCAGCAAAGGCCATTAACCAACGGCACCTCCGGCTACCTGAATCCCTTCCAGCTGGGCGGTTATTTCGACGAAAGCCGGGATTATTACTACCCGCTCCCGATCGAGGACCTGAGGCTGAACGAGAAGCTGGTGCAGAACCCTAACTGGGAATAAAAATTTCACACTTATGATACGAACTGAAATGTTAACGATACTACTTACCTGCCTGCTGAGCTTCAGCGCGTGCGATTCGGGAAAGGATTCGCCTGAGCCGGAAGAACCCGAGACGGAAACACCTGTGGTTCCCTTGGAAGTCGGCTATGGTCTGGGCATCGGCAACTTCACGCCTGAGAAGCTTCAGTATGCCAAATCGGTGGGAATAACCTAT
Source organism: Pontibacter kalidii (assembly GCF_026278245.1). Taxonomy (NCBI): domain Bacteria; kingdom Pseudomonadati; phylum Bacteroidota; class Cytophagia; order Cytophagales; family Hymenobacteraceae; genus Pontibacter; species Pontibacter kalidii. Next base: position 2,818,774 of record NZ_CP111079.1, on the reverse strand, counting down.
GTGGAGGCCTCGGGGATGGCTACTTTCCTGGATGGCAACCGGAAGTTCAGGCTTTCAGATGAGGAAATCATTAAAAAGCTGACTGACGCCAAGAAAGCGGCCGATGCGGCCGGTATTAAGGTATGGTCGGTGCATATGCCGTATGGCCAGAACATCGACCTTTCGATCATCAATGAGGAGGACCGGCAGGATGTGGTGGAAAAGCACAAGAAACTGATCGGCTTCCTGAAGATTCTTGAGCCGGAGGTCATCCTCTTCCATCCAAGCTATTACCTGGGGCTTAACGAGCGGGACATGCGCAAAAGCCAGTTGATTAAGTCTGCCATAGCGCTCGATGAAGCGGTACGGGGCATCAAGGCCACCATGGTGCTAGAGAACATGCTTGGCCCCGAGCTGACGGCCAGCAACGGCAGGGAGCGGCCGCTGATGCGCACAGTGGAGGAGACCCAGGAGATCTTCGCCCGGCTGCCCAAAACCATCTACTCGGCCATCGACATGAACCACATCAAGAACCCGGAGAACCTGATCAAGGCTATGGGGAGCCGCCTGAAAACGGTGCACATCGCCGATGGCACAGGGGCGGCGGAGAACCACTTTTTCCCTTGCTCGGGTGAGGGGAAAAACGACTGGAACGCCATTCTGGCAGCATTGGACCAGGTTGGCTATACCGGCCCCTTTATGTATGAGAGTGCTTTCGAAGATGAAAAAGACCTCTTAACCTGCTACCAGACGCTTTACAGCAACTATAGCAATAGCAAGTAGGCAGGCAAGTATAAATGCCTGTTGTGGCGGATGCCTCTGATCACTAAAACAGAATCAAGTCATGGACAAAATGTTATACTTCAATTATATCACACGGTTCCTGCTGGGAGCCCTTCTACTTCTGAACCTATCCGGCTGTAAAGAGGATGAGGATGCGGTTGAGCCGAAGCTGTTTCTGGAGAACGAAACGTTCTCTGTGGCTAACACCAGCAGCAAACACACCATCGTGTTTTTAACCAACCAGCCCTGGCAGGTCGCCTCGGACGCAGACTGGATCGTTTTTGACGAAACAAGCGGGGAAAAAGGAAAGATTAGTCTTGCATTCACCGTGCTGGAAAACGACGACGACGAAAGAACTGCCAAAATCACAGTCTCTGCAAACGGGGTGACGCAGCAAGAAATTCAGGTGGTGCAGGAAGCCGGAAACAGGGACGACATTTACGTGAAGGTGGGTGCATCCGGAGAGGGATACTCCTGGGAGGAGGCCACCAGCCTGGAGAACGCTCTGGCCATAGCGGTTAGCGGGAATACGATTCACATTGCCGAGGGCATCTACACGCCTACTGTAACCGTTACGGGTGGCGATGCCACAGATGCCGGGGACGTAACTTTTGAAATAGGCAAGTATGTGCGGCTGAAAGGAGGCTACCCGGCCGATGCTGCCGAAGGCAGTGAGGCAAATCATCAACAGCATGCCACCATCCTTTCCGGTGGAGGAGTGGCCTACCACGTGGTGACCGTATCGGCACCTAAGACAGAAGGCCAGAAAGTGGTACTCGAAGGCCTGCGCATCACTGATGGCAAGGCCGGTACGGCAACCTCTTCTGCTACCATCAACGGGACGAACTTCCGGAGAGACTATGGCGGCGGCGTAACCATTGGCAACGCCGTGGTGGACATACTCAACACCGAGATTGTGGAAAACAAATCGGATAAGAACGTGGCGGGTCTTTACGCCTTCGACGGCTCGGTGGTGACCATCCGCAACAGTAAGATAAACAACAACGCCTCCTCTGGAAATGCCGGGGGGGTATGGATCAGCGAGTCCGAGGCCCATATCTATGATTCTGAGGTAAGTGGCAACTCGGGAGGGACAGCAGCCGGTGTGCACGGTTACCCGGATGCTACGGTTAACATGTATAACTCGGTGATCGCAGATAACCAGGGCCGGTCTTATGGTGCCGCCTTTTACATCAGGGCCAATTCAAAAGGACTGTTAGTGAACTGCCTCATCATCAATAACAGTAGTACCTCCAAAAACGGCGGTGGCGGCGTGATGATGTATGATAACAACGAAGCGAGCATTGTCAATACCACTATCACCGGAAATACCATCGCAGGCCCGGGCGGTGGGGTTTACCGAAGAGCCGGAGTCAACAAGGTGAGCATCTACAACTCCATTATCTCAGGCAACGTGCAGGCAAACGACGGACCTGATGTGGATGTGTATGAAACCGATGCTCCGGCACCCGTTATTCAGTCGTCGGTGTTAGGAAGCGTAGCCTATAATGCAGGAGGGGAAGCAATAGAAGGCGCCAGCTTTAATGCGGGCACGATGTTAAATACAGAATACCTTCCTGTTGGAGAAAACAATCCTGCGCTAGAGCATGGGATGACAACGGAGGACCTGGTAAGGGTTGGCAACAGCCTTAAACCTGCAGTAGAGGCCAGCCTGATCTCGGCTGACCTGCTGAAAAACAGCCGCTCCGGATTGCGCACCATGGGAGCCCTGGTGGCTGGCCAGTAAACTTTTGAAACAGATACGGAGAGCTGCAGTATAGCTCTCCGTATCTGTTTATACTTACCCTCAAAATGGAGGAGTGTCTACTGAAGTATAAAAGCATGACCGGAAGTACGGCGCGGTAGCTGCGCCCCCTTTGGTGATACCAACAGCTTATGATGAAAAGTAAATTTTACCGAAATTTTCAAACCGCCAGGCTAGTCTTAGTTTTGTTTTTAAGCTTGTTCGTTTTTCAGGCATTTGGGCAGCAGGGTGCGGCGGGCAGAAAGAACGGCATGCTTATTCTAGGTTCCGCCGATAAGAAGACGCTGGTGGAAAGAGTTGACATTGGCTACAGGCTCTACAAGTCCGCTGTCCCGTTCGATTATATCATTGTTTCAGGCGGTTGTGCCGCGCACCAGTCAGCCATCTGCGAGGCAACAGAAATGACAAGCTTGCTGGTTGAAAAAGGAGTTCCTGCGGAGATCATCTTTAAAGAAGAGAAATCTAAGAACACGGTGCAGAACTACGTTTACAGCAGGATGCTCAGAAAGGCGGACGGCTCCAGCGTCATCAGCCCGGGGGATAAGCTGTATGTGGTTTCAAACCACTGGCACGCCATTCCGGTGGCCGCTCGCTTTACCGAAAACGACAGCGTTACAGCGGTATACCATATTGAAGGGGGCATTCTTCCTAAAAATACCGACAAGGTAAACTATACCAATATCTTCGATCCTACCGTGGGCAGTGATGCCTTTGGTGCCAAAGCCCTTTGGCCCCTGGTTGGCGCCAGCTTTTCTGTGGAGAACAAAAAGAAGGGACCTATCACCTCTTATCGCTTGATGGGCGAGGTAGTGTCTGTGCAAGGTGCAGCAGAGCCGGGCGAGGGAAAAGTCCAGCGGGTTGCCCAAGCCCTGCCGGCTATACCTGCTAACTGGGCCGGCGCGGTGGATGCCGCTTATCATAACAGCATCGACAACAAAGTATACATATTCAGGGGAGGGGAATATGCCCGATTCTCGCCTGAGGCCAAAGCACTGGATGCCGGCTACCCGAAGCCGTTGTCGGACCTGGTGAAGAACCTGCCGGCGAATTGGCAGAGTGGCTTCCTGGATGCTGCCTTCTTTCACCCGAAGAGCCGGGAGATTTTTCTTTTTAAAGGAGAGGAGTACCTGCAGCTGTCTGCCAGGAACCACAGCATTGCCGCCGGCTTCCCCAAGAAAATCAACACTTTTGTGCCTGACTGGCCTTTTGCCTGGGGGAGCGGCGATCTGGACGCCGCCGACTACAACAGCAAAGAGAACAAAATTTACCTGTTCAGGGGGAAAGAATATGTAATCATTTCAGGGGACAAGGCGCCCAAGCTCGAGCCGGGCTATCCGAAGAAAATAGAGTTGGCCTGGCCAGAAGCCATACTTGGAAAGCAATAAGATACCATACTGAAGCACTTGCCAGTCAGCATCGAAGTAAACATAAGTAGCATGAAAAAGCTTTTAGCCCTATTCTTAATCCCGGCCATGGTTTTGGTTGGGTGCTCCAATGATGATGTTACCCCATCCGCACCTCCGGTTGTAGAGGCGCCTAAAACAGCTGCCGAACAGGTGGCCAGTGCGGATTGGGAAACCAAGAAAGTGTCGGAGGCCATTGTATGGAAGTACAAGCACTTTAAAGACCTTTTTAGCTCCAATCAAAGCATCACCATTCTGGATATTGACCTGAACGATGCGGGTATGAACGTGGAGGTGCCGCATGTGACCTCGGGCTTTATCAAAACAAGCGAAGCAGCTGCCAGTGTAGGTGCCACAGTGGCTATCAACGGGTCTTTTTTTGACACTTCGAAAGGTGGTTCCACGGTCTTCTTCAAGAAAAACGGGGAGATCATAAACACCACCCGGAGCGGCTTTACCCCCTACCGGGAGAACGCTGGCTTTGCCATTGGAGCGGACGGAAGCATCTCCGTTGTGAAGAAGCCCGCAGCAGGCTGGAGCGCTCTAACCCAGGCCCACACCCTGCTGGCATCCGGCCCATTGCTCGTTTTAGAAAATAAGCCGGTAGATCAGGTGCAGGAAGTTTTCAACACCAACCGCCACCCCAGAACGGCTGTGGGCATTACGGCCGACAATCATCTTATTGCCGTGGTGGTGGATGGCAGGTTCACCGAGGCGCATGGCATGACGACCGAGGAACTGGCGACGGTGATGCACGCGCTAGGCTGCGTGGAGGCCATGAACCTAGATGGAGGGGGTTCCTCTACGGCCTGGATCAGAAACAGGGGCGTGGTGAACTACCCTTGCGACAACAAGAAGTTTGATCATGCAGGAGAGCGCGGCGTAGCGACAGCCGTAGCCTTTGTGCAGAACTAACCGCTAAGAAATCCAAAAGGTATGCGAGGCAGGTATGGGGTTATACTTCATACCTGCTTCCTTTTATGTTTTACTTCACCAGGCTGCTCCCTGATCAGAAAATCCAATGCGAAATCGATTTTAAAGTTTTTACTCCCGAAGTATGAAATTTTATCTTGTGAAATGGGCACTGGCTGTACTTTTCGCCGCTACTGCTGCCTTATCCAATGCACAGTCCACTGTTTATACTTCTGCCACTGAGTTGACACTGGTCGGGAAAATAATGCCCACCCCACAGGTTTACCACAGGGTGGACACGGCGGCGTACCCGGGGATGCCCAAGGCGGTAAACCGGCTATTGACCAATTCAGCAGGCCTGGCTATTGCCTTTAAGACCAACAGCACGTCTATCTCGGCGAAGTGGTGTACCGGTCCGCGTACTGCCTTATCCAACATGACGGCCATTGCTTATGAGGGGCTTGACCTCTACATCAAAAAGGATGGCCGGTGGCAATTTGCCGGTGTAGGAAGGCCCGACGGCGACTGTACGGAGTATACCCTGGTGCGTAACATGGCGGAGGGGGAGAAAGAGTGCCTGCTTTACCTGCCTTTGTATGACGAGGCAACCAACCTGGAGATCGGGGTAGCGGAGGGAGCCTCGATACAGCCCTTGCCTGACCCTTTCGAGAAGCGCATCCTCATGTATGGCTCCAGTATCCTGCAAGGTGCCTCGGCCAGCAGACCAGGAATGGCCTATCCCGCCCGCCTGAGCCGGGACACGGGCCTGAACTTTCTGAACCTGGGCCTGAGTGGCAGCGCCAAGATGGAGAAGGCAGTGGCCGACATGATCACCACGGTCGAGGCAGATGCCTTCGTGCTGGACTGCGTGCCTAATTCCTCCCCTGAGGAGATCCGCGAGCGCACCGCCTACCTGGTGAACACCATCCGGCAGCATCATCCGAAGGCGCCCATCCTGGTTATTCCAAGCACTGTCCGTGAAAACGGGGCTTTCGACCAGGTGATAGGGAACAGAGTGAAGGCGCAAAACAAGCAGATAGAGGAGGAGGTAAACAAACTACTGCGCAGCGGTGTGAAGGATTTATACTTGCTCTCATACAAGAAGCAACTGGGCGATGACCATGAAGGCACGGTGGATGGCTCGCACCCGAATGACCTGGGCTTCGACCGCATGCTGCTGCAGCTAAAGCCACAGATCGTATCTATACTTAAGAAGTATAAAATAAAGGCGGATTAGGCCTGTCACTTAATGCCCAAAAGCCATCTGATTACTAGATGGCTACTCCATGGTATAGTTTATTTAAAGTGTTATAGGTGTATTTATAAGCAATAAATCTTTAGGAATATATTATTTTTAAAATACCATTGAGGATCAGTTAAATGGGTTTAATGTACGGTTATCTCACTCTATCCTCCTTTTAACCGGCACTCCACCCTTTCCCTACCCAATCCGCCACGTAATCGTCACCGTTTCCGTCACATCAATGTTATCGGGTTCAAAGTCCGGAGTGGCTTCGTAGGTAGACTTCACATCGGCTGCGTATAGGGCGTAGTCGTGGTGCTGCGAGCGGATGGTGAGTTCGCGGTAGGAGTAGTCGATGTCGAGGATCTCCAGCAGCTCCACCCCGGTGGCCCCGGCAATGAGGGCGGCATTTTCCTTCGCCTTGGCGATGGCCAGCAGAATAAGCTGCTGCTGTTGCTCAGATGCGTCTTTAACCCCGAAGGCGATGCTAAAGTCGAGGTTTTCCATGCTTTTGGCCACCTGGACCAGCAGCTGGTTGATGAGGCTTTTGTCCAGGGGCAGCTCCAGTTCCAGGTGGTGCGAGGCCCTGAAGCCGTTGAACTCATAGGTATCGGTTTGCTTGTTGCGGGCGGTTTCTTTCCGGATGCTGAAGTCCTTTGTCTTCAGGTTCTTTCGCTCCACGCCCACCGCCTCAACAATCGTGCGGAGCTCCTCCACCTTCCTGTTCAGCGCATTTACTGTTTTCTCGTACTCCCACTCGTGCGCCGAGGCATCAAAGGAAAGTATGACCATGTCGGGTGCAACAGCCAGTTTGCCCCTGCCCGTAATCTGTAGCTTGCGTTCCATAGCTTTATCGTTTTAGAAGGATTGAGTTATATAAATATAGTAAACATAATCTATATTAAGTGCTACAGAGAGGCGGTGTTTATGCGTGCATCCGGGCAAGTGGAACGTATGGAGTCATTATAAACACTGCCTTTATACTTCAGGCGCGCCAGTTAACACAATCTTTTTACTGAAAACTTCTCAGGTTTATTCCGTATTGCTATCTTCAATTCTTGAAATAATTCGAACACTAAATCAGAAACGACAGAGTAGATATGGCGTCAGTAACAGACATGAAGGAAAAGCTATTCGGGGAACTGGAGCAGGAGCTTCAGGCCAAGGGCTTTAGCATAGACAAACAGGACCGGTCGCGCCCCTGGGGTGGCTTTTTTGTGATAGATGAGGCGCAGGCACAGCGGTTTGCCGATACCTACTTTAACGGTATTTCGGTAGATGAGCTGAAGATCTCCGGCAAGCTGAGCCCAAAGATCCTGGTGGTGGCTCCGGAGAAAAGGCTGTCGTGGCAGTACCATCACCGCAGAGCCGAGATATGGCGTGCCGTAAAAGGCACGGTAGCCGTGGTTACCAGCAACACCGATGAGGAAGGCGAGCAGAAAGTGCTTCAGCCCGGCGACCAGATAAAGCTGCAGCAAGGGGAGCGCCACCGCCTGGTGGGTTTGAGCGACTGGGGCGTACTGGCCGAAATCTGGCAGCACACCGATGTCGCTCATCCATCCGACGAAGAGGATATTGTACGGGTGCAGGACGACTTCGGTCGCTAAGTTATTCCTTCAGAAGAAAAGGAGAGGCCGCTACTGGTAAGGTAGCGGCCTTTTTTGTTTCTGAAAGTATACTTATATCTCATAATTCAGCACGTCCTCCTCATCCCTTGACCATTTCCTGGAAAGTATACCGCCCAGTGCCAGAGCCCCGATAGCCAGAGCCCCTGTCAGCACTTCCTGGCGGTGCAGGCTCAGCCATACCTGCGGACTGGTGTAAGTGGCCTTGTCGTCGAAGGTGCCGTGGGCGCCGTGGTCGCCGGGTAGCGGCGCATACAGGTTGTTCTGGCGGTTCGGATCCTCGGGCTCGTCCGTCTGCTGTCCCTTAAAGCCGTCCCGGGCCAGTACCAGGTCTGCATACCATGGCGCAATTTTGTTGCCGATGATCGCTTTCAGGGTAGGATAGCCCACGCGGTACTCGCGGCGCTCGTGCTCAGCGGCATACACGATTACCTCGGCTGCCACTTCCGGCTGGAAAATAGTACCCATCGGTCGGGGCTTGTTCGGTAACCGCGACTTCACGAACATAAACTGGGTTGTGTTCATGGCGGGCAGTTGCACCATGGTGATTTTCACGTTGCTCTTGTCGTGTATGAGTTCGGTGCGCAGCGAGTCGTAGAAGCCCTGGATGGCGTGCTTGGCCCCGCAGTAGGCCGATTGCAGCGGGATGCCCCGGTACGCGAGCGCCGACCCCACCAGCACGATCGAGCCGCGGTCGCGGGGCTGCATCCGCTTCAGGGCCGACAGGGTGCCGTATACCTGGCCCAGGTAGGTCACATCGGTGACGCGCTTATAGTCATCCGGCTCCATTTCCTTTACCGGGCTGAAAACGCTGTTCATGGCGTTGTTCACCCACACCTCTATCTCTCCCAGTTCCTGTTCAATCCTTGTAGCGGCATCCTCCACAGCCTGGGCATCAGCCACATCTACGGGCACATACACGGCCCTGCGGCCCATTTGCTCCACCTCGCGCTTGGCACCTTCCAGTCCTTCCACACCACGGGCCAGCAGCCCCACATCATACCCCTGCCTGGCAAACTCGCGGGCGCAGGCACGCCCCAGACCAGCAGAGGCTCCGGTAATAACAGCTACCCCCTTGCGGGCGCCGCTGTGTTTGTTTTCATCCGTTGTCATTTTGTATCGCTTAAATTTATACGTTGCTTTTGCTGATGGTACGCCTGCCCATCCATCATAGTTATGGAACGGGCGGGGCTGGTATCTTTAAAACAGAAAAGCACCCTGTTTAGAGCGCTTTTCTGTTTTAGCTACTGTCGGTGAGGCGGCTGTCTGTTCCTTACATAATCACCAGCAAGGATACTACTGAAACCAGTACCCATAGCCCGAGCCCGAGAACGAGGGGCCGCCAGCCTACTGCACGGATTTTTTCGACGGACAGGCCGGAACCAATCAGGAAGAGCGTGGCTACCAGCGCTGCACGGGCCATAGTAGTAACAGGCTGGTTGAACGAGGCTACATAGGGTAAGTAGCTGTTAGCCAGCATGGCCAGTACAAATAAGCCTATAAACCAGGGGATGCTGATTTTCTTGTTTTTGCCGCAGAATAATATGGCAGAGAGGAGCGATACAGGGATAATCCAAAGGGCCCGGGCCAGCTTCACGACAGTTGCCACCTCCAGGGCCTGCTGGCCATAGGCGGCAGCGGCTCCTACTACTGAACTGGTATCATGTATGGCTACGGCAGCCCAAAGCCCAAACTGATGCTGCGTAAGCCCTAGGAAATGCCCAAGAGGCGGAAATACCAGCAGTGCCACCGAGTTGAGCAGGAACACAGTGCCAAGCGATACGGAAATTTCTTTTTCGCAGGCATCAATTACCGGGGCCACGGCAGCAATGGCACTGCCCCCGCAAATGGCTGTACCGGATGCCAGTAAGTGTGCTGTTCTGGCATTGATGTGCAGCAGGCGCCCTAGTAAAAATCCGGCCGTGAGTACGACTGCTATAGTTCCCAGTGTCAGCAGCAGCCCGTCTTGGCCCGCCACAACAGCGTTTTGCAGATTCATGCTGAAGCCCAGCCCCACCACCGAGGCCTTCAGCAGCCAGTTAGTGGCTTTATGGTTCAGGTGTAAAAAAGGATGCCCCAGAAAATGAGTGAACAGAAACCCTGCCACCAAGGCTGCTGGACTAGTAACCCAGGGGGTAGTGCACAGGCCTAGCGCAAGTATAAAGGCAGCTTTCTTAATGTATATGGAGGTGTATGCTTTTGCCTGCCGTTGTTTGATAGTTTTCATGCTACAAAGTTAAGTGAGGCGGCAAGGCAGGGCCAATCATATATGCTGATGGCTTATAACAAGGGGTTATAACGGTTGCGGCAAAACTGGCAGAACTGGAGCACCAGCCGCGCATGTTGCCCGTGCCGCATACAAAACCGGAACGTGCGGTGCATGGCAGGCCCGGTGATTTCAACTATCTTCAGTTTACCCGCAGCCAGTTCGCCAGCTATGGTATGTACAGACAGGAAAGCGTAGGCATGGGAGTGCAGCAGGTACTGTTTTATACTTTCGGTGCTGCCTAGCTCAATTTCTACCTGCAGGTCTTTGCGGCGGAGTTGTAGCTTTTCCAGTGCCGCTTCTACAATATCTCGCGTTCCTGAGCCAGGCTCGCGCAATACCAGCGGAACATGAAGTAAATCCTGAGGCGTGATTTCGGTTGTAAGGGAATTCAAGTTGCTGATGCTGGTCACGAGGACCAGCTCATCCTGCACAAAAGGCTCGTAGTGCAGCTGCGGAAGCTGGGTTTCGCCTTCCACCATGCCTACATCAATGCTGCCGTCCTGCAGCAACGCCTCTATGTGCTCTGTGTTTTCGCTAATGAGGGTAAGCTGCACGCTGGGGTAGCTTTTTTTAAATTGGGCCAGCAGCGGGGGCAGAATATATTGGGCAATGGTGGTGCTAGCTCCAATGCGCAATAGTCCGGCCTGCTGTTGCTGCAGGTGCCCTATCTCCTCGCTCAGGCTTTGGTAGAGCGACAGAATCTGCCGGGCATACTCCTGTAGTAATTTCCCTTCGCTCGTCAGGCTTATCCGGCTACCGTGCCGGTGGAAGAGTGGCTTTCCAATTTGCTTCTCCAACTCATTTATGTGCCTGGTAACGGCTGGCTGCGAGATAAAAAGGGCGTGGGCAGCTTTCGTAAAGCTCAGCTTCTCGGCTACGGCCTGAAATACGCTTAGTCTGAAGTCAATGATCATCTGGTGGTATGGGCAGCAGTTAAGTATAGCTATGGTTAAGGTAGTGCCTTAGGCTAAAACAGCAAAAGCACCCGTGTGCGGGTGCCTTTGCTGCAGTGTTTTATACTTATTTGTCCTTTTCCTCCATCACCTGGCCGTTGCGGTAAAGGCGCGTTTTAACCACCTTGCCCTCGAGGCTATGGTACTTCCAGGTGCCGGTTTCGCGGTTATTACGGAACTGACCCAGCACTTCTGTTTTACCATCCTCAAAGTAAGCCTTGTAAGGCCCAAAGCGCAGGCCATCCTTGTGGTTGGTTTCGGATTTCACCTTGCCGGACGGGTAGTACGTATAACTTACGCCAATGATCTTGCCGCTCTCATACACCTGCTTTTCCTGTATCTGGCCGTTGTCGTAGTAGCTCAGGCGCTCACCGGTGAGCCTGTCGGCGTTGTAGTTCTCGCTGAGCTGTACCTTTTTGCCCGGGGCATCAAAGTATATTTTCCAGTTACCCTGCTTTTTCTTGTCTTTCAGCTGCTCCTCGGCCTGCAGGTGGCCGCTAGGGAAGTAGCGCAGGGTTTTCGCCGTAGAGCCGTTGCTGCTGGTCGTGATCTCTTCCTTCAGCTTTCCGTCTTCATAGAAATACTGCGCGGTGCCGTTTATTTCGCCGTTTTTATAGTTGATGACGCTGCGTGTCTGCCCACTCTCAAAGTATGATTTGGCCGGGCCGTGCATCTTGCCGGCTACAAACTGGCCTTCGGTGCTGAGCTTGCCGCTGCGGTAGTAGCTTTTGTAAGTGCCCTGCTTCTCGCCGGCTACATTCTGCACCTCCGTCTGCACCTGGCCGTTGTCGTAGAAGGTTTTGTAGGATCCTTGCAGCATACCGTTGCTGTAGCTGGCCTCTGTCTCGGGGTTGCCGTTGGTATAGTACGTTTTGGCCGGGCCGTTCTGCTTGCTGTTGCGGTAGGTCATCTCAGACTTCAGCTTGCCCGACGGGTAATACTCACGCACCACGCCTTCCGGGAAACCGTTCACGAACTCCGTTTCCTTTTGCAGGGTGCCATCCGGGTTGTAGGTTTTGTAGAGCTTGCTCTGCTTGTCGTTCTCAAAGTAGCCTTCCTGCAACAGTTTGCCGTCGGGGCGGTAGGCTTTAAAGGGGCCCTGCTTTACATCCTGCTGGTAGGTGAGCTGCAGCTTGGGTTGGCCGCTCGGGTAGAACTCAGTGTATACACTGTCCTTTTTGCCGGCCACAAACTTAATCAGCGCTTCGCGCTCGCCGGTAGGGTAGTAACGGTTGTAATAACCCACTATGGCTGAGTCCGGTGTGATGAAATACTCTTCCTTCACCTGGGTATAATTATCATCGTAATAGGTTACGACCTTTCGTTTGTCCTGCCCGAAAGCCAGGGAACTAAAGAGTAAAGCAGCAGGCAGGAGTGAGAGCAATTTCGCCATAGGGAATAAAACTGTCTGGTAATACGGTATAAGGTTATACTTTCTTTTTGATGATCTCCTTTGATACTAACCTCAGGAACGGGTCCGTATCTTTTAGAAACTTCTGAGCCAGTTCAACCGCTTTTGTAGGGTTGACCTTGCCCAAACTCAGCAATGCCCTTCTCTTCACATACTTGTCGTCGTTGCGGTTTATCAGGTTAACGAGAAGCTGCTCCCTGTTCTCCACGTCAGCATTTCCAAGCAACTCAGCCATCTGCCATTTAGCCTGTGGCTGGTTAGAGTTAACGGCCTTTTTAACGAACCGAAGCTTGCTCTCTAGTTTCTCCTCGATGCTCCTAAGGACTTGCCCGGATTCATTATCTATGGCAAGCGCATAAACGAGCAGCTGGGCCAGGTCGTGGTTGAACTCCTTATTAAGCTGTTCTACCGCTTCATTTGCAGCCTTATACAAGGCATCCCAACCAGGGTATTCTACTTCCCACTCACCTAAACCTCTGTTTTCAGTGTAAGTGTCTGGCGTCATACCTGCCCACTCCCAGAATTTAGCTAGTTCGGTTTCTAATGACATAGGTGATTTAACATTGATAAACATCAAAAGTATAGGAAACAGTTTAATTGGATGGCTAAGGTATAAAAAAAGAAGCCTTACGCGCTAAACGTAAGGCTTCCCGCAAAATGTATGCCCAAGGGCAGTTTATACTTTCTCGATCACGATGGCAGAGGCACCGCCGCCGCCGTTGCAGATACCGGTTACACCGATTTTGCCACCTTTCTTATCCAGCACGTTGCAGAGCGTGGCGACGATACGCGCCCCGGAAGCCCCCAGCGGGTGGCCCAGCGATACAGCACCGCCAAACACGTTCACGTTGCCGCCTTCCAGGCCCAGTTTCTGGTTGTTGGCGATGGATACTACCGAGAAGGCCTCGTTGATTTCATAGAAATCCACCTCGGAGGCATCTACTCCGGCGTTCTTCAGCGCCTTCGGAATAGCCAGCGATGGGGTAGTGGTGAACCAGATCGGGTCCTGCTCGGCATCGGCAAAACCACGGATCTTGGCAATTGGCTTCACGCCCAGCTCTTCAGCTTTCTCCTTGCTCATCAGCACCAGCGCAGCGGCACCATCGTTCAGGGTGGAGGCGTTGGCAGCCGTTACCGTACCGGCCTTGTCGAAGACAGGCTTCAGGCCAGGGATTTTATCGAAGTTAACTTTAGAGAACTCTTCATCTTCCGCTACTACCATGGGGTCTTTGCCGCGTTGCGGAACTTCCACGGCCACGATCTCGTCCTTCAGCAGGCCAGCCTTCGAGGCCTCGGCTACCTTTTTGTAGGAGTTGACGGCGTACTCATCCTGCATCTCGCGCGTGATCTTCAGCTCACGGGCCGTGTTCTCGGCCGCGTTACCCATATGGAAATCGTTGTACACGTCCCACAGGCCGTCTTTCAGCAGGCCGTCGATCATCTGGCCATGGCCCAGCTTAGAACCGAAACGGGCTTTGTCGAGGTAGTAAGGCACGTTGCTCATGCTCTCCATGCCGCCCGCCACGATCACATCCTTATGGCCCAGCATAATGGCCTGCGCCGCGAACATGATGGCCTTAGAGCCGGAGGCGCATACTTTGTTGATGGTCGTACACTCCACCTCATGGCCCAGTCCGGCAAAAATAGCTGCTTGGCGTGCAGGGGCCTGCCCCAGGTTGGCAGAGATCACGTTGCCCATGATCACCTCCTGCACTTCTTTTTTATCCACGCCGGCCTTCTCCAGGGCTCCTTTAATAGCTGCCGCACCAAGCTGGGTAGCCGAGAGGCTGGCCAGGGCACCGCCAAAGGAACCGATGGGGGTACGAACCGCCGAAATGATATATACTTCTTTCGTTTGCATAGTTTTGATTTACTTTATTGGGTTTTGTTGTGAAGTTACAGGGATTTGCGCTCAAAAACAAACGAGCGTTAGCTATCCCGAAAGACCTCGCCGTGTGCGCAGCTCCTGCGAGTGTCTGACTGTCAGGGCAGCTTGTTGCGTAGCTGGCAAGGTGCCGTCCGGCATTAAAAATACCGCATAGATTTACGCAAAAGTATAAGCGCTGGCTATCTGACAAGTATAAACGCAAAACTAAGGCAATAGATCATGCGCTACCAGAACACGACTCTCTAACTCTCTAACTCCCCAACTCTCTAACTCTTTTAAACCTCCGGCAGTTTCGGGCGTCTAATCCAAACAGCGGCTGCACCTTTGGCAGTTTATCCTTATCTTTATTCGCAACTCATACCTACTTATCAATCAGTTTCACCCGATATGAAGAAACTTTTATGCCTGGCTGTTGTCTTCAGCGCTGGCCTGCTGCAGGCCGAGGCGCAACAGCAGACAGCCAAAAAAACGCTTACCCACGATGTGTACGACAGCTGGAATGGCCTGAGTGGGGATAAGATTTCCCACAACGGCAAGTTTGTGCTCTACAACATCAACCCACAGGAGGGCGATGGCGACCTCTACATCCGCAGTATGGTCAACAACGCCACAGCTAAGTATAACCGTGGTTCCAAGGCCAGCTTCAGCAACGACAGCCGCTTTGCCGTTTTCCAGATAAAGCCGGAGCACCAGAAAGTGCGCGCCCTGAAGCTGAAGAAGAAAAAGGGCGATGACCTGCCCAAAGACTCCCTGGCGATTGTGAGCCTGGAAGACATGAGGGTGGTAAAGGTGCCGCGGGTGCAGTCGTATAAGTTGCCGAAGGAGGGAAGCGGCTGGCTGGCCTACCACCTGGAGAAGCCGCTGCCGGAGAAGAAGGAAGCTAAGAAAGACACAACCGCAGCAGGCGCGGAAAAAACTGGGGAAAAGAAATCAACCCTAAAGAAAAACAAGGATGCCAAGGGTACCGACCTGGTGCTGCGCAATCTCAGCACCGGACAGGAGCACCGTTTCCCGCGCGTGGTGGACTATATTTTCTCGGAGCAGGGCAACATGCTGTACTTCGTGAAGGATGAGCTGGACTCACTGCACCAGGCCGGGGTATTTGCTTTCAGTACTTCCGAGCTGAAGGAAATGCCGATCGATACGGGCCTGGTCTCCTACAAAGGCATCAGCACCGACAAGGCCGGAAACCAACTGGCTTACGTGGCCACTGCCGATACGCTGAAAGCCGACATCCGCTACTTCAGCCTGAACTACTGGAACACCAAAAGCCGCGAAAGCCAGGTGCTGGCCGATACCGTAGCCAAAGGCATGCCGCAGGACTGGATGGTGAGCGAGCACGGCAGCCTGATATTCTCCGAGGATGGCAAGCGCCTGTTCTTCGGCACGTTCCCGCGCCCGGTGCGCTACGAGAAAGACACCACGCAGCTGGAGGAGGACAAGGTAAGCCTGGATATCTGGACCTACAAAGATCCGTTGATACAGCCCATGCAGCTCAAACAGAACGACCGCACCCTGAAGCGCTCCTTCCTGGCCATGTACGATTTGAGAGGGGGCAAAATGCAGCAGCTGGCCACCCTGGAGATGCCGGATGTGTACCTGGATGCCTACAAGACCGGGGATGTGGCGCTAGGCGTGAGCGACGAGAAGTATAAAATCACGATCGGTTACGACACCCCGACCCGCAAGGACGCCTACCTGATCGACCTGAAGAAGGGAACGACCAAACAGGTACTGACGGAATCAAGAGGTAACCCGCGCCTTTCGCCGATGGGCAAGTACGTGTACTGGTATGAGCCGATGGACAGCAGCTGGCACGCCATGAGCACCAAGGGAGGCGCCAATATCAACCTGACAAAAAAAGTAGGAGTGCCTTTTTACGAGGAGGATTTCGACATGCCGATGCTTCCGGACGACTACGGTTTCGGGGGCTGGGTAGAAAACGACAGCCACCTGCTGGTATACGACAAGCACGACATATGGAAGCTGGACCCTACGGGCAAAAAGGCCGCTGTGAACCTGACTGACACCTATGGGCGCCAGCACAACCTGCGCCTGCGCTATGAAAAGCTGGACCCGGAGCAGAAGTTTATACCTGCCAACGCCGAGCTGTACCTGAGCGGCTTTAACATTGGCACAAAAGCCGACGGCTACTACAAGGAGTATGTGAGCAAAGAGGCAAAACCGGAGCAGCTCATCAGCTCTGACCATGCCTATACTTCGCTCAGTAAAGCCAAAGACAACAACCTGGTTACCTTCCGCCGCGGCGATTTCAGGAACTATAACGACCTGTATACTTCGGACCTGAGCTTTGCCAACGTGCAGCAGCTGACGGACGCCAACCCGCAGGCGGCGGAGTATAAGTGGGGCACAGTGGAGCTGGTGAACTGGAAATCCACGGACGGTATTCCGCTGCAGGGGCTGCTCTACAAGCCCGAGAACTTTGATGCGAATAAGAAGTACCCGATGCTGGTGTATTTTTATGAGCGCTCCTCGGATGGCATACACAACCACCGCGTGCCGGCCCCAAGCGCTTCTACGATCAACATCCCGCTGTTTGTGAGCAACGATTACCTGGTGTTCGTGCCGGACATCGTGTACCAGAATGGTTACCCGGGCGAGAGCGCCATGGACTGCATTATACCGGGTGTACAAATGCTGGTGCAGCAGGGCTTTGTAGATGACAGGAACATGGCATTGCAGGGCCAGAGCTGGGGCGGCTACCAGATCGCCTACATGGTTACCCGAACACATTTGTTCAAGGCGGCCATGGCCGGCGCACCGGTATCGAACATGACGAGTGCGTACGGCGGTATCCGTTGGGGCACGGGTCTGAGCCGCCAGTTCCAGTACGAGCGCACGCAAAGCCGCATTGGCGGTACGCTGTGGGAGAAGCCGATGCAGTTTATCGAGAACTCGCCGCTCTTCTTTGCCGACCGCGTACAGACACCGCTGCTGATCATGCACAACGACAACGACGGAGCCGTGCCTTGGTACCAGGGTATCGAGTACTTTATGGCGCTGCGCCGCCTCAACAAGCCTGTCTGGATGCTGGTGTACAATGGCGAGGAGCACAACCTGATGCAGCGCAAGAACCGCAAAGACCTTTCGGTGCGCATGTCGCAGTTCTTCGACCATTACCTGAAAGGAGCCCCGGCCCCGAAATGGATGGAGCAGGGCGTGCCATCGGTTATCAAAGGCAAAGACTACGGCCTGGAGCTGGTAAGGGAGCCTGAGGTAGCCGGAGAGGCAAAGGAGTAGTTTTATACTTTAGATAAACAGAAAACGGGAGCAGGTTATACTTGCTCCCGTTTTTTTATGCGGTTGCCTGAAGTATGATTTTATACTTTGGAGGATCATTCTATATACAGCCCTCGCTCGCCTCTGGCACGTGTGAGCTTCCCCAAGGCCTCTGGCCGCTTCGGATTATACTTTATACTAGTATTGAGTGGCTCGTGCGCATCTAAAAAACATTAACCCACCCCTACCCCTCCAAGGAGGGGAATTGGCTTTACTTGGCAAGGCATCTGATGCGCATAAATGAATTCATAGTGGAATTATACTTCAGGCCATACTTTATACTTGCAGCGTAACGTGGCGGGACGCCACATGATAACTCACACGCGCCGGAGGCGAGCGAGGGCACTAAACCAAAGTACGGTTTTATACTTTCTAACCTTCTAACTTTTTAACTTTCTAACTATAAAGGCGCAACGTTATTGCGTCTTTACAACTCTCTAACTCCTAAACTCCCCAACTCTCTAACTCAAACGTATCCCTGCAAACTCTCGAGCGGCTGCGTGGTGCGAACAAACTGGCCGGTGCCGAAGGCTACCTCTTTGCCGCGCTCATTGTAGAGCGTTGCTTCGGCGATGAACAGGTTCTTGCTTTGGGAGCGAAGGATACCCACAGCTTTGAGCTCGCCGCCGGTTACCGGGCGCACCAGGTTCAGTTGAAAAGAGGCCGTAACGATGAATACATCGCGCACCACAGAGGCTACGGCAAAGTAAGCGGCATCATCGAGCAATTTAAAGTAGACGGCCCCGTGCAGGGCGTTGGCCCCATGGAAGTACTTTTCCTGGACCGGCAGGGTGATTTCAGCGCGGCTGTGGCTAACCTGTATGCTGCTGCCACTGAACAGCTCCTGCACCTTTGCCTGGTGGTAGAGCCGCTCCAGCCGCTGGTAATGTTCCTGGTATTGCATCCGGCAAGTATAAGTATAAATCTGAGGAGAGGGAAGTATAAAGTATGAACGCAGCAAGTATTAGTATGGCAAGTATCACCGAGTATTTCAGGGAAACTTATACGTCATCGCCGGTAGTTCCCCGCAAAGAAAGTAGAAGTATAGCCTTCCATGCATTCTCTTTTTTTGGGTTTTTATACTTTAGCAGACATCAAACGCAAATTTAAAGTATGGCATACAAGTATGGCGTGGGCATCGGTCGGCCAGGTAGTGGACAGGGTAGGGGCTCGAAAGTATAAAACTCAAGTTGCGATTACCCACCTCTACCCCGAAGGGAGTTGTCAGGGATTCCGGGCAAAAGACATTTGCCAAAGTATAAGTATAAAACCTCTTATACTTGTGGCATCGCTAAAGCGGTGAACTGGTCGCGACCTGTCCCTATTTAAGTATAAACCCACCCTTGGCCCTTCCAGAGAGGGGAATTTCACCCCACCCCAGCCCTCCCCTAAGAACAGGGGAGGGAGCTTGGTTCCTATTGTATAGCAGCAGCTATCGAAATGATACCCAGTCTTTCCGTTGAGCGCCTTGTAGATTTCCGGTTTCGCTTTAGCGAAATTGCGACAGCAAAGGAAATGTACACAGCGCGATGCGGGAAGACGAGCCCTCCCGGGCTGGAGGGAGCCAAAGTATGAGATGGAACTGTAGGTTTGTGGGAACTACAGGATCAGCGGTGTTTTGAAAGTATAGCTTGGTTCCAGTTGCAGGAAGCAGCTGCTAGGGAAGGATAAACCAGCAAGCATAAAGTATGGCTTACGCGGATTCGGAAATCCGCAGCAGAAGTAGTTCCGGACAAGCATGTCCGGAACAGCAAGTATAAAAGTATGGCTTTTCAAGCCAGTCGGGTTGCAAACCCGACACCATAATAGGAAACAAGTCTGGAGACTTGCGCCAGATGAAAAGGCCTGGGGCCAGGTATAAGTTTATGCTTCCGCAAACATCGCCACCTGAGTTATAAAAGTATAAACGCCGATATTAACCACGGGCCGCAGCCTATGCCACACTACTACACTATAGATTTCCGCGACCCGAACGGCTTTGTGCTGGAGGTGGCCTATACGCCGGACATCAAACTATAAGAAAACCGGCTGTGCAGCGCCAGGGAGCAACATTTCCACGAAAGAAGTTTATTGGCAGCGTGCTGAGGCGGCGACGTCTTTGTTATAGTGCACGAAAAAGTTAAACCAGATCGCCCGCGACATTCTGAAGATGAACGGGTAGAAAAGCAGTAGGGCAACACTGAGGGAGCCAAGGAACCATAGCATGGTCACCTCCT
Organism: Pontibacter kalidii; assembly: GCF_026278245.1. Lineage (NCBI taxonomy): Bacteria > Pseudomonadati > Bacteroidota > Cytophagia > Cytophagales > Hymenobacteraceae > Pontibacter > Pontibacter kalidii. The sequence goes on along the minus strand of NZ_CP111079.1, from coordinate 2,799,027 downwards.
CCAGTAGCACGCTCAGGGCAACCAGAATAGTGATCAGTATAGCGGTTGTGATGCCGTAGCTCACGTACATAGCTCCGTAGTAAAAGCCCGGCTCGGGCTCGTAGCGTTGGTGGCAGCAGGGGCACTCTTCGGGCATTTCGCTGAACCTGGTGTAGCTCCAACCTTTATGGATGAAAAGGTCTCCCTTGTGGCATCTGGGGCACTTATAGTTCAGGATACTGTATAGTTTGGAGCCTTGGCTTAGCATGGGAATCCCTCCTTTTGTTTGTTAAGGCAAAGGTACTCATTTCTGCCACGAAATGCATGGCAAAAGCGCGGAGTTGCACGGAGCAAACACTTCTCCTGTGCTTATACGACGGCCTGTGGCTTTGCTATGATTCGCTGTTTTACGGCTGCCACGCTTATGCCGGCAGCCTCCATCTTCTGCACCGCCTGGGCCTCTATCAGCTCCTTCAGCTGGTGCAGGCAGGCGTCGAACTCGGTGTGCTGGCCCATCAGGAAAACAAACTCCTGCTCTACCTCCAGCCAGGTGCTGATGTCGGCGTTATTGTGCTGTATGCGCACCTCCAGCTTGTCAAGGGCGTTGGCCACGCGGGACTCGTACGTAAGCTTATCCTCGAACTCGTGCCAGAGCTCATACACATGCTGCCCCAGGCCGTTGCCCAGCGTGGTGCGGAGGCGCTCGATGGCCTGCAACTCCCTCTGGCGCTTCTGCTCCTTCAGTTCAGGAGTGGTTACCTCAAAAGCTGGCACATCGCCGGCTTCCGCTTCCACCAGGTCGTGTATGATGACCATCTTCAGGGTGCGGGCCACCTCTATCTCATGGTCCAGGTAAGGCTCCAGCAGCACCACCATCAGCGACATGCGCCAGGTATGCTCGGCTACGCTCTCCTGCCTGCCGTTGGAAAGCCAGCTGTGGCGCAGTTCATACTTCAGTTTCTCGGCAAGGTTCAGCACCTCCAGCACCTGTCTTAGTTGCTCTTTCATAGTTGAATTGATAGTAAGGGACTGTTTGGATGGCTCAGGTGGGTAAAGGTTTAATCCGCAAGTGTAATCTTGTAAAATAAAACTGCCTGGAGCGAGTAATGTTCAGCTAGAGAGGCTGCCTGCGCGCCTTGGTGTAGTGAGCGCCAGGCTGCCTTTCCGGTTTGCTTATGCTGGCACGGTAAGCGATCGCAGCTCCTTTACGCGCTGTTCAAAATACTGGTCAGGCTTTCCGTTTCCCATCACGGCGGCGGCCCGGAACAGCTCCATCAGCTGTGGCTCATGACTGGCTTTTATAGCTTTGTGCACATGTAAGTAGGCAAAGCGCAACCACACTGCCGCCTTTACCCGGCCTGTCTCAGGGTCAAGCATCATCCCCTCCATAAACAAGTCGGATTCTGTAAACCAGCGCAGGTTGGTCCGGATAGTAATTTCTTCGTTCATTTTTACTTCCTGCAGGTAGGCAACCTGGCTAGACGCTACCACCCACACGTTGCCGGTTTGCTGCATGTGGGCGTAAATATCCAGTTGATAATTGTCCCGCAGCTGATCTTCCCGGGCGTTCATGAAATAATCGATGTAGCGGCCGTTGTTCAGGTGCCCAAAGGGGTCGCAGTCCTCAAAACGAATGCGGGCCTTGCTCTCCAGTTGCTGTGCGATACTTGTTGTCTCTTGCATAGGTTTAGTTGTTAAGTGGTGTAATAAGAAAAAAGACCGATCGGTTTATAAACAGGTAAAAAAATTAAACTTTAAGTTCCTGCTGTATGAGCTGCTGCAGGTGTTGCAGCACGGTATGCAGGTACTTTGCCTCCCCGTAGGCTTTCGACACCATCACGCCGCCCTCAATCATACTTACAAAAAGGATGGCGAAACGCTCCGCATCCGCAATTGCCTTGAACTCACCTTGAGTTAAGCCCAGCCGCACAATGTTAGCCACGGACTTGTGTAGTTTATTCAGCACCCTCACCACACTGGCCCGGAGGAGTGGGTTGGTGTCGTCGGCCTCAACCGAAGTGTTCAATACGGGGCAACCTCCCTGAATAGGTGGGGCGTAGAGGTAGGTTTTGTAGAAAGCGAGAAGCGCCTCTAATTTTTTCGTGGCAGAAGTATGAGGCGTAATGCTGTCGCCCAGCAACTGCATCAGGTGGGCGGCCGCGTGCTCAAATGCCTCCAGGGCGATCTCCTCTTTGCTGTCGAAGTGGCCGTAAATCCCTCCTTTCGTGAGTCCGGTAGCCCCCATGATATCCTGCATAGATGTGCCGGCATACCCTTTCTGGTTAAAAAGGTGGGCCGATTTCTCTATGATCAGTTGCCGTGTCCGGTCTGCCTTGCTCATGGGTGTTGCTTATACTTTGGCAAACGTAAAATAAACCGATTGGTTTGTGATAAGCAAATGGGATTAAAAATTAAAGAAGGTGTATGTACTTCAGCGCCTACCAGTCCGGCTTGCTGGGGTCCGGCTGGCGGGTCGGTTTTTTGGGAAGCTGCTGTATGTACTGCAGTTCTGCGTTGCGCATGGCATCGAGCAGGAGCCTGGCTTTCTCGGGGCTCATGTTGGCCTGGCGCAGCCTGGCGCGACGCATCTGTGCCTGCTGGTCCTCTTCCGATACTTCCTCCGAGCTGCCCCTGTGCTGCTGGCCGCTCTTATCGAACGGGTTATTGAGTTGCAGCCCTTCTGTGTCACCATCCGCTTCACCGGCAATCTCCTCCCGCTCCTGATCGCTCAGCTGCTGTTCGCTGCTCCCTGCTTGCTGTTGTTGGCCATTCTGGGCCGGCGCCGGCTGGTCGATTTCCTGCTGCTCGCCCTGCTCGTCGGGATTCTTCTGGGGCTGCGGCGCCAGGTCCTCCTCTGCAGGCTGCTGCTGTTGATCCTGCTCAGCATTATTTTCCTGCTCCGGTGCCTCCTGTTGCTGTTCCTCAGCGGCCTCGGGGTGCAGCAACAGGTACTTTTTCAGGAGCTCAAAGTTATACCTGGCCGCGTCGTTGCCGGGCTCGGCCACCAGGGCCAGTTTGTAGAGCGAGAGGGCCCGTTTATACTTCTTCTGCTTCGTGTGGATGTTGCCCAGCTGCAGGTGCGCTAGCGCACGCAGGTGCGGGGTGGGGTGGTCTGCCAGGTATTGGTAAGCCGAAGTGGCCTGTGGCAGCAGCCCCGCCTGGTAATAGGAGTGGGCCAGGTTCAGGCGCAGCAGGTCATCATCCACCTCCAGGTCATCCAGCAGGTAATTGTAGGAGGCGATGGCCTCTATGTAATCTTTGCGCTGATAGGCGATGGCCGCCTCTTCGGCATGCTGGTTAATGCGCGTAATGATGGATATGCCGCCGCTAAACAGGCTGACAAGAAGTATGGCTGCCATGGCGATTGTTTTCATATCCGAATTAGCTTAACGGTGATCAGGATATCGAGCAGGATCAGCAGCAGCGCTAGCGCCAGAGGATAAATGTACTTGTTGGCCGTAACGTCTATGGTTTTACTCTCTCGCAGCTCCCCCTCAATTTTATTGATGGTGCTGATGAGCTTGCTCACCTCGCTCACCCGGCCGTTCACCTCAAAGTATGTTCCGCCGGTCAGCTCCGCCAGCTGCACCAAGGGCTCCGGATTTAGCCGGGAAATCACCTCATTGCCCTCGCTGTCTGTTTTAAAACCCTGTGCCACCGGTATGCGGCTGCCGTCGGTGGTGCCGATTCCCAAGGTATAAACCCGGATGTTCTCCTCGCGCAGTTGCTCCGCCAGTTTCTTAACGTTACCGCCAAAGTCCTCGCCATCGCTTATCAGCACCAGCACCCGCGCTTTCTGCTCTTCCTCCGCAGTGTTGGACTTTTGCCTGAGCTTGTCGAGCGCCAGTTGCAGCACGGGGGCGTAATCGGTGCCGGAGTGGGGGAGGAGGCCGGTGCGAAGCGTCTGGGTATGCAGCAGCAGGGCGTTCTGGTCGAAGGTGAGGGGGCTCTGGATATAGGCCTCGTTGGAGAAGACCATCAAGCCGATGCGGTCGGAGTTGAAGCGGCTGATGAGGCGCTTCGTTATGTGCTTTGCCTGCTCCAGCCGCGAGGGCTGTATATCCGTGGCGTTCATGGACTGGGAAAGGTCTACGGCAACATACAGGTCTTTGCCAATGGTCCGGATCTCTTTTTTCATAGCCCCGAAGGAGGGGCCAAGTATGGCGATGATGAGCAGGATGAGGTAGAGGTGGCGCAGCAGGAACTTAAACCAAACCCCGTATGGCCGCTGCATAAAAAAAAGCGCCACCCTGCGCACGCGCAGCAGATAGCCTACGTACAGCACAAGGAAGGTTGCGCCGAACAGGATCTCCAGTAAGGTGAGGGTTTGGTACCAGGTCATGTTACATAAATAGGCAAGCGGCGCTGCACCACGCATGCCAGCCACAAATATACTAAACCGCAACCAGACTGTAGCAGGTGCCGGCATAGGGTAAACCAAGGCATGAACAAGTATAGAATGGCTCCTTTTCCCAACGTGGTGGGCTTTATCGCAAGTATAAATCTGGGTTGAACATTTTTTTTGGGTTTCTTACCTATAAGAAGCTTTGCTGTATCAAGGAGTTAGCTTTCAGTGGGGCGGGTGGCGTGAAATGTTTGGAAGGAATTTTACGGCAGGGTATTGCGTTGTACAGATCGATGTAGTATGTTTGCAGTCTCTTAAGCAGTAAGGGATTTCCACGGAGAGGTGGGTGAGTGGCTTAAACCAGCAGTTTGCTAAACTGCCGTACTGGTAACGGTACCGGGGGTTCGAATCCCCCCTTCTCCGCTGTAAGATGACGACGAAAAAAGTTAAAAAAAGCTTTTGCAAATCTGAAATCTTCACTTACCTTTGCATCGCAATTAGATGAAACGGTTTAACACCGGATAGTCCGAAAGCGAAAAATAGTTCGGGGTGTAGCGTAGCCCGGTATCGCGCCACATTTGGGATGTGGAGGTCGTAGGTTCGAATCCTGCCACCCCGACTAAAAAATTTCGGAAGAGATTCCGAAATTTTTTGTTTAAAGGGTAGAGCAACCGCTCTCCTGACAAACGCTGGTCTCGTAGCTCAGCTGGATAGAGCAACTGCCTTCTAAGCAGTAGGTCTTTGGTTCGAATCCAAACGGGATCACCTGAAAATTAAGCACTTATAAGGTAAAACTTATAGGTGCTTTTTTTTATGTGCACACATTTTGCACACAGGTTTTATATTGCTGTTCTAAAGGAAAAGTGGGACACAATTCTAAGTATCAATTAGCTTTATCCTAAAATTGGAATGGCAGCTAAACTCCTCATTAATGCCATTGACAAAGGTCACCAGAAGATTTACTAGCTACATTACCATTATTGAGCGAGTAGTTTGTGCCTAAAATTGGTTACTCTACATTTGAAAATAGGAAGTACAACTGTGAAATAGCTTGCTCGCAGAAGGAAAAGCCTTATTAATCGTAAATGGGACGAGATGTTCCAATACCTTTGCATAGATTTTACACAATTAGTACCATACTAATTTTAACCTTTAAAGTTTAGGTAGGCTCGTCGAGATTGTCTGGACTAGGGTTCGTATCCCTGCATCTCTGCTGGTAGGAATGCCATAATCAGAAAAAAGCCTGCAAGCTCTTCGTTTGCAGGCTTTTTTGTTTTCGAGGGGCTCCTAAATTCTTCACCTTTTCCAATACTTTAGGTAAGTAGCCAGGTGAGTATCCCAAAAGTCCCCATTGACTCATTGGATATATATGTGACTCGTTGATATGCAAGGTATACAGAAGAAGTATGCCTTGAGTGCGGTTTACTGCAAGGCTACTTTTATTAAACCTTTTATGTCACCGTTAGAAGCACCGTTTTCAGTCTCCTCTTCAACGTGAAGAAACCGAAAAACTCCAGACAGGCCCGTACAGATCTGCCTGCGTGTCACTGTAGCCGGTAGGCGGGCAGAGCTGGCAACAAGCCGCCTGCGCGGGATCCAAGCAGATGACCTCCATACTGCCTGCTATGCTTCTTAACGGGGTGCCTATGGAGAGCGTGTTGAAGACGCAGGGGCATACAAACCTGAGAAGTAAGCAGCATAATGCTAAAATATTGTATGTGAAGGTAGGGGAGGGTATGCAGCGGCTCCGGGAGCGGCTTACAGCAAAGGAGGAATAAGTAAAAGAAGCACTTGCTCCCGAACTATTCGCTCAGTCCCGTCTGCACTTTTATTTCGCGCCGTGATACTAGGGGAAAAGGCCTGGTGGCCATCATTGACTCAGGTGAATTGCTACCACCGCAAGATGTTTCAGGGCCAGCAGTAGTCCGTCCCCTCATCAGCCCCCTAATATCAAAAAACTCTGCAAGTTATTAGCTTACAAGACTTTTTTGTTTGTGTTATACCTTGAGCCGGGCTTCAGTGAGTTCTTAACTACTTCAAGGGTTTGAAGACGTACGTTTGCAGCGTATATAGCGTATTGGTGATATATCATCATCGGTGATAACAGGTGTTATACAAAATTTTGCCACCTATTCTGTCACCACATATTTGAAGGCTTTAAAAGAGAAGTAAAAATACTTTAGCATGGCATAAGTAGCCTGAATAGGATATGACCTATCAAAGTTTTATTCTGGCAAATAGGAGAGCACCCTTGTAAAGAGGGTAAGTGGTAGCCATTAAATGGCATCAAATCGGGCGCATGGATAGGTGTGGGGCCAGTTCAAGTGGCAGTAAAGCCTTGGCCTGTAAAATAGGGCAGCAGAATGCGACAGGTGAGGGAAAGCCTCGAGCTAGGAAGATAAAGTTTACATGGAGCTATCATTTTACTTCTAATGATAGACTTACAAAGGATTCTGCCTTCGATCCCAATATTTATCTTCTTACGTCTTAAATAACAAAAAAGAGAAGTAATCAAGTCTGTTGTATCTGTGGCGTTTTTATGACAAATACAATGTAGTTAGAAGAAACACTGAGTAAGTAGTGGCTACGGAAAAATAATGATTATTTAATATAATATATTCTTAGATAACTATTTGTTAATAAGTTTCGTATCTCCCTCATCAAATCGATACAATACCTTTGCCACAAGTTAAAGTAACGGGATAAGAGCATTATTTCAGCATATACTTTCAAATGGTTTTCGCATGAACCAGCGGGTGTCTCCATTGATCAGAGAAGATACCAAACGAATACGATAAAGGCTTTAGCTTTAAGACTACCTTCATACACTGCAGCGCAGGTTGCTGGTGCTTTACAGAATAATAAGTTATTCACTAAACGTTAATCAATCTAAGTATGAGTGTAAGATTACATGTTTTTAGGCCTATACTTCATGGTATTTGTGCCGTATCAATGTTAGGTGCCATGCCTGCTCATGCTGGAAATCTCTTTGAGATAACAGTATCAGAAGTAGTGCAGCAGCAGGCTAAAGTTGTATTAGGAAAAATAACTGACGAAAATGGTGAAGCATTGCCGGGAGCTTCTATTGCGGTAGTGGGCACTTCTGTCGGTACAGTTTCTGATACGAACGGAAATTTCGAGCTTTCTGTGCCGGCTGGTTCCGACGTGCTTGCTGTTACCTTCATTGGGTATCAACGGCAAGAGGTTTCTGTAGGAAACCAAACCAGGCTGAATATTTCTTTAGTCCCGGACGCTTCCAGCTTAGATGAATTGGTTGTAGTCGGGTACGGGACGCAGAACAGAAGAGAGATTACTGGAGCGGTTTCTAAAATTGATCCTGCTGATATAAATTCCATTCCTACTTCCAGTGTCGAGGAAATGCTGGATGGTCGGCTACCCGGTGTACAGGTAATGAGTGATAACAGCCCCGGTGGAGGAGTAAGTATCCGTGTACGTGGATATGGAACTATCAACAATAATGACCCTCTCTACATTATAGATGGCGTACCTGTTTCCAATGGGTTGAACGCCATCAATCCAACAGATATAGAGACTATACAAGTATTAAAGGATGCTGCTTCCGCCTCTATTTATGGGTCAAGGGCAGCAAACGGAGTGGTGGTAATCACTACCAAAAAAGGTAGCTCAGACCGTACAGTTATCAACCTGGATGCATATACAGGAGTACAGAAAGCTTTCAATCTACCTCGCATGCTGGGAGCACAGCAATACGGAGATATGCTTTGGCAAGCAGCCAAGAACGATGGAAGTACTCCTAGCAGCGATATTTACGGAAACAACCCGGGTAATGCAGTCATACCTGCATGGCTGGATGATGCGCAAACGATACCTAGTGCTGATGTAGACTGGGTACAGGAAATTTTTAGGCCTGCGGTAGTGCATTCCTATAATCTTTCCGCATCAAAAGGAGATGATAAGACCCATCATGCGCTTTCGCTTGGCTATTTTAATGAGGAAGGCACTATTAAGCACACCGGATTTGAGAGATTCTCGGCCCGCTTTAACTCCAGCTATAAAATCAAAGATATTGTTACGATAGGAGAAAATTTTTCAGCTTCCTTAACCCGTAATGTCAGTGTGGGTACAAACAGTTCATTGGGTAGCATCGTGTACAATGCCTTCCAGTTTCCTTCTATTGTTCCTGTAAAAGACATCAATGGCAATTATGGGGGTAATCCTTTAAATGATATCAGCAACCCATTGGGTAGTCTCTACCGGGCAAAAGATAATGTTAGAAAAAGACTCTCTGCCATAGGCAACGTGTTTGCAGGAGTAGAGTTTGGGGATTTGTCATTCAAGACCAATTTAGGAATTGATTTTCAGAATTATAATTACAGAGGATTCTCGCCTAAATATGATGAAATCCTCTCCCAAAATAACGTTAACTCGCTAAGCACCGATAACAGCTTTAACTATCAGTTAACCTGGTCTAATACGCTGAACTATCTTAAAAGCTTTGGTAAGCACAATGTAGATGCTTTGATAGGTCAGGAGGCGATTGAATACTACTATGAAGGTTTTTCTGCTTCCCGGCAGAATTTTCTATACGAAGATCCAAACTTCCGCTATCTCACTTATGGTGCGGATAATCAACTAAATACAGGAACTGCAAATGAATGGTCCCTGCTCTCTTACTTTGGAAGGATCAATTATAACTTTGATCAGAAGTACCTTCTGGGTGTTACTCTCAGAAGAGACGGAACGTCTCGCCTGAGCCAGAATAAATGGGGAACTTTTCCGGCAGTATCGGCAGGTTGGCGTGTAAGTGATGAGCACTTTTTCGGGAAGGATGGTATCGTGAGTTCTCTCATGCTACGTGCCAGCTGGGGACAGACAGGTAACCAACAGGTACCATCTTATTCAACAGTGGATAGCTATTACAACAACGCCAGGTACTCTGATTATGCCATAGATGGCTCTCAGGGCTCTGTATACAAAGGGTTGATACAGACAAGGGTTCCAAACTCTGATCTGGCCTGGGAGGTAACCCAGCAGGCAAACGCGGGCTTTGACTTAGGCTTATTTAACGAGAAGCTGGCGCTTACTGCAGACTTCTATCATAAGGTAACGAATGATGTGCTGGTATACTCCCCGATTCCTCCGACCTATGGTGGAACAAACGATGGAACATGGATTAACGGGGGGCAGATGAAGAATATAGGGTTAGATGTTGCTGCAAACTATCTTGGAAGTGCAGGAGGGTTAACCTATACAGTAGGACTGAATGCATCAACGTATCGTAACGAACTGACCGAGCTAAACGGCATCTCTTATTTAGGAATACCCGCCTCCTCTCTTCATAGTATAAACTTCGGCCAGGAGATAACCAGGAGTACAGTAGGACAGCCGATTGGAGCCTTTTACGGTTACGAGGCTGACGGAATTTTTAAGAGTGAGGAGGAAATAACTTCCCATGGAATACAGCCCAATGCGCGACCAGGTGATTTAAGGTTCAGGGATGTAAATGGAGATGGTAAGCTTAATGGGGATGACCGTACCTATATCGGGTCCCCCCATCCTGACCTGATACTTGGCCTTAATGTAAGTTTGAACTATAAAGGGTTTGACCTGAGCATGTTGTTTAACGGCAGTATAGGAAACGACATTTACAATCTAACCAAATACAAGACAGAGTTCTTTAACCAGGCCTCCTATAACAAAAGTACTGCTGTGCTGGATGCCTGGACTCCGGAGAACCCCGATGCCATAGTGCCGCGTGTTTCGTTGGATGATCCTAACAATAACATAAGGCCGTCTTCTTATTACCTTGAAAACGGCTCCTATTTCAAGCTATACAATATGCAGCTGGGTTATAATGTCCCTAAAGATAAAGTTGGTGGCATTAACCTGAGGGTTTACTTGCAGGCAACTAATTTGTTCACTATTACCAACTACAGTGGTATGACTCCTGAAATAGGCCTCCAAAATTATTCTTCCAGCAATCGCAACTTAGATATTGGAGTTGATCGTGGTATTTACCCTCCATCTAGAACTTTTACATTAGGAGTTAATTTCACGCTTTAAACTAAAAACGGTATGAATTTTTTTAAAACTACAAATACTTCAAAATTAGTTTTTACTGCTCTTGTCATATTTTCTTCTTCCTGCTCTGACGACTATCTTGAAGAAATGACATATGGAGAAATTTCTCCTTCAGAAATGACAAGCCCAGGTAATGTTGATAGGGCAATCATAGCAGCATACAGTTTGCTAAATGGCCAGTACGATGGCTCTAGCAGTGCCTTCAATTCACCTGCCTCCAACTGGAGCTTTGGGGACGTGGTTTCAGATGATGCCTATAAAGGAGGTGGTGGTACAGGGGACCAGAATAACATTCACCTGATGGAAATATTCAATACGAACCCGACCATTATTGACATTGAGCGAAAATGGGTGGCGCTTTATGAAGGGGTGAAAAGAACAAACGAGGCTATGAGGCTGCTTCAGAGTTCGCAGGAATACGATGCGGCTCTAAAAGAGAACCGGATGGGTGAACTGTACTTCCTTCGAGGACATTATTACTTTGAGCTTAAAAAAATATACAACACCATACCATACATAGACGAAACAGCTGCAACTGTTAAGGACTATGCTGTGTCTCACACCCAATATACCTCTGAGCAGCTGTGGGATAAAATAGAGGAAAATTTCAGCAACGCCTATGAGAGGCTGCCCAATGAACAGGAGGAGGTGGGGCGCCCGAACAAAATGACGGCGAAAGCTTATCTGGCAAAGACTTACATCTTTCAGGGACAATGGCAGAATGCCCTGGATGCCGCGAATGAAGTTATCAATAGTAACAAGTACAGCCTACTTCCTAACTTCAGGGATGTCTTCCTTCCTGAAAACGATAACAGCTCTGAGATAATATTTGCTGTTCAGCATTCAGTGCTCGACGGGGCTCCAGATAATTACAATGGAAGTATAGGTGATCGTTTGTCTGCACCTGGTGGCCCTTTCTATTCACAGTATGGCTTTCACCGCCCGTCTCAAAACCTTGTCAATGCCTACAAAACGAGCGCTAACGGAGTGCCGGTACTGGATAATAAGAACCTTGCCGAAACAGATTTTGTAGATCCACGGTTGGACCATACAGTAGGAAGACCAGGTATACCTTATCTGGACTTAGGCGTGTTGTATGAGGCAAGCTGGGCACGGGATCTTTCAACCTATGGGCCTTTTGCGCCTAAAAAGCGAATTGTGTCCGCCAACTCTCCTTACCAGATCAAGACCTGGCCTTACATTAGCGCACTGAATTATTACATAATCCGCTATGCTGACTTGTTGCTATGGAAAGCAGAGGCTTTGGTTGAGCTGGGTGACCTGGAAGGAGCAAGAGCTGTGGTGAACCAGGTAAGGGGAAGAGCTAAAGACAGCCAGTATGTTATGAACCTGCAAGAAACAGCACCAGCCGCCAACTATAGAATCGAGACATATAATACCCCTTGGACAAACCAAGCCACAGCCCGTGAGGCCGTTCGGACGGAGCGCAGGTTAGAGCTGGCTATGGAAGGGCATCGTTTCTTTGATTTGGTACGCTGGGGAGTGGCTGCGGAAACAATCAATGCGTATTTGGAGGTGGAGAAAACCAGGAGAACTCATTTAACGAATGCGAATTTCATAGAAGGTACTCACAACTATTTCCCTGTGCCGCAAAAGTATTTGGATTACCTGGCAAGTACGAAGTAATGAGAGTTTAACTATTTATACCACAATTTACCACAGGCAGCCATACTATAAGGCTGCCTGTGGTATTTATAACTTTTTATAAACCTAATGCGATTATTAATTCTATTATTCATAGTCATCCTGAGTGGCTGCCAGCAACAGGGCAATGTTGCACAGCAAAAACAAATGCAGGTAGCCGGCAAGGGTGCACCTGAGGAAAAAGTAAATGTTTTCCTAGGCTCTTCCGGCGATCATGGGCAACTGTCACCGGCAGCTTCTTACCCCTTCAGTATGTTGAGTATAGGCCCCCAGACATACCCTGCTACGCATACAGGGTATGAATATTTGGCCAAAGAATTTTTAGGTTTCACACATAACCGTTTTGAAGGGGTAGGTTGTCTGGGCAGCGGAGGTATTATTCTGGTTAAACCATTCTTGGGTGATGTTCCGGATGCAACACCCTTGATCAAATCAGAGGAAAAAGCAGGTCCGGGCTATTACCAGGTAGGTTTTAAGAACAAGATCAAAGCGGAGTTTGCTGTTTTCAAAAACAGTGGTGTACATCATTACCAGTTACCTGTAGGTAAAAAGGGCGTTTACATTGATTTAAGCCATGCTTTTGTAGGAGGCTTTGTGGCAGAAGAACACACTGTTAGTGGTAATACTTTAAGTGGTTGGATAGAAGCAAAAACTACTTGTAGTGTCGGTACCTACCGTATTTACTATGCAATGCACTTTAGGCAACCGGTAAAGTGGGCTACTATAAGTGAACATGAGCTGGTAGCTTCGTTTGCCCCGGATCAACAGGACGTATATGCAGAGGTAGCTTTCTCATCTGTGGATGCAGCGCATGCCAAGGCTGCACTAAAACATGAGCCCTTTGAGCAGGTAAAGCAAAAGAGTATAAGTGACTGGAACGAGCTATTGAGCCGTATCCAGGTAAAGGGGGACCCTGAAAGAGAAAAGCTTTTTTATTCCTTGCTTTACCGGGCAGTACAGTCACCATATGTAGTTTCGGAGGAAGATGGTACGTATCGGGCTATTGATGGCTCTTTGCAAACTTCCAAAAGCACCGTCTATAACGGATGGGCCATCTGGGACAACTACAAAACACAGTTACCCTTGCTATCCTTTGCTTACCCGGAAAGGTTCCAGGACATAGCTTCCTCTATAGCCAACCTTTATCCGTATGGCAAAAAAGACTTTGCTACTGCACATGAGCCTTCCAACACGGTGCGTACAGAACATGCCATCGTAGTGCTGTTGGATGCCTATCGTAAAGGGTATAAAATCGATTTTCCATCCATTCTGGATTCTCTAATGCAGGAAGTGGACAAGCTGGATTATACACATCCTGATAAAGCATTAGAGTCTTCCTACGATGCCTGGGCTTTGTCGCAGATTTTAAAGGAGCTGAATCAGGATAAGCTAAGCGAGAAGTATAGGCAAAAGGCTTTGGAGTATAAAAGCTATTGGGAGAAAGACTTTAAAGACTTAACCCGGGACGATGTGAACCGCATGTCTGCACGCGGGATGTACCAGGGCACAATCTGGCAATACAGGTGGTCTGTTCCTTTCGATGTAAAAGGGTTGATAGAACTGACAGGTGGCGAGCAAACTTTTATAAACCAACTGGACGAGTTCTTTGGAAAAGATTACCATAACCGTGCTAATGAGCCGGATCTTCAGGTGCCACTGCTATACAATGCTACTTCAGAACCTTGGAAATCGCAGGCCTTGATGCATCGGTTGGCTGTAGATACTGTTGTGCAGCATTACTTTAACGACAACAGTCGGGGAGTGGGGTCCTACATAGGTGTTATCTACAAAAATCAGCCGCAGGCTTACCTCAGAACAATGGACGACGATGCTGGAGCTATGTCCTCCTGGTTTGTTTTAACTTCTTTAGGTATACAACCTGCCTGCGTCGGCTGGCCGGTGTATTACCTAAATGTGCCTCTCTTTGAATCAGCTGAGGTAAAGTGGGCCAATGGAGAAAGCTTTTCTATTCAGGTAGAGAATTACGCAGATGAAAACTATTACATCAAACAGGTAACCTTAAATGGGAAAAAGCTGAACCGGAACTGGCTAACACATGAGGAGATTATGGCTGGTGGTAAGCTGATTATAATAGCTTCTGATGAGCCTGAGAAAAGCTGGGGAGTTGCGAACAAATGGGTTTCCAGTTTGCAACAGCCACAGTAATAATTTAATATAGAGAAGTTTAATAAATTAACCAGTTAAGACCCATTACAAGTCCGTATCGCCTACGCGTGGCTTGCAAGCATTGCATCGGCTATAAGTAAAAAAGGCTATTACGACAAATTAATTACGAGATAAAAACGAACTAAAGCGGCCCAGAAACAGCTTTTAAGGTTATGCACTACATTAAAAAAAGCCCCTCAGCGTGAGCTGAGAGGCTTTCAAGTAGACCGAGGGAATAAATTGTCGAACCTTACCCACAGGGATTCAGACAAATTCTATACTTATTTAGAAATAGCCTGGCAGTAAACACCAGCCGCCGGGTTAATATAATAATCCCGTTTCTGTTAATTATCATTTGCCTCCAGCCACTTTCTGGCGTTCACGAATGCTTCCATCCATGGCGATACCTCATCCTGGCGCCCTTTTGGGTAGTGTGCCCACTGCCACTGCAGAAGCGATCGTTCGATGTGCGGCATCATCACCAGGTGACGTCCTGTTTCATCGCAAATCATGGCCGTGTTATAGTCAGAGCCGTTAGGACAGGCCGGATAGGTGTCGTATCCATACTTGCCAACGATCTGGTACTGATCCTCGGTATGCGGCAGGCTGAAGCGGCCCTCGCCGTGCGATACCCAAACACCCAATGTGCTACCGGCCAGGCTAGAGAGCATTACTGATTTGTTCTCCTGGATGGTTAAGGACGTAAAGATACTTTCGTGCTTCTGACTCACGTTATGCAGCATTCTGGCCTTCTGATCATGCCCCATGGTAATAAATCCAAGCTCCACGAATAGCTGACAGCCGTTACATATACCTACCGACAGCGTATCCTCTCGCTTAAAGAAGTTCTCGATGGCGGTCTTTGCTTTTTCGTTGTACATAAAGGCTCCGGCCCATCCTTTTGCCGACCCTAGTACGTCTGAGTTAGAGAAGCCACCCACTGCACCGATGAATCGGATATCCTCCAGCGTTTCTCTTCCGGAGATAAGGTCCGTCATGTGTACGTCTTTCACGTCGAAACCTGCCATGTACATGGCGTTGGCCATTTCACGCTCGGAGTTACTTCCTTTCTCGCGGATGATAGCTGCCTTTATTCTTGGCTTGGAAGTATCAATTACCGGCTTCTTTCCGTCAAATCTTTCTGGAAATTTATACTTCAGTTCGTGCTTCTTATAGTTGTCGAAACGCTCTTTTGCACTTACCGGGCCGCTTTGCTTGATGTCCAGCAGGTACGAGGTTTTAAACCAGGTATCTCGTAGCCGGGCAATATCGAAGCTGTAAGCATCCGCTCCGTTTTTCAGTTCAAGCGTGGCAGAAGAGGTAGCTATACCAATTTTGTGGAACGGTACCTTGTTCGCTTCTAATGTAGCTTCTACGTCTGCCGACGCTTGGAATACTACGCCGATATTTTCAGCGAACAATACTTTGACGCTGTCTTCCTCACCCAGGGAGGTCAGGTCGATGGTTGCGCCCAGGTTGTTGTCCGCAAAGCACATCTCCAGCAGGGTGGTGATCAGACCGCCACTGCCTATATCATGACCTGCCTCTATTTTACCTTCTCTGATTAGGCCCTGCAGTGTGTTGAAAGCATTTCCGAAAGAAGCTGCATCGGTGATATCCGGTGTTTCGTTACCGACTCTGTTTACTATCTGTGCAAAAGAAGAACCACCCAGTTTGAAGTCGTCGTTAGAAAGGTTGATGTAGTAGATGTTACCACCGTCGCACTGCAACACCGGCTCAACCACCTGTCGTACGTTGCTGCAATTGCCTGCGGCAGAAATGATTACCGTACCCGGTGCAATCACTTCCTCGTTTTTATACTTCTGCTTCATCGAAAGCGAGTCTTTTCCGGTTGGGATATTAATGCCCAAGGCAATCGCGAATTCCGAGCAGGCTTCCACAGCTTTGTAGAGACGGGCGTCCTCACCCTCGTTCTTAGAAGCCCACATCCAGTTGGCGGAAAGCGAGACGCTCTTCAAACCATCCTTCAGCGGAGCCCACACGATGTTCGACAATGACTCGCCGATGGCATTCCGGCTACCAGCTGCGGGATCAATTAGGGCCGAGATAGGGGAGTGTCCAATGGAAGTAGCTATACCTTCTTTGCCCTGGAAATCCAGCGCCATTACACCGCAGTTGTTCAGTGGCAACTGCAGCGGACCAGCACATTGCTGTTTCGCCACACGGCCACCCACGCAGCGGTCTACTTTATTTGTAAGCCAGTCTTTGCAGGCCACGGCCTCTAATTGCAGTAGTTGCTCCAGGTAAGTATACAGCTGGTTTTTATCATAGCTTACCGGCTGGTATATTCTGTTAATTGTTTTGTCGGTCATTACCACTTTAGGCGAGCTGCCGAACATGTCGCTCAATTCCAGGTCCATCGGCTTCTCGCCAGTGGTGGAAGACTGGAAAGTAAAGCGATGGTCGCCGGTCACATCACCCACAGTATACATAGGGGCACGCTCACGATCCGCTATCTTTTGCAGGGTAGCAATATCGTCTTCACCGATTACCAGACCCATACGCTCCTGCGATTCGTTTCCGATGATCTCTTTAGCCGAAAGGGTAGGGTCGCCAACCGGCAGCTTGTCTAAGTCTATTTTACCGCCTGTTTCTTCTACCAGCTCAGAAAGGCAGTTTAAGTGGCCGCCCGCACCATGGTCGTGAATGGAGACAATCGGGTTGTGCTCACTTTCCACCATACCGCGTATAGCGTTTGCAGCGCGTTTCTGCATCTCCGGATTAGAGCGCTGTATGGCGTTCAACTCTATGCCTGTTCCGTGCTCGCCGGTATCAGCAGACGATACAGCTGCCCCGCCCATACCGATGCGGTAGTTTTCACCGCCAAGGATCACAATCTTATCACCAGTTTTCGGGTGCCCTTTCTGCGCCTGGCTGGCTTTGCCGTAGCCAACGCCACCTGCCAGCATGATCACTTTGTCGTAGCCCAGTTTTCTCGGATCCTCCAGTTTATCCGCTTTCTCGTCGTGCTCAAAAGTAAGTACCGAGCCCGTGATCAGCGGCTGACCGAATTTGTTACCGAAATCAGTCGCACCGTTCGAGGCTTTGATCAGGATATCCATCGGCGTTTGGTACAACCACTTTCTTTCCTGCGTGGCTTTTTCCCAAGGGCGGTCTTTTTCCAGTCGCGATAAAGCTGTCATGTAAACCGCTGTACCGGCTAACGGAAGCGCTCCCTGACCACCGGCCAGTCGGTCGCGGATCTCCCCGCCGGAACCTGTAGCGGCCCCGTTGAAAGGCTCTACTGTCGTCGGGAAGTTGTGCGTTTCTGCTTTGATCGAAATTACCGACTCAAAATCAGTTACCTGGTAGAAGTCAGGAATATCGGCTCGTTTTGGAGCAAACTGCTGTACCACCGGCCCTTTAATAAAGGCCACGTTATCTTTATAGGCCGAAACGATGTTGTTCGGGTTTGTTTCTGATGTTTTGCGGATCAGTTTGAAGAGCGAAGCTGGTTTCTCTTCACCATCGATCACAAATTTGCCATTAAAGATCTTGTGGCGGCAGTGCTCGGAGTTTACCTGCGAAAAGCCGAAGACTTCAGAGTCGGTTAATGGCCGGCCCACTCTTTCAGCCAGCTGGTTTAAGTACTCAACTTCTTCATCACTTAGCGACAGGCCTTCCTGCTTGTTGTAGGCCGCAATATCCGTAATAGGCTGTACTGGCTCCGGCTGGATATTTATAGTATAGATCTCCTGATTCAGCCCCTTATACTTTTGAGAAAGCATCGGGTCAAAATCAGTAGAATCTTCCGCTACTACTTTAAATTCCTCGATTCGGATGATTCCATCAATACCCATGTTCTGGGTGATCTCCACGGCATTGGTACTCCATGGGGTGATCATGGCAGCACGAGGACCAACAAAAAAGCCACTCAGCGCAGCTTCCTGCATTAGAGTGGCGTCGCCGAATAACCATTCTAGTTTTTGGATGTCGGTAGCGTTTAGTTCCCCTTTAGATTGCAGGGCGTAAACTGTGTCAGGTTGACTTAAAAAGAAGTGAAGCATGTTTATTTTCCTTTCAAGTCACAAAGGTACGGTTTAAATTTCAAATAAGGTTAAATGTGCTTCAGGACAACACTAAATTTGGAATTTTTCATTATGAGGCTAGAAGCTATCTCATAAATAGGGATGATCTTTAGTTGTATGGTGTTTGTTTGTCATGAAGTTGACGGATAAGCAATGGGAAAAGCTAAAGGATTTAATTCCTGATGGAGCAAAGAGGCCAGATGGCAAAGACAGGCCCTGGAGAGATAAGCGCGAGGTGCTCGAGGGGGTTCTCTGGATCTTGAAGACCGGAGCCCAATGGAGCCACTTGCCGCCCGTGTATCCTCCATACCAGCCCTGCCACCGCAGGTTTCAACAGTGGCAGGAGCAGGGCGTGATGCAGCGGGTGGTGGAGGCGCTGGCCAGGGACCTTCACGAAAGAGGCGATGTGGATTTGAGCGAGTGCTTTATTGACGGCTCCTTTTGCATGGCCAACAAGGGGGAGCTTCTGTTGGCAAGACTAAACGAGGCAAAGGGACCTAGGTCATGGCAGTCACAGGCGCTGGTGGTACTGTTTTATCTGTGTCAGTCGAATCAGCATCTCCCCACGAGGTAAAATTGGTGGGAAAGGTGTTGGAGGAGCGTTTCGCAGAGCCCCTGCCTGAGAGGCTCATTGGTGATAAAGCCTATGACTCTGATCCTCTGGATCAAGCGCTGCAGCAGAAAGGCATTGAAATGATCGCGCCTCACAGAGGCAACAGAAAAAAGAAGAAGACTAGAGGACGGCAGAAAGCTCCGCCGTTACAAGCGCAGATGGAAGGTAGAGCGGTTCTTCGCCTGGGTATTCAATTACAGAAGATGCGTGACCATGTATGAGTATAAGGAAGAAAACTCAAAGCATTCATCTTACTGGCATGTATGCTAATAGTGCTAAAGGCATTTATGAGATAGCTTCTAGGCAAATTATCGGATACTGCCTGATACTTTTGTGCATCAGAGGGTGTATGGGTAGCACGGTGCAGTTGAGGTACTAAAACGGATAAGCTAAATGTTCGAAACAAAACATTCCTGCTGAGGGCTGTTGCGCCCTGCTGCAGGAATGCCTGTAAATAGATGTGATGTGTATACAAGTAGCCCGCGCTCGTTTCTGAGTAGTGCTATATCGCCATAATACGTGCAAAGTGGTTGTCCAGGTGGTTGCGCATGCCGTTGCGGAGCATCTCGGCGGAGCCATGCTCAATAATGTCCACCAGGCCCTTGTGCGAGACGAACTTACGTACGGGAACATCCATTTTTAAGAGGCCACTGCGGTTCACGTAGTCAAAAACCGGCAGCAGCATACTCTGGAACTTCTTCAGGGTGGTGTTGCCCGATATTTCATAGAGTTTGCCGTGGAAGGCAATCTCATGCTGTACCTGAAAAATGGTAGAGTCGGAGAGGTCTGGCTCATTGGCCACAATTTCCTTTAGTTCTTCAACATCCTCCTTCGTGACGCGCTCCATAATAAAGTCTGCCATGCCGATTTCCAGCACCAGACGAAGCTCGAAGACGTCGCGCAGGGTTGCGTTATCGAGTACTTGCGGTATCAGGCGCTTCTCCAGCATAGCCAGCAGGTCAGGGCTGGTAATAATAGCCCCCCGGTGCTTTTTTGACTCAATCAAACCCATCAGGCGCAGGCGCAGCAGGGCTTCGCGGATCACGGTGCGGCTCACGCCCAGGGTGGACGCCAGTTCCATCTCTTTGGGTATGGGGTCGCCCACTTTCAGGTTCTGCTGTACTAACAACTCCAGCAAGTTTGTCTCCACCTTATCCACCAGCGAGCTGGTATCAATGGTTTTTATTTTGTTTAGGGCGTTCTCCATTCGGTTATGTATTACTTATTATGCTTTCCTAAAGCTAAATTACAAATTTAGAGAATATTAGATTATCTATTTTTTACAAAAAAGTTAAGGAAATGTTTTGGAAAATTAATTAACTAGAATAACTTTATTATGTAATACATAATTCATCTAAACCCTTTTTGTATGAATCTTAAACGTTTACTCATGTTTCTCTTTCTGGGGTGGAGCTTGCTGATAAGCCCTCACCTCTATGCACAGAATTCCACCGTGAGTGGGCGTGTTCTCTCCTCAGAGAACAGCCAGCCACTGATCGGTGTAAGTTTGAACGTGAAGGGTACTGACCGCGGCACCCAGACAGATACGGAGGGTGCTTTTACCATTAGAGCGTCTGAGGGGGATGTGCTGGTGGTAAGGTACCTTGGCTTTGAGACCCGCGAAGTTGCTGTGGAGAGTGCTGCAAAGGCATTGGACATTACTTTAAAGCCGGCCACAGCAAAACTGGATGAAGTTGTGGTGGTGGGATACGGCACACAGAGCCGCGAAACGCTGACCAATTCAGTGGCAAAACTGGACCAGGAAGTTCTGGCCAGTACGCCGCGCGCGAACGTGGCCACTGCGTTACAGGGTACTGTTCCCGGGGTGCGGGTAGTCAACAGCACCGGGCAACCCGGGGCTGCGCCATCTATTCTGTTGCGCGGCGGGGCCTCTATCAATAGTCCAGGGGAGCCGCTGGTAATCGTAGATGGCGTGATTCGATCGCTCAACGATGTTCCTGCAGACAACATTGCTTCTGTGGAGATTCTTAAGGATGCTGCTTCGACAGCTATCTACGGTGCAAGAGCTAACAATGGCGTTATCCTGGTTACAACCAAGCAGGGAAAAGCCGGCACGGCGCAGGTATCCTATAAATTTACCGGTGGATATAATAAAAGAAGAGAGGGGTACAATTACCTGGGGGCCAGGGATTATATTTATTATACCAGGCTGGGTTACCTGAACGCGGGCAGAACCCTGGCGCAGGCCAATTCATCCAGAGGCCTCGGTCTGTTGACGAATCCTGCTGATCTGGCTACCTTTGATATCCGCAAGCTGGACACTGAAAATAGAAGCCTGTTATCGCAGGGCTGGGAAGTAATGGCTGACCCGTACAACCCTACTGGTGATTCCATCATCTTCAGGGATCATGGGGGGGAAGTGGAGGATATCGTGTTCCGGGACACCTATACGAAGGAGCATTATGTAAATGTGATGGGTGGCAATGATAGAGGTAAATACTTTGCCAGCTTTGACTATTATGACGAGGATGGCGTTATCGTAGGCTCCGGCTACAAGCGCTATGCGCTCGATGTGAACGGCTCCTACAAAGTGAAGCCGAACGTGGAGGTGGGTACCGGCGTTACGCTTTCAACCTCTTCGCAGGTTGGTACTGTGGGCGGTGAGGTGAATACGCTCTACAGAACCCTGGCTATCTGGCCTACCTTCAACCCGTGGCTAGATGAGGCGAAAACACTGCCTAACCCGGGTAACGGGTCGAGCGACGGTAACCCACTGTATTGGCTCAACAAGCGCGAGGTAGATGACGAGGTGAACCGGATCGTGGCCAACGCATCCGTGAAATGGGATATTTTACCGGGTTTATACTTTAAGGGAACTGGTAACGGCTATTTGTACGAGAACCTGTTTCAGTCTTTTCAGCGGGCTACCCAAACGTATGCCAATATATTTGCCGCTAACCCGACCAGCAACACCAGCAGGACTTCCAACACTAGTTTTGACAGGAGCTTCCAACAGCAGTACAATGGCCTGTTAAACTATACCGCCACATTTGGGGCAAGGCACAATGTGGATGCTATGATTGGCTCCGAGTATTTCGGAACGAAAGCAAACTTTATGCGTGTGCTGGGACAGAATGCGCCAACGGATGACATTCCCACGGCAAATGCTTCTACCACCTTTGCCCCTGGCAGCAATACCAGCTCCATATCAGAGTACCGTATCGTCTCTGCCTTCGGGAGGCTGAGCTATGACTACGACCAGCGCTACCTGTTTACGGCCGTATTCCGCCAGGATGCGGTTTCCAGCTTAGCGGAAGAGAACAGAGTGGGCTTTTTCCCTGGCATGTCGGCTGGGTGGAATGTGCACAAGGAAGCGTTCTTCCAGAACGCCGGGCTGGATAAGTATATCTCTACCTTTAAGCCGCGGGTCAGCTACGGCGTGAATGGCAACGTGGCTGGCCTGGGAAGGTATGAGGTGCAGGGGGTATACGGACTCCAGACAAACTATAATGGCAAGGCGGGCTTCCTGAACACAGCCTTTACGAACCCCGGCCTGCGCTGGGAGAAGAGCAAAACAACAGACGTCGGCCTGGATGTAGGCTTCCTGAACGACAGAATCTCTGTCATTGTCGATTATTTTGACAGAAGAACCAGCGATCTGCTTACCAACCTGGACCTGCCGGGCTATATAGGGTACGGTACTTTCAGGACCAACCTGGGTACCTTCCAGAACAAAGGTTATGAGCTGACGGCCAACGCCGTTGCCCTTAGCTCGCCGGATGGGCTGAACCTGACCTTAGGCGCCAACGCTTCCTTTGTGAAAAATAAGATCCTCAAACTGCCTTTCAATGGTAATGAGAACAACAGACAGGGCGGTTTTCAGATATATGACCCTGCCTCGGGAGAGGTGATATGGGTGGGCGGCCTGCAGGAGGGCGGCACACTGGGCGAGATCTATGGTTTCAAGCAGGTGTCTATCTTTAAAGATGAAGCTGAAGTAGAAAGAGTTGCCAACAACAGATACGACGCCATCGCCAGGATAACCGGACCGGGCCTTCCTGCCGGTGTAGATGGGCGTATCACCCCAGGCGACGTGAACTGGCTGGATGTGGACCAGAACGATACCATTGACACCAGGGACCAGGTGCGCTTGGGTAACACTACCCCAAAATGGACGGGCGGTTTCTCGGCAAATCTGACCTATAAAGGCTTCTCACTGTACAGCCGCTTTGAATTTGCACTGGGGCACACCATTTACAACGATTTAGTAGCCAGAACCTTGGGTAACTACCAGGGAACCTTCAACTATATCGACCTGATAGAAAAAGCTTGGTCACCCACCAACACCGAGACTGACATCCCGAAAGTATACTTTGCCGACCAGGTGCGGGGCTCCAAACAGAACTATACCAGAGCCAATAACGCTGGCTCTGTGCTGAACGGCAATAACTCCCGCTTCTACGAGAAGGGAGACTACTTGGCCCTGCGCGAGCTCACGTTGTCGTATGATGTGCCAAGCGGAATAGTTTCCAAGACAAAGGTGCTGTCTCAGGCTAGGATTTACACTACTTTCGGCAACCTGTTTTACATCACTGAATTCACCGGCCCGACCCCAGAGCCTCCTGTAGATTCAAGCGGTAGGATTACGGGTGTGTATGTGGGTACCTATCCTACGCCGAGATCCGCTGTACTGGGTGTTCAGGTTACGTTTTAAGGCTACTAAATTGCTTAGATCATGAAAAAGAGTATTGTATATTTTATCGCGCTCATCGGGACAGTAACATTGCTGGCAAGCTCCTGCTCCGATAAGCTGGACGTCGCGCCAGTAAGCTCTATCAGTGACGCCAATTACTGGAAAACTCCTGACCAGGTTGATGCCTTTGTTACGGGCGTTCATTCACGTTTTCGGGGGCATAATTCAACCTTCCGGACACTGGGTGAGTTACGAGCAGACATATTCGGGTTGGAGCCTGGCTCCAGCGCCTCATTTACAGGGGAGGCCACCCAAGGGATAGAGCGCCTGTGGCTGCAGGCATTAGATCCCAACAATGCCGGTGTTGCTGGATTCGGAGGATTTTACACCAACATTTCCCAGCTTAATCTCCTCATTAGTAAACTCAACACTATCGATGTGGTGGCGCCAGCCACGAAGGACTACTACCTGGGAATTGCCTATGGGATGCGGGCCTTCTATTACTTTCAGATGTACAGAACCTGGGGCGATGTCGTGATACAGACAGAGCCTATCTCTATGATTGACGTGGCCAACTTAGCCAAGCCTGCCTCCAGCCAGGAAGAGGTGATGAAGCTGATCAAGGCCGATATCGATAGCTCCAATGTCAATTTCGGAGGCGACTACTCCTTCCGGGAAGGCAAGTCTTTCTGGTCGAAATCAGCTACCCAGATGCTGAAGGCCGAGGTATACCTGTGGACGAGTTACAGAGGGGGCGGGGCAGCAGATGCTCTTGTGGCGAAGGACGCCCTAACCGATATTCAGACCAATGTACCTGGGTTAGGCCTACTATCTAACTTTGCGGATGTTTTTTCGATTAACACTAAAGGGAACGCAGAAATCATCTTTGCAAGCCGCTACGGGTTAAATGAGGCAACACAGGCAATAGGCAGCTTTGTGCCACAGACGGGGCTTATCGCAAACTTCTATGACTCCCTGGAAAACAGACAGTTTTCCGTTGCAGTTGATAACTGGGGTGGGCTGTTGCGCGCGCCTGTCGAGGTTTCCACCTTCAGGACATTTGATGACGAGGACAGCAGGAAGTGGGCCACCATCCAGCCAGCCTATGAAAAAGTTGACGGCAACTATGTGATCGCCGGTGCATTTGTAAAGAAGTTCCAGGGAGAGCAGAACGCCGGCACGCGGCAGTACACGAATGATTACCCTATCTACCGCTATGCGGACCTTCTGCTGTTGCTGGCAGAAGCCAAACTGATCTTGGGGGAAGACCCTTCCGCCGAGATAAATGCAGTCCGGCAACGTGCGTTTGGCGCTAACTATGATGCCAATGTGCACGGCTATCCAAACCAGCCGGTAGATGCTAACCCACAGCAGGCCATTTTGCAGGAGCGCTTCTTCGAGTTTATCTTTGAGGGAAAGAGATGGTATGACTTACGAAGAATGGGTGATAGCTTCGTTTATGAGCATACAACCCTCACGCCGGACGAATCCTATAAATTGCTTTGGCCTATCGACAGAGGCTCTTTAACAGATAACAGAGCACTGAAGCAGAACCCGGGCTATCCTGAGTTTTAAATATCCGCTGTAAGGCAAAAGGCAAGGCACCTGAGGTATACTTGCTTTTTGCTTTACGGCTTTTCTACCTAGTTTATACTTACCTGTAGTCAATTTTTTAAACATCACATGAATTTTAAACACTTACAGGGGCTTATTGCGGCCCCTTTCACGCCGATGCGCGCTGATGGCAGCCTGAACCTGGCGCTGATCCCGGCCTACTACAACCTGCTGAAAACAAACGGAAACACGGGCGCCTTTATTTGCGGCTCCACCGGGGAAGGCGTTTCGCTGACGCTGGACGAGAAGAAACGCGTAGCTGAGGCCTGGGCAGAAGCCACCAAAGGCGATGACGAGTTCAAGGTGATTACTCTTGTAGGGGGCACCTGCCTGCAGGATGCCATAGACCTTTCGAAGCACGCGCAAAGTATAGGTTTGTACGCCGTGTCGTTTACGGCTCCTTCTTACTTTAAGCCTGCCAGTGTGCAGCTGCTGGCCGAGTGTTGCAAAGCCGTGGCCGACGCAGTGCCGCAGATGCCGTTTTACTACTACCACATCCCGGTGCTCACGGGCGTAGGCTTCCAAATGATCGATCTGTTGGCGGAAGTGGACGGAAAAGTCCCTAACTTTAAGGGGATCAAGTATACCCACGAGGACTTCATGGATTTCCTGTCTTGCCTGCAATTCGGCGATGGCAAGTATGACATGCTCTGGGGCCGCGACGAAAACCTGCTCTCCGCGCTGGTGCTGGGCGCCAAAGGCGGGGTAGGCAGTACCTACAACTATGCCGCGCCGCTTTATACCCGCCTCATCGACGCCTATAACAAGGGAGAGACGGACGAGGCCCGGAAGCTGCAGCAACAATCTATCGACATGATCCGCCTGCTGGGCAAGTATGGCGGTATCGCCACCGGCAAGGCTTATATGAAGCTAATCGGCCTCGACTGCGGCGAATTCCGCCTACCGGTCCGCAACATGAGCACAGCGCAGTTCAAATCATTTAAAGAAGATGTAGCCGCACTTGGTTTTGAGGAGTATTGCTCCCACACACCCGAAACAAAATACGCTTAACATAGCCTGATGAAAAATATCCTGCCCATACTTCTTTTTCTCTTTGCCTTTAGCGCCGGAAGGGCCGAACAGCAAAAGCCAAACAACATAGCATGGTCTGTTGCCGCCACGCTTCCTGCCGCCCCTGGCCAGCCGGTGCAACCGGGTTTGGCTGGTCCGTTGGGAGGAGTGCACAACAATGCCCTGCTAGTTGGCGGCGGAGCCAACTTTCCGGACGGCTTGCCTTGGGAGGGCGGTAAGAAGAAGTACTGGCAGGATATTTTTGTCTTGTTGCGGGATGAGCAGGGAACGTATAGCTGGCACGACAAGACTTTTCAGCTGCCGCAACCGCTGGCCTACAGCGCTAATGTTACCACTGAAAAGGGCATTGTAAGTATAGGCGGCGAGAACGAGCAGGGCATCCAGAACACAGTGCAACTGCTGCAGTGGAACCCTGCGGCTAAAGAAGTGAGGATAGAAAAACTGCCCTCGCTGCCACTACCGCTCACCAACGCCGCCGCTGCTCTCGTTGATAACCAGGTATACGTGGCAGGCGGCGAAACCACAGGCAAAGCCAGCAATGCTTTCTACCGTTTAAACTTATCTGCTCCAGCCAAAGGCTGGGAAAAACTGCCGGACCTGCCAAAGGCGCTGTCGCATGCAGTGGCGGTGGTGCAGTCCAACGGTGAATACCCGGCCCTGTACCTGATCGGTGGCAGAGCCAGAACCGCATCAGGCGTAAGCGAGCTCTACGGCTCCACCTTTCGCTACGACCCGAAGAAGAACAACTGGAAACAACTTAGCGATATTTCTGATGGCAAGGGCAACGAAACAACGCTTTCTGCCGCCACTGGCGTAGTAACAGGGGCCAACTACATCCTCATATTTGGCGGTGACAAGGGCAATGTGTTCACGCAAATAGAGCAGTACAATGCCGCCATTGCCCAAGCCACTAACGAGACCGAAAAGCAAAATCTGGAGGCAGCCAGGCTAAAGCTGCAAACCCAGCACGAGGGCTTCAGCAAAGACATCTACCTCTACAACACCGTAACCGACGCCTGGACCAAAACCGGCACGCTGCCTTACGCGCCCGTTACAACCTTCGCCACGCGCTGGGGCAACGACATCCTCATTCCTTCCGGCGAGGTCAGGCCAGGTGTGCGTACGCCCGAGATATTAAGAGGCAATCTCACACCGCAGCATTACTTTGCCTGGCTCGACTACGTGGTGGTCGTTTTATACTTGCTGTTGATGGTGGGCATCGGCATGTGGACCTCCCGGCACCAGGATACGACCGACGACTATTTCCGTGGTGGCCAGCGCATACCGGGCTGGGCAGCCGGCCTGAGTATCTACGGTACACAGCTGAGCGCCATCACCTTTATGTCGATCCCGGCCAAGACTTACGCCACCAACTGGAGCTATTTCATACTTCAGATCACCATCATTCTGGTTATCCCGGTCATCACCAACTACTTTATACCTTTCTACCGCAGGCTGCAGATCACCTCGGCTTACGAGTACTTGGAGAAACGCTTCAACTACACAACGCGGGCCATGGCCTCGCTCCTCTACATTATGCTGCAGCTGGGGCGCCTGGCTATCGTGCTCCTGCTGCCCAGCCTGGCCCTGACGCTGGTGACCGGCATCAACGTGAACGTGTGCATTGTATTGATGGGCGCCATCACGATTTTTTATACCATGAAAGGCGGGATTGAGGCCGTAATCTGGACGGACGTGGCGCAGGTAGTTATACTGCTGGGTGGCGCGCTGGTGTGCCTCGTGATGATCCCATTCCAGCTGGAGGCGGATGCAGGGGCTATCTGGCAAACGATTCAGCAAAACGAGAAGCTTAACATCATCGACACCACGTTCAGCTTTAGTTCCCCTACGCTGTGGGTGGTACTGCTGGGAGGCCTGGCCATCAACGTCATTTCCTATGGGGCGGATCAGTCGGTGGTGCAGCGGTACATTACTACAAAAGACCTGGCTACCTCGAAGAAAAGCATGCGCCTGGGCGCCTGGATGGCCTTGCCTTCTGCGGTCATTTTCTTCTCGATCGGCACCATGCTGTACCTGTTCTTCCAGGAGCACCCGGAGAAGGTGAACTACCAGCTGCAAAGCCAGGATTCCATCTTTCCGTGGTACATCGTGACGGAGCTGCCGGCGGGTGTTACCGGGCTGCTGATTGCTGCCGTTTTTGCGGCGGCCATGTCTACGCTGAGCAGCAGCATGAACTCTGTCACCACGGCCCTGATCACTGACTTCTACCGGCGTTTTGCCCCTTTCAAATCAGACAAAAGCTACCTGCGCATCGCCAAATTCCTGACGCTGCTGATCGGGGTGGTGGGCACCTCGCTGGCGCTGGTGATGGCGCAATGGGGCATCTCCTCGCTTTGGGACCAGTTTAACACGATTCTGGGGCTATTTACAGGTGGCTTGGGCGGCTTGTTTGTGCTGGGGATCTTCACTAAAAAAGCGAATGCCAAGGGCGCTGTTGTCGGCCTTCTGCTGAGCGGTGTGGTGCAGTTCTACATCAGCCAGTACACCAGCATCAACTTCTTGCTGTACGCCTTCACCGGGCTGGTGTCCTGTGTCGTATTTGGGTACCTGCTCAGCCTGCTGTTTGGCGGCCAGGAGCGCGAGAACGAAGGCCTCACGGTGTACGACGAGGAGGCATCAGAGCGCAAAAGCGTCAGCGAGGATAAGGCGGAGATGAAAGTATCCTGAAATCAAAGTGTCTAAAGTATAAGTCAGCATTTTTATAGCCCGTCGGAGAATGGGCAAAGCCTAAACGTATAAATGATGAATAAAGCCAAACGTATCCTGTGCCTGCTGTTTGTAGTTCTGTTTTGTGGCGTGAGCTGCTCCAGGGAGATCAGCACGGCAGCCTCCACAGCAAACGGAGCAAGTATAGCCAGCACCGCCCCGGCAATACCGGTGCTGAAGGGGGTGGATATGAACCCGCTTCTTCGCCTAACCCTGTATGTGCCGGCAGGCGCGGAAAGTATCACCTACCAAAGTATAAAAGCCCGCCTTAACGGCACCGCGCTGCAGGATGTGGAGCAGCTGGATGTATACTTTACGGGCAACGAACCGCTGTTTGGAACATCCAACCTCATCAGGTCCATCACGCCCACAGCCGAGGAGTTTGAAGTGCCGTTGGAGATTCAGGCAAAGCCAGGCAAGCACTACATTTGGTTCAGCGCCACGCTGAAGGAGTCGGCCAACCTCGCTAACAAGGTAGCATTGCGCGCCACCCAGCTGACCGATGCTGCCGGTAACGTGTACCCGGTAGCCGAGGACGGCTCTGACTACTCCAAACGCATGGGCGTGGCCCTGCGCAAGGCCGGAGACGATGGCGTGGACACCTACCGCATTCCCGGCATCGCCACCACCGACAAAGGCACCCTGATTGCCGTCTACGACATCCGCTACGACAACTCCCGCGACCTGCCCGGCAACATCGACGTGGGCATGAGCCGCAGCACGGACGGGGGGCAGACATGGGAGCCGATGAAGAACATCATGGACATGGGCGCGCCGCATGAGAACAACGGCATCGGCGACCCATCCGTGTTATTTGACCCGGCCACCGGTAAAATCTGGGTAGCAGCACTGTGGAGCAAGGGCAACCGTTCCATCGCTGGCTCCGGACCGGGCCTGACGCCCGACGAAACGGGGCAGTTCGTGCTGGTGAGCAGCTCCGACGACGGCAAGACCTGGTCGGAGCCTTACAGCATCACCGAGCAGATCAAGAACCCGGACTGGCGCATCTACTTCAACGGCCCCGGCAATGGCATCGTGATGCAGAACGGTACGTTGGTTTTCCCCTCGCAGTACTGGGACGAGAACGGCATGCCGCACTCCAGCATCATCTACAGCCAGGACAACGGCCAGACCTGGAAGAGCGGCATCGGGGCAAAGGCCAACACCACCGAGAGCCAGGTAGTGGAGACCACGCCCGGAACCCTGATGCTGAACATGCGCGACAACCGCGGCCGCTTCCGCTCCGTGGCCACCACCACCGACCTGGGCCAGACCTGGGTAGAGCATCATACTTCTTACAGCGCCTTGCCCGACCCGGTGTGCATGGGCAGCTTTATCAAAGCCAGCGTGCGCACGAACAGCGGGCCGCAGGAAGTACTGTTCTTCAGCAATCCCGCCACCCCCTCCGGCCGCTACAATATCACGCTTAAAGCCAGCACCGACCTGGGCGAGACCTGGCCGTCAGGCAACGAGCTACTGATAGATGAGCGCGGCACCTATGGCTATTCCGCCCTCACCAAAATAGACGATAACACGCTGGGGCTGCTCTACGAAGGTGTGAAGCATCTATACTTTGTGCGGATACCAGTGCAGGAGGTAATTCAATAAACAGGGGTGAAATGCCCCAAGGTATACAGGGCGGGTACCTCTAATGTAATTTTATCATGACTCGTTATTTACTGCTTTTTATCTCCTTTATACTTGCTGTGCCTGGCTTCTCGCAACAGGCGGCGGGCCGATTGAAGGTGGCTTGTATCGGCAACTCCGTTACTTATGGGTATCTGCTTGAGGACAGGGAACACAAGGCTTACCCGGCGCAGCTCCAGCAACTGCTTGGGGCAAAGTATGAGGTGGGGAACTTTGGGCTCAGCGGGGCCACGCTGCTCCGCAAGGGGCACCGGCCCTACACGCAAACGCAGCAGTACAAAGATGCCCTTGCCTACAGGCCCGATATTGCCATTATCCACCTGGGCCTAAACGACACCGATCCGCGCAACTGGCCGAACTACGCCGATGAGTTTGCCGCGGATTACTATCACCTGATCGATACACTGCGTGCCATCAATCCGCAGGTGCGCATTCTTATTTCGCGGCTCACGCCCATTTTTTCAGGGCATCCGCGCTTTACCTCCGGCACCCGCGAGTGGTTCTGGCAGATTCAGGCGCTTATACCCCTGATAGCTGAAAGCAGGAAGGTGGAGCTGATTGACCTGCACGCGCCGCTGTACAGGCGACCAGACCTGTTCCCCGATGAACTGCACCCGACCGCAGAGGGAGCGGGAATTATAGCAGCCACAGTAGCCGGGCATCTGACGGGCAAGTATGGCGGATTGCAGCTTTCTTCTGTTTTCTCAGACCACATGGTGCTGCAGCAGAAAATGCCGATCCCGGTGCAGGGCATCGCCGATGCCGGGCAGGAAGTAAAGGTGAGTTTCAACGGAGAGGAGGTTAGGGCCACGGCTGGTTCCGACGGTAAATGGAAAGCCATACTTCCGCCTCAGAGGGCAGGAGGGCCGTTTCATCTCCAGGTTTCTACTGCAGACACAAGTATAAGTATAAACGATGTGCTGGTGGGGGAGGTATGGCTGTGCTCGGGCCAATCGAACATGGCTTTCCCGTTGCGCCAGGCGGTGCACACGGCCGGGGAGATGCGGCAGGCGCAACAGGCGCCCGCTATCCGTTTGCTGCAGCTGAAGCCGCTGGCCGAAACCTATGACGTAGCCTGGGACTCAGAGACGCTGCAGAAGGTAAACCGCCTCGAATACTTCTCCGGCACCTGGCAGCGCAGCGACTCGGCGGCGGCGAAGGATTTCTCGGCCGTGGCCTACTACTTCGGCAAACAGCTGCAGGAGCAGCTTGGGGTGCCCGTGGGGCTGATCGAGGTAGCTGTCGGCGGCTCCGGCACCGAGTCATGGATAAGCCGCTATACCTTAGAGCATCATCCGCAGCTGGTACACATGCTCCATAGCTGGCGCAGCTCTGATTTCCTGATGCCCTGGGTGCGTGAACGGGCAGGAAAAAACCTGGAGAAAGCTACCCTCACCAAGCAGCGCCACCCCTACCAGCCCTCCTATAACTACGAGAGCGGCATTGCTCCGCTAACGGCCTTCCCTATAAAAGGGGTGATCTGGTACCAGGGTGAGAGCAACGCCCATAATACGGAGCTGCATGAGACACTCTTTAAAACGCTGGTGCAGGACTGGCGCGGGCAGTGGGGTTATGATTTCCCTTTTTACTACGCACAACTTTCCAGCATTAACCGCCCTAGCTGGCCATACTTCCGTGACAGCCAGCGCAGACTGCTCCGGCAAGTGGAAAATACGGGTATGGCCGTGACAAGCGACCTAGGCGACCCGCAGGACGTGCACCCGAGACAAAAGCGGCAGGTGGGGGAGCGGCTGGCGGCCTGGGCCCTGGCTAAAACCTATGGCAAGCGCGTGCCCTACAGCGGCCCCTTGTTTGAAGACGTTCGGCTTTCGGGCAACCAGGCTGTTTGTACTTTTGAGCACGGCAAAGGACTGCACACCAGCGACGGCCAGGAGCTACGCGGGTTTGAGATAGCGGGTAGCGACCTGATTTTCAGGGAGGCTAAAGCCGAGATCCGGGGCAGTAAAGTATGGGTGCGGTCGGATCAGGTGCCGGTGCCGAAGTATGTGCGCTACGGCTGGCAGCCCTATACCACCGCTAACCTCGTGAACAAAGCCGGCCTGCCAGCCTCAACCTTCTCTAGTTTCTCCATTCCATCTGAATAAGCTATTTTTGCTATGACCTCAACATTGAACGACTACAAAGACTTCTATAAGAAGCAGCTCTTGGAGGACACCCTGCCCTTCTGGTTCCCACGCTCTCTGGACGCAGAACATGGTGGCTACCTCTTTATGCGCGACGCCGACGGCAGCCTACTCGACACGGACAAAGCCGTCTGGATACAAGGCCGCGCCGCCTGGCTGCTGGCAACGCTCTACAACACGGTGGAGCAGCGGCCAGAGTGGCTGGAAGGGGCGAAAAAGGGCATCGACTTTTTGCGACAGCACTGCTTCGACACGGACGGGCGCATGTTTTTCCACGTGACACGCGAGGGCAAGCCCATCCGCAAGCGGCGTTATTTCTTCTCGGAGACGTTTGCCGTCATCGCCTTCGCTGCCTACGCCAAAGCCAGCGGCGACGAGGAAGTTGCCGAAGAAGCCAGAAGGCTATTCGGCAAGTGCCTGGAGTATGCCACCACGCCCGGCCTGCTCGAGCCAAAATTCACCGACACACGTCCGGCGAAAGGCATTGTAGTGCCCATGATCATGATGAGCACGGCCCAGCAACTGCGCGACAATATTGGCGACGCGCGTTGCGATGAGTGGATTACCAAGTGGATAGCTGAAATAGAAAAGGATTTTGTAAAAGACGATATCCGTTGCGTGATGGAGCAGGTAACGCCGGAAGGGGAGATCATCGACCACATCGACGGCAGAACTATCAATCCTGGCCACGCCATCGAAGGCGCCTGGTTTATACTTCATGAGGCAAGATACCGCAACAACGACCCGCACCTGATTGACCTTGGCTGCCGCATGCTCGATTATATGTGGGAGCGGGGCTGGGACAAAGAGCACGGCGGCATTTTATACTTCCGCGACGTGTATGGCAAACCGGTGCAGGAGTACTGGCACGACATGAAGTTCTGGTGGCCGCAAAACGAGACCATCATCGCCACGCTGCTAGCCTATCTGCTGACGGGCAACCAGAAATACGCCGACTGGCACAAGCAAATCCACGACTACGCCTATGGTCATTTTCATGACAAAGAGCATGGTGAATGGTTCGGCTACCTCCACCGCGACGGCAGCCTATCCTCCAGCACCAAAGGTAACCTTTTCAAGGGCCCTTTCCATTTGCCGCGGCAGGAGTGGTACTGCTGGCAGGCCCTGGAAGCGCTGCGTTAGTTATTCGTTACAGGTTATTAGTTGTTTGATTTCCCAAACTTTCTAACTTTCTAACTATAGAACCGCAAGGTATTACGGCTCTTAAACACTCTAACTCTTAAACTCTTTAACTCTTAAACTTTCCATGCAACGCTTACTATTTACCCTTACCTTTTTCTTTACCGCACTATTCGCGCAGGCTCAAACTACTGATGTCCCTGTTTTTGTTTCCGGCCAGGAAGGCCATAAATCCTATCGTATCCCCGCCATCATCGACCTGCCCAACGGCGATATACTCGCTTTTGCGGAAGGCCGGGTACATGGCGCGGCAGACTTTGGCGACGTGAACATCGTCATGAAGCGCAGCTCGGACAAAGGCAAAACCTGGTCGGCCCTGCAGACGGTGGTGGATTACGACACCCTGCAGGCCGGTAACGCCGCCCCTGTGGTGGACCTGACGGACCTGGCCTATCCGAAGGGCCGAATCTTTCTGTTCTACAACACGGGCAACGCGCATGAGTATGAAGTACGAAGCGCCAAGGGCTATCGCGAGGCGTGGTACGTCACCTCCACCGACAACGGCCAGACCTGGTCGGAGCCTGTGGACATCACCACACAGGTACACCGCCCGAACATGCCTGCCGCTAACCCGGCCTATACCTTTAAAGAGGACTGGCGCGCCTATGCCAACACGCCAGGCCATGCCATTCAGTTTGCGGAGGGCAAGTATAAAGGCCGCATTTACGTAGCCGCCAACCACTCGGAAGGCAACCCGAAGAACACAGCAGAGGATTACTTCGCCCACGGCTATTACACCGACGACCACGGTAAAACTTTCAAGATCAGCGAAACCGTGCCGGAGTCAGGAGGCAACGAGGCAATGGCAGCTGAATTGACCAAGGGCCGGTTAATGATGAACATCCGAAACCAGCAGGGCGATGTGCGTGCCCGCATCATTAGCATCAGCAGCGACGGCGGCGCCACCTGGGATACGACCTACTTTGATCAGCAGCTCCCGGACCCGGTGAACCAGGGAAGTATACTTCGGATCGGCAAAAAGAGAGGGAAAGCCATTCTGGCCTTCTGCAACGCCGCCGACACCCAGCGCCGCGATAACCTGACCCTGCGCATCAGCTACGACGAAGGCAAGACATGGTCCGAGCAGCACCTGATCGCCAAAAGCCCGAACAACGAGAAGGACTACGCTGCTTACTCTGACCTGGTGAAGACAGGGAAGAAGGAGATCGGCGTGCTGTACGAGAAACACGGCTATCAGCAGATCGTGTTCACGGTGGTGAAGTGGAAGAAGTAGAAGGATAAACTTCCTGTATAGAGCTAACTGCTGCCACCGACACAACAGGGTATAGCAATATATACTTGTGGTTTGCGTTTACGAGAACATTGTTTAATTTACGCACTTCTTACGCTATAATGCCTTTCTAAGGTCCTTAATACTTTTGGGAAGTAAGGGTGGCTCCGGGTGTATCCGCTATCAACAGGTAGTGAGGGTATATCCGGAGCCAAACCTTTATACTTCCCTAAGTCATACATGATACAGAGCATGTGCAGTCTCTCTTAAGCCTCATCAGTACCCGGATGGGGTGGAGGAAGTGCCTTGGTTTGTACACGTTACGTTGCCATACTTTAATTAACCATGAATAAACTCTTACTGCTTACGTGTCTGCTGGCCCTGGGCTTTTTCCCGGCGCTAGCCCAGAAACCCTACCTCGATCCAGTTTTCGAAAACCCTGCCGTGCAGGAAGAAAACCGTCTGCCGATGCGGGCGTCGTACTTTCCGTTTGAGGATGTGGCCAAAGCGGCCGCCGGTGACAAGGCCAAGTCTTCTCGCTTTATGTCGCTTAACGGCATGTGGAAGTTCCATTGGGTGGAGGACTACAAGCAGCTGCCGCAGGATTTCTACGCCACCAATTTCAGTGATAAGAGCTGGAAAGAGTTTCCGGTGCCGGCCAACTGGGAGTTTAACGGCTACGGCGTACCGATCTATGTGAACCCGTTCTACGAGTTTAACATGACCAACCCGCAACCGCCGAACATACCGGATAATATAGACCAGCCGGCAGGTGCCTACCGCCGTGTGATTACCCTTCCGGCTAACTGGAAAGACCAGCGCGTGTTCATTCACCTGGGGGCTGTGAAATCAGCCTTTAAACTTTATGTGAACGGCAAGTACGTGGGCCTGGGCAAAGACAGCAAGCTGGAGTCGGAGTTCGATATCACGCCTTACGTGCAGCCGGGCCAGAACCTGATTGCCCTGGAGGTGCGCCGCTGGAACGACGGCAGCTACCTGGAAGCGCAGGACATGTGGCGCGTGTCGGGCATCAGCCGCGACTGCTACCTCTACACCCGCCCGAGCGTGCACCTCTACGACTATGTGACCAACGCCTCGCTGGCCAACAACTACCGCGACGGCGTGATGAACCTGCACATTACGGCCTGGAACAACACCGACGAAAACCAGGAGAAGTATAAAGTAAGCGCGGCCCTGTACGATGCCGATGGCAAGAAAGTATGGAGCGCCCAACAGAACACCTGGGGCCTGAAGATGAAGCAGGGTAAAACCGAACTTCGTTTTAACGCCAATGTTGCCAACGCTAAAGCCTGGAGCGCCGAAACCCCGAACCTGTACCGCCTCGAAATCGCCCTTTACGATGCAGACGGCAAGGTGCAGGAAGTGATCAGCCGCAAGATGGGCTTCCGTACGATAGAGATCAAGAACACGCAAATACTGGTAAACGGCAAGCCAGTGATGTTCAAAGGCGTGAACCGCCATGAGACGCACCCGGAAACGGGGCAGGTGGTGAGCCGTGAGGCCATGCTGGAGGAAGTGAAGCTGATGAAGCAGCTAAACGTGAACGCTGTGCGCACCAGCCACTACCCGAACGACCCTTACTTTTATGAACTATGCGACGAGTACGGCCTGTACGTAATGGACGAGGCCAATGTGGAGTCGCATGGCATGCACTACGATTTGGGCCGCACGCTGGCTAACGTGCCGGAGTGGGAGCTGGCGCACCTGACGCGCATCGGCCGCATGATTCGCCGCGACCGCAACCACCCGAGCATTTTCTCCTGGAGCCTGGGCAACGAGGCGGGCAACGGCTGGAACTTCTACCGTGGCTACGAGCTGGCCAAGAGCCTGGACCCCTCGCTGCCGGTGCACTACGAACTGGCATCCGGCGACTGGAACACCGATATCTACTCTAAAATGTACCGCACCCCGGACGAGGTGATCGCCTACGCCCAGAGCAACCCCACGCAACCCTACCTGCTGTGCGAGTACGCCCACGCCATGGGCAACAGCATTGGTAACTTTAAGGAGTACTGGGATATTTTCGAAACCTACCCGGTGCTGCAGGGCGGCTTTATCTGGGATTGGGTAGACCAGGGCGTATACCGCATGAAGGACGGCAAGAAGATCCTGGGCTACGGCGGCGACTGGGGCGATAAAGACACGCCAAGCGATAACAACTTCCTCATCAACGGGGTGATCGGGGCGGACCGTACTTTCCACCCGCACTCTTACGAGGTGCGCAAAGTATACCAGAACATCGCCTTTACCCTAAACAAAAACCAGCTGGGCGTGCGCAGCAAGTATTTCTTCCGCACCCTGGATAACTTTAAACTGAACTGGACGCTGCTGCGCGACGGCAAAGAAGTAAAATCCGGCACAATCAACGAGCTCACCGTGCAGCCGGGGCAATTTGTGAGACTTACCCTACCGGACGAGGCGATTAAAGCCGATACGGCCAATGAGTACTACCTGCAGGTAAAAGCGGTGCTTAAAAACGATGAAGGCGTGCTGAAAGCAGGCACCGAGCTGGCCTTCGAAGAGTTTGCCCTGAGCAAGCCTGTGCCGCCAGCTTATGCCGCGAGCAACGACAAGATCAACGTAACGGACGGAGCCTCGACTATCGAGCTGGGTAATAAGCGGTTCAGCCTGACGGTGGATAAGAAAACGGGTAACATTACCTCTTACAAGGCCAACGGCAAAACGATATTGGAAAGTGGCCCGCGCATCAACTTCTGGCGCCCCGGCACCGACAACGATTTCGGGGCAAATCTTCCGAAAAGGCTGAGAGCGTTAAAGGATGCTGACGAAAAAGCCGTGGTGAAAAAGGTGAACGTAGAAACGCTGGCCGACGGGCAGGTGCAGGTGAACGTTGAGAAGGAGTTGCTGGACGGTGGCTTGAAGTATGAGCAGACCCTGATTGCTGACGGCAAAGGTGCCCTGACCGTGAAAAACAAGGTGCAGCCGCTGAAGGAACTGAAACTGATGACCTTTAAGGTAGGCAACCACATGACGCTGCCAACAGACTTCAAAAACCTGGAATGGTATGGCCGCGGCCCGTGGGAAAGCTACTGGGATAGAAAAACTGCCGCCCTGGTGGGCCAGTACAAAGGCAGCATCGCCGAGCAGTACCACCCGTACGTGCGTCCGCAGGAGAGCGGTAACAAGAGTGATGTGCGCTGGGCCAAGATCAGCCGCAAAGACGGCTCCGGCATCATCATCCAGCACATCGATACGCTGCTGAACGTGAGCGCCCTGCCCTACAGCCCGGACCAGCTGTTCCCGGGCTTCGACAAGCACCAGACGCACTCAGGTTCGCTGGAGCCGGATAAAAATATCCACCTGCACGTGGACCTGCAGCAGTTCGGCATTGGCGGCAACAACAGTTGGGGCCTGCTGCCGCTCGACAAGTATAAGCTGTTTCTCAACAGGCCATACTATTACGAGTACCGTATAGTGCCGGTGAAAAAGTAGGTTTGATTGATTTTTTGAACGGAGCGGCACAAAGGTATACCTGTGGCCGCTCCGTTTGCGCTTAGGCACCTGTTGCCAAAGTATACAAAGTGTTAGCCTAGCCTGTAGAGGTAGTGCGTTTCACGTGTGGGAGATGACCCATACTTTTATCCAATCAAAGATCATGTTAAAAAAGCTCGTCCCATGTTTTTTGCTTGTTGCGCTGCTTGCCTGCCGGAGCCAGCCCAATAGCGCCGTTACCAGCTACGCACCTGCTGTAGGCAAAGCGGTAGCGGTAGCCGAGCGCCCCAGAACACCCATTATGGGCTGGTCGAGCTGGAATAACTTCCGAGCCAATATCAACGAGGACATCATCCGGGCGCAGGCCGATTTCATGGTCTCGTCGGGGATGCAGGAGGCCGGTTATACGTATGTCAACATCGACGACGGCTTCTTTGGCGGGCGCGATGCGGAGGGAAATATTCTGCCCCACCCGGAGCGGTTCCCCAGCGGCATGCGTGCCCTGAGCGACTACATCCACTCTAAAGGGCTGAAAGCGGGAATTTACTCGGATGCCGGCATCAACACCTGTGCCTCTTACTGGGACAAAGATACCGTGGGCGTAGGCATGGGTCTCTACGGGCACGATGCGCAGGACCTGCAACTGATGCTGCAGGAGTGGAACTATGATTTTATTAAAGTGGACTGGTGCGGCGGCGATTGGCTGGGCCTCGATGAGCAAACGCGCTATACCCAGATCGGCCACCTGATCCGCCAGATCCGGCCCGATGCGGTCTACAACGTGTGCCGTTGGGAGTTTCCGGGCGAGTGGGTGGTGCCGCTGGCTGACTCCTGGCGCATCTCCGGAGACATCGACAACACTTTTGCCTCGGTGATGCACATCGTGGACCTGAACGCCGACCTCTGGAAGCACGCCTCGCCGGGCCACGTAAACGACATGGACATGCTGCAGGTAGGGCGGGGCATGAGCTACGAAGAAGATAAGACGCACTTTTCGATGTGGTGTATGATGAGCTCCCCGCTGCTGGCCGGCAACGACCTGCGCCAGATGAGCCCGGAAACGATCCGCATCCTCACAAACAAAGAGTTGATTGCTATCAACCAGGACAAACTGGTGTACCAGGCCCGCCGCCTGGTGGACAAAGGCGACCTGGAAGTATGGGCCAAGCCCCTGCAGACGACCATGAGCGGCCAGGTAGCCGTGGCGCTGCTCAACAGGTCGGGGAAAACCGCTGCTATTACTTTCCAGCCGGATTCCGTGGGCCTGGATGCCGTCAAAGGCTATACCATGCGTGACCTTTGGGCGAAAAAAGATTTTGCCGTTTCTACAGCGAAAGACATTAGCTTTGACGTTCCCGCGCACGGCGTGGTCGTGCTGACGTTACAGGGTACTTCCCGGCCTTACAATGTATTTCAGTACAAGTAGGCGGGGGAAGAGCTGTAGACAAGCAAGTTTTAGACAAAGGACTATTTGACAAAAGACAAAAGAGGTCAAGTATTGAAATATTTAGAATTCGGATAGATCTCTCCCCGAGGATTGAAATGACGGCAAGGGCAAAAGCTATCGATGCTATTCCCAGTCTTTCCGTTGAGCGCCTCGAGAGGTTCCGGTGCCGAGCGTGAGCGAGGCATTGCGACGTAGGAGCAAAGGAAGCGAAAGCAGCGCGATGCGGGAAGACGAGCCCTTTCGGGCTTGAGAGCACCAAAGCCGGAAATACAACTGTAGGTTTGTAAGTCTGGAGGATGAACAGTAGCTAGTAAGGATAGCCTGGTTCCAGTTGCAGGAAGCAGGTCCTAAGAGAGGCACAAGCGGATGCTTGCGCCAGAGAAGTATGAAGTATAGCAGAAGTACAAAAGACGGCTCTAGAGGTAGTCGGATTATAGAGAGGCACGAGTTACAAACTCGCGCCAGCGATAGGCGACATAAGTCTGCAGACTTGCGCCAGTGACATTAGCAACACAAAAAGCAAAGTATAAAAACCCTAAAAATGAAGTATAAAATTATCCGCAAAGTATGGCTTTACACCCTGACCGCCATGCTTTCCATCATCACCCTCCAAACCCACGCCTCCGATACCTTAAATGTGGTCACGCACAACCGCATGACGGTGGTAACCGACCCGAGCCAGGGCAATAACCGCTACAAAGCCTGGGGCGTTTTCCCGTCCAAAGGCGAGGACATTAGAAGTATAAAACTGAAGCTGCGCCTGGGCTGCCCCGACAACATGCGCTGCGCCGACTGGGATTATAAAGACCACATCACCATTCGTAGAACCGGAGGCAAAAAAGGCGCGTCGCAGGACATTGAGATCGGGCGCATGCTGACGCCCTATGGTGGGGCCTTCGGCAAGGAATGGACTTTTGACTGGGAGGTGGACGTCACCGATTTCAGCCTGCTGCTGCGCGATAGCGTGGAGATAGAGTATAACCACACCGGCTGGGAGCCCAATGAGGACCGTGGCTGGACCGTGACGCTGGATTTCGAGGTCGTGAAGGGGAAACCGGCCTGGGAGCCTATTTCCATCCAGAAGATCTACGACGGGGCTTACCGCTACGGCGACCCTGCCAACCCAATCGAGAATGCGCTGAAGCCCACTACGTTTAAAGCCGATAAAAATGCTGCGTTCGCCCGCCTGCGCGTGGTGCAGACTGGCCACGGCATGGACAAGCCTGACAACTGCGCTG
The DNA here is from genome assembly GCF_026278245.1 of Pontibacter kalidii. NCBI lineage: Bacteria > Pseudomonadati > Bacteroidota > Cytophagia > Cytophagales > Hymenobacteraceae > Pontibacter > Pontibacter kalidii. Next base: position 2,757,739 of record NZ_CP111079.1, on the reverse strand, counting down.
AGTTTTGCAGCAAGTACAGGGAAGTATACTTCGACGAGAAACTGGTAGACAGGAGAGACATCTGGAAGAAGTGCGGAGAGAATCCGCTCTATCCGCAGGCTGGCACCTGGGTGTACGACCGCGCCGACTGGTGCCCCGGCGACCTGATGCAACCTGACCTGTTTGACCTGCCCGTAAAGCCCGGCTCCCAGCACACGGTAGACATCAACATGGAGGATTATACTTCCACGGAGCCAAGCGCCGACGAATACATCACCGCGTACGTCATACAGTATAAAAAGCCCGCTGCTAAAAACGATGTGGCCCTAACCGACATCATCCGCCCGTCGCTGAAAGATGCCCACCGTCGCCAGAATCCAGCCAATGTGCAGCCGCAGATCGTAGTGCGCAACATGGGAGCAGCGCCGCTTACCAGCCTGCAAATTAGCTACGGCACCAGGGGCTTTGGCAAGAAGAAGTATAACTGGACCGGCAGCCTGCAGCCCGCAGGCTACACCGTGATCGCCCTGCCGGGCGAAATAGAGAGCAACGTAGGGCAGAACACCTTTGAAGTAGAGTTGCAGCGGCCAAACGGTAAAAAAGACAAGTATGCGGCCGATAATAAAATGGCCAGCGCCTTCGAGGCGGTACCAAGGCAGGAGGGAACCATGGTCGTATACCTGATGACAAACAACCAGCCGGATCAAAACAGCTACGTGCTCAAAGACAGAGAGGGCAAAGTTATTCAGGAGAGAGTCGCCGGAACCCTGAAGGCGAATACCCTATACCGCGACACGGTGCAGCTGACTAATGGCAACTATGAGTTTGTCCTTCAGGACACCGGCGGAAATGGCCTGGAGTTCTGGGCCAACCCGCGCGGCGGCAGGGGCAAGGTGCGCCTGCTGAATAAAGACGGGGCCATGCTGCAGGATTTTGAGTCTGACTTCGGTTCCTCGGTGCGCTATGCCTTTGAGGTAGGAACGCCCGTAGCGCCAGTTACTGACCAGACCTCCTTCGGCTTATACCCCACCCGCACCAACGATACCACCACCTTCGACTATTATGCTAACCTGCCGCACGACGTGCTGGTGCAGATCGTAACCGACCCGGGCGATGAGGTGGTACTGGAGCAGAAGTATGAGCAGCTAAAGGAAGGCGTCTTCACCTACGACCTGAGCCAGCACCCGAAAGGCCGCTTTTACCTAAAAGTATTTGTTGACGGGGAAGAGAAGTTCAAGAAGCGCATCCGCCTGAAAGAGTAATTTCTCACAAACTATACGTTGTCTACCGCCGCCTGCGAGCACCTTGTTCGCGGGCGGCTTTTTTTTGGGTCTTACGTCAAACACCTCCTTCCATCTCTGTACAGCTATCTATTTATTTTTTAATAATATCAGCTTAAATCTGTAGTGCCGTCTCTGGTTTTTCTCTTGTTTACCTGTTTGCGTGTGCGTTTACATCCTTTAGTTTACTTATTTAAATCCAAATTATCATGGTAAAAGGCAAGGGTGATTAATTACTCAAAGACCGTAAAACTTTTTAAAAATTTCTTTAAAGTATTTTTTTATTAAAGAAAGTCCACCTACTTTGGTAACAATTTCGTAAAGAAGGCCTCAAAAAGATAATATCTTCCATCTGATGTTTGACAAACAGGTTGCTTATAAGAGGAACATCGCAAAGCATCTATACTTTGCCGGTGAGCTGTCCTGTGCTGACCTCAGCACCCTTACTGGTAAGAGTGTACCTCTTACCGCACGCCTGCTTGGTGAGTTAGTGAACGAGGGAACGGTGGTCGAGAAAGGCTATGCCCTCTCCACCGGTGGCAGGCGGCCGCAGATGTACTCCTTAAGGCCTGATTTAATGTACATGGTGTCCGTGGCGATGGATCAGCTCATAACACGCATCGCCCTGCTCGACATGCACAACAACTACATAGGGGAAGTCCAAAAGGTGGAGTTGCCACTGGCCAACAACCCCGATGCCCTGCAGCAGCTAGCCCTTCATCTCACACAATTTATAGCGCAGGCAGGCGTTCCGACTGACAAGATCATCGGAGTGGGAATCGGTATGCCAGGGTTTGTGGATGTGGTTAAAGGAGTCAATCACTCATTTCTCAATAATGGGCAGGTCAGCCTGGTCACGTACCTGGAGTCTGAGATAAACCTCCCGGTTGTGATCGACAACGACTCGAGCCTGGTCGCCCTGGCCGAGCACAAGTTGGGTACCGCCAAGGACAGGCAGAACGTGATGGTGCTGAGCATTGGGTGGGGTATAGGCCTGGGCATGGTATTGAACGGGGCCTTGTTTCGGGGGCACAACGGCTTTGCCGGCGAGTTCAGCCACATCCCCATCTTCATGAACAACAAGATGTGCAGCTGTGGCAAGAGCGGCTGCTTGGAAACCGAGACCTCACTGGTGGTGGTAGCGGAACGGGCGGTAGAGGGGCTAAAGTCCGGCAGGGTATCGATGCTGCAGGGGCTCACGCTCGATGATATGGAAGCCACATCTAATGCTATTATGGAGGCTGCCCTGAAGGGAGACCGCTTCGCCATCGAGTTGTTCTCCGAAACAGCCTATAACATAGGAAGGGGCGTGGCCACACTTATACATCTTCTTAACCCGGAGCTCATCGTGCTAAGTGGCAGGGGGTCTGTGGCCGGCAAACTTTGGATGGCCCCTCTCCAACAGGCAATCAACGAGCACTGCATTCCTAAAATCGCTGAAGACACAGAAATCAAAATCTCAACAATCGGATACCAGGCGGAAATAATTGGCGCAGCGGCGCTGGTTATGGAGCATTACGACACCTTAAGCCTTGGAAAGGGCAAAACGGCAGGCAATCATCAGGCGGTTTAGCCCGATAGATAAGCCTTGTATTACATGAATAAGGGTTACAAAAAATTTCACAATCAAAACTGTTTTCTATGAGGAAAATGATTACTAAGCAGTTCGTGCTTTGTTTGCTCCTGTGCCTGTTTACAGGATTGGCGTTCGCGCAGCAGAAACGGACCATCACTGGTACAGTGAAAGATGACAAGGGAACTCCTTTGCCTTATGCGTCGGTACAGGTAAAGGGAACTACGACCGGAACGACCACCGGTGACGACGGCACGTTCAGCCTTTCAGTGGCTGAGGGGGCTGTTCTGGTGGTAAACTCCTTAGGTTTTGACTCCAAGGAAGTAAGTGTTGGGACAAGCAACACGCTCAATATTACGCTGGGAAGCAGCAGCAGCCAGCTCAGCGAGGTAGTGGTGACAGCTCTGGGGATTGAGCGCGAGAAGAAATCGCTGGGATATGCCATGCAGGAAGTTGGCGGCGGGGAGCTGGTGGAGGCGAGAGAGGCTAACCTAGCAAATGCCCTGACGGGTAAGGTGGCTGGTCTGCAGATCACGCGCTCCAGCAACGGCCCGGGAGGTTCCTCCAAGATCCTCCTTCGCGGTAACAACTCCCTTACAGGGGATAACCAGCCGCTGATCGTGGTAGACGGTATTCCGATCGACAACTTTACCGGAAGAAACAACAACGACTACTGGAACCCGGGCCTGGACATGGGTAACGGTCTTGCCGATATTAACGCAGAAGATATAGCAAGTATATCTGTGCTGAAGGGAGCGTCTGCGGCGGCTCTCTATGGCTCAAGAGCGGGTAACGGCGTTATCCTGATCACCACGAAGTCTGGCAAGCCGCAGGACGGGCTGGGTATCACGATCTCCTCTACCGTTGGCTACGACGAGATTTTTACCTATCCAGAACTGCAGGATACCTTCGGCCAGGGTTCGGAGGGTAGCTATGATCCAATATCTGGCGCTAGCTGGGGCCCAAGAGCCGATGGGCAGACCGTGGAGAACTGGAGAGGCGAAAATGTGCCGCTTCGCATTTATGACAACATCGATAACTTCTTTGGAAAAGGACTTTACTCCAGCCAGAACGTTTCGTTCCAGCAGCAGTACAACAACACCTCTGTTTACACGTCCTTCAATAAGTTTGACAACGAAGGAGTGTCGCCGGGCGTGAAGCTAAGCAGAACCAGCCTGACGGCCAGAGCTGTCAGCCATTTCGGCAAGGCGGAGCGCTGGACCACGGACACCAAGGTGCAGTATACAAAGACTGACGCCGAGAACCGGCCAATCGGGGGTAACAACCCTAACAACTCCTTCGGAACGCTATTCGGCCTGCCACGCTCCATAGACATCCGTGACTTTGAGCGGGCGGTTGATGAGAATGGCAACATGATCTGGTACGGCTCCAGCAGCCAGATGAACCCTTACTGGAACAGCAGGTATAACCTGAACCAGGATTTAAGAGACAGGTTTATCATGAATGGTTCCGTGAAGTATGACTTTACGGACTGGTTGAGTGCTGAGATTAAAGGTGGTGCGGACATGCACTATACTACTGTCGAGAGCAAACTCTACGGCGGCAGCCCACAGACACCATCCGGAAGATACAGCCTGGGCAAGCAGAACTTCATGGAGACCAACTACAGCACACTCATCACGGCACAGCGCGATAACGTGATCGGCAGACTGGGTGGTATGGTGACATTGGGTGGTAACCTGATGGCGCAGAAGTTCAGCTCTATCAGCGGCAACGCTGGCGAACTGGAAGTGCCAAACCTGTTCTCCCTGAACAACGGCAGATCTAATCCTACCATAGGCCAGGACTATCGCGAGCAGAAAATCAACTCAGTATACGGTATGGTGCAGTTTAACTGGGACGGCTACCTGTTCCTGGATGCGACCTTCCGCAACGACTGGGCTTCTACCCTGAGCGAAGACAACCGCTCGTTCTTCTACCCGTCCGTGAGCGCCTCTTACGTGTTCACCGATATGCTGGAGACCACTGGAGCTACACTTCCGGCCTGGTTGACCTACGGTAAACTAAGAGCCTCTTATGCAGAGGTAGGAAACGGCCTTCAGCCTTACGAGCTTTACAACACCTACTGGATAGGAAAAGACCCAAATGGCAACCCGACGGCAGGCAGAAATCCCACCCTTTACAACTCAAATGTTAAAAATGAGCTGATTAAGTCGTACGAAGCCGGTTTGGAGGCGCGTTTCTTTGACAGCCGGATTGGCTTTGACTTTACAGTTTATAAGTCTAACGCTACAAACCAGCTTATTACGCTGCCAATGGACCCGCTCAGCGGTTACAGCGGAAGAATTATCAATGCTGGTGATATCCAGAACAAGGGTATAGAGTTGATGGTAGATGCCGACATCATCAGAAACTCGACCGGTTTTAACTGGAACATCAGCGGTAACTTCTCCAGAAACCGCAACACAGTGGAGGAACTGTATGAGGATATCGAGATCTATCAGTTGGGAGGCTTCGATGATGTGCGTGTAAATGCAGTAGTTGGCGGCGAGTATGGCGAGATCTACGGCAGCACGTTCAGCAGAGTAGATGATTCGGAAAGTCCATACTTTGGCCAATTGCTGCTGAGCAGCGCAGGATTGCCACTGGTAGGAGAGCAGGGTGTGAGACTGGGCAACCAGCAGGCGGATGCACTGTTGGGTGTTACCAACACACTGCGTTATAAAGGCCTGGGCCTTTCCTTCCAAGTAGATGCCCGCATCGGAGGCGAGATCTTCGCTGGAACACTTGCTAGCATGCAGCGCAACGGTACATCTCTCGCCACGCTGCGTGACGGAGGCCGTGAAAGCTTTGTAGTGGAAGGTGTGATACAGGACCCTACTACAGGAGAATACCAAGTAAACACGACAGAAGTAACGCCACAGAACTACTGGAATGCAGTAGCTGGTGTGGGTAACCTGGGTATCACAGAGGCCAATGTTTACGATGCAACCAATGTGCGTCTGCGCAACGTGAACTTAAGCTATGCACTGCCAGGAGGTCTGCTTTCTAAAACGCCGCTTCAGAGAGCCAGCGTTGGCATAACAGCCACAAACGTGTGGCTCATCTCCAGCCACCTGGACGGACTAGACCCTGAATCGGTGTTTGCCACTGGCTCCAACGCAACTGGTTTTGAGAACGGAAGTATGCCAACCACACGCTCTATTCTGTTCAACCTTACGCTGGGCTTCTAATCTTTTAACTGCATTAGTTTTATGAGAAATATACTTAAAAAATCGTGGGTGCTGATGGCAACAGGCCTGATGCTTACCTCATGCAACGATTTCGAAGAAATCAACGTGAACCCCGTAGCGGCAAGTGCGGATCAGGTGCAGGTGGAGTACTTTATCAACAACTCCATCATTAGCGCGCAAATGAACCCAGACGTGGCCGAGCGATCATTTATACTTTACTGGAAAGTAGCTGCGCATTACCAGGAGGGCTCAACCCTTTCGGCAGGCGGCTACAACGACGGCTGGACCAGTGCTTACTATAACCAGGTTTCCGGTTGGCTGAACGCAGCCAACACTGCCATTGAGGTCGCCAACGGGCACATCAACTCGGGCAAAACGCAACCTCACACCGAGAACCTGCTGCAGGTAGCCCGTATCTGGAGAGCATACCTGATGAGCGAGATGTCTGACAACTTTGGCCCCATTCCGATCAATGCCTTCCAGGGCGAGAACCCGGAGTTCTCAGATGAAAAGACTGTTTACTACTTTATTCTGGATGAACTGAGGGATGCGAGTGCTAAGCTTGATGAGTCGGTGGCAAGACCCGATAGGCTTAAGCAATTGGACCCTGCCTATGCTTACAACTGGGCCAACTGGAGAAGGTATGCCAACTCGCTGCGCCTGCGCCTGGCCATGAGGCTCTCCGAGGTAGACCCAGCTAAGGCAAAGGCAGAGTTTGAGGCAGCTGCTGCAACCAACGACCTGCTACTGACCTTGGACGAAACCTTTAAGGTGAAGGAAAAACCGGGTTGGGACGCCCTGTCTGGCGTGATGAGCCGCGAGTGGAACGCGCAGTACCTGTCTCAGACACTGTTCAACACCTACTTCAACCTGGGTGGTATAGAGACGGAGGAGCAGCTCGGCGAGCCTTTCCATGATGCGATCAAACCTGCCGACTGGATGGGACAGCGATTTGAAAATCATTTCGCCACCTTGACGAACAATCCATCCGCTGGCTATTGGTTCAATGGTTTGCCATATGCCGTGGATCCCCGTGCTTATGAGGCCTTTGCCATCCCTGGCGACTATACAAACCCCAACTATAGTAACTATCCATCCTGGACAACGGATGCCAGAAACCCGAAGCGTCCGCTGCTGGATGATGCAGGCAACGTGATAAAAGAGATCGATGCCACGTACACCTGGAACTCAGCCGGCAACGGATCGTGGGGAGCCAAGGGATCGAAAAACAGGGTGTATTCTTACCCAGGCACTATCCCGCGTATGTCGCAGGAGTTTAGAACAAGCCAGAGCCAGCGTGTTTTCTTCGGGCCTTGGGAGACCTACTTCCTCCTCGCCGAAGCCGCTGTTCGTGGCTGGAATACACCAATGTCGGCCGAAGAGGCTTATGAGGCAGGTATTAAGAGCAGCTTTGATTATTGGGGCGTGCCAATGAAGGGTTACCTGGCTTCAGAGGATTATAACAGAAACGGCACCTCCGTAAGCTGGGCACACACCGCCGAACCTTCTGCCACTTATACTATGAAGTATGAGAACGGGTACACAGGTGCAACCAGTGAGGCTACTATCAAGTATCCGGTCAACCACCTGTACAAGGATGGTGCGGTTAAGAATGATCACCTGACTAAGATCATCACGCAGAAGTACATTGCGCAGTTCCCGTGGCTTCCATTGGAAGCCTGGAGTGACCATAGAAGACTGGGGCTACCTTTCTTTGAAAACCCAGCTGTGGAGAACCCGCTTCCGAACCTGCCATCCCTTACCTCCGCAAATTACATGGAGAGCCGGGTGGAGTTCTTCCCGCAGCGCCTGAAGTACCCATCCACCCTGGAGAATACAAACCCTGCTGGCTATGAGCAGGCTGTAAGCTTCCTGAACGGACCCGACGCTGTGGCAACCCCACTATGGTGGGCACAGAAACAGTAGCATTGCCTTAATTTAACCGTCTGATTAGGTTTCATAGCCATTTCAGACGTGTTCTCCGAGTAAAAAGGTTAATCTTCTTATTTGTAATATTTTACATGGGAAGATTAACCTTTTTTATTAGTTTTACTTTATGTATGACAAGAGACAAAGTTTACTTATATTTAGTAGTTGTCTTAGGCTATCAAGTACGACCTGGAGAGTGCCTAGGAAGCTATAGGGTGAAGTTCTAGTGAGAAAGGATAAAAAGAGAAGCCTTTATAAGTTTTTGCGTTTTCGAACACATTTTTATGTACTATATATTGCTAATATTAATTAATTATTATATATTTAATAGTATCTTAAGCTCTGGGGAGGCAAATGGATACATGTGCGAAAGCGTGTACGAACTTTTGCACTGCTGCTGTAAAGCCAACCGGTAAGAAGATTTACCCCTATAACACAAGCCACTACTCATTAGCCACACCGCCGCCGCTACCATTCTATACTAAACGACACAGTTCGAGAAACTATCAAACACAATAACCAAATTAACCTAACTAAAAGTGATAGTGCGTATATGAAAAAATCTACAAAATTATCTACTCTGCTGCTGTTGGCTGCCTCTTTAGGCGGGCCGGTTAGCAGTGAGGTGTGGGCCAACTCCAGGATCAGTCCTGAGCAGTTGGTCCGGCAAAACGAGGGGGAAGCTAATAAGGCTACCCGGCAGGCAAGTGCCGTACAGGGAAAGGTAACTTCTGAAAATGGAGAGGCCCTTCCTGGTGTAACGGTTGTTTTAAAGGGAACCTCAACAGGTACTACGACAGGTGCTGATGGATCTTTCAGCCTGAATGTGCCGAATGGTACAGGTACGCTGGTTTTCTCCTATATCGGCTACCTGCCGCAGGAAGTTTCTGTTGATGGGAAGTCTACCATCAGTGTTACGCTTCGTGAGGATTCGAAAGCCCTGGATGAAGTGGTGGTGGTGGGCTACGGCGAGCAAAAGAAAGCTAACCTGACCGGTTCTGTTTCTACGGTAAGCGCAGAAGTGTTGGAGTCGCGGCCTGTGCAGAATGCTGGTCAGGCATTGCAAGGTATCATCCCAGGCCTAAACCTGCAGACGACAGGACTGGGCGGAGAACTGAACCAGCCGCTGAACTTTAATATCCGTGGTGCCGGTACGATTGGGAATACCTCTTCAGCTCCTTTGGTACTTATTGACGGCATGGAGGGCAACCTGAATGCCATCAATCCGCAGGATATCGAGTCGGTAACGGTGCTGAAGGATGCTGCGGCCTCTTCCATTTATGGTTCCCGCGCTCCTTTCGGTGTAATACTGGTAACGACTAAGGCAGGTAAGGCCGGTAAAACGCGCGTGGGCTATTCCAACAACTTCCGAGTTTCGGAGCCCATGGGGCTGCCCACTATGATGGACTCCCATACGTTTGCCATGTACTTTAACGAAGCAGCCGCCAACGGCGGTGAGTCTCCAAAGTTCTCGCAGGAGGTGCTCGATAGGATCAAGCAGTACCAGCGTGGCGAGATTGACTATGCTACCGTGCCAAATGCCAACGGCGACAGATACCAGTACTACACCGGTTCGCATGGCAACACGGACTGGTTCAAGGAGCATTACAAGGACCAATCTTTCTCGCAGGAGCATAACGTTAGCCTGAACGGCGGCACGGATAACACGCAGTTTTACGTATCGGGCGGCTACCTGGACCAGGGAGGCCTAACCCGCCACGCAGGGGATGAGTTCCAGCGATATAGCTTTACCGGTAAGATCAATACGACGATCTCCAAGCTTGCCAAGTTCAACTATACTGCCAGGTATGTGCGGGAGGACTTTACCAAAGCCACCCACCAGACAGACCTGTTCTACCACAACGTTGCCCGCCGCTGGCCTACGGTGCCTGCCAGAGATCCCAACGGGCACTGGTCTGACCCAAGCGAGATCGCTCAGCTAAGAGAAGGTGGCCGTGTGGAAGATCAGAAAGACTGGTTATATCAGCAGGCTCAGTTAACTTTAACCCCTGCTAAAGGCTGGAACATTGTTGCTAATGGTAACTATAGAATCCAGAACCGCAATAACCACAGCGACGTGTTGCCAGCCTTTGGTTACGATGTGGCCGGTGAGGCCTTTGCTATCCCTGTAGGTTGGAACTCGGCAGGCTACACCTATGTGTCTGAATATGCCTTTAAGGAGGATTATTTCAGCTCCAACATCTTCTCAGATTATACTTTCAGCATCAACGACAGCCACAACTTTAAGGTATTGGGCGGTTTCAACTCAGAGTTGACTAAGACCCGTGACCTGGGTGGCTCAAGAAGTGGCCTCATCACCCCTTTGCTGCCGACTATTAATACGGCTACTGACAATAGCAAGGCTACGGCAGGAGGATACCAGCACTGGGCCATCGCGGGCTTCTTTGGCCGTCTGAACTACAACTTCAAAGAGCGCTATCTGCTGGAACTGAACGGTCGCTACGATGGTAGCTCCCGCTTTATCAGAGACAAGCGCTGGAATTTCTTCCCGTCAGTTTCGGCTGGTTGGAATGTGGCCAATGAGGATTTCTGGACGTTTGATGATCTGATCCAAACCTTCAAGATCAGAGGTTCTTACGGCGAGTTGGGTAACCAGCAGACACTTAACTGGTACCCTTTTTATACTATGCAGCCTGTTAGCGTTGGCAACGGAAGCTGGATGATTGATGGCCAGAGGCCGAATTTGGCCCATGCACCAGGTATTGTAAGTACCCTGCTTACCTGGGAGAGAGTAACCAGCTGGAACGCAGGCTTTGACGTGGCACTGCTTAATAACCGCCTCAACCTGAACTTCGATTACTTCCAGCGCAAAACCTATGATATGGTGGGCCCGGCACCGGAGCTTCCTGTCGTACTGGGTACTGGTGTTCCTTCCATCAACAACACCGATATGGAGTCAAAAGGCTTTGAGATTGAAGCCAGCTGGCAGGATAATATTGGAGAATTCAACTACGGTGTGCGTGCTGTTCTGGCAGATGACTATCAAGTGGTCACAAACTATCCTAATGAGACTGGAAACCTGAGCCAATATTACAACGGCAGAAAATTTGGGGAAATCTGGGGCTACACTACTATAGGAATAGCGAAAACACAGGCAGAAATGGATGCACACCTGGAGAAAGTAGATCAGAGTGCCATGGGCCGCAACTGGGGGCCAGGCGACATCATGTATGCTGACTTGAACGGCGATGGAAAAGTGAATAGTGGTGCCGGAACACTGGATGACCCGGGAGACCGCAGTATCATCGGTAACAGCGCCATGAGATACCGCTATAGCTTGGACCTGACAGGCGACTGGAAAGGCTTTGACATGCGTGTCTTCTTCCAGGGTGTAGGAAAAAGAGACTACATGCCAAACGGCCCATACTTCTGGGGAGTGAACGGCGGCATGTGGCAGTCTGCGGGCTTTGTAGAGCACATGGACTTTTTCCGCGACGAGAACTCTCCAATGGTACAGGCTGGTGTGGCCGGTGTAAACCTGGATTCATACTTCCCTGCCCCAGACTTTGGGTACGGAGGCAAGAACCAGCAAACGCAGACCCGCTACCTGCAGAACGGAGCCTACCTGCGTCTGAAGAACGTGCAGTTGGGATACTCGCTGCCTGCACATCTTACTTCTAAGGTTGGTGTATCCCGTGTAAGACTTTACGTGTCTGGTGAGAACCTACTCACTTTCACGGACATGATCGATATTTTCGATCCGGAGTCTGTTGGCTTGAATGGTTGGAATGACGGTAAGACATATCCATACGCGCGCGTGCTCTCTTTCGGCCTTAACCTTAACTTCTAATTACCCAACGCAATGAATAGAACATTTAGTAATAAGTTATATGCAGTGCTGTTATTTCTCGGCTTTGTTGGGATAACAGGCTGTAACGATTACTTGGACAGGGAACCCCTGTCTGACGTAACGCCTGAGAATTATTTGTGGAGCGAGGCAGACCTGGCAGCCTATACGATTGCCCGCTATAGTTTCCCGACCCACGGCGGCTGGGGGCCGGGCACATTCGGCAACGATAACCATACCGATAACCAGGCAACCAGTGGCTATGCCACCCGCTGGGTACCGGGAGAGTGGCGCGTGCCGCAAGCAGGAGGTAGCTGGAACTTTAATGACATACGCCAGGTCAACTATTTCCTGGAGACAGCAGTGCCCCGCTGGAAAGCTGGAAAGATCACTGGTAGCACCAATAATATTTCGCATTACATTGGAGAAGGGTATTTCCTGCGTGCATACGAATATTTTGGCAAGGTGCAGGCTTTCGGCGACTTTCCTATCGTGAAGAGCACGTTGCCGGACCAGATGGACCCACTGACGCAGGCCTCTAAGCGCAGACCGCGTAACGAGGTGGCGCGCTTCATCATCTCTGATCTGGATTCAGCCATTATGTTGCTGAGCACAGCGCCTCCGGGGGGTAAAAATCGCATCTCTCAGCACGCCGCGCAGCTCTTTAAATCGCGCGTTGCCCTGCACGAGGCTACTTGGCTGATCTACCACCGTGGAACCGCCCAAGTACCGGGTGGGCCAGGCTGGCCAGGCCAGGGCAAGGTAGAGAACTTCAATATCAATATTGATGAGGAGATCAACTACTTCCTGACCGAAGCGATGGAAGCTTCGGCTGCGGTAGCAGATGTAGTGCCGTTGGTAGACAACACCAAAGACAACGGCTATGACTCTTCAACTAACCCCTACTTTAGAATGTTCTCGGATCAGAATCTGGGTAAGTATGATGAAGTGCTGCTGTGGCGCCAGTATGACCCAACCCAGGGCATCAGCCACAACGTGAACCACTACCTGAACCGCAACGGCGGCAACACCGGATATACTAGAGGGTTTGTGGATAACTTCCTGATGAGCAACGGTCTGCCTATTTATGCGGCAGGCTCAGGCTATCAGGGGGATGACTTCATCTCAGATGTTAAAGAGGACCGCGACAACAGATTACAGCTGTTTATGAAGGCCCCGGGAGAGTTGATGTATAAGGATGCTAAAAACCAGGACGGTTCACCTATACTTATCGGTAAACCAGACATTATTGGATTGGCCGAGACACGTGACGTAACTGGTTATTCTGTGAAGAAAGGTATGGCCTACAGTTTCGCTGAGTCGGAAGGCAGCAGCGGAGCCACCGGCAGCATCGTGTTCCGAGCTGTGGAGGCTTACCTGAACTACATCGAAGCTTCTTACCTGAAGGAGGGAAGCATCAACGGCAAGGCAGAACAATACTGGAGAGCCATACGTGAGAGAGCGGGCGTTAATCCTGATTTTATGGTAACAATAGCTGCTACCGATATGAACCAGGAGGCTAAGAACGACTTTGCCGCCTACTCTGCCGGGCAGCTTCTTTCAGATGCAACGCTGTACAACATCCGCCGCGAGCGCCGAACTGAGTTGATGGCCGAAGGCATGCGCTACACCGACCTGAAGCGCTGGAGAGCGCTGGACCAGCTGAAGCAAAATCCATACATCGTGGAGGGCTTTAAGATCTGGGGGCCAATGCAGGAGTGGTATGTGGATGAGGAAGGCAATTCCCTGCTGATCGAAGCGGAAACCCCTGGTAAAACTGCCAACGTTTCCAAGAAGTCGGAGAGCCCGTACCTGCGTCCATACCGCGTGAACCTGTCCGGGTCTAACCTGGTGAAAGATGGTTACCGATGGGCGAATGCCCACTACCTGGAGCCGATCGCCATACAGCACTTCCTGATCACTTCTCAGGGCGGGGCAGACGGATCCGTGATTTACCAGAACCCGGGCTGGCCGCTGCAGGCTAACGCCGGCGCAACGGAGTAACAAGTATAACTGCCACAGCAAGCCCTTAAAGTATAAATAGGGCATGCTGTGGCGGCAAACAGCATAGGTTGAATATAATTAGTTTAGAGAGTAGTAGTTTTAGTTTAGTAAGGTGAAAAGGGACTGCCGAACCTCCGGGTTTGTGCAGCCCCTTTAGCCTTTTTATAAAGTTCAGCAAAAATGATACAGAGACTCTGGGTTTTACTACTTATACTTTGCGCTGCCTGCACATCCATGCCGCAGAAAGCAACCACTTCTGACTGGGTGTTGCTCTGGGAAGATGAATTTGAAACCGACGGGGCACCGGATGCCTCTAAGTGGAGTTTCTCCGGCAGACGTTCCCCCGACTGGGCCTGCTACTGCGCCGATAATCCTTCTACAACTTTTGTCAAAGACGGGCAGTTATACCTGCGCGGCATCCTCAGCGAAGACCCTGCCGACACAGCCAAATATCAAACCGCTTGTATCCAGACCAAAGACAAATTTGCCTTCCGCTATGGTAAAGTGGAAGTAAGGGCCAAGCTCTCGAAAGGCAAAGGGTCCTGGCCAGCCATCTGGCTGATGCCGCAGGATGCCAAGTATGGCGGCTGGCCCCACAGTGGGGAAATAGACATTATGGAGCACCTTAACTACGACTCCATTGTATACCAGACCCTGCACAGCCACCACATCGATAATCTACAGCAGAAAACAAACCCCCTATACTTCGCCACAGCCCCTTTCAAGGAAGGCGAATTCAACACCTATGGTCTGGAGTGGTACCCCGACCGGCTCGACTTCTTCATCAACGGCCAAAAGACTTTCTCCTACCCTAAACTCGAGAACGCTGATCATGTGCAGTGGCCCTTCGATGAGGACTTTTACATCATCCTGGACCAGGCGCTGGGCGGCAACTGGGTAGGAAGTATAAAAGACGAAGACTTACCCGTACAGATGGTAGTGGATTGGGTGCGGGTCTACCAGACAAGTGATCAACAACAGGCTAAGCTATAGAGCAGCATGCGAAGCAGACAAAGTATGAGTATACGATTCCTACTGTTGCTGGCTATACTTAGCGTGGCATCGTTTACCTATGCACAGCAAAAACCAAATGTGGTGCTAATTTACGTGGACGACCTGGGTTACGGCGACCTAAGCAGCTACGGAGCCACTAAAGTATTCACTCCAAACATAGATAAACTAGCCGAACAAGGTATCCGCTTTACCCGTGGATATGCCACCTCGGCCACCTGCACCCCCTCGCGCTATGCCCTTATGACAGGCGAGTACCCCTGGCGAAAACAGGGAACAGGCGTGCTGCCGGGCAATGCCGCGCTGATCGTGCCTACGGACAGGGTCACATTGCCGGGCGTGTTCAAAAAGGCTGGGTATAAGACCGCTGTCGTAGGGAAGTGGCACCTAGGCCTGGGTGATGCGGTGGAGAAGAACTGGAACGAGGATATTAAGCCTGGTCCCAACGAAGTAGGCTTCGACTACTCCTTTATTTTCCCGGCTACTGCCGATCGCGTGCCTACCGTTTTCATAGAAAACCACCGGGTAGTGGGCCTCGATCCGGCCGATCCGATACTGGTGAACTACCGGGAGAAAGTCGGCAGCGATCCTACGGGTAAGGAGAATCCGGAACTCCTGAAAATGAAGGCCTCGCCCAACCACGGGCACGATAATACCATTGTCAATGGCATTGGACGCATTGGCTACCTGAGCGGGGGCACCAAAGCCCGCTGGACGGATGAGGAAGTGCCGCTTACCTTTCTGCAGAAGGCCAAAGACTTTATCGTGGAGAATAGAAAGCAACCATTCTTCCTCTTTTACTCCCTCACCGAACCGCATGTGCCCCGCATGCCATCCACCTACTTCAAAGGCAAAAGCGACTTAGGCTATCGCGGGGACGTGATCCTGCAAATGGATTGGGCCGTGGGGGAAATCGTGAAAGAACTGGAGCTGCAGGGGCTTACCAAAAACACGCTTATCGTCTTTACCAGTGACAATGGACCTGTGCTGGATGACGGCTACGAGGACGAGGCCGTGACAAAGCAAAACGGACACATGCCGGCCGGGCCTTTGCGCGGCGGCAAGTATAGCATCTTTGAGGCAGGCACGCGTGTGCCCTGGATCGTGAGCTGGCCTGGCAAGATAAAAGCCGGAGAGTCGGATGCCCTGATCTCGCAGGTGGATCTGCTGGCTTCCTTTGCCAATCTGTTGCGCCAGCCGTTGGCATCAACAGATGCCCCTGATAGTCACAACATGCTGAGGGCGCTGATGGGCAAATCAAAGCAAGGCCGGGAAACACTGGTGCAACACGCCAGTACGTTGGCAGTTGTAAAAGACAATTGGAAGTATATACATCCAAGCAATGGCCCCGCCTATAACAAGCTGACTGCTATTGAGCTCGGAAATAGCGAGCAGCCGCAGCTCTACAACCTAAGGGAGGATATTGGGGAGCGGCATAACCTGGCTGCGCAATATCCGGAGAAAGTGGAGGAATTCGCTAAGCTATTGCAGGAAATCAAACAAAAAGGAAAAAGCAGGTAATTAAGTATATATTGTATGATGAAGCATTTACTCTTACTGACAGTGGCTTTTGTGGGAAGCTTCGTGGCTTCGGCACAGCAGCCGGCAAAGCGGCCAAACATCGTCATCATCGTGTCCGACGACCACGCGTTTCAGGCCATTAGTGCCTACGGCGGCAACCTGATGCAGACGCCCAACATCGACCGCATTGCCAAAGAAGGCGCTACCTTTAACAAGGCCTACGTCACCAACTCTATCTGCGGGCCGAGCCGCGCTGTGATCCTGACGGGCAAGTATAGCCACAAGAATGGCTTCAAGGACAACGAGAACTCTCACTTCGACGGCAGCCAGAACAGCTTCATCAAGGAGCTGGGCAAAGGCGGCTACCAAACTGCCTGGGTGGGTAAGTGGCACCTGGAAAGCGACCCGCAAGGCTTCGACTACTGGAAAGTACTTCCGGGCCAGGGACATTACTTTAACCCCGACTTCATTAACATGGACGGCAGCCGCGAGCGGATTGAAGGTTACGTGTCTTCCGTAACGGAGGACGTGGCCGAAGAGTGGCTCGACAGCCGCGACAAGAGCAAACCTTTTGCCCTGGTGATCGGCCACAAAAACACGCACCGCACCTGGATGCCGGACCTGGAGGATATGGGCATGTTCGACGACAAAACCTTTCCGCTGCCAGCCAACTTCTACGACAACTATACCAACCGCGAGGCTGCTCAGGTACAGGATATGACCATCGACGAGACCATGATCATGGGCTATGACCTGAAGATGTTCCCGGACTATGACAACATCAAGGACGGCAATATCACCCGCATGAATGAAGCGCAGAAGGCAAAATTTAAAGCCTACTACCAGCCGATCTACGAAGACCTGATGGCGCGCAACCTGAAGGGTAAGGAACTGGTGGAGTGGAAGTACCAGCGCTACATGCGCGATTACCTGGCCACCGCCGCCTCGCTCGACCGCAGCATCGGCCGCACGCTCGATTACCTGGATGCAAACGGCCTGGCCGACAATACCATCGTGATTTACATGTCGGATCAGGGCTTTTACATGGGGGAGCACGGCTGGTTCGACAAGCGCTTTATGTATGAGGAGTCGTTCCGCACGCCGATGGTGATGCGGTATCCTGGCGTAGTGAAGCCGGGTACTAAGTCAGAGCACTTCGTGATGAACCTGGACATCGCCCCGACCATGCTCGATGCTGCCGGCGTGGCTATTCCGAAAGACATGCAGGGCGAGTCGTTCCTGCCGTTGCTAACGGACAAGAAAGCGAAGGGTCGCGATGCGATGTACTACCACTACTATGAGAACGGCGAACATTCCGTGTCACCGCACTTCGGCATCAAGACTGATCGCTACAAGCTCATTCGTTTCTACAAGAGAGTGGAAGGGTGGGAGCTGTACGATTTGCAGAAGGACACGCAGGAGATGCACAACCTCTACGGCAAGAAAGGCTACGAGAAGATCACCGCCAAACTCAAAAAACAGCTCAACGGCCTGCTCGACAAGTATGAGGACGACGGCGCCAAGGCCTTGCTGGCCAAAGAGGGCGGGAAGCTTTAAGCTTTGATTGTACAATAAGCCTTCTTCTGCTGGCGCGAGTTTGCAACTCGTGCCTTATATAGAGTCGGATTTGTAAAGCGACTGGGCTGGAAGCCCAAGTTGTGGCAGGAAGAAAGACTTTGCGAACAGCAGGCGAGGCTTAATAAACAACATACTTGTGGCGCGAGCGTCCTCGCTCGTGACTGGCTATAGTTGGGCCTCCGGCCCAGTTGAGTTATAAACTCGACACCATGATAAGGCACAGGTTTGAAAACTTGTGCCAGCTAAAGATAAAAGTATAACTCCTCCTGTCTTTGCTAAGTCAGGATGGGCCATTGTAACAAAGTCAAAACACAATGCTCACCCTTATCCAGCGCAGCTTCGCTGCCTTTCTACTTCTGATTTCCTTTGCCGCGACGGCGCAGCAGATCGTGCCGCAGCCGCAGCAGGCAACTATCAACCAGCAGCGTTTCACACCGGTCCATGCCTACAAAGTAAAAGGCCTAAAAAAAGATGCGGCTACCTTAGCCCTGCTGAAGACGGTGGTGCCAGTGGCCGAGAAAGGCAAATCGCTTCCGCTGAAGGTAAAGAAGCTCAGGAAAGGAGAGCCCCAATTGCAGCGCTCCGGTGCTTACCGGCTGGAGATCTCGCCGGAAGAGATAACTATTGAGGCCTTCGACGACCGCTCGGTTTTCTATGCCGTGCAGACGCTGTCGCAGCTGGTGCAGAAAGAGCGGAACGGAAGTATAAGCTTGCCCGAAGCCACCATCACCGATTACCCGGATGTAGCGTACCGTGGCACGGTGGAGGGGTTTTATGGGGAGCCCTGGAGTCATCAGGACCGCCTGGAGCAGCTGCGCTTTTACGGCAAACTCAAGCTCAACACTTACATCTACGGCCCCAAGGACGATCCGTACCATTCCTCTCCAAACTGGCGCAAGCCATACCCTCCGCAGGAGGAGGAGCAGCTAAAAGAAGTGGTGCAGGAAGCAAAACGCAACAAGGTGGATTTTGTGTGGGCCATCCATCCGGGCAAAGACATTCAGTGGAACCAGGCCGACAGCAGCGCCATCATCACGAAGTTTAACCAGATGTATGATCTGGGCGTGCGTGCGTTTGCGGTTTTCTTCGATGACATCTCCGGCGCCGGAACGGATGCCAGGATGCAGGCTAACCTGCTCAACTTCATCCAGCGCCAGTTCATCCAAAAGAAAAAGGACGTGGCGCCGCTGATCATGTGCCCCACCGAGTACAACAAAGGCTGGGCGAATAAAGAACCGGGCACCTATCTCGACATCCTGGGCGAGCAGCTCGACCCGGCCATTCACGTGATGTGGACAGGCAACACCGTGGTGCACGACATTACCAAAGAAGGACTGGAATGGGTGAACAAGCGCATCCAGCGCCCAGCTTATGTGTGGTGGAATTTCCCGGTGAGCGATTACGTGCGTAACCACCTGCTCATGGGCCCATCCTATGGCATCGACACCGAGGCGAAGTATGATATGTCGGGCTTTGTGTCGAACCCGATGGACAAGGCGGAGGCCTCGAAGGTGGCGATCTTTGGCGTGGCGTTGTATAGCTGGAACATGCAAGCCTACGATCCGCAGCAGGCCTGGGAGGCAGCTAACCAATATGTGATGCCGGAGGCGCCGGTGGCCTTCCGCACCTTCAACGCCCACAACAGCGATCCAGGGCCGAACGGCCACCGCTACCGCCGCGATGAGTCGGTAGAGATCAAACCTTATATCGAAGCGTTCCTGGAAACCTATCAAAACGGGCTGCACCCTTCAGCGGCGGAAGCCAACAGGATAAAACAAGAGTTTGAAAGTATAGCCAAGGCCCCTTCCGAAATCCGAAGCAAAAGTCAGAACAAGCGCCTGGTAGAGCAGCTGTCGCCGTGGCTGCTGCAGTTCGAGCAGCTGGGCAAAGCCGGTAGCCATGCGATAGATATGGTAAATAACCGTATGAACCTGAACCCTGCCGCCGCCTGGGCCGAGTACCTGCGCCTGGAGGCTGTGCTGGATAGTATGGCTACTGTGGATGCCACCCTCAACCAGAATCCTTACCAGCCTGGCGTTAAAACCGGCTCGCTGGTGCTCATGCCTTTTGTGGAGGAGGTTTTCAAAATAACCGGCAACCATTTCGTGGGCGAAAATCAAAGTGTAGCAAGTATAAATACCGATGTCCCCACAAGCTACAGCCAGTCTCAGCGGTTGGCCACCCAACCACTGCTCTACAACAACAACGGCATTGCCTACTCGCCCATGCTGGAGGTGGCCTACCTGGATAGCGGCGAGTACATCGGTTTTAAACCGTCGGAGGCCTTGCAGGCGCAGGCTTTATACTTTAACCTGAGCAACAATAACCTGCTGAATTGGGGCGTTTTTGAGACCTCCAAAGACGGGAAAGTATGGACGAAAGCCGAAACAACAGCAGAGCGCGGCAAAGGAAGTATAGCTTTCACTGACCCAGGTATAAAGTATGTGCGTTTCCGTAACGCCTCCGATAAACGGCAGAATTTTTACCTGAAGGAGCTTCGTCTGAAGGTGAAGCCTGTTGCCGGAGCGAACGAGTCGGTTTTTGCCCATGACAAAAGTATAAACACCTATCAGACCCTGACCAGCCAGCAGCCGGTGACGGTAACGCTGCCAAAGGAACTGAGAGGAGCTGGCCTAGTCATCTTGCTGAAAAACGACGGTGCCAACTATACGATCACTGCACCCGGCAGAAACGGAAAGCAGCAAACCATTTACAGCGGCAACGGCAGCTACATCCGGATCGATAGCAGCAAACTCAAGAATGTGTCGAAGCTCACTTTCTCGACCGAAAGCAAGCAGCCGGTGCGCATTTACGAGCTGGTAAAGCAGGAACCAGCCAGTTAAGGAACGACCTGAAATTATCCACTTAAATTTAAACCTTCAGTTAAGTAAGCAATCCATACTTCTAAACAAACGCTCACCCCATGAAAAAACTTCTATACCTTCTCCTCTTAGTTTGCCTGGCCGCGTTTGAGGCCGGTGCGCAGGAAATCAACATCATTCCCAGGCCAAACAAAATCGAACTGGCAAAGGGACAGTTCGCACTTGGCAGCGCCAAAGCCATCCAGTATACTTCCGGAGCAGAAAAGGAGGCCGATTTCCTCCAAAAAGCATTGCAGGAGAAGTATAACCTATCACTCGAGGCTAACGCCGGCAAGGGTAAGAAGAACACGATCAGCTTGGAGCTGGATAAGAAGCTGTCCAAAGACCTGGGCAAAGAAGGGTATAGACTGACCGCAACGCCGACGCAGGTGACCATCAAGGCAGCCACGGAAGCGGGCATCCACTACGGTATTCAGAGCCTGCTGCAGGCCCTCCATACTTCTGAAGGCAAATTTATGCCGGCGGTGGCCATAGAAGACAAGCCACGGTTCGAATGGCGCGCCTTGCACCTGGATGAGGCCCGTCACTTCAAAGGAAAAGAGGAGGTGAAGCTGCTGCTTGACGAGATGGCCCGCCTGAAAATGAACGTTTTCCACTGGCACCTGGTGGATGATCAGGGCTGGCGCATCGAGATCAAAAAATACCCGAAACTGACGGAGGTTGGCTCAGTTAGAAAAAGCACGGCCGTAGGGGAGAAGAAGTGGAACAGCAACAAGCAATCCGGGGAGCCGCACAGCGGATTTTATACTCAGGAGGAGATAAAAGAACTGGTAGCCTATGCCGCCGAGCGCCACATCAACGTGGTGCCGGAGATCGAGATGCCGGGCCACGCCAGTGCGGCCATTGCCGCTTACCCCTGGCTGGGCACGGACAATCAGAAGATAGAGGTACCGGTAAAATTCGGCCGCTTCTACGACATCTACGACGTGACTAATCCTAAAGTACAGGAGTTCCTCCAGGACGTGCTGCAGGAGGTATTCGCGCTGTTCCCCTCCAAGGTAATCCATATCGGCGGGGACGAAGTGGGCTACGAAGCCTGGGAGAAATCGAAGCAGGTAAACGCCTACATGAAGGAGCACGACATCAAGACTTACGCTGATTTGCAGGTGCATTTCACCAACAACATCTCGAAGTATATTGAGCAGAACGGCCGCCGCATGATGGGTTGGAACGAGATCATGGGGATTAACATCCACCATGACTTCGAGGAGAAAAAAGCAGATGCCAATGCCGAAACCGAGCTGGCCAAAAACGTGGTGGTGCATTTCTGGAAAGGCGATGTGGAGCTGATCACGCAGGCTGCCTCCCAAGGTTACCAGCTGGTGAACTCGCTGCACTCGATGACCTACCTGGACTATGACTACAAATCTATCCCGCTGCAGAAAGCCTACAGCTTCGATCCGGTGCCGCAGGAGCTGGCCAAAGAGTATCATCAGAACATCATCGGCACAGGCTCCCAGATGTGGAGTGAGTGGATCCCGACGCGAGGCGAAATGCACTATCAGGTGTTCCCGCGCCTGGCCGCCTACGCCGAAGTGGGCTGGACGCAGCCACAGAACAAAAACTACGAGCAGTTCCGAAACGCGCTGTTGCCGCTCCTGCAAGTATGGGAAGCCCGGGGCATTCATTTTGCCCCGCTCTCAGACGCGGAAGAACAGAAGAAGAATCAGTAATTATTTGACAAAGGATTTTTTGACAAAGGACGAAAGACATACAAAGTATAGTTGCAGCATACCGATGTCCCCCTTTGAAGGTGGGAGGGGGATGACAGGCTGACCGAGGGGCAACGATTTATACTTGAAACACCTTTGTCCTTTGTCAAAAATTCCTTTGTCCTGAAAGGATTTATACTTTTAGCTTGCAGTACACTACATGAAAAACAGGCCAACCCTACTGGTTTTATACTTTCTGCTCGGGGTGATACTTCCGCTGCAGGCGCAGCAGGTGAGCATTATTCCGCAGCCGGTAAGCCTGGAGCTGAAGGAGGGCTATTTTATACTTGATGCCCATACCTCCATCCAGTTTAAGCGGGGTGACAAAGAGCTGGCGGCCCTGGCAACGTACTTCGCCAACCATGTCAGAGAGGTGTCTGGCTATACCTTGCCTTTGAACAAAAAGAAGGCAAAGGCGGTCCGGTTTGAGCTGGGAAGTATGGCAGACTTGGGAGCGGAAGGATACAAACTGAGCGTGTCGCCCGAGGCCATCCTTGTTAAAGGAAACAGTCCGGCGGGCGTGTTCTACGGGTTGCAGTCGCTGCTCCAGACCTTGCCGGCCGTGCGCACCAACGAGGCCTTGCAGGTGCCTGCTATGGAAATCTCCGATGAGCCGCGCTTTGGCTGGAGAGGCATGATGCTGGACGTGAGCCGCCATTTCTACACCGTGGAGGCTGTCAAGGAGTTTATCGATTTGATGGCGCTCTACAAAATGAACACCTTCCACTGGCACCTGACCGATAACGAAGGCTGGCGATTGGAAATCAAGAAATACCCGAAGCTGACCTCGGTGGGAGCCTGGCGAAAGGAGATTCCGGGCAGCGTGTACTATAAACCCGACTCTACCTATCAGAAACCCCTTACCGGCAAGCCCTATACCTACGGTGGCTACTATACCCAGGAGCAGGCCAAAGAGGTGGTGGCTTATGCCAAAGCCCGCCACATTACGGTGATCCCTGAAATTGATATTCCCGGCCACTCGGGTGCGGCGCTGACAGCTTATCCGGAATTCTCCTGCGAGCGCCACCGGCAGCAGGCACCCACCTCCGCCCTGTGGAACGGCGTGACAGACCCTGCCAACGTGAACCTGAACTACTGCGCCGGCAACGACAGCACTTTCCTGTTTCTGCAGGACGTGCTCGATGAAGTGAGAGCGATCTTTCCGGCAGAGTACATCCATATCGGCGGCGATGAGGTGGACAAGTCGTACTGGAAGAAATGCCCGCGCTGCCAGGCACGCATGGCGGCAGAAGGATTAGAGAACGAAGAAGAACTGCAGAGCTATTTTATCCGGCGCATGGAAAAATACCTGCTGGCACACAACAAAAAGCTCCTGGGCTGGGACGAGATCCTGGAAGGCGGATTGGCCCCATCGGCCACGGTAATGAGCTGGCGCGGGGAAAAGGGCGGTATTGAGGCAGCCAAGCAGAACCACTACGTGGTGATGACGCCCAGCGACCCCCTCTACTTTAACCGCTACCAGGCTGGTCCGGAAGGCGAGCCCTTTGCGGCCAAGTACTCCATCAACACCCTCGAAAGGGTGTACCAGTATAACCCGCACCCGGAGGCCTTAACGCCAGACGAGCATAAGTATGTGCTGGGCGCGCAGGCCAACATCTGGACCGAGTTTATCTCTTCGGTAGCGCACCTGGAGTACATGCTTTTGCCGCGCCTGCCTGCCATTGCCGAAGCCCTCTGGACGCCCCTGGAAAAGAAAGACTTTAACAGTTTTGTGAACCGTCTGAACAGCTGGCATTTCCCGGGTTGGGAGGCCAAAGGCATCCGCTTCCACCCGCAGTACTACCAGAGCCAAACGCACGAAGGCAACCGCGAGGTGGAGCCGAAGCCGGTGAAGTAGAACGGCGGCTTATGCTCTTTGTCCTTTCGGCGATAGGAGAAATCTACCCGGAGTTCGGAAAAGATCTCTCACAAAGTTCGGGCTGACAGAAATGCAGGAGAGAGGTGACATCATACTGCTGCTATTCTTTACTTAAATCAAACATGAAGAGGCTTTTTCTATTCATCATCCTTATACTTCCTGCACTGGCCATACAGGCGCAGCAGCGGCCAAATATCATCGTGTTCCTGGTGGATGACATGGGTTGGATGGATACGTCGGTGCCTTTTGCCGACAAAGTATACCCGGTGAACAAGCGCTACCACACGCCTAACATGGAGCGCCTGGCCCGGGAAGGCATGAAGTTCACCAGCGCCTACGCCACACCGGTCTGTACGCCTTCGCGGGTAAGTATGCTGACGGGGATGAACGCGGCCCACCACGGCGTCACCAACTGGACCACGCCCTGGAAAGACCGCAATTCCGATACGCCGGATGAGCAGCTGAACTTTGCCAACTGGAACATCAACGGCTTGAGCCCCATAGCGGGCGTGCCGCAAACAGCCTACGCCACCCCTCTGCCGCAGTTGCTGCAGGAGAACGGCTACATGACCATACACATAGGCAAAGGGCACTGGGGCACGGCCGGCACGCCGGGAGCCAATCCCCATAACCTGGGCTTTATGGTAAATGTGGCCGGGCATGTGGCGGGGCGTCCGCTCAGTTACCTGGGCGAGCAGAACTACGGCAATATGCCCGGCAAATCCTATAATATCCATGCGGTGCCGGACATGGCGGAATACTATGGCTCAGAAACCTACCTGACGGAGGCCCTGACACTGGAAGCGCTCAAGACACTGGAGGCACCGATCCGTAACAAGCAGCCGTTTTTCCTGCACCTGGCCCATTATGCCGTGCACGACCCGTATGAGCCCGACAAGCGCTTTTTACAGAAATACCTCGACACCGGGCTGAGCCAGACCGAGGCAATTTACGCCAGTATGGTGGAGGGGATGGACAAGAGCCTGGGGGATGTCTTAAATTACCTGGAAAATAATGGTGTGGACGACAACACAGTGCTTATATTTATGAGCGATAACGGTGGCCTGAGTCTGTCTTATGCCGGGAGAGGGGAGGCTCACACGCAGAACTTCCCTTTGAAAGCCGGAAAAGGTTCGGTTTACGAGGGGGGCATCCGGGTACCCATGCTGGTGAAATGGCCGGGTGTGGTAAAGCCTGCTTCGGTTACTCATATGCCCGTTATCATTGAGGATTTCTTCCCGACCATACTGGAAATGGCGCAGGTAGAGAAGTATGAGGTGGTGCAAAAAGTGGACGGCCAAAGCTTTGTGCCCTTGCTCAGATCACCAAAGCAGAGGCCGGCAGGCCGCGCCCTGGTATGGCACGTGCCCAACAAATGGACCGAGCAGGACGGACCAGGCATCAATTACAGAAGTGCTATCCGCGAAGGCGACTGGAAACTGATCTACCACCTGCGCGACGGTAAAATGGAACTCTACAATCTGGAAAACGACATTGGCGAATCCACGGACCTGGCAGCCAAACACCCCAAACGCGTGAAGGCGCTGGCCACGGAACTAGCGCAGCAATTGCGGCAGTGGGAGGCTCCGATGCCGTCGTTTAAAAGCACCGGAAAACCGGTGCCGATGCCAGACGAAGCGCTCCAAAGTATAAACTAACAAGTATAAAATCTTTAAGTATAGCTCACCCCTACATGAAAATGAAGAAGATAACCCACAGCCTCCTTTCCCTTCTGCTGGCAGCTTCTGCTCCAGCCGTTGCGCAGCAAACAACTCACGAAAAGGTAAACTTTGTGATCCTGCAGCCCGGAGATTCCGAAGCCGACATCATTCGCAAGGCGGCCAATGTGGTGCCCACCCCTCGGCAGTTGCGCTGGCAGCAGCTGGAGCTGACCGGTTTCTTTCATGTGGGCGTCAACACCTTCACTAACCGCGAGTGGGGCACAGGCAAGGAAGATCCGGCCATTTTTAACCCCTCACAGTTAGACGCCCGCCAATGGGTGCGCGTGGCCAAGGAGGCCGGAATCAAGCAGGTGATCCTCACCGCCAAGCACCACGACGGTTTCTGCCTGTGGCCGACAGCCACCACCGAACACTCGGTGAAGAACAGCCCCTGGAAAAATGGAAATGGTGACCTGATGAAAGACGTAGCGGAGGCCTGCAAGGAGTACGGCATTGGCTTTGGCGTGTACCTCTCACCCTGGGACATGAACTCACCAGTGTACGGCACGGATGACTACAACGACCTGTTTGTAGAGCAACTCACCGAACTGCTGACCAATTACGGGCAGATAGATGAAGTATGGTTTGACGGGGCCAATGGCGAGGGCCCGAACGGCAAAAAGCAGGTATACGACTTCGACCGTTGGTACAAGCACATCCGCAAGCTGCAGCCTACGGCCACTATTGCCATTATGGGCCCGGATGTGCGCTGGGTGGGCACCGAAACCGGCTACGGCCGTGAAACCGAGTGGAGCGTAGTACCAGCCGATAACCTGGACCAGAATGCGACGGCGGCAAATTCGCAGCAGGCGGTGGCGTTTAAACCTACCGGCGATATGCGGGGCGAAGTGCTGGGCAGCCGCGAGAAGATCCGCAACGCCAAAGGGCTGGTATGGTATCCGGCTGAAACGGACGTGTCGATCCGTCCGGGTTGGTTCTATCATCCTGCCGAGGACGATAAGGTGAAATCGCCGGAGAAGTTGCTCGATATCTACTACAGTTCCGTGGGCCGCAACGGGGTGCTCCTGCTCAACATCCCGCCCGACACGCGCGGCCTTATCCACGAGAGTGACGTGAAGGCGCTGCAGGGTTGGACCAAGCTGCGCCACGACACCTTCAATAAGAACCTGGCAGCAGGTGCTAAAGTGAAGGTAACGGGCAAGAACAAAAAAGCCATACTCGACGGCAAGTATGACACGCACTTTACCACCAAATCAGAGAAAGACACCACAGCCGTGATAGAGCTGAAACTGGACGGCGAGCAGACCTTTGATGTGCTTATGCTGCAGGAGAACATCAGCGTAGGGCAGCGTATAGAGAAGTTTGCATTCGATTACTGGAAAGACGGTCAGTGGCACCAGGCAACCGAAGGCACCACCGTGGGCTACAAGCGCCTGCTGCGTTTCAAGCCGGTAACGGCCAGCAAAGTGCGCCTGCGCATCGAGTCGTCGAGGCTGAACCCGACCATCTCAGAAATCGGGCTCTACAAGAATGCACTCGAAGGCATGGCTATTTCAGCGAGTGAGCACTAGCAAAGTATAAAACCCAGGTTGCGATGAATCCACCCCTAGCCCCTCCAAGGAGGGGAATTTCTGCAATCGTAACAAAAATCCCCTCCTTGGAGGGGCGGGGGTGGGTTTACACCTTCATCAAATGAGGGAATCGCAACCTGAGTTCTAAAGTATAAAACCGACTGGCCAGTACAGCAAGTATAGATGCTGGTTGGTTTTATACTTCACGACACAATAACTACCAATAGCCTTTAAAAGGCAAAAGACTAAACTACCATGATTAAGAAGACCACCCTTCTTCTAGCCCTGTTTTTCCCCTTTCTGGTGCTGGCCCAGCAGCCGGTCAGTATCATTCCGCAGCCGGTAAGCCTGCAGCGCAGCGAAGGCCACTTTGTAATTGACGGCCATACTTCTATCCACCTGGAAAACGGGAAAAAAGAGCTCCGGCCTGCCGCTGATTTTCTGGCCGCGCGCATCAAAGAAGTTTCCGGTTTGGAGCTGCCGATCAAAAAACGCAAAGGCAAAGCCATTAAACTAGCCATTGAAAGTATAAACAGCCTGGGCGAAGAAGGCTACCAACTGCAGGTAACGCCGTCGGAAATAAGCATAAAAGCCAACTCCAAAGCAGGTATCGTGTACGGTATCCAATCGGTGCTGCAAACGCTGCCCGCTGTGCGCACCAACGCGGCGCTGCAGGTCCCGGCCATGACCATTACGGACTACCCACGCTTTGCCTGGCGCGGCATGCACCTGGACGTGAGCCGCCATTTCTTCTCGCCTGACGCCGTGAAGCAGTACATCGACCTCATGGCTACTTACAAGATGAACAAGTTTCACTGGCACCTGGTGGACGATCCGGGCTGGCGCATCGAGATCAAGAAGTATCCTAAGCTGACCGACGTAGCAGCCTGGCGTGTGGACCATACCGACAAACCCTGGGATGCCAGGCCGCAGGCAAAGCCGGGCGAGCAGCCCACCTACGGCGGCTACTATACCCAGGAGCAGATAAAAGACATCGTGGCCTACGCTGCTCAGCGTAACGTCACGATCGTGCCGGAAATAGAGATGCCGGGCCACGTGGCCTCGGCCATTGCCGCTTACCCGCACCTGAGCTGCAGCGGCAAAGAGCAACTGCCGCTTACGGGTGGAGACTATACCAACATGTCGTCTAACTATTGTCCGGGCAACGAGGAAGTGTTCACCTTTTTGGAGGACGTGCTGGATGAGGTGGTGGCGCTTTTCCCCGGGCAGTATGTGCACATCGGCGGTGACGAGGTAGATAAGTCGGGCTGGAAAAAATGCCCTAGTTGCCAGAAGCGCATGGCCGATGAAGGCCTGAAGAACGTGGAGGAGCTGCAGAGTTACTTCATCAAGCGCATGGAGAACTACCTGCTCACCAAGAACCGCCGCATCATTGGCTGGGACGAGATTCTGGAAGGTGGGCTGGCTCCCCAGGCCACGGTGATGAGCTGGCGCGGCGAGAGCGGCGGCATCGAGGCTGCCAAAATGGGCCACGACGTGATCATGACGCCCGGCTCCCCGGTCTACTTCGACCATTACCAGGCAGGTCCGGAGGGAGAGCCTTTGGCCATTGGCGGCTTTAACACGCTCAAAAAAGTATACGACTACGAGCCTATCCCGAAAGAACTGACAGCAGAAGAAGCCAGGCACGTGCTGGGCGCACAGGCCAACGTCTGGACCGAATATATTACCACCGCCTCGCACCTGGAGTACATGGTGCTGCCACGCATGCTGGCCCTGGCCGAGGTCGTGTGGTCGCCGAAAGAGAGCCGCGACTGGGTAAGCTTTAACCAGCGCCTGCAGCCCCAGTTCAAAGCCTTCGACCAGAAAGCGCTGCATTACTCCAAAGGCAATTTCACCGTGGACATCAAGCCCAGCTCAGAAGGCGGCAAGCTGCTGGTAACGCTCTTTACCGAGGCCATGAACGGGGAAGTATACTATACCCTGGATGGCTCGGAGCCAACGGCGCAAAGTATAAAGTACAAGCAACCAATCCAGATCGATTCGTCGGTGGTGCTGAAGGCGGTGACGGTGGTGAATGGCAAGGTGATGGGCCTGAAGCCGGCGGAGCAGTCGTTTAGCATGCACAAGGCCGTTGGCCGCGAGGTAAAGTATGAAAACCCGGTGAGCAAGCATTATATGGCTGACGGCCCTAACTCGCTGACCGACGGGGTGCGCGGGCGGCACGCAGTGGGCAAATACTGGCACGGGTTCAGCGGCAGGGATATGGTGGCAACCCTGGACTTAGGGGAGGCCAAATCAATCTCCAACATCACCCTGGGCAGCCTGCAGCATTACCGCGATTGGATCATGCTGCCGACGGCCGTGAAGTTCGAGGTCTCCACCGATGGCAAGAGTTTTAAGGAAGTAAAGACGGTGAAGAACCCCGTGTCGCAAAATGAGCAGGAGGCGACCATGCACGATTTCAAGGCCCAGTTCCCGGAGCAGAAGGCAAGGTATGTGCGTGTTACCGCCTACCACCTGACCGCACTGCCGGAAGGCCATAACGGTGCCGGCCAACCCGCATGGCTTTTTGCCGATGAGATTGTGGTGCGGTAACAAGCAGGATAAGATACTAATATAGTACAAGCCATATGGCGAGAAGTTGTACTTATATCAGGAGTTGAGCAGGTTTTAGCCTTATAATTACTATATTTAAGAGCAGAAAATTTACTGGTCATAACCTGATCAAAAAGACTCATAAAACACCCATGCCTACAAGAAGAGATTTTGTTAAGACCGGCGCCATCGCGACAGCCGGTATCGCCGCCTCAGGTTTTTCATTTATGTCGTTCACTCAAAAGCAAAAGTTCGAGAGCCAGCGCCCTGCCATGTCGGAGCGTAATTTCACGAGCAAAGCGGTAGAAAAAGCAATTAAGGATGTAAAGAAGAGCATTGCCGACAAAGAGTTGGCCTGGATGTTCGAAAATTGCCTTCCAAGCACCCTGGATACCACTGTTAACTATCAGGAGAAGAACGGCCGTCCGGATACTTATGTGATCACCGGGGATATTGACGCCATGTGGCTGCGCGACAGCTCGGCGCAGGTATGGCCTTACCTGGCACTGATGGACAAGGACAAGCCGCTGCAAAAACTGATTGCCGGTGTAATCAACCGCCAGACAAGCTACATCATCACCGACCCCTACGCCAACGCCTTTTACGACGACCCTACCAAGGAAGGGGAGTGGGCCAAAGACCTGACCAAGATGCAGCCGGGCATCCACGAGCGCAAGTGGGAGATCGACTCGCTGTGCTACCCGATCAGACTGGGCTACCACTACTGGAAAGCCTCCGGCGATACAAACCCGTTTGATGCGGAATGGGAGAAAGCTATGCGCCTGGTGGTGAAAACCTTTAAAGAACAGCAGCGCAAGGAGGACAAAGGGCCCTACAAGTTTCAGCGCGTAACCGGTTGGCAAACCGACACGGTGGCAGGTTCCGGCTACGGTAACCCGATCAAGCCGGTAGGGCTGATCTGCTCTACCTTCCGTCCGTCCGACGACGCCACGATCTACCTGTTCCTGGTGCCGTCGAACTACTTTGCCGTTACCTCGCTACGCCAACTGGCTGAGATGAGCGAGAAGATCAAGAAAGACAAAACCTTTGCGGCCGAGTGTACCGCCCTGGCCGACGAGGTGGAGAAAGCCCTGAAGGAATACGCTGTGGCGGAGCACCTGAACTACGGCAAAGTGCACCCGTTTGAGGTGGACGGCTTCGGCAATGAGCTGTTTATGGACGATGCCAACGTGCCGAGCCTGCTGGCCATGCCGTACCTGGGCTGCTGCCCGGTGGAAGACCCGATCTACCAGAACACCCGCAAGTTTATACTTGGCCAGGACAACCCCTGGTACTTTGTGGGCAAAGCCGGACATGGCATTGGCGGTCCGCACACCGGAGTGGATATGATCTGGCCGATGAGCATTATTATGCAGGCCCTGACGAGCCAATCGGATGAGGAGATAAAGGAATGCCTGCACCAGCTCAAGAACACGCATGCCGGTACCGGTTTCATGCACGAGTCTTTCCACAAGGATGATCCTTCCAACTTCACCAGAAAATGGTTTGCCTGGGTAAATACCCTGTTCGGAGAGCTGATCCTGAAAGTGCACGCCGAGCGTCCGCACCTGTTAAAAGCGCAAGTATAAAGCACAAGTGCCTGGCTTATGGCTGAAGTATAATCCGCTGTCCCTTTCAAGGGAAGGGCTGATTTATTTTGAGAAGATAAGTACAAATTTCTCTGTCATTCTGGAAGAGACTTGGTGGTAGTAGAAAGAGGCTCCTTCTTCCTGGAGGTTAAGCTATACTACTCGCTATCAAGATCCTTTCAGGATGACAAAAGATAGAAAGGATCAGCCTTGTTCTGAGAGGAGAGGGATATACGTTAGAAGTCAAACATACTTCAGCATTAACCTGCAACATCAACCTATAAAATGAGCACCAGACGAAAATTCATAAAACTATCTGCCCTCGGCGCTGGCCTGCTGGGCAGCGGCTTTCAGTATGCCAGCGCCTTTGGCGGCTCGCTGGGAGCGGCCAAAAAAAACAAACCTGTCGTGATTTCTACCTGGAACCACGGCATACCGGCTAACGCGGCGGCCTGGGAAATTCTGAAGAAAAAAGGTACCGCGCTGGATGCCGTAGAGGCTGGCGTACGAGTGCCCGAGGCCGATCCGGAAGTACGCACGGTGGGCTACGGCGGCTACCCCGACCGGGAGGGCCATGTGACCCTGGATGCCTGCATCATGGACAAGGACAGCAACTGCGGCGCGGTGGCCTTTCTGGAGCACATTAAGCACCCGATTTCGGTGGCGCGCAAGGTCATGGAGGACACCCCGCACGTGATGCTGGTAGGAGACGGTGCCCTGCAGTTCGCCTTGGAGAAAGGGTTTCAGAAAGAGAACCTCCTGACGCCGGAATCTGAAAAAGACTGGAAAAACTGGCTGAAGGAGTCGAAGTACAAGCCGGTGATCAACATCGAAAACCACGATACGATCGGGTTGCTGGCGCTGGACGCGAACGGCGATCTGGCCGGTGCCTGTACTACCAGCGGTGCCGCCTACAAGATGCACGGCCGCGTGGGCGATTCTCCGATCATCGGGGCTGGTTTGTTTGTAGATAACGAGGTAGGAGCCGCCACGGCCACAGGTTTGGGCGAGGCTGTGATCCGTATGGTGGGTAGCCACCTGGTGGTGGAGCTCATGCGACAGGGGAATTCGCCGGAGGACGCCTGCCGTCTGGCCGTGGAGCGCATCATTGCCAAGCACAAAGATGTGAAAGACCTGCAGGTAGGTTTTATCGCCCTCAACAAGAACGGCGAGTATGGCGGGTACTGCATTCACAAGGGCTTTAACTATGCCGTGCAGGATAAATCGGGAGTGAAGCTGCTGGATGGAAAGAGCAAGTTCTAAACCGCTGCTGGAGATCTGCATCGATTCGGTGGCCTCTGCCATAGCCGCCGAGCAGGGAGGCGCGCAGCGCGTGGAGCTGTGCGACTACCTGGCCGGCGGCGGCACTACGCCCAGCGCGGGGATGATCGAGGTGGTGCGCCAAAGTATCAACATCGGCCTGCACGTGCTCATCCGCCCGCGCCGTGGCGACTTTCTGTACTCGCCTGCCGAGTTTGAGGTGATGAAGCGCGATATACAGCTCTGCCGCGGGTTAGGGGTAGACGGTATCGTGATCGGCGCCTTAACAAAGGACGGAAGTATAGACGTGGCCGGTACGCAGGCATTGATCGACGCGGCGCAAGGTATGAGCATCACCTTTCACCGTGCCTTCGACCTGGTGTCCGATCCCTATAAGGCGCTGGATGATTTGCTGCAACTAAACGTGCACCGCCTGCTTACTTCCGGGCAGCAGGAAACGGCGCTGCAGGGCGCCGACCTCATCCGGGAGCTGCATGAAAGAGCGGCTGGCAAGCTCATCATCCTGCCCGGCGGCGGCGTAACACCGGCCAACGTGCAGGAGCTGGTCTCCAGAACCGGCGTAAGCGAGGTGCATGCCTCAGTGCGTAAATCAGTAGACAGCGATATGGTATACCGCAAAGATTACCCGCCCATGTCCAGCAACCGGGTGCTCTCTGAGTTTGAGCAATTAGTGGCTGATGTGGAGCAGGTGAGGGGATTGGTTGCTGGTTGGTAGGTGTTGGTTGTTAGTTGTTGGATTAGTTGGCTAAGCCGCTCTACCTGTCCTCCCGAAAAGAGGAGGGGTCTTTCGGGTATTCTGAAAAGATCTCTCGCGCTGCTCGAGATGACAGAAAGCCGCAGCTATCGAACTGATACCAGTCCTTGGGTTGAGCGCCTTGTGAGATCCGGTGCCCGTTTAGGGCAGCCGCAGCGCAGCGGAGGCAGGAGGGAAAACAGCGCGATGCCAAAGGACGAGCCCTCTCGGGCTTGAGAGCACCAAAGCCAGAGATAAAACAATGCAGGTTGTAAAGCCGTGGATCAGCAGCAACTAGCAAGCATAGCTTGGTTCAAATGGAAGGAAGCAGCAGTTATGCAAGTATAATTAGGAACTGTTGTTCTGCAAGCAACCTGAAAGCAGGAAGGATACGCTTGCAGCAGCTGGCCCACAAGGTCCTTTCAGGATGACAAAAGAGGGACGGTGTTGTCGCTGTCATTGGCAAGTATAGCAGCAAGTATAAACAGAGTAGAAAGTAGAGCTCCAGTAAAGAAGTATAGCCCAAGTATAAGTATGGCTCTTCGAGCCAGTCGGGTTGCAAACCCGACACCATAACAGGACACGAGTTGCAAACTCGCGCCAACAGGAGGAGCTGCAATAGCTAAGCGATGAAGGCACAAGCGGACGCTTGCGCCAGGGAAGTATAAAAGTATAGCCAAAGTATAAACATGGCTTGTGCGGATTATAAATCCGTCGTTCTATACTTTCGGATTACAAATCCGAAAGAGCGGGATAAAATAAGTATAGCTCAAGTATAATGATAAACAAGTACAAACTATTACTCATCTTTCTCTTAGTGCTCAGCGGCAACTTCGCCTCCGCGCAGGCCAAAAAAGCCGCCCCGCAGGACAGCACCAAAATGCAGTGGTTCGGCGACGCCAAGCTCGGCATCTTCGTCCACTGGGGCATCTACGCCGTGAACGGCATCCCCGAATCGTGGTCCTTCTTCAACAACTACATCAGCCACGAAGACTACATGAAGCAGCTCGACGGCTTCACGGCAGATAAGTATAAGCCGGAGGAATGGGCCAGGCTGATCAAAGAGTCCGGTGCGCGCTATTCGGTCATCACCACCAAACACCATGACGGCGTAGCCTTGTGGGATAGCAAAATGGGCGGCATCAACACCAAAAAGCATACACCGGCCAAACGCGATGTGCTCACGCCTTTTGTGGACGCGCTACGCAAGGAAAACTTGAAAGTAGGCTTTTACTACTCGCTGCCCGACTGGAGCTATGCAGACTATGACGTGTTCACACGGGCTAAAAAACGCTATTCGTTAGCCGAGGAGCCACGCCGCTGGAAGAAGTTCCAGAATTTCTATCAGGGCCAGCTCCGCGAGCTTTCCAAAAACTACAACCCGGACCTTTATTGGTTCGACGGTGATTGGGAGCATAGTGCAGAGGAGTGGCAATCGGATAAGGTACGGGAGATGTTGCTGGGCTACAACAAAAACGTCATCATCAACTCGCGCCTCAACGACTACGGAGACTATGCCACCCCGGAGCAGGGCGTGCCAGTGGTAAAGCCACAAGATAAGTACTGGGAACTGTGCCTGACCATGAACGACTCCTGGGGCTATTCGCCGCACGACCACCATTACAAGAGCCCGAACCAGGTTATCCGTACCTTCGCCGACTGCATCAGCAATGGCGGCAACCTGCTGCTCGACATCGGCCCGAAACCGGACGGCACCATACCCGAGGAGCAGGTAGCGATACTAAAGGAACTGGGCCGCTGGACGAACAAGCACGAAGAAGCTATCTTCGGCACCGTGGCAGGCATTCCGCAGGAGCATTTCTACGGCCACTCTACGCTGGCCAAGGACGGTAAAACTTTATACTTATTTGTGGAGAACCAGGGAACCGAATCGGTGCGCGTGCAGGGGCTGGCTACGCCAATTAAAAATGTAAAAGTAGTGGGTAGCAAGGCTACTGCCAAGTATGAGCAGCAGGGTAACACCACCTACATCCAGGTGCCTGCCAATGCCTACGATGAGCAACTGACCGTGTTGGCTTTGTCGTTTGACGAGCCGCTGAAACTGGCTTCTCCAGCGCCAGCGAAACTGGCCTTGGCAGAGTTGCAGAAGACTGGCAAACTGGATGCGACGCAGCGTAACCGCACGATCCGCCGGGTAGCCGATAACCTGCAGGCAGGAAATAACCCCTTCCAGAGCACCGCCTTGCAACCTGACGGTACTGAGGTAAAGCAGCTCAAACTGGCCGATGCGGGTGTAGAGCGTTGGGTGAAAAAGCATGCCGAAACCATGTATAAAGCCAACCCAGGCCTGCCAGAGGGGCATTACGAGGGAAATACTTCGCTATCTGAAGATAAACAGACGCTGTACCTATTCGTGGAGGGTAAGCCAACCGGTCCTATCGCTATCAAAGGACTTAAAAACAAGCTGCACCGCATCCGCGTGGTGGGCAACGGCACTTTGCTGGGCCACGAGATCTTCAACAAGCAGTACTGGAGCCACATCCCCGGCATCGCCTACATCGACGTGCCGCACGACCTGCTGGACGAGGACCTGACGGTGATCGCCATATTGCTGGACGGTCCGGTGGAGTTATACCGTGAGGAAATAAAGCCGATCGAAAGTAATTAATCTGGACAGGCTTTACCCACCTTCATAGAGCTATGCTCACTAGCTCTATGGGGGTGGATTTCTGGTACAACAAATTCACATTCTAAGTTATTCTGATAAGAAACTTGTGAGGAGGGAGGTAAAACCTATACTGCACACCACCAAGATCCTTTCAGGATGACAAAAAGAGAATGAATTAAACCCTGATAGGGGGTAGGGGAATGATTGTCGTTTCCTGATTTTCCACGGGGAAAAGCCACCTTCCCCGCTCAACAGAGACTACGCTTTTACATTTACATATCATGTTCAAACACTACCTTTACGCTTTACTTTTCACAGTTATTTTTCTTGGGGTGCAAACCTTGTCAACGGCGCAGACCCTTGACCCGAAGTATCCCCTGATTCCGTACCCCAGCTCCCTGACACCGCAGGAGGGAAGCTTCATCATTAACTCCAAAACAAAGCTAGTACTGCCCAAAGAAAGCATCTTTAAAAACGAGGCCGAGCAGCTGCAGTACCTGCTGTCTGGCAGCCTGGGCAAATCGCTGAAGCAGGCGAAGAAAGCATCCGCTAATACCATTGTTTTCCAGTACGACCAAAATATAAATGCCCCGGAAGGCTATCGCTTGAGCATCACGCCAAAGCAGGTAACGCTGGCGGCGAAAGAGCCGGCGGGCATGTTCCGGGCCGTGCAGACGCTGCGGCAGCTCCTGCCTGTAAGTATAGAGCAGGGATCAGCGCAGGCCCAGCTTGTGCTCCCGGCCCTGCAGATCCAGGATGAGCCGGCTTATACCTGGCGCGGGATGCACCTGGACGTGAGCCGCCACTTCTTCACCACCGATTACCTGAAGAAGTTCATCGACCTAATGGCGCTCTACAAGTTCAACAAGCTGCACCTGCACCTGACCGACGACCAGGGCTGGCGCATTGAGATCAAGAAATACCCGAAACTGACCGAGGAGGGCGCCTGGCGTACCTTCAACAACCACGACCGCGATGTGATCGCCCGCTCGAAGGAGAACCCGGATTTTGCTTTGGATGAGCGCCATATCGTGCAGAAAAACGGCCAGACCATGTATGGCGGCTTCTATACGCAGGAGGAGATGAAGGACATCATCGCCTATGCTGCTGCCCGCCACATCGAGATCATCCCCGAAATCGACATGCCTGGCCATATGAAGGCCGCCATTGATGCCTATCCGTTCCTGACCTGCGGCGAAGCGGGCTGGGGCGAGACGTTCTCTGTGCCGATTTGCCCGTGCAAGGAGAGCACCTATGAGTTTGCCGAGAATGTGTTCAACGAGATCATTGAGCTGTTCCCGAGCCAGTACATCCACCTGGGGGCCGACGAAGTTGAGAAAACCACTTGGGCCAACTCCGCAGGCTGCCAGGAACTCATGAAGCGCGAGGGGCTGAAGAGCGTGGAGGAGCTGCAGAGCTACTTCATCCACCGCATGCAGAAGTTCTTCCACTCCAAGGGCAAGACGCTGATTGGTTGGGATGAGATGCTGGAGGGTGGTATCAACTCGGACGCGGTGGTGATGTTCTGGCGCACCTGGGCTCCCAATGCCCCGCTGCACGCTGCCCGGAACGGCAACAAGGTGATCATGACGCCCAACAGCCCGCTATACTTCGACGGGATACCCGATAAGAAGTCGGTATATAACGTGTACCATTTTAACGTGGTGCCGAAGGGGCTGAACGCCGAGGAAGCCAAAGCCATACTTGGGGCACAGGCCAATATCTGGACCGAGTACATCCCTTCCGAGAACCGGGCCGAGTACATGTACATGCCCCGCATGACGGCGCTGGCCGAGGTGGTTTGGTCCGACAAGCGCGACTACGATTCTTACCTGCAGCGCCTGCAAAAGCACTACAAACGCCTCGACGCGCTGGACGTAAATTACCGACTGCCCGACCTGGAAGGCTTCCTGGACGTGAATGTGTTCACCGATAAGGCCACGCTGGACGTTCCAAAGCCACTCGACAACCTGATCATTCGCTACACCACCGACGGCAGCCAGCCCACTACCTCCTCTAAGGTATTGGACAAGCCGCTGACTATCACTGAAACCACCACGTTCAAGATAGCGGCCTTTACGCCGGAAGGCTTGAAAGGGGATACCTATACCACTACGTATGAAAAGCAGACCTATGCCAAGGCAATAGCAGCTAAAAGTACAAAGCCAGGCCTGCAGGCGACCTACTACAAGGCTTCCTTCAAAAATACAGGAGGTATGGCCAAGGCCACGCCAACAGGTGTGGCAGAGGTAGCGCAGCTGCAGGTTCCACGTGAGGCGGAAGCACCGAGCTTTGGCGTGCAGTTCAGAAGCTACCTGGAGGTGCCGGAAACAGGTATTTATACATTCCACTTCACCTGCGACGACGGCGGTGTGCTGCGCATTGCCGATCGGCTGGTAGTGGACAACGACGGCCTGCACCCACCACAGGAGAAAATCGGTCAGGTGGCGCTGGAGAAAGGCCTGCAGCCATTTGCGCTGGACTTTATTGAAGGTGGCGGCGGCTATACCCTAAAGCTTCTCTACAGCAAAGACGGCGGAGAGCCGCAGCCCATTCCGGCCAGCTGGTTTAAGTATGCGCCGGCTGTGCAGTAGTTGCTTTTGAATCCCACTTTAGCTCTTTCTGATTTCCAATCCGAAAGTAGATAGCCGCGGATTTGTAATCCGCAAGAGCAAAGGCTTTAGCTACTGGCAAGCAGGCGGGGTGCAAATCCGCAGTTAGCTGAGTTCCGGATTACAAATCCGGAACAGCATACTAAAAACTCAAGTATAAATTCTGCTTTAGCGTCTCTCTTAGACTTCGACTGTCAGGAGAGACGCTTTTATACCCCCTTTATGATGAAGCATTACCTCACCCTGTGCCTGGTACTTTTGGCTGTACTGGCTGCACAGGCAGAAGATAACCCTTCCGCGAAAGCGAAGCGAAAGGCTAAAGCGGCCTCTCCGTTTGCTGGACTGGAGCATCTGTTTACAGAACCGAAACATTACGTGACCCACTTCACCAGCAAGGCTCCGAGTATAGACGGTCACCTGAACGACGAAGTATGGCAACACGCTACCTGGACGGACTTGTTCACTGACATAGAGGGCGATAAAAGGCCGGAGCCAACGTACCCGACCCGCGTGAAAATGGCTTGGGATAATGAGTATTTATACATTGCCGCCGAGATGAAGGAGCCGCATGTGTGGGCTAACCTGACGCAGCACGACGAGGTGGTGTACTACGACAATGACTTTGAAGTATTCCTCGACCCGGACAACGACACCCACCAATACTTTGAGGTGGAGGTGAACGCGCTCAACACCATCTTCGACCTGTTCCTCTCCAAGCCTTACCGCAACAACAACGGTGCCCTCATCGGCTGGGACTTGCATGGGCTGAAGTCTGCGGTGCAGGTGCAAGGTACACTCAATGATCCGACCGATACCGATGAGGGTTGGACGGTGGAAATGGCGATTCCTTTCCGATCTGTTACGGTCGGAAATGTCACGCGTGTTCCAGACGAAGGCACCCTGTGGCGCATCAATTTCTCGCGGGTACAGTGGGATGTGGATGTGGTAGACGGCAAGTACGTGAAGCGCAAAGGCGAGGACGGCAAACCGCTGCCGGAGTATAACTGGGTGTGGTCACCGCAAGGGGTGATTAACATGCACCTGCCGGAGCGCTGGGGCTATTTATACTTTAGCCAGCAACCTGTGGGGGAGCAGAGCATCAACTTTACCATGCCTTACGCTGAGAAGCAAAAGCAGTACCTGTGGCTGGTGTATTACCGGCAGAAAGCGTATTTTGGGAAGCATGGCCGCTACAGTAAATCCTTAAAAGAGCTGGGCCTGAAGAAAGGCAGGGTGGAAGTAGAAGGGCAGGAGAACCAACTGAAACTGGAGGCGGGCACGCTGCAGTTTATGGCCGCCATACACGGGCCAGACGGCAAAGTATGGAGCATCAACGAAAACGGATTTGTACACACGATAAAAGGCTTACAATGAAAACAAGAAGATCCTTCCTGAAGGCCGGGGCGCTAGCCGGCCTGGCCGCAAGTATACCTGCGCCCGCTCTTGCCGAACTCACCGCAGCACCAGGGGCTAAAAAGAACCGGCCCAGGCACTGGGTGTGGGTAAGGCCCAACAAAGCCGATAAAGAGGCCGATCTGCAGCAGCAGTACAAACGCTTCTACGAAGCAGGTATCCGGGGGATCTTCTTTGAAGCCGACAGCGAGAAGCATTTCCGTGCAGCCAAGGCCAACAAACTGGAGGCGCACCGCTGGATGTGGACCATGAACCGGGGCGAAAAAGAGTTGCTGCAGAAGCACCCGGAGTGGTATGCCCAAAACCGTAAAGGTGAGTCGTGTGCCGATAAGCCACCGTATGTGGGGTACTACCGCTGGCTGTGTCCTTCCCGTGAGGAGGTAAAGCAATACCTGGCCGAGGACGTGCGCAACATCCTCAGCAAAGATTATATCGACGGCATCCACCTGGACTATGTGCGCTTCTGCGACGTGATCCTGCCGGTGAACCTGTGGGAGAACTATGACATAGAGCAGACCAAGGAACTGCCAGAGTACGACTATTGCTACTGCGAGGTGTGCCGCAGCAAATTCAAAGCATGGCGCGGCAAGGCGATCGAGGAACTGGAATACCCGGAGGCCAGCCTGTCGTGGCGGCTGTACCGCTATAACGCCGTCAATAACATCGTGAACCACTTGGCCGAGATCGCCAAAGAAAATAAGAAACCGATTACCGCCGCCGTATTTCCAACGCCGGAAGTGGCCCGCCGCATCGTGCGCCAGGACTGGACCAACTGGAACCTGAACGCCGTGTACCCGATGATTTACCATGGCTTCTACAAAGAGGATGTGCGCTGGATCGGTGATGCCGTGACAGAAGGCGTACACTTCCTGAAGGGGAAATTCCCGCTCTACGCCGGCTTATACTTGCCTGACTTCAAAAGCAACGAAGAACTCCAGCAAGGTATAGAACTCGCCCTGGCAAACGGAGCCAAAGGCGTCTCAATCTTCGGCGAAGTGAACGAGCAGGTGCTGCAGGCGCTGGAACGCGCCTCGGCTTCGGTGAAGTCGTAGGAAAGTATAATGTAGAGCTGCCGATGGCAGCTCTACTTGTTTTAGGTGGTATTCCCTTTCCTGGCACAAGTCTGTAGACTTGTGTCTTGTTATTAGGTAGAGTTTGCAACTTTACTGACTCAAAGAACCATACTTTATACTTGTCTGAATCAGGATTTACGGGATTTTTGGATTGACAGGATTGCCGTGCCAGACCAACCACCCCTGCCCCTCCTTAGCTTTTCCGAGGGCCCCTACCCCCAGGAGGGGAGCCTGTCATTACTGCTGCTGAAGCATAAGTTTCATAGTTGTATCTATAGCGCGGACAGGTCGCGACCTGTCCCTACAAAGTATAAATCGCCCCTAACCCCTCCATGGAGGGGAATTCTCCGCAGTTGATTAACATCCCCCTGCCCCCTTCAAAGGGGGACTTGGTTCTAGTTGCAAAAGCCGTGGCTATCGAATCTGATCCCAGTCCTTGGGGTGAGCGCCTATGCGAGTTTTTCCGGTGGCGAGCGTGAGCGAGACATTGCGACGTAGGAGCAAAGGAAAAGCTCCCAGCGCGATGCCCGAGGACGAGGCCTCCCGGCCTGGAGGGAGACAAAGAATGAATTGAAACAAGCAGCTTGTAAAGCTGAGGATCAGCAGGAGCTAGTAAGGATAGCTTGGCTCCAATTGCAGGAAGCGGTTGCTCGGGAAGTCTGGCTTTTCAAGCCACTCGGATTACAAATCCGAGAGTATAGTAAGAGACGGGCTGCAAGCCCGCGCCAGCGAAAATCAGAACAGTGGCAAGTGTTATAATAAGTATTATAAAGTATAGCTAAGGTAAAAATTGCTTTTGCAAGTATAGACCCAAAGTTATTCCTGCCTTCAAGAGGTTTAAAAATGGGTTTCCACTTGATAACAGGAGTGAGCCGCAGCCTAAGTATAAACCAAAAAAGAAAGCCCTCTGTAGCAGCAACTACAGAGGGCTTATACTTTAGGAGCGGATCATGCTACTCAACAGGCTCGGATCTTGGACGGTCAGCCTTGGCTACGCCCCAGGTAGCGCTTGGCGTGCTGCCCATCTCGAACACCAGTTTACCGCCTTTCATCAGGTCCTTGTGCAGGATGTAGGATTTGGAGTATGGCTCTCCGTTAAGCGTAACGCTTTGGATATACTTGTTCGTCTTGCTGTTGTTATTGGCCACGACCTCCAGCACGTTTCCGTTTGGCAAAGAAAGTGTTGCCTGCTTTACAGCCGGGCTGCCGAATACGTAAGCACCGTTAGCCGGGTTCTGCGGGTAAAAGCCCAGGGTAGAGAGAATATACCAGGCCGACATTTGGCCCACGTCCTCGTTACCGATCAGGCCATCTGCCTTATCGGTATACATGTTGTCCACAATGAAGCGTACTTTCTCGGCTGTTTTCCAAGGCTGCCCCACGTAGGCATACATATAGGTAATGTGGTGGCTCGGTTCGTTGCCATGCGCGTACTGGCCGATCAGGCCGGTGATGTCGTTGGAGGCTTCTTCGCCCATGTCGCCCTCCGCTACAAACAGCGAGTCGAGTTTCTGCGCAAAGGCTTCCTCGCCGCCCATCAGGCTGATCAGGCCTTCCACATCCTGTGGCACCAGCCAGGTATACTGCCAGGAGTTCCCCTCGGCGTAGTCGTCCTTGCGGTGCTCGGACTTGAACGGGTCGAACGGCGTGCGCCACTCGTTTTGAGAGATGCGGCCACGCATAAAGCGGGTTTCTTTGTCGAAGTAGTTCTCATAGTAGCGGCCGCGCTTGCTGAAGTACTCGTAATCCTCCTGCTTGCCCATTTTCTTGGCTACCTGCGCAATGCTCCAGTCGGCAATGGCATATTCTAGTCCCTTGGCTACACTTTCCACTTCTTCATCGGCAGGTATAAAGCCCTGCTTCTTCACGTAGGGAAGGCCAAACTCATCGCCCATGGCAGTAGCTTTCATTGCCTCGAAGGCCAGCTCATGGTCAAATCCGTCGAAACCTTTCAGGATGGCGTCGGCTACCACCGGTACGCTGCCATAGCCCACCATGGTGTTCGTTTCGTTGCCCATCAGGTGCCACACGGGCAGCTTGCCCTGCTGCTGGTAAATAGCCAACATGGAGTTGATCATGTCGTTCACGCGCTCGGTCTGCAAGATAGTATACAGCGGATGCGCCGCGCGGTAGGTATCCCAAAGGGAGAAAGTGGTAAGGTTGGTGAAGTCAGCCTTCTCGTATACTTTCTTGTCCGTGCCACGGTAGTCGCCGTTGTGGTCGTTAAAGATGGATGGAGCGATCAGGGTGTGGTAAAGAGCAGTGTAGAAGGTGCGCATTTGCGCCGAGTCCAGTGCCTCGATGCGTACTTTCTGCAGCTCGCGGTTCCACGCGGCATCGGCATCGGCCACTACTTTCCCGAAGTCCCAGTGCGGCACCTCGGCCTGGATGTTGGCTAGCGCATTCTCCGCGCTCACCGGCGAGATACCCACTTTCAGCTTTACTTTTTCGCCTTCCTGCGTTTTGAAATGCGCCACCCCTTTGATCATGCGGCCTTTGGAGGCCGGAACCGGGGAAGAGGCAGCTGTGTCCACTACCTGGAAGCTCTCAAACTTCTCGATCGGCTTGGAGAACACAGCGGTGAAGTATACGCGCTGGTCGTTAGCCCAACCTTTGGAGAAGCGGTAACCGGCCAGCGTGCTGTCGTTCACTTGTTCGATAAAGGTCTCGGTAGGAGAGTCCCAGCCGATGCCTTCTTTCAGGTCGATGATGATGCTTGCCTCGTCAGACTTCGGGAACGTGTACTGGTGGAAGCCCACGCGCTCGGTAGCCGTCAGTTCGGCTCCGATGTTGTAGCGCTTCAGTTTTACCGCGTAGTAGCCCGGTTTTACCGTCTCGTCGTCGTGGGAGAAGAGGGAATAGTAGCCGCTTTTCGGGTCTTTGATGCTTCCTTTCACCAGCTGCACCTGGCCCGTTACGGGCATCACCGAGATGTCGCCCAGATCGCCGATGCCGGTACCGCTTAGGTGCGTGTGGGCAAAGCCAACAATGGTAGAGTCGGAGTAGTGGTAGCCGGAGCACCAGTCCCAGCCCTGGGTAATATTGGTAGGGCCGAGCTGCACCGCGCCAAACGGTACGTTAGCGCCCACAAACACGTGCCCGTGATAACTGGA
Source organism: Pontibacter kalidii (assembly GCF_026278245.1). Taxonomy (NCBI): domain Bacteria; kingdom Pseudomonadati; phylum Bacteroidota; class Cytophagia; order Cytophagales; family Hymenobacteraceae; genus Pontibacter; species Pontibacter kalidii. Next base: position 2,713,134 of record NZ_CP111079.1, on the reverse strand, counting down.
GCCAATGTAGGGGTCTACGTAGTCGGTAAGCGATACGGTGTTGGGGTTACTATCTTGCTGGTTGGAGGTGGTACAGGAGGCTGAAAGGCATGCCAGGACCACGAAGGAAGCTTTTAGCTTAGATAAAGCTTTTAGGAACATGAATTTTTGCTATGGTTTTAAGATGGTTGCAGCGGTCGTAACGTATACTTGCCGGATCCGCCAGCCTAAAAATAAGTATAATTCTGGAAGGGCGACGCGAATGGCCTAAAAAAGGCAGACCTCATCGCTAATGTATGAGGTCTGCACTGGTTTTACTCTTATTTCTCTGTTACTCTACTATTATCTCATCGGCAAAGAGCCAGGCCTTGCGTTTGTTCTCCTCTGAGCCGGGCATCGGGTTCTTGGCAGTTACCTTGATGTAGCGTACTTTCTTACTCGGTACCTCTGCCGTCACCACTTCCTTGAACACACCCGGCTTGTCTGATAGCTCCGTAATCACTTTCACGGTTTTATACTTCTTCCCGTTTTTTGACACGGCGAACTCTACCTGGGCTGGCAGCTGAATGCCATCGTTCTTGGTTTGCAGGAAGGAACTGCTGATGCGGTTGATGGACTTTTTCTCCTTCAGATCGATCACGGCCTCGAAATCATC